>DATGIO010000152.1:0-127037 GCA_035295685.1 Candidatus Angelobacter sp.
CCATGGGTTCGGAGCCGTTTAGGCGACGAATCCTAATGGTGGGAACCGTTCCAATAGAAATAAAAGTCCCGTTAGGGACGACTGAGGTTTATGTCTCATAGCCATGTCTGCTGCCTGGTTCACATCGTCTTCACTACCGCCAACCGCCAGCCTCGAATACAGGAAGAAATGCGAGACCAGCCCGTGGGAACGCATAGCGAAGAGGATCGAGTGCCAGAGGCACGGCAGAGACATCAGGGAATACCTAGTTAGAGTATCCTATTCCACGTCGTGGGCCTAAAGTCTTATAGATTTCGTATGACGGCACAACTCGAATGATGCTGACCCAACTGTGGAAGAGCCCGGCTTTAGCCGGGCGTAAAGGTACATCTCCCCTCGTGCGCTTTAGCGCCCGTGAAATGCATTTGCCTTGAACCCGGAACAGGGAAGTGCCTCAGTTTTGAGGTGCAACCGCCAGATTCTGCTTTGCCGGCAAAAACGCAATCTTGATTTCTCGTTTGAATAGATACCCAACAGAAGCGATATACAATAAGGAGATTGCAGCATCCCAAAGAAGATCTTCCGTCGTAAAACGCTTATCGATTATCCACCGAAGCAATAGATCAACATATCGTATTGACAACCATGCGATAGAAGTAATGCGCGCCCAGTTCTTTAGCTTGAATAAACCCCAAGCCACTACGGCAAATAATCCAGCAGACAACGCGAAGTTCAGAGTTAAAAGGGAGCTGTTTGCAGATTTACCTAACGCTGCAAGTCCCACCTCATATAAGAAATAGACGCCAGGTACTAGAAAAGCGATCACCGCAATGAGTGCCACACCATTGTGCTTAGCCACTATATTCCTCCTCCGCTCTCCCCGGTGATGCCCAGTTCACAGACGGCTACCGGAGGAAATAGAGCATGCGTGTTACAGCTTTCGTACGATCTGCTCTAGCAGCTCGGTGAGGTGGCCAAGTTGCTGAACCTCGCCTTCGTTCAGGGAGTGCAGCGCCCCGGTCAGAGACTCCACCCGCCGCTTGCGGCCCTCGTGCAGGATTCTCGTTCCCTTGGCTGTCGGCTCCAGGCGCACTCGCCGGCGGTCTTCGGTCTCACGGCGGCGCACCAGGCCCGCGCGCTCCAGCCCCACAACAATGCGGCTCATGGTTGGCGGTCGCACCTGCTCGGCCTCAGCCAATTCCCCCAGCGACCTTGGACCGCCAAATACCAGCACGGCCAGCGCCGATATCTGCGCCGGGCCAATGCCGCTTGCGCGGTCGTTTGCCCGTAGTCGACGTAGAAGGTGGATGGAGGCGGAGTGCAGCCGGTCCGCGATAGCGGACGGCTCCATCGGAAGTCCATTTTCCTGCTTGCAATCTTCCATAGAATATAGTTAGCTATACTAACTAATCTCAACCCCGGAGGCAACAGACCCATGATTTCCGCAACAACCGGCATCGGAATTACCGGTCTCGGCCAAATCGCCATCAACGTGCATGATGTTGACCGTGCCACCGCATTCTATCGCGATAAGCTGGGATTGAAGCCTTTATTCGCCGCTGGGGGCCTGAGTTTTTTCGACTGCTTTGGCATCCGGTTGATGCTCTCCCGCCCCGAGAAACCGGAATTCGATCATCCCAGCTCAATTCTTTACTTTAGGGTACCAGACATCGTCGTCGCCCATGCCGAACTGCAGAGTCGAGGCGTCCAGTTTGAATCCGAGCCGCACCTCATCGCTAAAATGCCGGATCACGATCTCTGGATGGGCTTTTTTCGCGACTCCGAGCAGAATCTGTTGGGCCTGATGTGCGAAGTTCGTGGCAAATGACTTCGGCTCAGTAGGGTGGATCCAGGCATAAAGCATGGGGGAAGCGGTGGGTCTCAGAAACGAGTGGGCCGTCTCGATCATTTCGTTAGTACTGTTCTTTTTCGGAGCGCAGTGATATCCCACAACATCTGAGCGATCCGGCTTCGAACGTTATCGCCGGGACGGCTCACTAGGGTTGGGATGCAAGGAGAATACGCGGAGTGAAGCTAATGCCCTTGCTCCCTCATTGCAGTAATCCAATTCTAGTAACCCACTCTGCTCTCTGATGGGAATTGCCCTCTCTGTGACCTCTGTGCTTTTCCTCTGTGTCCTCTGTGGTTTGGGGTGTTGCTTTTGCCGATTGTTGGCTGCGGACAACTGACTGCTGAATTTACAATATCTGTTGTGACCGTTCCGCAGAACCCTATTCCGACTCGCCCTGTTCCGCCTCGAAAGCTGTTCCGCACCAGCCTGCGCGGAGCCGCTCTGATATGGGTCGTGATAGGCAGTCTGGCTGAATCCGCCCTTCTGACGGCCGCGGGTCAAATGACGGTGACCCGTAAAGCTAAGGTTCTGCAGAAGTGGTGCCGCAGAATCATACTCTGGTCGGGCATTAAGGTGACTGTGGAAGGCGTGCCTCCGGCTACCGGCCTGATCGTCTCCAACCACCTGAGCTACATGGACATTATGGTCTTTAGCACCGTGACTCCGTGCGCTTTTGTGTCGAAGCGGGAAGTCTTCTCCTGGCCTGGAGTTGGATGGGTTGCCGCTCTCACCGGAAATATCTTTATTGATCGCGCCCGTACAAGCGAGACTCATGCCATTCAGCCTCGCATCCAGCAGGCGCTCGACGCAGGCGGCAGGCTCGTGTTGTTTCCGGAAGGCACAAGCTCCAATGGCGATGACGTATTGCGGTTTCATTCATCGCTGTTCCAGCCCGCAATAATGTCCGGAGCGGCGGTCACTCCTGCGCATATCTCCTATACCGTGGCGGATGGCGATGCCCGAACCGACGTGTGCTATTGGGGCAACATGGTCCTGGCCCCGCACCTTTGGAACCTGTTATCAAAGGATGCCGTCGAAGCCAGGGTCCGGTTCTCCGATCAGGCTTTCAAATTTACCGATCGGAAACAAGCGGCCCTGCAGATGCGCGAGTGCGTGCAAAAGCTTGGGCGGGATGCCGCCGTCGCCGCTGTCTAAAAGCGATCCGCGCGTTCATATTTGAGCGGGACTCGCCAGAAAAGGCTGGCAAATGGGGAGAACTGCTGTATCCTTAGTAATCCTTTCTTCTGAACGATGCGCCAGCGATTCTCTAAGAAAACCCTCGCCTCAATGCAGGAGCTGAACTCGCTCCGTGAACAGTTTCGCCAGAAGATTGCGCTGGAAAAGCGGCCTGCGAAGTTCGATTCGCGGATCGGTGTCGTGCTCGCCGGAGGCGGAGCGCGGGGAGCCTACGAGGCCGGAGCTCTCATGGCGTTTCAGGACGCTAGAATCCCCACGCACATCATTACGGCCGCCTCCGTGGGCAGCATCAATGCCGCTTCCTACGCGGCTGGAAGCAGGACCACGGTTGGGAATGCGGAAAAGCTCGTGCAATCTTGGCTGGAACTCACTCCCGCCGTCGTCGGGATCGATTGGTTTCGTTACATTCTCATTCTCTTTGGGCTGATTGCCGCCTCGGCGGGTATAGGCAATTTCTTGCGCCAATGGATGGAAGACAGCGGCATCTACTTCCATTTTCACAATGCCAAACTCACCTGGCTCTCGCTGGCCGCCGCCGGAGTAACGGTCCTGTTCTCTGCGGATCGGCTGCCCTATGTCGGACATCTCTGCATGAATCTGCTTCGCGGCAAGCCATGGGAGTTGCACCATAGAAAGGCCTGGATCTCGATCGGTGCAAACATCGTCGTGTGGGGCTTCGTAATTTTTTTCCTGAACTCCACTCACGTCCACCTGCCGCTTAATGGGCACCCCTATTTCGAGCTAAGCGCATCACCGCTGGTCTTGGCGGGCATGCTCTTCCTCCTGGTATTGCATAGGCTGTTTTTGGGTCCGTTGAGCAAGATCAGCCATCGCTTTCTACGGCTCCCGCTGCGAACCGGGTTGTTTACGAATTTTGAGCGGACGAAATTCCTGCGAGACCGTATTCCCCAGGAGGCATTGAGGCAATCTCCCATCAGGGTCATCATGACCGCCACCGACCTGAACCACGGATCGGCGCGTTTCTTCTCCAACGCCCCCTTGGAACAACTTCTGTCCGATGCCTGTGTTCATGAGGGCTTTGTCCGGCATGAGGTGGAGTATCCGCCGGATTTGGTGCAGGCCGCCGTCGCCTCCTCTTCATTCACCTTCGCCTATGAAGTCGTCCCCATGGACGGCCGCTCCTGGACGGATGGCGGTGTGGTCGCCAATCAACCGATTCGCCCGGCCCTGCGGTTGGGTGCCGATGTGTTATTTCTGGTGATGATGACACCCCTTGAGGGCGAAGAATCCGGAGAGATCAAGACCTTCATCGACGTTGGCATTCATGCCGTCGATATTCTGGTTTCCAAAAACATCAAGTCAGATATAGCCATGCTCAACAGCATCAACCGGCTGTGTCTCGCCTACGCGACGGAGTTGGGCGTCAAGCCGGAGCAATTGGAGCTTGAGATTGGCCGGCAGCGTTATCGCTATGTCCGCTCATTCAACATCGCGCCTGAAACTCCACTCCCTGCGGCCACCATGGACTTCGATGCCGACATCCTCGGCCCCGTGATCCTTCAGGGATATCGCGAGGCGGCCAAGGTTGTTAGTGAGTTTTTGGAATATGAGCTTACGCGTCCCGCGCGTGAGTCGCGGCGCGTGGTCCGGCTTGCGGCCGAGCGTGTAGAGGGAAATTTCAGGACGACAATGGCCTGAGCATCCGGGCGATCATTCCGCTAGCGTCGCCGTACTCCATTTCCAGTTTGTAAACTTGGCTCGAAGTCCCGACTTAAGCAGCTTGCCGGTCGAGGTATGCGGTAGTTCGGCGACAAACACAAAGTCCTCTGGAAGCTGCCACTTCGCAAATCGGCCGGCGAGAAAAGATCGAAGGTCTTCGGCCGTGGCCGTTCCGGGCTCCTTCAGGATCACGACCGCCAAAGGCCGCTCCTGCCACTTGGGATGCGGAATCGCAATCACGCCTGCTTCGCGCACGCATGGATGGCTCATCAGCGCATTCTCCAGATCCACGGAACTGATCCATTCGCCCCCGGATTTAATCAAGTCCTTGGTTCTGTCCACGAGTCGAATGCAGCCGTCCGGCTCCATCACCGCGACATCTCCTGTGCGGAACCATCCATCGGCGGACCAGCGGTCTTTGATCTCCGGAGCGTTGTAGTACGCTTTGGTGACCCACGGTCCACGGACTTCAAGTTCGCCCATGACCTGCCCGTCGCGGGGCGCGATGCCGTTTTCGGTCATGATGCGCGCTTCCACGAACGGCAGCGCCCAACCTTGCTTGGACCGTGCTTCGCTTCCGTGCTCGTCATGCTCATGATGGTTTGAATCGGTAGCGCCGGTCGCCGAGCCATTGGAGCCACCAAGATGGTGAGCAGTTTTCTGCCGCCACGGGGAAATGCTCGCGGTTGGTGAAGTCTCTGTCATGCCCCACGCATGAATAATGTGGATTCCATGCCGGTCCAGCCCTTGAATCAATGCCTGCGGAGGAGCGGTGCCGCCGCAGCCGATGCGCACATCGGCAGGCAACCTCCATCGCCCCGGTTCTTTCTCCAGGGCGGCCAGTACCGGCAGCCATACCGTTGGCACGGCGCAGGCGAACGTCACGCGCTCGCTCTGCATAATGTCCAGAAGGCTTTCCGCATCCATAAAAGGGCCAGGAAAAACCAGCTTGGCGCCAAACATCGCCGCTGCAAATGGCAGTCCCCAACCGTTCACGTGAAAGAGCGGAGAGCCCACCATGATCGTGTCGCGGCGCGAGATCGCAAAAGAGTCCACCATCCCTTGGGTCATGCTGTGCAGCATGAGGGCGCGATGGGAGTAGAGCACACCTTTGGGATTGCCGGTCGTGCCCGAGGTAAAGCACATCGCGATACCATCGTTCTCGCGGATCTCCGGATACTGGAACACTCCGGAGGATTCCTGTAGCCACGCATCGTAATCCTCATATCCAGCGGGTAGAGCCTCGCCGCTGTGGCGCACCACAAAGACCCGCTCGAACTTGGTCTGCGTTTTGAACTTTTCGTAGGTTGGAACCAGTGCGTCGTCGAGAATGAGGAAGCGGTCCTCGGCGTGATTGGCGATATAGGCGATCTCATTGGGATGCAGACGGAGATTGAGCGGATGAAGCACGCCTCCTGCAACCGGGATGCCGAAGTACGCTTCCAGATGGGCGTAGTTGTTCCACATGAGCGTCGCGACGCGGTCTCCACGCTTGAGTCCTGCAGCGGTCAACCGCTCTGCCAGGCACTGCACCCGCTGATAAAACTGTGCGTAGGTGTAGTGATGCATCGAGCGGTTCGGAAGCCGGGAAGCCACCTGCACCTCGCCGAAGCTCGTCCCAACCCGCTCCAGCACGGGGATCAGCGTGAGGTGGGAATCCATCATGGTATGCATAGAGCGAACTCCAATCGACGGGCATTGTATACCTGCCTGGACGATATCGGACAATCGATCGTGCAATCGTTCGAGGTAACACGAAAGCTAGTCCTTACGGGAAAGTGCGGGTGCCCCATCCTTTGTGGAGAGCGCGCTCTTGTCCTTGCGCCCGGAGCAAAGGGTGGGTTTTCGATCATGCCGGCAGGGAATCCGACCCGCTGGTCCCAATTTCCGTTGAGAAAAGCCGCAAGGCAAAGGTATAGGACAGGCAGAGACTGTCGGAAAAAGGGACAGGGCCACGTGAAGCGCATGCCAGGGCAGCTCACGAAGCGCTTAGGTTCCCACCGTCTCCACGCTCATGGCGTCGGCTTTCTTACTTTCGCCAAAAGAACTTGGGGTCACGCATGAAAGCACGCCTTCGAGGAGCGGCGTGATTCGCCCGAGTTGCCGCAGTCGGATGATTGCATCCCACAACGGCTCGGCGGGAGAAAACTGGCGAATGAGATTTAGCCGGAGAGACAGTGGATGAGAGAAACCGTGGAATACATGCAGGCTAAACGCTATTAAAAACAAATAACCAAAGATGCTAAAATTGCCAACACTTCGGGAGAGGCTATGGGAAAGTTGTGCTCTCGTTCCTGTGCGTTTGCGCCAACCCGCGCTTCGCGGAAACGATTACAGCTAGGCAGCACGAAGCATGCCCCTTATGAGCCAGTTGCTCCTGAGGAATTGATTTTTTGGCTTGTCGCACAAAATCAATGGATAATTGGCCGTTTTTAAGCGGACGACAAGTTTGCAATTCATAGAATTGAAGCGATTTAGGGTTTCACGTCATTCCAGTTCATTTTTCAGGCGTGTTTTCTAGGGTGTCTGAAATCAATGCGAAATCAACTGGAAATGGCGGTATCGAGAACTCGTAATCCATCGAAATCGGGAGCTGCCAATTGATAAAGCCATTCACCCGGCGTGGTTTCTTGCAGACAGCCGGCCTTGCCTCAACTGCCCTGCTGACTGGAAAAGAGTCTGTCTTCGCTCTGCAAAATGAAAAAGAGTCGCAGGGGCTGCCCGCTCCCATCGCCCGCCTGAAATCGCGGCGCTCCGAGGCGGCGCCCATTAGCGTCGAGGAGCGCCAGCAGAGAATCGACCGCGCGTCTCATTTGATGGCCGAAAACAAGCTTGACGCCATCATGCTCATCGGTGGTACCTCGCTTGTGTACTTCACGAACATTCACTGGTGGCTGAGCGAACGCCTGTTTGCCATGATCCTTCCGGTAAAAGGCAAGCCGTTCTATGTATGCCCGGCTTTTGAAGAAGACCGCGCCCGCGAGCAGATCGCAGGCGGTCCCGGCGGTACCGACGCCGAGGTCCGCGTATGGGAAGAGGACGAAAGTCCGTACCAGAGAATCGCCGAGGGCCTCAAAGACCGCGGCATCGTAAGTGGGCGCATCGGTGTTGAGGAGACTGTCCGCTACGTTTATAGCGAAGGTGTTTCCAAGGCCGCTCCCACGCTGCAGATCACGAGCGCCACGCCGGTGACCGCCGGATGCCGCATGATCAAGAGTCGCCATGAACTCCAGTTGATGCGCCTAGCCAATGAAGTCACCCTCGCCGCTTATGAGGCGGCATACCTCTCGCTCAAAGAGGGAATGACCCAGCATGATTTTGCCGGTCTGGTGCAGGAAGCCCACTCTAAGCTCGGCTTTCAGGGCAGCGCCGGCGTTCAGGTCGGAGAGAATTCAGCCTTGCCCCATGGCTCGGCGAAGCCCCAGGTTGTCCGTGAAGGAACAATCCTGTTGATGGATGGCGGCTGCACGGCAGAGGGATACGAATCCGATATCAGTCGCACCTTCGTTCTCGGCAAACCAACCGACAAGATGAAAAAGAATTTTGAGATTGTGCATCGGGCCCAGCAGGCCGCGCTAGCTGCTGCCCGGCCTGGAGTGCAATGCCAAGCCGTGGATGCGGCTGCTCGAAAAGTGATTACCGATGCCGGTTACGGTCCCGACTATAAGCACTTTACGCATCGTGTTGGCCATGGCATAGGAATGGATGGCCACGAGTGGCCCTACCTGGTTCGCGGCAACACGCTGCCGCTTGCGCCCAACATGACTTTTAGCGACGAGCCTGGAATCTATATTCGCGGTGAGTTCGGCATCCGCCTGGAAGACGATATGTACATCACGGAAAACGGAGCCGAATTGTTCACGCCCACCAGCCCTTCGCTCGAAAATCCGTTTGGCAAAGCGTAGCTCGCCCGGAGCACTTCAGCCGCGAGTTCAGGCAGGATCGACGTGAGTAGCGCGGAGCGATTTTCAGTGTAGTCCCTCCCCATCCCTGTGGGACTACCGCTGGCGGTGAAGGGGAAGTCGACGCCCCCTGACGGGACCAGCTACGCGCGTAGAAGTCGATGGCTTGCAACGGTGATGCAGACCCTAAGTGAGCCTCCAGATTGAGCATTCCAATGGAGCGTCCATCTTCTAATTGAAAATGAAATTCAATTTCATTTTCAATTAGAAGTCAAGCCAAGAATTGCTCTTGGCTGTGGATATTGCGGGGAATCGCAAGGAAGGCCCTGAAATCGGGTTTCGGGGCAAGGCTGAACGGCGAAAATCCTCTGGATCAAGATCCTCTCGCCAAAGATCTTTTGGACGAAGATCTTCCAAGCGGGTAAGGTTCAAGGCTTGTCCATCCAAATGTCCCAGGTGACTGGTCCGGCTTCGTCGTCGGAAAGGGGCCGCCCCGCCAATTTGAGGGTCAGTTTGATCTGGCCGTGGTGGTAGCCCTCGTGCCAGATCATGTGCTGCAGCATAAGGATCGGGTGATCGTAGTGCAGGTCCATCTCCCGACCCGATTCCAGCCTGCCTCTCACCGCATCTCGCACGGCTTTCGCGCTCTGGTGGAGCATCTCGGCGATGCGAGCTGGGTCACGCTCGTTCTTCCACTCTTCCTCCGGAAGTTGGATAGCGGCTTCAGGAGCGTCTTCCGTCACGAATACCAGGCGCACGTAGTGGATGTGGGTGAACAGCCGCGCAATGGAAGGACTTCCTTCCAGCGGTTTGATCTCCAACGCACCCTCTGGGAGCGCGTGGAGAAGGTTGACCAAAATAGTATTGTTGCGGTCCCACGAATCCAACAGGGCCTCAAGCAGACTCTCGTTCGGCGCCTTCGACATATCACCTCACGCTTGCTTTTAAAGATTTTCGAGATAGGGAGTAATGCTCACATTCCGGAAGTTGCTCGGTCAAGGACTCCGGTTCGCATTTCGGTCATGCCTGCTGCAAAAGGCGCGGGGCCGCTTGGAAAGCCCCGTGATCTCGGTTGTTAGCCCACGCTTGTCATCTTGATCGGCATGGTGGGGGTCTCCGCTCCGCCCTCCGATTCTACCGTGACGGCAAAACCCTTGGCCTCAGTGCCGGGGGGAAGATTGTGCTGCATCATGGCATTGCCCTGGGTATCGGGCTTAAAGGTTCCGCATGGCATAGGAGCCCCTCCGCCCATGGGCAGCAGCCAGAGTTCATACACACGGCTCGGAGGAAGAGTTTCCATCATGCTTGCCATCAGCAGCAGCCCGCCTTTTTTCGGCGCGTAGATCATCTTTACCTGCGGCTGCGGGTGTTGTGTCGCTTCAACCAGGATCATGTGATGAGCATCGGGAGCATGAAGGAGATCCATGACCGCCTGCGCTCTCGCCAATGTCTCTTTTTGGGATTGCAGCTCCGCCTGCGTACGATCGAGATTGCGCCGGAGCTTCACATCTTCACGCCACAGCATGAGGCTAAAGATCGCCAACATGAGGGTGGCCGCAATGGGAGCGGTCGCCAGCCAGCGCGGATGCAACACGCCCACGATCATGCGTTGGCTTGCGGCACTGCGTCGCGGCTCCGCTTGGATGGCTTCGATCAGGCGCGCACGCGAACGCTGCGGCGGCATGGGACCAAAGGCCGAGAAGGCCAGCCGGGCTGTGTCGGCGCGCAATAATTCCAGTTCGCCCCGGCACTCGGCGCAGCGTTCCAGGTGCGTCTCCAGGTCGGCCCGTTCTTGGCCGTCCTCCAGCGTGCCCAGCGCATACAGCGCGAGTGGCTCAGCGTATTGTGCGTGATCGTTCATGCAAATGCTTTTCTCAGCGCCAATAGACCGGCGCGAATCCGAGTCTTGATCGTTCCCAAAGGCTCGCCTGTTTTTTCGGCGATCTCCGTATGGGTCATCCCTTCGAAAAACGCGAACTCCAAAGCTTGGCGCTGGGCCAGGGGAAGTTGGGAAAGGACTGTCCTTACTTTGTCGGCCGCCTGGCGTTGCGAAGCGGTTTCTGCAAGATCGTCGTCCACCGCTATGGAAAGCTCCTCGA
This sequence comes from Candidatus Angelobacter sp., assembly GCA_035295685.1. Taxonomy (GTDB): domain Bacteria; phylum Acidobacteriota; class Terriglobia; order Terriglobales; family Acidobacteriaceae; genus Angelobacter. The sequence goes on from DATGIO010000152.1 coordinate 10,710, forward strand.
CGTCTTCCTCCATGGGCCGCTTTCGCAGGTGATCGATGGCGCGGTTGCGCGTAATCACCGCCAGCCATGCGGGGAGTCGCCCTCGTTCGGCGTTGAATGCCTGAGGATTTCTCCAAAGCTGGAGAAAGACTTCCTGGAGCACGTCTTCCGCTTCGGCGGTATTTCCAAGGACCCGCAGGGCGACGCCGTAAACGATTCCTGAATAGCGATCGTAGATACCGAGCATGGCGCTTTCGTCACCTGCGCGAATGCGCGCGATCAAGGCCGCTTCGTCAGCTTGGTATTTTGGCGTCTGCGTGCCGGATACGCGCATTGTCCCCTTTCCCTCTTAAGTACGCTGCCGAAGGCTGCCCGGATTCCTCGAAAATCTCTTAATTCCTTGATGCTCTTTGGCCCTAAAAACCGTCCCACCTTGATAAAGTTTCAGGCTTGGTAGCCTCGGTCACCGGCAAAAATATACCCGCGAGTGATAGCGTCCGGGAACCGCAGGCCAGAACCGTGAGCTTTATCTATATTAAACAAAAATCGTTCGTTGCATGGCATGGGTAGCCACGAACGCGTTGGGGTTCGTAACAGCCCTGGGAACATGCAATTTGAAAAGAACGGGCAACTGCAGGCGTCTTTAAAGAGCGGCAATTTTAAGGGCAGGGGCCAAGTCGAAGAAGGGCGATGTGCCAGCCTTCTCCATGAATCAACGCCGAACGCCCACCTACTTCGCGCATGTTACCATCACCGTCATGAGAAACCGACATACACTTGCTTTGCTCGCGATCACGCTCTTTTCCCTCAGTGCTTTCGGTGCAGATCCTTCCGACTTCGCGATCAAGAAGATCGGCGAAGGCGTCTATGCGGCGGTCAGCGGCGACAACAGCAGGGCAGGCAGCAATGCCGGTTTCATTGTTGGAAGCAATGCCGTTGCAGTAGTCGATACTTTTATAGATGTGGAGTCGGCGAAAGCCCTGCTGGCGGAGATTCGCAAGATTACGAATTTGCCGGTGCGCTATGTCGTGAATACTCATTACCACATCGACCACACCGGAGGTAACGCGGTATTTGAGGAGGCTGGGGCCACCATTGTTGCGCAGCGCAATTTGCGCGGTTGGGAGCGGACGGAAAATCTAAAGTTTTTTGGCACGAATCCCAAACCGGAGCTCAAGGCGCGTGTCGAGGCCCTTGTTCTTCCCGATATGGTGTATTCCGATGCGGTGGACCTCTTCTTGGGGTCGCGCGTGGTGCAAGTGCGGTACATGTTGGGTCATACCGGTGGCGATTCGGTGGTGCTGGTGCCGGATGCCAAGGTAATTTTTGGCGGCGACCTTGTCTGGCAGAAGCATCTTCCCAATCTGATCGACGCCTCCACGCAGCCCTGGATTCAGACCTTGGATAAACTGCTGGCAGCCCATCCCTCGGCAACCTTCGTTTCCGGTCACGGAGACGTCGCCAGCGTCGATGATGTTCGCGACTTCCGCAACTATCTTGCAACCTTGCGCGACGATGTAGCGAAGGTGCGTGCTGAAGGTAAATCGGGAGATGCGTTGACCAATAGCGTGCTGGCGCAGTTACAGGAAAAATATGGAACTTGGGGTTTCTTCAAGGACTTTTCCCGGCGGAACATCGAGCAGACCGCCGCGGAGCTTGCGGGACAAAAGAAAGTGCCGATTCCGGTGCGAGACGATGAGCCTGCGTCAAGATAGCTTGTTGGCAGTAGCTGCCCTTGTGCCAATACTATGCAGAGCTTGGACTTGAGGTTCGCGGAGCGGCTTGCGGCCCTCCCTTTGGCATGTATCCATAGGGAGTATCCAAATAAGATCAGCCACGTTCTGAATGGCGACGGCGAAGCGTGCCCTCCTCGAGAGTTAACGCCCGCGTTCTATGGCTGCTATGACTGGCATTCAGCGGTGCACGGTCACTGGTTGCTGGTTCGCTTGCTGCGGTTTTTTCCTGACGCGGCGTTTGCGCCGTCTGCACGAGAGCCCCTGCGTCGAAACCTGACAGCCGCAAACATTCGGAATGAAGTTGCTTATCTTGAGGGCGAGGGCCGCGCGAGCTTTGAACGGCCCTATGGATTAGCTTGGCTGCTGCAACTTTGCCAGGAGTTGCAAGAATGGAGTGATCCACTTGCAGCCGAACTTCGTGTGAACCTGCGACCATTGGAAGATGCGGCCAGGAACCGATTGAGCTCCTGGCTTCCTAAGCTACCGCGCCCGGTGCGTACCGGCGAACATAGCCAGTCGGCATTTGCCATGGGATTGATGCTGGACTATGCCGATGCTTGCGGACAACGGGATTTTCGCGATCTGGTGGCCGCACGTGCCCTCCATTTCTTCGCCGCCGATAGAAGCTACTCCGTTGCATATGAGCCTTCCGGCGAGGATTTTCTTTCACCAGGATTGGCCGAAGCCGATCTGATGCGAAGAGTCTTGTCACGCACTGAATTTTCAGATTGGCTTACAGGCTTTCTGCCGGAATTGGGCAACGGGAGCCTTGCCTTGGCTCCTGTCAAATCACCCGATCCGAGTGACCCAAAGTTTTCCCACCTCGATGGGCTCAACCTGAGCAGGGCATGGATGCTCAGCGGAATCGCTGACTCACTCGCGGATACCGATCCCCTGGTTTCTGATCAACTGATTTCTGATAAACGAAGACCAGTTCTGCTGTCTTCCGCCGAAGCGCATGCCCGTGCGGGCCTCGCGTCTGTGTCCGATGAGCACTATGTTGGAAGCCATTGGCTAGGTACGTTTGCTGGCTATCTCCTCACGCGGCGAGGGCTCAGACACGAACCGTTTCCGTGTGGAAAATTGGAAACGGGTTCGTGATCGATTCGAGCGTCTTGAGGTCGCAGCTCATGGCTGCGGTCCCATGCTGGAAACAGGCAAATTTGTTTCGCGCACCGGGCGGTCGATCTCGCTTGGAGAAGTGGGAGCTTCGAGGCCGTCGGTCAGCATAAAGCCTTTCAGTGCGATGCTGTTGCTCCACACAGCCTCCAGGGCTGCGCTGTAGTCAATTTTTAGCTGAAAGAGCGTTCGCTGCGAGATCAATACCTGCGGATAAGCCGCCGTCATGCCGTTGTATTTTTGAAGATACAACTTATAAGCATTCTCGGCACGGGGGAGCGTCTGGCTGCGATATCGCTCGGCTGTGGTTTTCGCCATCAGATAATTCTGCACGATCGGGCCAAGGCGCTCCCGGAGCAAAAGCTCCACGCGTTTTGTCTCAAGCTGGGCGCGCTCAACGTCGGCCCGCGCGGCTTCGATGGCGCCTTGATTTCGATTGAAGATTGGGATCTGTACGCCCGCTTCGGCAAAACCCTGCAATCCAACGGCGCGCGTCGTGCCTTCAAGCCTTTCTTGATTCTGCTCAATACCGCCGCGGAGTTGGAGGTTCGGAATCGGCTCCCGCCGGGCTCGATCAAGCTGGGCCTGGGCGCGTGCCACGCCGAGTTGCGCAATCCTGGCCGCTGGACTTTCGCCAAGAAGTTTTTGCAGCCACTCCTGTGGATCGAGACTGGGGATATCTTCCAAATTGCCTTCAAGGCGCGAGAAGGGAAGCGTAGGATTGCCCACCACAGCGGCCAGAGTTTTCCATATCCTTTGCTGGTTGAGTTGTGCGCCGTTCAAAGCCAATTCCGCCTGATCCTCTTCGACTTGAGCTTGAAGGACGTCTGGCTGGTCGGCTTGTCCTACGTTGAAAAGCTGTTTCGATGTCTCCACCACATCTTGCGCCAGCTTGACCAGGCTTGTTCGCAGCGTAACGGTTTCCTGCGCCGCGACAGCCTGAGAATAGGCGAGACGCACGGCATTCAGGATTCGTAGCTTTTGTTCGTCGCGCTCGGCCACCGCTTGTTGCCGTTCCTGCTCCGCCACGTTACGTGCTGATTTGAGCTTTCCTCCCAGGACAACTTCCTGCTGGACAAATGCTCCTTGTTCGCCGCCATGGAACGAGCCGCCGCGAATCTGCTCGCCCTGATAGCCAACGGTTGGATTCGGATAGAGACCTGCTTGCAATTTGCGCCCTTGGGCCGCGCGTAGTTGTGCATCTGCCTGTCGTAGCGTGGGGTTCTTGGTAAGGGCCATTTGTTCCAGTTCTTCCAGGCGTAAGGCTGGTCCTTCCGGCTGCTTGTCTTCTTGCGCGGCTTCGGAAGCATGATGGTGCTGCGCCTCCTGCTGCAACGGGGGCTGCGCCATTACAAGCGGCGAAACAAGCAAAGAGCCACTCTGCTGTGCCGCCGCTGTTACGGGCAGAATCGCCGAAATCGGAATTGCCAAAGCCAGAATCGCCAGAGCAAAGCTGGGAACGCTGCTATGTTGGAAGGCGGCCGTTCTAGGGAAGATGCTTTTCATTTCGTTTCCTTCAGGCTCCATGGTGGTGTTCCACGGGTGGCTTGGGTTTGTCGCCGGGCTTTTGCTGCTGGATTCTCGAAACCACTTCGTCGTATTTTTCGGGCGGCAGAACGCGCACAAAGGTCATCATGCCTTGCATGAATTGGCTCCACCCCGGCCGCATGCCGTAGGTTTCCGGCTTCGTGACTGCTTCATCCATGTTCATCATCGATCCCTCCATGTAGGCGTCCTGTGGGAACCCAGGGACACGATTAGCGTCCGGACTGATCTCCTGTGACATCTGCATTCCCCCGTGCTCACCGTGCTGCATTCCTTGCATCGCCTCTCCCATCATTTCGTGGGCCTTGGCCGTATTGAGCGGTCCGTTGGTTGTCCGTTCATCGTTCGTGGCTCCGATGCCCATGCCCCTTCCGAGGCTTGGCCCATTTTCTTCGGAGGCCGCGTTGCCTTGCCGGAGCATTCCCATGCCTTCTTCCATACCTGCACCTGCGGGCATGGTCCCCCCAGACGCCCCCATAGACGCTCCCATGGCCGTGCGCGTCATTCGGCCTACCACCGACGACATAGCGTTCATCATGTGGTGCGGCAGATGGCAGTGCAGCATCCAGTCGCCCGGATTGTTGGCCACAAACTCCACGTCTCGCGCTTGTGCAACCCCAACCAAGACTGTGTTGCCTGTCCCCCAGATGGCTTCCGGCTGCCTTCCGGCCTCGGTTCCAGTTACGGCAAACGTATTTCCATGGAGATGAATCGGATGATGGTCCATGCCCAGGTTGATGAGTCGTAGGCGCACGCGCTCGCCCAGGCGCACGATCAGTGGGGTGGTGGCGGGCCCCACCTTCCCGTTAAAAGTAAGCCAATTGAACTCCATGTTCATGGAATTCGGAATGTTGTTGTTCGGGAGCGCCGCGTATTCTTGCAGCAGGATGACGAAATCCTTATCGACCTGTGGTTGCCATGCGTAGCGAGGATGCAGGATGAAGGCTCCAAGCATTCCCATCATTTCCTGCATGGCCATGTGGGAGTGATAGAAATACGTGCCTTCCTGATGGAGCGTGAACTCGTAGATGAACCGTTGTCCGGGATTGATCGGATCCTGGCTGACGCCCGGCCCCCCGTCCATCGCGTGCGGAATCTCAAAACCATGCCAGTGCATGGAAAAGGCTTCGGGAAGATGGTTGTCGACAATCACCCGCACCCGGTCGCCCTGGTTGACCTGGATTGTTGGGCCCGGGGCCGAGCCGTTAAATCCCCAAAGATCGAGAGTTCGTCCCGGTAGCAACTCTTGTTTTACGGGCTCGGCAACAAGATGAAACTCCTTGACGCCGTTTTCTAGTCGAAAAGGCAGGTCGGCGATATCCGGTGTTCGCACCGGAACAGGTTCTTTCTGTGGTCCGCTCTGCTTCCCATTTCGCTTGGATTCTTTGGGTCCGCTGGAGCTCCCGTGACTTTGTTCGGCAAAGGCTCTGGAGCCCGCAAATACACCTACGCCCAAAGCCATGACCCGCTGTAGAAACGTACGTCGATTGTTCATTCAAAACCTCGTGTGCCGGCTTGCTCCACCGAATGGAATTGAAGCCGAACCGAAAAGGAAAGACCAAAGATTGCCTGAAAACTAAAATGTTGTTAGAAGCAACTGCGAGTTGGCCGAAGCATTGGCCTTTTTGGCTAGATTCTTAGGGAGATCGTCAAAAAGGAAGCCGAAGAAGCTTTAGAAAGCAGTTCTCTTGCTGTAGGACTCTGAGAAGGATTCTTCGCGAGGTCAATTCCTGCCAAGGGCGGGGCCTTATCGCGTGTCATCCCAAAGCCCGTCGACCCAGCGGAGTTGGATTGTTCTTGGGACTCGAACTGTTGTGAGGAACCGCAGTGTGCGACAAGCACAATTGCAGAGCCGGAACCTTTACAGCAGTCGTGGCCCGCCACCGCTTGAGATTGCTTTGAGGAAGAGTCTCTAAGGGATGCCGCGTGGTGGTGATGGTGATGATTTTGCGGTGCCCCGGAAGCTGAACTTGGCTGGGTCGAAGGGCTTCCAGCCATCGGCATGGCGCCAGCCTGGCAATCTACCTCGCAGGCTGCTGCAAAAGGAAAAAAAGAAACCAGCGCAAACAGCAAGAGCCAAGCCACATAAGGCCGAAAGTGCGCGTTGTTCCTCATCGCCGGTTAGATACCGTTCCTTCGATACAAATCTAGCATACGATCCAGGCGAAAAACACCCGCACCCTCCAGGGCACTTGCTTGAAAGAAATGTTGACCGTTTGCGCCGTCTCGAAAATTTGTCTCAGGGCTCATGTACTCCTTCGGTGCTAGATACTCAGGTTGGCGATGAAGCTTGTGCCTCGGTGCCGGAGTGAGTCAAGCATCTCACGCCCCATGATTTGCGATGAACCTGCGCCCATTTATGCCGAGTCCGCGGCGATGCCCTCGAGCAAATTCAAATTCTCTTCAACTTCTTAGGACACTCCTCCATCGCAACCGCTGAACGACATTTTGGAGGCAAATATGAAGATCGCTAAAGCCGTGAACGATAAGATTTTGAACTTTGGAGTGATTGATTGACGCTGTGAATGGTTAGAAAACCCTTTTTGGGGGAATTCGTGCCGATCCTTGGGCCTGCTGCTCTTTCAGTAGTTGCCAGCGATATTTCTGAACTGCGATTCTGCCGGGCTCGCCTACGTACTCGATGTCTCCGGGCTGCATATGTCGGATAATCTCATATGCGGTTGGCAGATACGGGAGGTGGAATGGAATCTTATCGAGGTGGACCATGGCAATTAGTACTGAAATCTTGCGGCCGCGCATGTCGTTTTCAAAAGGTAGATTGACATCCATCGTAACGAGGACGTCCCATCTGCCTTCGGCGGCGGCAAGTAACGTTCCGTTAAAGACTCCATACAGGCCCACTTCTTTGAGCAAGGTAACTTGGAAACCCTGCTCCTCATAGTGGGGGCGAAGCTTCCGGCTGTAGTTTTGATCAAAAAGCAGGGTCTTCGTCATCTTTCAATTAAGTGCAATTTGCCCGCTTCCTTAAGGGCCTGCAACGCCTGTTCTCTTGGGATATCGTTGAAGGCGTCCAGAAATTCTTCGAGTCCATTCTTTCCTTCGCCGTGTTCTATATGATCGAGAAGGGTTTTGAACCTGATGCGGGAACCGCGAAAGACAGGCTCGCCGCCCATAATCCCACGAACACTATGCACTGCGCTCAGACTCGGATTGTAATGCGGGTGTAAATTGTTCGTGTGTGTACTCATTGGGCATACCTCCTTTTTGCAGGGGACCAACCAACGTCGGTTGGCAGGTCTTTTTCCATGATGCCACGTTTGTAACGCAGTTTTCCAGCAAATCAGAAAAGGAAGCCCTAGGGAGACGCGCCTACCTGAACCTCGGACTGGGTAGTAGGCTGATTTACCGCAGCTTGCGGACCAAATCGACACCCGGTCGAACCAAACGCTGGGTCAAATCAGCAAAAGACAGGAGGCAGCGCAGCAGACTATTTTTTCTGCGCCCGTCGTCTCGCCTTCATCGATTTCTTGGCATTCTTGGCATTTGCCGAAGTCTTCTTTCCTTTTTTCGCGGTCGAAGGTGCTACGGAGTCGGTGACCTGGCTATTCACAGCGGTTGGTTCTGCCATGGTTGTTGTCCTCTCCGGCGGGCCTGGAATCGTCTCTTAGCCGCCCTATGGATCCCAATGGAAGCGCCCACTATACCATGGTAATTTCGACGTTTCCTCAGAAGAAAATAGCCCTCGGATCGCCCGGTTTTATGCAACACCTCTAGAAGCTTCCAAAGGCCGGGCTGCTGTACAATGCTCAGCATTTCGTGAATGAATGCAGACCTCGCAAGAACTTTGAGGCTCTTACGCACGGTGTTTCTTATTGGAGGCAAGTGCCATGTTCCTATCGAAGCTGCGCGGTTGGTGGCTGCTCATCCTATTGACAGCCCTGTCCGCTGCCGGGCAGCCCACGCATCCAGCCCTCAAGCCGGAAGATATCTTCCAGCTTCAAACTGCGTCCGATCCACAAATCTCTCCGGACGGCCAACGCATTGTGTACGTGCGTGGCTTCAGTGACATCATGCAGGACAAGCGCTACTCCAACCTTTGGATCATCAATGCCGATGGCGCCAATCACCGGCCTTTGACCTCGAGTTTGAGCAGTGACAGCAGTCCGCGGTGGTCGCCCGACGGCACCCGTATCGCTTACATTTCGACCGAGGATGGCCGCCCGCAAATCTATGTGCGCTGGATGGATACCGGCCAAACGGCCCGCATTACATCGCTGGAGTCGGCGCCCTCCGGTCTGGATTGGTCGCCTGACGGCAAGCAGATTTCTTTCGCCACGTTCGTCCCCGCAGACCCTGTCAGGCTGGCTCAGATGCCCAAAGCCCCTCCGGGCGCAAAGTGGGCGGAGCCGCCGGTCATCTATGACAAGTCGATTTATCGCTTCAATGCCGCCGGCTATTTAAAGCCGGGATACACGCACATTTTCGTGGTGTCGGCTGAGGGCGGCACTCCCCGGCAGATTACCAGCGGAAATTTTCACTTTGGCGGGCCTGGTATCGGCGGTGCGAGTCCGGCAGCATGGGCTCCAGACGCAAAGCATGTTCTCATCTCTGCCAATCGTCATGACAACTACGAATCGAATCCTGCGGACACCGAGGTGTATGAGTTCTCCTTGGAGGATGGTTCGGTCCGCACCCTCACCGACCGCCGCGGTCCCGATGATGAGCCTCAGGTCTCTCCCGACGGCAAGCATATTGCGTACACGGGTTACGATGACCGTTTCCTCGGGTACCAGGCCGCACGCTTGTATGTGATGAATCGCGATGGCAGCGGATCGCACGACCTCTCTGCCAAGCTGGATCGGACGGTCCGTGCCATCCGCTGGGCTCCCGATAGCAGTGGTGTTTATTTCATTTTTGACGATCAGGGCGACACGAAGATTGGTTTTTACTCCAACAGCGGTCAGTTTAAACTGATTGCCAGCCACCTTCCCCTCAACGGATCGTACAGTTTGGCCCGCAACGGAGCCATTGCCTACGTTCACACCTTGCCGGATGTGCCCAATGCCATAGCTGTTGTCCATCCGGGCCGCGCGGAGGGCCAAGTCCTCACTGATTTGAATCGCGACCTGCTGGCGCAACGCACGCTCGGGAAGGTTGAGGAGATCTGGTTCGACTCTTCCGTGGATAAGCGGAAGATTCAAGGTTGGATTGTCACGCCTCCCGGCTTCACTCCCGGCAAGAAATATCCCTTAATCCTGGAAATTCATGGCGGGCCGTTCTCGAACTACGGCGATCGCTGGGACCTCGAGAAGCAGATTTACGCCGCGCACGGCTATGTCGTGGTGTACATCAATCCTCGGGGCAGCACCAGCTACGGAGAAGACTTCGGCAACCTGATTCATCACGCCTATCCGGGTGACGACTTTTTTGACCTGAACTCGGCGGTGGATGCTGCAATCGCCAAAGGCTATGTCGATCCGGACAACGTATTCGTGACTGGTGGTAGTGGCGGAGGAGTCCTGACCTGCTGGATGATCGGTCGTAGCACCCGCTTCCGGGCCGCCGCCTCGCTGTATCCGGTGATCGATTGGTATAGCTTTGCGCTCACCGCCGACATCCCCATTCTCGTGGTGAAGTATTGGTTTCCCGGCCTGCCCTGGGACTATCCGGAACAGTACAGCAAACGTTCCGTCATCTCGCTGATCAAGAACGTAAAGACGCCAACCCTGTTGATGACCGGCGAATCGGACTACCGCACGCCAATCTCCCAGGCGGAAGAGTATTACGAAGCGCTTAAGTTGCAAGGTGTCGAGAGTCTGCTCATGCGCGTACCTGAGGAGCCGCATGGCATCGCAGTACGCCCCAGCCATCACATTGCAAAACTGCTTTCCGTGCTGGCATGGTTTGACAAGCATCGAAGCGACGCGAAGAGCGAAAATCCCACGATGAGGGCCGGCGGAGGAGGCAGCGAATAGGCGCAAGCTTCAATAGGCGCACGGCTGCAACCGCCGTTCATGACCAGGGAATCTGCAAGCCTGTGGGTTTTGCGAGGGGGAGAACTTTTCTTTCAAAACCCATTTCTTGGCCAACTCTAGTAAGCTATTAACTCATGGCAACTGATAATTCTTTCGACATCGTCAGCAAGGTGGATCTGCAAGAGGTTTCCAACGCGATTCAAAACGCCACCAAAGAAATCCACACCCGCTTTGATCTCAAGGACAGCAAATCGAACATTGAGCTGGAAGGCAAGGACGCGATCGTCCTTAGCTCTGCCGATGAATATAAGCTCAAGGCAGTGAACGATATCCTGCAAAGCAAGCTGGTGAAACGTGGCGTGCCGATCAAGGCCCTGTCTTACGGTACGATTGATCCAGCGGCCGGGTCTTCGGTTAAGCAGCGTGTGACGATGCAGCAGGGGATTCCATCGGAAAAGGCCAAAGAGATCGTCAAGGTCATTAAGGACTCGAAGAAGAAGGTGCAGGCATCGATCCAGGGAGACACCGTGCGCGTCTCCGGCAAAGATCGGGACATACTTCAGGAAGTTATCGCCCTCTTGCGGGGGACCGATTTCGGCATTGATATGCAGTTCACCAATTACAGAGGCTAAAAGGGACGGTTTGAGTACACCAGCCACATTTACGGTCAAAGAACTCTTCGATCTTCTTCGTGACGATTTGACTGCCATTGAAAGCGAATTTGGCCGCGACACAGTATCGAGCGTCAGGGCTATTACGGATATTGGCGAGCATCTGCGCGCGGGAGGCGGCAAGCGGATTCGCCCGGCCTTACTGCTTTTATGCGCGAAGCTGTTTCCTCATGATGAGAGCAGTGCCGTACGCCTGGGTGCCGTCGTCGAGATCATTCACACGGCCACCCTCGTGCACGACGATATCATTGACGAGGCGCGAATCCGGCGTGGACGCCCGGCCGCCAATACCCAGTGGGGCAATTCCAAGTGCGTGCTGGCCGGGGACTGGCTTTATATGCAGGCGTTCAAGATTGCGGTGCAGGAGCGCAATTTCAAGATTTTGGACGTGCTGATTGAGTTGACCCAGCAAATGGTCGAAGGCGAATTACTCCAGATTGAAAAGTTGGGAAAGTGCATCTCCCTGGAGGACCATTTCGATCTCATTTTTCGCAAGACAGCTTGCCTGTTTTCCGTCTCAATGCGTCTAGGCGCGATTCTAGGACGCTCGACGGAGGCAGAAGAAGAGAAGCTTGGGGAATATGGAAGAAACCTGGGTTTGGCTTTTCAAATTGTCGACGATGTGCTCGACCTGACCGCCTCCGAAGAAGTTCTAGGCAAGCCGGTCGCCAGCGATTTGCGCGAGGGCAAGGCCACGATGGCGATTATTCACGCGCTCGAGCGCGCCACCCCGGTTGAACGAAAACAGGTGGAAACCGTGTTGGAAGAGCGCGCCTTCCAGTCCGTAAGTCACGACCAGATTATGGAGATGTTGCAGCGTTACGGCTCGATCCAGTATGCCTACGAAGCCGCCGAAAGACACGCAGAGATTGCTCGGCGCGCGATCTGCTCCTTCCCCGATTCTGAAATCAAGCGAGCCCTTCTCTTTGTGCCGGATTTTGTGGTTGAACGTAACAGCTAGGGCTAGTTCTCACGGGAAAATTGAGGGTGCCCCATCCTTTGCGGAAAGCGCGCTCTTGGTTTTTGCGCTCGGAGCAAAGGGTGGGTGTCGATCATGCCGGCAGGTAGATTGGCCTGCTTATCTGTCTTGAATCAATCCCTTGTCTGCTCACGTACCTATACAGGCTAATCTGAGCTTTTATCTGAGCGAGCTTCTTCAATCCTGCGGCGAAGATAGTCTTGTTCGATTTTATTCGCGCAAAGGTCAAGCGCCTTGGTGTAGGCGCGGCACGCCTCTTCTTTCCGGCCCAAGCGGCGTAGAAGGTCGGCCCGCGCGCCGTAGAGCAGGTGATACTGGACTAGCTCTCCCGTCCGTTCGAGTTGGTCGATGAGGGCCAGCCCGTGCTGGATGCCTCGGCTCATGGCTACTGCCACCGCGTGATTGAGGGCTATCACAGGAGAGGCGTGATGCGTCATCAACTCTCGATAAAGAGCTTCGATCTGTCTCCAGTCCGTTTCAGAGGGAGAGGCGGCTTCGGCGTGGAGTGCGGCGATTGCCGCTTGTAATTGATAGGGCCCGGCCCGGCGCATCCGCAGAGCCTTTTCCACCAGCATCAAACCTTCCTGAATTTGGCTCCGGTCCCACCGCGAACGGTCCTGCTCTTCCAGGGTTACCAGTCCCCCTTTGCTATCCGTGCGCGATGCGCGGCGCGAATCGTGCAAGAGCATGAGGGCGAGAAGTCCCAGGTTTTCCGGCTCCTTGGGCAGCAATTCGCACAGCGTCCGGCCGAGTCGTATCGCTTCGGTGCATAGCTCCTTCCGGACGAGGCTGTCGCCGGCGGTGGAGACGTATCCTTCATTGAAGACGAGATAGATTACCGACTGCACCGAGGCAAGCCGTTCCGGCAGGCGCTGGCTGTTGGGAACTTCATAAGGAATGCGCGCGTCTTGAATCTTGCGTTTGGCTCGGACCAGCCGCTGGGCCAGAGTTGGCTCGGGAACCAGAAAGGCGCGCGCAATCTCCGTGGTCGTAAGTCCGCCCAAGGTGCGGAGCGTGAGCGCGACCTGAGCTTCCACGTTGAGGGCCGGATGGCAGCAGGTGAAAATGAGCCGTAATCGGTCGTCGGTGTCCGTCATGGGTTCTTCCGTTGCCGAGTCCGGCCCTGGAACGCAAGTTTGGCTTTCATAAAGCAAGGGTTCCTGTTTTTCCCGCCGAGTCCGCTCTCTTCGTGCTTGGTCGATCAGCTTGTTGTGTGCAGCCCTGGTGATCCACGCCCCTGGATTGTCGGGGATGCCTTTTTCCGGCCACGAGGCGAGCGCGCTCGTCAGCGCTTCTTGCAGCGCCTCCTCCGCCATATCGAACGACCCGGAAATTCGTATTAATGAGGCGATAATTCGCCCCGACTCCTGGCGAAAGACCGACTCGACGGCTGCGGTGAGATCAGCCATTCCTGGCTGCTGTAGGCTCTAGACCGTTCTCTGCGCCAGGAAGCCGCATGGGGATATCCCGCATGGGCCGAATCTCAACGCATCCCTGGCCGCCAAGGCAGGCGGTTGGAATCAGCGAGGCCCAATGGATGACCTCATCAATGCTGTTGGAATCGAGAATGTAGTATCCGGCCAGCTGCTCTTTGGTTTCGGCAAACGGGCCGTCGGTGGTGAAGGTCTTTCCATCCTGTGTGCGGACGGTGATTGCGGTTGCTGTCGGCTGAAGAGGCTCCGCGCCTCGAAAGATTCCCAGCTTTTGGGTTCCGTCCATCACCTTCCAATGGCTATCGGAAACTTTTTGCCGTTCGGCATCCGTCCATTTTTCGGGCTCTTCTTGGGTATAGATCAGCAGCATGTAACGCATGGTAGCTTCTCCTGAAATTTAGCCTCTTTCTGAACTGAAAGGTTCGCTCGATGAACGGCGCCGCCACATTGGTGATGCGCCACAACATGGCGGCTCCTTGAAATTTCATCTTACACGGTGGGCCTGTATGTGGATGGTGAACCCCTCTTTGCCGTTCTCATACCACTTCCAATCCATGGTCGTCTGATTGGCCGAGTCAAAATGGAATGCCGCGCTGTGCATGTGGCCGGCATTGGGATTCGACAGGTTGCTGATGCGCGCGAAGTTGAATCGAATCTCATTCGATTCCGGATCGAATGCGGCGGCAGTCATCTCCGGCTGGTTTCCGGCCTCGCAGTAGTGGGTTAGAACCAGGCGGTCGCCATCGAGATGATAGACGGTAGCCATGTCTTCTTTGTCGGCGGTATGGATCCTCTCAATCAACGAGGTGCCGTGGGCAATGACTTCATAGCTGATGGTGGACTTGCCGTGCTCGCTGGAGGCTTCCCAGGTTCCTGCGAGTGCCTTTAGCTTGTCAAAAGCCTGGCTCGCATTCTGCTGATCTTTTGCCGGTGCTGCGGTCGAAGCCGCCGATGCGCTCACAAAGGAGGACACGCAGAAGACGATGACTAGCGCCAACAGGGCGAGAAGGGGCGATGGATGGTTACGCATTTGTTTGCCTCGTTTCCAGAATTTGATTTCAGCCGAAAGGCGTCCCGCCGAGGGGGTTGTGCCATTTCGTTCTGTCACCGTAACGACGCGCGCGGGCGCGAAAATCGACTGGAAGCGACAAAAAATCTTTTCGCGAGATGCTAGGGAGAGGAGATTTTCGGGGAAGTCATTTTGACGAAGAACATGCTGCCGAAGAGCATTCTGCGGTAAAACATCCTGCCGTAGAAGACGATGAAGAATGCTGCTGGTTAAATACGGCAGATATTTCCAATTTGAAATATTTTTATGATCGAATCAGGTCATTTCCGGGGAGCTTTTGAATTTCAAAAATAATGAACCGTAATGACCAGAAACGGAATGAAACGATCCATTTAGGCACCAGCAGCGGAACGCTCCGCCAAGGCGTTTTTTGGCACTGGCAAATACTATTGAACACCCATCCGGTTCAATCATCAAGCTTTTTTTGATAACGATCCGCACCAACGATACGCGGTATCTGGACTGTCATCCGGATCACCTTACCGAGAGATTGCGGGCTGGTGGAGAGCGTGACCCAGCAACTATACTTTGAGATAAGAGGTAATTCTATTGCCAGTTTCCGCGGTGATTGTCGACGATGAGCAGCTCGCCCTGGACGAGTTAAGCTATCTTCTCAGGTCGGTGGACGATGTGAGCGTGGTTGCCCAGGGACGAAACGGCCTGGAAGCCATCAACCTGATCAAAGAGCATGCGCCGGATGTTGTCTTTCTCGATGTGCAGATGCCGGGACTGGATGGCTTTGGCGTCATCAAGAAGCTGATCGACCGCAAGATTGCCCTCCCGCAGATTGTTTTCGCCACAGCTTACGATCAATATGCGGTCAAGGCTTTTGAAGTCAATGCCATCGACTATCTGCTGAAGCCCTTTGACAAGAAAAGGGTCGGCCAGGCGGTCGATAAGGCTCGCAAGAAGATCGAGGGCAGTTCTGCCAGTAAAGAAAAACTGGATACGCTCGTCAAAATGCTGGAGGCGCAGCGACCGCAAAATTCCAAGGTCTTGCTGCGATCCGTGGGTCGCCTTTTCCTGGTGGATCAGAAAGATGTTTGCTACGCCACCATCGACGATGGCGTGATTACGGTCGTTACGCCCGCCATCGAAGGGCAGTCGAACTGCCGCACCTTGGAAGAATTATTGGAAGGGCTCGATGCGGATATGTTCTGGCGCGCCCACCGTTCATTTGTGGTGAACATCAATCGCATCAAGGAAGTTGTCCCCTGGTTCAAGAGTTCCTACCAGTTGCGCATGGACGACCGCAAGCAGACCGAGGTTCCCGTTAGTCGCGCACAGACGAAGCGTTTGCGAGAGCTTTTCGGACTCTAGCAATCTGCGGAAAATCGACTTCTGAAGATTGTCGATGCAAAAATGTCATGCTGAAAAACGTTGTCGTAACGCAGCAGCGTAGTCGGCGCCTTTCCAATCGTCTCGGTCGCTATCCATATCGAGCATAAGATAGGCGGCCTCAATGACCCTGGTTGAGATTTCGTTTTGCTCTAGCGCAGTGAGAAGCATCGGAAGCAGGTAAGTGTCTTTTCTCTTGCCCAATCCCGCCATAGCCTCTTCGCGAACATCCTCGTTAGGGTCTTTAAGGCATTGAATGAGAGTCTCGCGAATTGCTGGTGAGTCCACATCGCTGAGCACGCCGAGGCCAAAGATTGCCCAATCTCGAACATCGTCATCCAAATCCTGCGCAAGCTGGAGGAGAGATGCGACAGCGAGAGAATCGTTAGGGAAGCAGCCAAGGGCTAACGTCACGCTGAATCGGATTTCAGGACTGGTGTGCAAGGAAAAGCTCGCGACCAGTGGAATGGCAAGAGGGTTCTCGATGTGGCCCAACGCAGCAATACCTGCGGCAAGCGGGCAGATATGCATTTCCCGTTGCACAAGATCGCGAACGAGCAAATCGGATTCTTCAGGAAAGCAATTCGTTTTGTGATCTTCTGTTCTGCCGAGTTGAGCTAAGACATCCGCGCCACGCGCTCTAGACAACGGATCGCTTGATTTGCACAAATCCGCTGCCCTATGGAAGACTTGGCGAGTGCCGATGTGCCGAAGTGCAAGAACTGCCTCCCATGCTGTCTCATCGTCATACTCTCCGGAAAGCGCTTGAGCAAATAGTTCGTCGATGCTCTCTTCGGCCATACGCGGCAGTTTAAGTCATTTCCTGAGAATGTCACGTTTTTGCAAGTGGACCGCAGAGGAATTTTCTTAGCAATTCTTTCCACTCACGCTTCGCCACTTACTGCCGAAGACTAGGCACCACGCTAATCTCCATCCGATGAGAACCGCGTAGCACGGTCAACTTCGTCAAATGTTGAATGGTGTCTTCACTCAGCAACCGGTGCAGCACATCGACGCCTTCGACAGGCGTCCCATTCAAAGCCACAATGATGTCTCCTTCTCGTAAGCCGCCCTTGTGCGCCGGGCCGGATGGCTCAACTGCCACAACCAAGGCCCCGGTTTCCGACTTCAAGTCGTAGTAGCGGGCAATGGTGTGGTTCACGCTCGCGGTCTGCGCCTGTACGCCGATATAGCTGCGCCGGATGAAGCCATCGCGAATCAATTTTGTAGCGATGAACTGGGCGGTGTTCACGGAGATGGCGAAGCACAGCCCCTGCGCGGGCATAATGGTGGCTGTGTTCACGCCTACGATCTCTCCGGCCGAGTTCACCAGCGGTCCGCCGGAGTTTCCGGGATTGAGGGCCGCATCGGTCTGGATCACGTCTTCAATCTGGCGGCCCGATTGCGAGCGCAAAGTACGCCCCAGCGCGCTGACCACGCCCGTCGTCACCGTGTATTGAAATCCGTAGGGGCTCCCGATGGCGACCACGAGTTGGCCGACGCGGATCTTGCGCGAATCCCCTAGCTTCACCGGCCGCAGGGAACTGGCATCCACGCGCAGAAGCGCTAGATCGGTGTCCGGGTCTTCACCGATGAGTTGCGCTTGGTGCTCTCCTGAATCCAGCGTAAGCACCTTGATCCTGCTGGCATTGTGGACCACGTGGCTGTTGGTCAGGACAAACCCGTCAGGAGTAAACACAAATCCCGATCCACCGCCGCCTCTCTGCTGTCCGCGCTGGCCGGTGGTTTCAACTTGAATGCCCACCACCGAGGGGCTCACCGTATCGGCCACGCGCGTGACCACTCTGGAGTAAGCGTCCATCGCTTCATCCTCGGTGACCTCGTGCGCAGAAACAGCTCGATTTTCGATTCCAGGAAATGACACGTAGCGTACGTCGCTCATGCCATGATTGGATATCTCTGGAAGAAAAAAGATTCATCTCGGATGCTTGGTTGGCGATGCGTCGGGGATTCAGGAGTCGACAACCGTATCTTTTATCAAGCATTTACAATCAAGTTAACAAGCGGCGAGATCTACGGGAGAAACGATCTACAGGAGAACGATGGAAGCCTTGAATGGCAAAGTGGTAGTTGTGTCCGGTGGAGCGAAGCGCCTGGGCAGAGCAATGGTTATTGCGATGGCTGCTGCCGGGGCCCGCGTCGCCTTTACCTGGCTCAACTCAGAAAAAGAGGCCCGCCAGACTGAGCGGGAAGCCAATGGGAGCCAGGCCTTTCAGTGTGACATTCGTGACGCTCGAAGTGTCGCGGCAACCGTCGATTCGATTGTCGGTCAATTCGGAAATATCGATATTCTGGTAAACAATGCCGGCATCTACCAGACCGTTCCATTCGATGATCTAACCGTGGAGCAGTGGGACGACATGTTTGCGGTCAACGTGCGCGGCGCATTCCTTATGTCGAAGCAATGCGCTCCTGCGTTGCGAGCCGCGAAAGGCCGCATCGTGAATCTGGGCTCTCTCGGAGGCCAAAAGCCGTGGACAACCCACATTCACTATTGTTCCTCGAAGGCCGCGCTGCACATGCTCACGCGCGCCACGGCCAAGGCTCTGGCTCCGGATGTTGCAGTAAACTGCGTTGCGCCAGGCATGATCGATCAGGAGGAGCCAGAGCGCGCGCCCTTGGCAAGGTTTGCTGCAAGCACACCAATGGGAAGGAACGGTTTGCCGGATGATATTGTGAGCGCGGTTCTCTACTTCGCCACAGCGCCCCATTTTGTTACCGGGCAAATCTTAACGGTCGATGGTGGGCTCGGGCTTCGGTAGGCGGGCAAGGCAGTGAATTTTCCGAACCAGTGCTCATAGAAAATCCGTTCCCGGTTCTTCTATACTTTCAGCATGATGTTTGCGCGGCTCAAAGTTGCTCTGATCCGTTCGTTTGCGCGTAAGCGCCTCAAGAAAGACATCGCCCCGTTGGAGACGCTTGCGACCCACCCCGATGTTTTGATTCCCTATACCCAGTTCAACATGGCGTTGGACAAGACCAATCTGGTTTCCGGTAAGTTGAAGAAACTTGCTCAGATTCGCACGGCCAAGCAGATCGAGTGCCCTTTTTGAATCGACATTAACTCTGCCGGTGGCAGAGCATTTGGCATTACCGACGATCAGATTCGCAACTTGAACTGGTATCCCGAAAGCGATCTTTTTGACCAGGATGAAAAGCTGGTGCTGGAATTGGCGGATGCAATCACGGCCACTCCAGCGAATGTGCAGCCCGGCTTGAGAGGGCGATTGCAGAAGCGTTTCTCGACTCCGCAATTGGTGGAGCTTGCGGCGGCCATTGCTTGGGAGAACTATCGCGCCCGCTCAAACCGCGTCTTCGGTTTCGGTAGCGAAGGATTCTACAAACCGGTTGAGGCTGGCGATCCGGAGAAGGCTCACCAGTCGGCGTAGCCTCTATCCGATGAAACGGCAACGCCATCTGAAAAAAGAAGGACAATGACCACCATGTTCAATCCATCCCATCCGGGCAGAGTTTTGAGGCGATATTTGGGCGAGATGACGGTCTCTAACGCGGCTAGACGGTTGGGGGTTACCAGCGCGAATCTATCCAACATTTTGAATGAAAAAGCTGGGATTTCTGCTGCGATGTCATTGCGCCTTTCTGCGGCGATGGGCACATCTCCCGATTTTTGGTTCAAAATGCAAAACCAGTATGAGATGGCGCAGAGCTTAAAAAGAGACAACCCAAGATCAAGCCGTTTCCTACCGAGATAAATTCCGTATCGGCTTGATAGGAATCCCCGGTTTAGCGAACCATGTATTACTACAATGACCCTGTCCGAAATTGCCGAGATATTGCCGAACGGCTTCCATGATGCTGAGGTCGAAGAGTTTCAATGGAGCTATTCCACAAATTCTGCGGTTTTCAAAATGACAATGTGGACCGCCACGGAGTTGGATGAAGATCCCGAAAAATATCGACGTGCATCCATTGAGCTAAACCGAATCCTATTGATTGCCATCGATCCTCCAATGCTTACGAAGGATCGTCTGTTGGATGGGGCAAGATCTGGAACTCTTCAAATCGATGGAGTGCCGGCAAACGAAGAAATATTTCCCGGTCTGCGGCATTTGAAGGCAAACTTGCCGGCCGATGCGGACGTTTATAGCTTCTATGTCAACAACTGGAATTCCTACATCCATGTTGCCGCCCAGCAAGCAAAGCTCACCTGGCTTGATGAACAAAAATGAGAAGCAAGAATGAAGAGAGGCCAAAATAAGTGCCTACTTTTATTTCTGTTGCCTCCCTGGAGATGCCTCCATTGCGATTCTTCCTACCTCGTCCTTCAATGGAAACATGTTTGCTTCCTTAATTCCTATAGCGAAACCGGCAAATGCCGATGATCTAAATACGCTCTTCTTGAATCGGGCGGCCTGTGCTGCCCTGGTTCGCTACGAAAATTCAGTCGGCGCCTTTCGGCTTGCATCCTGTTCGGAATATAGATAGGTTGATTGTTTTCCTGAGGCAATCGTTTCATGACAAAGACGAAGCGGCATTTTCAATGCTTTATGGTTTCGCTCGTTTTCGGCGCGCTCTGTCTCGCCCAATCCTCCTCTCGTTCGATTCACGGAACAGTCCGGGATCAGTTAGGGGCGGTTGTCGGCGGAGCCAAGGTTACGGCCCAGGCAGAGGGGTATCGCCAGTCTGTGACTACGCTGGAGAATGGCGAGTTTCGTTTTGCATCCGTCCCGCAATCGGCGGTCACGATTACGATTGAAGCGGTCGGCTTTGCCCGCTTTGAGAGATCGCTGTCGGAAAACGAAAGCCAATACGATGCTGTCCTGGCTCCTGCGGCGCTCGCGCAACAGGTGAACGTCACGGCGAATCGGGGTGCGACCAGCTTGAGCGATACGGCCGAGAGCATCAGTTTGCTTTCTCGCGAAGATCTTCAGAATACCGCCGCGCCGGCTACCGATGTCGCTCTTCGACAGGTTCCTGGTTTCACGCTCTTTCGCCGTTCCGATAGCCGCACAGCCAATCCCACCTCGCAAGGCGTCTCCCTTCGCGGAATTGGCGCTAGCGGCGCGGGCCGGGCTCTGGTTCTATATGACGGTGTTCCCTTGAACGATCCATTTGGCGGGTGGATCTATTGGGGACGCGTTCCACGAGAATCGATAAGCTCATTGGAGGTGCTGCGCGGAGGAGCATCGAGCCTCTACGGCAGCGATGCGTTCGGTGGGGTTGTAAATCTGCTCCCTCGGCTTCCCGCGCGCAATCTTTTCAGCTCCGAATTTTCCATGGGGATGGAAGGCACTCCTGATTTTTCGATGACCGATTCCCTGAAGGTCGGTTCCTGGAATCTGGTGAATAGTGCGGAGATATTTCGCACAGCCGGATACATCCTTGTTCCTGCGAACCAGCGCGGCATAGTGGATACGCCTGCCGACTCCTCCCATCAGGCGGTTCAGAGCACGGTGCGCCGCAGCCTGGGGCGGGGAAGTTTGTTTACTTCGGGCTCGTTTTATGGCGAGGTCCGTAACAACGGCACCGTGGTTCAAACCAACGATACACAGCTTTGGGCCATCAGTGCCGGAGTGGACGCTCCCATCGGTCCAGGAGCCCTCCAGGTTCGCGGCTATGGCGATGGACAAAGCTTCAACCAGACGTTTTCCGCAGTCGCCGCAAACCGAAATACGGAGTCCCTCGTGAATGCCCAACATGTTCCTGCACAGGAAGCCGGAGGAAGCCTGCTGTGGACGCAGACTTTGGGCCGTTGGAATTCCTTGGTTGCCGGCGCAGACAGCGGCTTGGTGCGAGGGTTCAGCAATGAGCTGACATTTGCCGGCGCACGGCCCTCGTCGGAGGTTAGTTCCGGAGGGCGTCAGCTATCGTCGGGGGCGTTCCTGCAAGACCAGATTCATCTTGGCTCGAGTGTAGGACTGACTTTAGGTGGCCGCTATGACAACTGGAATAACTATGAGGCCCATTCCCGGACCGTTCCTTTCTTGCCCACAGTGAAACCGGCTTTCTCTGCCTTTGCCGATCATACGGAGCATGCCTGGAGCCCTCGCGCCGCCCTGGTTTGGGCCGCGAATCGGCATTTTTCGTTCACCTCGTCTGCCTATAAAGCGTTTCGTGCTCCCACTTTGAACGAGTTGTATCGTGGCTTCCGCCTGGGCAACACCCTGACCCTTGCGAACTCCCAATTGCTGGCGGAGCGCATGTCCGGAGCCGAGTCGGGAGCGAATATGTTCTTTGGACGCGCCCGCTTCCACGCGGCTTTCTTCTGGGCGCGAGTGTCGAATCCTATTGAGAACGTCACGCTCACGACGACTCCGGCGCTGATCACGGCCCAAAGGCAGAATCTTGGCCGCACCCGGTCGCGCGGGGTGGAAGCCGATGCCGAATGGCGCGTTGGTAAATTGGATCTGGCTGCAGGGTATCAATTTGTGGATGCCACGGTCACAAGCTTCCCGGCAAATCTTAATCT
Organism: Candidatus Angelobacter sp.; assembly: GCA_035295685.1. Taxonomy (GTDB): domain Bacteria; phylum Acidobacteriota; class Terriglobia; order Terriglobales; family Acidobacteriaceae; genus Angelobacter. The sequence continues at coordinate 32,966 of DATGIO010000152.1, forward strand.
CGTAGGGCTACAGCTCCCCGAGGTCGCGCCTCATCAATTTACCGCTCGCGCCAACTATCGCGTTTCCAACGGTTGGATGTTTGGCCTTGAGGCCAGGGCTTCGAGCAGCCAATTTGATGACGATCTGAACCGATTTTCCCTCGATCCCTTCTTCCAGTTGGATGGATACGTCTCCAAGCGCCTGCGGGGCGGACTAGAGCTCTTTACCGCTGTGGAGAACATTTCAAACTCACGCGTGATGGTTGCGAAGAACCCGCTCATCACTCAGGGGCCGCCGATCCTTGCCCGTGTTGGTTTTAGGTGGAACATCGAGTAAGAAGAGCGAACGAGCGGATCACTCGCGGGGCATGCTCTCTTGGGTGGTCCACGGCCATAATAGAAGAAGGCTCCTTTTTGTCTCACAATCTGGTTTCAGGAAATTTTCATCATCTTTTCGTGGTCGCCAGACATCCATAGGGCAACGCGGGGGTCTGTTTTGCAGGTGGTAGAATCAACAGAACTCATCGTCCGCATGGCAGGAGCTGTCTCGGTGGTTGACCTGAGAGGCTTAGATAGTTAGTACAAGCAAACCGCAATACTTGGCGAAGAAACCGTAAGAAAAATAGAAAGGCTACCCACAAAAAGGGTATGCTGGCGTCGACTCCCTGGAGTGTAGGTGCTGGTTCAGGGAGGTGGCTCTAATTGATTCATAGCAATCGATTTACTTCCTTGCGTCTTGGTTGAACTTTCATTGCGCGGCGATAGCGCGGGATTGGAATAAGGTTTTTGTATGAGTAGTGAAGCGCCTCATCGGCACGACCTTGGGTCTTTGAAGATTGACGATCGATCGCGCCGCAATACCAAAACGGGCAAGCGATTGGGGATGTTTGCCGCCATTGTGGGCGGCTTGGTGGTACTAACCGGGCTTACATTTACCTTCAAGAGCCGAAAGCCCGTTGTGGAAGTCGCGGCTGCGCGCCCGGCAGGAGATGCGAGAGTCGATGCTCTTCTGAATGCCAGCGGCTATGTTACCCCGCGTCGCCGTGCCACCGTGGCGGCGAAAGTTACCGGCAGGGTAGAGACCATTTATGCCGAAGAGGGCTTGCGTGTGAAAGCAGGTCAGGTTCTGGCCATCCTCGATTGCTCCCAGCCGAAGGCTTCTCTCACGTCGGCGAAATCCGATCGCGACGCCACCGCCGCGGCCCTCGCCGATCTCGAAGTGCAGTTGAAAAACGCCGACATCGAATTGCGCCGTGCGGAAGCCTTGCGCGCCGCTGGTGTGAACAGCCAGGAGGCGCTCGACAATGCACGGATGACCGCCGACAGCCTGCGCTCCAAGATCGCTCTGACAAAAGAGCAGACGCGCGCTGCCGAGTCTAAGATTTTTGTCTCCCAGCAGGATGTGGACAACTGCACCGTACCGGCTCCATTCGATGGCATTGTGGTCTCCAAGGACGCGCAGCGCGGCGAAATGGTTTCACCGATTTCTGCGGGCGGCGGCTTTACTCGGACCGGGATTGCCACCGTCGTAGACATGAATTCGATTGAGGTCGAAGTCGATGTAAACGAGTCTTATATCGCTCGTGTGAAGACGGGGCAGCACGTGATCTCCGTGCTGGATGCTTATCCCGAGTGGCAGATACCCTCGACGGTTCGGACGGTGATTCCGACCGCCGATCGGCAGAAGGCCACCGTGAAGGTACGCGTAAGCTTCGATCGTCTGGATCCCCGGATATTGCCGGACATGGGCGTGAAAGTTTCGTTTCTGAGCGACGATCCGGCCAAAGCCAAGTCCAAATCCAAAGACAAAAATACTGAGGCCAAGGCCTTGATTCCACAAAGTTCGGTTCGCACCGATCAAGGAAAGTCGATTGTCCTTTTGGTGCGTGAAGGCAAGGTTGAGCGCAGAGGGGTAAGCCTCGGCGCTCAACATGGCAGCGATGTTGAAGTGCTCGCGGGAATCTCGCCTGGAGATACCCTGGTTTTACGAGGATCGGAAACCTTGCACGACGGACAGGCAGTTGAGATTAAACAGTAGGGAGTAGCTACATGGTGCGCGTAGATGGACATGGTAATGGTTCGGGATTGGTTCAAGTCCGGGGCCTGAACAAGAAATACCGCCGTGGCGGCGAAGAAATTCACGTTTTACAGGGTTTGAACCTCGACGTTGCAAAGGGCGAATTTGTCGCCTTCATGGGGCCTAGCGGCTCGGGCAAAACTACGCTGCTGAACCTTCTGGGCGGCTTGGACGTGCCCTCAACGGGAAGCATCAGTGTTGCCGGTGACGAGATTACCAACATGTCGAGCGGCAAGCTGACGGAATGGCGCGCCCGGCACGTGGGTTTTATCTTCCAGATGTATAACCTGATTCCGGTGCTCACGGCGTTTCAGAATGTCGAACTGCCATTGCTGTTGACGAAACTCTCCAAGGCCGAGCGCCGCAAGCACGTGGAGACTGCGCTATCGGTTGTGGGGTTGTCGGACCGCATGCATCACTACCCGCGTCAGCTTTCCGGCGGACAGGAGCAAAGGGTAACCATTGCCCGGGCAATCGTTTCTGACCCGACCTTCCTTCTGTGCGACGAGCCCACCGGCGATCTCGACCGCAAAAGCGCCGATGAAATCATGAGCCTGATCCATCAGCTTGTGAGGGAGCACGGAAAGACCGTGCTGATGGTGACTCACGATCCTCTGGCCGCCCAGCAAGCCGATACCACGCTCCATCTCGAAAAGGGGGTGCTGGTGGAAGGAACCAAGCCGGGGAACGTGACGACAGGGAGCTTCGCATGAAATTTCGTGGATTGATTTTCGCCAATCTCTTTCGCAAGAAATTTCGTTTCGTTCTTACCATCGGCTCGTTTGCCGTGGCCCTGTTCCTCTTTTGCATGCTGGCGGTCGTAAGGCAGTCGTTTACAGGACAGGCGGACGTGGCGGGTGTTGACCGCCTTGTGGTCATCAACCGTGTGTCGATCATTCAATCGCTGCCGATGGCCTATCGAGACCGCATCCTGCGCATTCCCGGCGTCAAGCGCGTTACCTTTGATAATTGGTTTGGCGGCGTCTATCAGGATGAGAAGAACTCCTTCCCGCAATTTGCGGTCGACCCGGAGAACCAAAGGGACGTTTTCTCCGAACTGGTGGTGGATGACGATCAATGGAAGAAGTTTTTAAGCGACCGTGAAGGCGCGATCATTGGCGCGGCCACGGCCAAGAGATACGGTTTTAAGGTGGGTGACAGGATTCCGTTAAAGGGTACGATTTACCCGGGAACTTGGTCCTTCAATATCGACGGCATCTATCACGGCAAGCGTCCTACCTCCGACGAAACGCAGCTCTGGTTCCAATGGAAGTACCTCGACGAGCGCGCCAAGGCCACCAACAACGGGCAAGCTGGCTGGTACACGGTGCTGGTGCAGAATCCGGACGACTCGGTTCGCATTGTCAAAGCCATTGACGATGAGTTTGCCAACTCTCCTTACGAGACGCATACCGATACCGAGAAGGCCTTTGCCGCAAGCTTTGCCAAGCAGGTCGGAAACATAGGCTTCCTGGTGCTGGCCATCGGCAGCATCGTATTCTTCACCCTGTTGTTGGTCACCGGTAACACCATGGCGATTGCCGTGCGTGAACGTACCGGCGAACTCGCAGTTCTGAAGGCGGTTGGTTACTCCGATATGTTCGTGATGCTGTTGGTTCTGGTTGAGTCGCTGGTCATCGCGGTGATCGGCGGAGGGCTGGGACTTGGATTTGCGAAGCTGGTTACCATGTTTATCTCCGTCACGCCGATTGGAAACCTATTCCCGTTTTCGCAGCTTTCTGCAAGCGTGTTGCTCCTTGGCCTTGGGATAACCTTGGCGTTCGGCGCAGCAAGCGGGCTGCTGCCAAGTATCGGCGCGTTGCGCCTGCGCGTCGTCGATGCGTTGAGGAGAGTGTGATTCATGGCGATCCCTGTTGTTTATAACCTTCGGAGCGTCAAGACACGCTGGATCTCCTCGCTTGTCGCGGTGTTTGGAATTGCAGGTACGGTGGGTGTGTTCGTTGCCATGCTGGCCTTGGCCAATGGCTTTCATGCAACGCTGGTATCGTCCGGCTCCATCGGCAACGCACTGGTGCTCCGTGCCGGTTCCACTTCGGAAATCAACGGATCGGTCTCCCTCGATCAGGTTCACGTGGTCGAAGATGCCCCTGGCGTAGCTCGCGGCGCGAATGGCCCGTTGGTGACGCCCGAGGTGGTGGTGGTGGCGGCCTTCCCGTTGCGTTCCACCGGTACCGATGCCAACGTACAGGTCCGCGGGCTATCTCCCAAGGCGCTGGATGTCCGCAGCAACGTCAAAATCGTTCAAGGGCGTTTTTTCCGGCCTGGGCTGGCGGAACTCGTGGTTGGCCGCAACGTCGATGGAGCCTATTCCGGGCTTGGACTCGGAAACCGGGTCAAGTTTGGCGGTGGAATGTGGGAGGTCGTCGGCGTTTTCGATGCTGGTGGCTCTTCCTTTGACTCGGAGGTCTGGTGCGATAGCACGGTTCTGAATCAGGTCTACCATCGTCCGGAGAACGCGTTCCAATCGGTCACCGCGAAGCTGACTTCGCCCGATGCTTTGCAGCAGTTCAAAGACTCCTTAACCTCCGATCCACGCCTCAATGTGGATGTCAGCCGCGAAGTCGACTATTATGCCGGCCAAGCCAGCGGCCTTACCGCCGTAATCCAGGGACTCGGCGGATTCATCGCCCTGATCATGGGCGTTGGAGCCGTGATTGGAGCGCTGAATACGATGTACTCGGCGGTTTCGGAGCGCGCCCGTGAAATTGCAACGATGCGCGCCTTGGGGTTTGGCGCTGGAAGCGTGGTGTTCTCGTTCGTCATTGAAGCCTTACTGATTGCCGCCGTCGGCGGCGCAGTTGGCTGCCTTGCCGTGCTGCCCGTAAATGGTATTACCACCGGCACGCTCAACTTCCAATCGTTCTCCCATCTCGCCTTCGCATTTTCGATTACACCGAAACTGCTGATGGCCGGGATGATTTTCGCTTTGCTGATGGGGATCGCTGGCGGCTTGCCTCCGGCGATACGTGCGGCACGCCGCCCCGTTGCCGAGGCTCTGCGCTCGTTGTAGAGATTCCATAGCAATCAAGAAACGAGGCCAGAGAGGTTCATTACACTCTGGCCTCTTGCCATTTTGGCTTCATAAAATTGCCGATTATCCACTCGTTCGCTTGACTCTTTGGAAATAGGAACTGCGAATTGCGCTATCTTAAGTGCGCGCGGCATTATTTTCCCCGAAAAAGAAAGGCCAATTCGATCAACAGAATGATCACCACGGCGAGTTCCAGCAAAAACCCACGCGACTGCTGGAATTTCTCAATCATGAAGTCGTAAAGGTCGTCGGCGGTGTGCAGTTTTTCCTTTACAAGTTCTTCGTATTCCACCACGCCGATCTTGTTGGCGCACATCTTGTAGAGGCGCGCCGAAAACATGTCGCCCACAAACTTGAGGGCGTTTGTGGTGTGCTCGGTAAGTTGAGTCACGTCGATCAGCACGGTTCGAAGCCGGTCCGCCGAGGGGCGCATGCGCCAGCCAGCCAAGCGATCGCGGCGCGCTTCCACAAACTTGTAGACGTCTTTGAGTTCGTGGGTCAGGAGTTCATCGTAGTGGCGAAATTGCAGAAGCTGCGAATTGGCGTACTCCAGCAGCCGAATGGTGGTTTCCGCACCGGCTTCCGTGTCGTAGATGAAGGCCGCATTCCAGCCTACGACAATCACGTCGTTCACGTAGTACGACATGCGCGCTTGCAGCACCTCGTCTCGCTCCGAGGGAGACAACGCGTGGGTCTCTCCGCCAATCAACTGGCTGATCCCCTGTGCATTCGTCGCGATCATCTCTTCCGCGGTGGCGTTCGTGAGGGAGTGGTGAAAGACATAGTAATCTTCAATCAGCCAGTTCGTGTAGGGCTTACGCAATGCCGCGCTTAATCCCGCCAGCCGCTGCCGCACCAATCGTGTGGTGAATTCCTCAAAGAAAGTGCTGGAAATCCAACCGGCGGCCACATGCTGGAGCTCCACCCAACTTCCCGAATATGGCCGCTGCAATAGAAGGCAGACCACGCCATAGTCGTAGTAGTGAATGGCCCCATCGAACTGCTCTCCAGTGTCGAGCACCACCGGTCCCAGCAGCTCAATCACAGGTGGGCTCTCGAATCCCACATAGCCCGGCGTGGTGTGTTTGAACGAAGGAATGAGCCGGCGTCCTGAAATCAACTGCGGCAGTTGCGCCAGATCGATCTCATCTCCGACATCGAAAAGGGTGAGGACGACAACGTAGCCTGTAAAAAGAGGATCTCGCACAGATTCACGGAGAGTTTCATTCGGCGTCGGCGCCGGCACACGAGTCACCAAGCCTCCAGTTACCAGTCTTCCGAATCACCAGCCTTCCGAATTATTAGATACAAGCATCCGGCAATCCGCAAAGGAAAACTTCGCTTCGGTTGTTTTGTGGGTGTTTTGCGCGAACTGGAGCGCCCGCTCCTTGCGCCTTTAATAAAACAACATCAGTCCTTCAAAAAATCTAATGAAATAAAAAAATGTACTGGGCCGCACTCTAATAAAATGCAGAAGTTCACGCCTGATTTTTGTTGCCGTACGAAGAATCTTAATCGGATTTTTATCTCATGTGGTCTTTGGTTCATGCACCATTGACGTATACGCCTGTCCCTGAGTAGAAATTATTAAAGGAGATTAACGAAATATGCGGAAAACCGTCCTGTTGCTCGGGTTCTTAGTGTGCCTTGCTGCTTATTCTGTCGGACAAAGCAGTGAAATTGGTTTGGTTGCGGGGATCAAAGTTACCCCAGGAGTGGGCAGCGTAGCCCAGGGCACGCAGGTGACCTTTAGCGACACTTTTGCCTTCGAAGCCAGCTATGCGGCAAGGCTCATGCATGCGCCCGGATTCTCCCTGCACTTGGAATTTCCTGTGGCCGTTACTCCTTCGTCTGACGTCAGCACGAGCCTGAACGCTATATCGAAATACAGCTCGGTTTTTTTCACGCCTGGCCTGCGTTTGAAGCTGGCGCCTAGTTCACCGTTCAGCCCCTGGGTTGCGGTTGGCGGCGGGTTTGCCCGTTTCAATCCCGGTAATTCGCCCAACACCAACAACAATCGGCCGGTAGGCGCGCCGCTTGTTCCCACGCCTGCCAGCAGCAACCGTGGCGCATTCGATGCCGGAGCCGGAGTTGACTTTCACTTTCCCGCGGTGCCTCTCGCGTTGCGCGTGCAGGCTCGGGATTTCTATACCGGCGCTCCCGATCTCGGTACTGCGACCACCGTCAACGTGCATCACAACATCATGATTGGGGCAGGATTCGTTTTGAGGTTCTAGGGTGGGTATTCTTGAGCTTGTGGGCATTCCAGCTCAAGCAGGTCAAATTCATAAAGAGTGCGTTTGGAAAAAGGGGCCATTTGGGCCCCTTTGCTATTACGTCTACTTGGGCCGCTACTCCTGTCGCAAGGCAACAATAGGATCGACCATGGAAGCTTTGCGTGCCGGGAAATAGCAGGCCACCAGGGCCACCAGAAATAGCAGCACGACGACCATGGCAAACGTCAACGGGTCGGTGGCGCTTACGCCATAAAGCATGGAACGCATGGTGCGGGTTACCAGGAGTGAGCAAACCACGCCTAATACCACGCCGGCAATGATGGTCGTTAACCCTTGGCGCAGAATAAGACGTACTACATTTTGTGCTGAAGCTCCGAGCGCCATGCGGATGCCGATCTCCCGCGTCCTTTGCGCTACAGAATGGGCCAAGACTCCGTAGATGCCAATCATAGCCAGCAACAGCGCCGCGCCGGCAAAGACTGAGAGAATCGTTGCGTTGAAGCGGCGATCGCGGACCGACGACGTGACAACTTCGGCGAAGGTGCTGGGAACAATTGGAATTGTCGGGTCTAGGTCGTGCAAGATCTGTCGTACCGAGGCATGGAGGGATCCTGGGTCGAGGCTGGAGCGCAGCACAGCGGTAAGCGTCTGCGTCCTTCGCGGTCGCTGCCGATAGTTCACATAGATGGTGGGGGAAGGTGGAGTTTCAAGGTTTCGGCCGCGAACATCTTTTACGACGCCAACAACGGTCAGGAAGTGGGTGTCACTGTCCATGTTGCCAAACTCGATTTTGTGTCCCAACGGGTTCTGGTTAGGCCACTGGGTACGCGCTAGCGACCTACTTATAACGGCAACATGGGGCGCATCCGCAGTATCGCTATCTTGGAAAAGGCGGCCTTGCAGTAAGGGTATGCCAAGAGTGGAGAAATAGCCCTCACTGGCTGCACAATAGTTGGCAACTCCATGGGGAAGATTTCGATGAAAGAGCGATTCAAGTTCATCTTTGCGGGGCGCTTCGCGCGCTGAGTCCATCACCAGGTATGTGCCGAAGCTTGGAGGGTTGGCAAGGGGCAGGTTGCTGATTCCTCCGGCGTCGGTAACCCCGGGAATCGCGTGCAGCCGCGCAAACAGGTTGTTCAAGAATGCTGTTCGATGCACGGCCCCGGTATCTTGGTCGATGGAGGGCAGAACAAGGTTCACGGTCATTACATTCTCTGTTCGAAACCCTGGGTCAACGGAGAGAACTTTGAGAAGGCTTCGGCCCAGGAGTCCGGCGCCAACCAGCAGCGTTAGGGTCATCGCGACCTGAATCGCGGAAATAAACCGATTCAACAGGTTGGCCTGACTATGACTGGAGCGGGCAATCGATACATCGGCAAGTTTTCTTTGCAGGTTGGCGGAAGTAACGCGCAGGGCTGTGGAGATCCCAAGGCCGATGGCTACCGCCGCGGTCAGGCCGAGAGTGAAAAGGAGTACGGGGAGATTAACGCTGATTTCGTCGATTCGCGGGAGCCCGCTCGGAGCTAGTGCGAGGAGGCTCCTAACTCCCCATAAGGAGATTGCTATTCCGAGCAGTCCGCCACCTGCAGCGAGGAGGAGCGCCTCCGCGAGGAACTGGCGCACCAAACGGCTGTGCCGGGCGCCCAAGGCGGCGCGGATGCCGAGTTCGCCTTCCCGCTTTACGGCTTGTGCCAACAAAAGGTTGGCGACATTTCCGCAGGCGATAAGCAGCAACACGCCCACCGCGCCAAGCAATATCAGTAAATTCTTGCGCACGTCCTCCGTCATGGCCTCTCGCATAGGAGAGAGCGATATATCGGCCATATCGGTCAAACCTCCGTAGGTTTGTTTGAGGTTCTTTGCGATAGCCGAGAGCTCGGTGCGTGCTTGGACTGCGGAGACTCCATCGCCAAGCCGGGCCACCACTTGCCAATTGTGCGCCGTGCGTGAGGGCGTGGGCTCCTCGAGTTCTCGCGGAAGCCATATTTTCGTGTTGTCGGGGAAATGAAAACCGGGAGGAAGCACTCCAGCAACGGAGACCTCCTGCTTATCGATACCGAGTTTCTTCGACGCCAGATCGGTTGAGCCCCCAAGATCTTGTATCCAGTAGTCATAGCTCACCAGCGCTACCTGCGCGGCCCCAAAATGCTGATCTTCCGGCAACCATCCGCGTCCCAAAATCGGATGGATTTGCAGGATAGGAAAGAAATCCTTGGACACCGCTGCAACGCCGATGCGTTTGGTTTCGGTTCCTCCGATCACCGCTTCTTCGTCGGTCGCATACTCCGCCATGCCCTGCAGGGAATGGTTTTGTGCATGTAGATCGTCAAAGTTGGGATCGGTAAAATTCATCGTGCCCCCGCGGGCGCTGGTTTCAAAAAGAACAAAAATCTGTTCCGGCTTAGGGTAGGGAAGCGGCTGTAGAAGCACGCCGTAAATCACGCTGAAAATGGATGTGCTTGCTCCAATCCCAAGGCCAAGAGTAAGGATTGCAATGGTGGCGAACGCAGGATCCTTGCGAAGCAAACGCGATCCATGGCGAAGGTCCTGAAGTAGATTTTCGAGCCACACCCATCCCCACATCTGGTTGGTCACATCCTGAATTAACCCAACGTTCCCCAATTCGCGCCGAGCGGCCGATGCGGCGGTTGCCGCGTCTTCGCCACGCGCCACACGGTCTTCAAGGGACATCTGGAAGTGACTTCGGATCTCTTCTTCCAGCTCTTCTTTCCGGTGGTTCCGGTCCACAAAAGGAAATTTCATGCTTCACTTGCCTTTCTCCGCGTTGCTCCCTTTTTTTGCGGTTTCAGGATGCCGCTGACAGCCTCCAGAAGTTGTTCCCAGCGGGAAAGCTCGGCATTGAGCTGCTTTTTTCCCGCCACGGTCAGGCGGTAAACCTTCACGCGCTGTTTGTTGTCGGAGGTCTTCCACTCGGACTTGATCGCCCCTTGCCGCTCAAGCCGGTGCAGGGCAGGGTAAAGAGATCCCGTGTCCACATCGAATGCTTCGCCGGATTTGGCGTGAATGGCCTGGCTGATCCCGTAGCCGTGATGGGGGCCCCACCGTAGCGTCTGGAGGATGAGCATGTCCAGCGTCCCTTGCAGCAGCTCAATCCGGTTCTGATATCGTTCCCGCTTTGGCATGTAGATAATCTACTCCCATGGATGTAGAGTGTCTACATGGAAAAATCGCTCTCCCCCAACCCGCACTCGGCCAGGGAAAACTGTGCGATGCGTTTGAAACACGCGGGCTTAGGCGGGCTCACGGAATCTCCGGAGGCTGTGCACCGCTCCATGGCCGTGCCCAGGAAACCTTAACTCGTTTTCCGGCTTTGGCAGGTAGCCAGCGAGGTAGTTCCTGTCCTTGCGTCATCTCCAAGATCCATATTTTTTGAATCTTTTTCGCGGCTCTACCTTTCTTACTCTGAGAAAATACGCGCTGAAAGAAGTAAGGACGCGGGAATTTGTGCAACAGCTCTGGCAAAGTTGGGTTTGTATTAATACACTAAGAGATGCAGCCTGTTGGAACTTTCTAAGATTCAGGCGCCGTTAGGAAATCAGGCCAAAGCCGCAAATATGAGTAATCTTCTCGACACGATTCAGACGCCGCAAGATGTAAAACGACTGTCATTGGCGGAGTTGGAGAGCCTGGCCGCTGAAATTCGAGAGCGGCTCATCACAGTCCTGGCGAATACCGGCGGTCATTTGGGGCCGAATCTCGGCGTGGTTGAGCTGACTCTGGCAATGCACTACGTGTTCGATACGCCGGAAGACCATTTTGTTTTTGACGTAAGCCATCAAGCCTATGTGCACAAGTTGCTGACCGGGCGTCGTGATCGCTTCCACACGATCCGTCAACCGGAAGGCCTCAGTGGTTTCATGCTGCGTACCGAAAGCGAGCATGACAGCTATGGGGCTGGGCATGCCGGAACCGCGCTCTCGGCTGCGCTCGGTATGGCTGCCGCGCGCGATCTGGCTGGGGGAAAAGAACATGTGGTGGTGCTCGCCGGAGATGCGGCTTTTACCAACGGCATTTCTTTCGAGGCCCTGAACAATATCGCCGGCGCCACGCGGCGGCTGATCGTGATTCTGAACGACAATGAATGGTCGATCGACAAGAACGTGGGCGCGATTGCAGGGTACTTCAACCGGATTGCCACCAACGAGCACTATGCCTATTTTCACGAGCGGGCTGCGCGGCTGGTGGAAAAATACGGCGGCAAGCGTGTCCGCAAGGTTATAGGCAAGGCGGAAGAGGCGGCCAAAAGCATGTTGTGGCCGAGCGTGATCTTTGAGGAGTTTGGTCTTACATACTACGGGCCTATTGGTGGGCACGATCTTGAAACTCTGATTGGCACCTTCCGCTTCCTGAAGGCACAGGAAAGGCCGGTGCTGCTGCATGTGCTCACTCAGAAGGGCAAAGGGTTTGAGCCTGCTCTTGCCAAGCAAAAGAAGTTTCACGGGCTGGGTCCGTACGATCCCACCACCGGAGAGACCACGCCTGCATCGCAGAAGACCTACTCTGAAATCTTCGGTGAGACCATGGTTCGCCTGGCGGATAAGAATGAGAAAGTGGTTGCTATCACAGCCGCCATGCCCAACGGAACCGGACTCGATCTGTTCCGCCCCCATCATCCGGCGCGGTATTTTGATGTGGGCATTGCCGAAGAGCACGCCGTGCTATTTGCTGCGGGAATGGCGACCAAGGGATTCAAGCCATTCTGCGCCATTTATTCGACTTTCCTCCAGAGGTCCGTCGATCCGATTATTCACGATGTCTGCCTGCAGAACCTCCCTGTAGTGTTTTGCATGGACCGCGGCGGCCTCTCGGGCGACGACGGCCCCACGCACCATGGCTTGTTCGATATCAGTTACCTGCGCGGAATTCCCAACATCGTGCACATGGACCCCAAGGATGAGTCCGAGTTCGCCGATATGCTCTACACGGCCATGCTGCATGAGGGACCGATTGCGATCAGGTATCCGCGCGGAGCGGGCAAGGGAGCTAAGCCGAAGGATCAGTTGTCGAGAATCGCGATTGGGCAATCGGAGACCATTCAGGATGGCGAGCAGATTGCGATCTTTTCCCTTGGTGCAATGATGCCGGTGGCTCTGGAAACTGCGCGATCGCTGGAAGCCGAGGGCTTTTCCGTTGCGATCGTGAATGCCCGCTTTGCCAAGCCGATCGATGCTCAAGCCCTGCGGCACTACGCACAGCGTTGCGGCCTGTTGATTTCCCTGGAAGATCATGTTCTCAGCGGTGGTTTCGGCAGTGCCATGCTGGAAGCCCTCAATAGCATGGATCTTCATGTTCCGATGGTGCGCATTGGCTGGCCCGACCAGTTCATTGAGCAGGGCAAGCCCGAGGCGCTGCGGCAAAAATATGGCCTTACGGCGGAAGCTGCCGTCAAAGCAGTGCGGCCTTATCTGGCCTCGTTGCGCGCCAGAGTTCTTGTGGCCGGATAGAAATTGCCTCAAATGGCGCGCCGTTTTGCATCGGTGCGCCCCGCCTGTCCGTCTTCTCCCGCCTTCTGCAGCACCCCCATGCGTTAATCCATTCTCTGGTGTTCTTTCACTGCCCAGCCTTCAGCCACGAAGAAGCCTTTTAAAATCTACACTTGACATAAATACTAATCGATTAGTACTATCCGGTTAGTACAAGGAGGCTGCCATGGCAGTGCCCAATCCGACGGAAGGAGAATTGGCCATTTTGAAGATCCTTTGGGCAAATCACGGCCCATGCTCCGTTCGGGATGTCCACGCCCTTCTATCCCAATCCAAAGACACGGCGTATACCACCGTGCTCAAGATGATGACCATCATGGCGGAAAAAGGCCTCGTAGAGAGGGATGAGTCGACCCGCGTTCATCTCTATCGTGCTCTCTATCCGGAGCCGGTGATTCAATCCCTTCTCATTAAGGATTTGGTTCGTAAAGCCTTTTCGGGATCGGCGCTTCAACTCGTGCAGCGGGCGCTTGAGACCGAGCCTGCCACGGCAGCGGATCTGGACAATATTGCAAAGCTCATCGCGGATGCGAAGAAAAGGCGTGGGAACCGCTAGCCAATGCTCTTGCACCGAATCGCCATTGCCGTCGTACAAGCGCTGCTTGATTCCATAGGGCAGGGAGCATTGATACTTGTTCTTGCCTGGCTTGCGCTGACCCTGCTTCAAAGGAAATCGTCTGCCCTGCGCCATGTAGTGGCCATGGTCTTTCTGATTGCATTTCCCCTATCTGCCGCCGCCACATTCTGGCATGTGGTCTTATCGCCAATCGACTCTTTGTCGGTGGCAAGGATGCCGCTGAAGGCTTCGTTCCAGCCGCCTCTGTGGTTGGGATGGATCTGGGGAATTGGCGTAGCGGTGCGGCTCCTCCAGTTCTTACGCGGATGGCGGCATTTACGTCGGCTTGAGGCGTTGCCTTTCACGGATTTACCGGAGAAATGGCGGCTCTGTTTTCAGCAAATGCAAGCTCGCCTGGGAATCAGTAGATCGATTTCCGTTCGCATATTGCCGAACCTGCTGCCTTGCTCGGCAAGGCTCATGAAACCCATCATTTGGCTGCCGGCAACGATGTTGAGCCAGTTGCCAAGTGAGCAAATCGAGGCCATCTTCGCGCACGAACTCGCACATATTCATCGCTTGGACTGGCTTTGGAATGCGGTGCAGTGCGCGATCGAGACGGTGATGTTCTACCACCCGGCAGTGTGGTGGGTGAGCGGTCGCATTCGGCAGGAACGCGAGAATGCATGCGATGATCTGGCCGTATCCGTCTGTGGCGATGCCATCGTTGTGGCCGAAGCTCTGGGGGCTCTCGAATGGATGCGTCGACCGCATCCCATGTTGGCGCTTTCTTTACAAGGAGGTTCGTTGATGAAGCGTATTTCTAGACTCATTGAGCCGGGGAAACCCCGGTTTCTCTGGAACGTTCCGGTAGGCATTTTGGCGATGCTTGGAATTGGCGTCATCGCCTGTAACTTGCTCGCGGTCTCGCACGGCAATGCAACGGGGCCGGCGTGGTGGCAGAAGTTCGGTGGCTATACAAAGGTGCGCACGGCGGATGGTAGCGGTATTTATGAGCGTTGGAGTGATAGTTCGGGAGCTCAACACCAGCGATTGCTGGTAAATGGATCATCCGTACCCATGGATGAATCGCGCTTGGCGTCATTTGCGAAACAGCCTCCTTCACCTCCGAACCCGCCTTTAGAATCCCCTGCGCCTTTACATCTGGTCGCCTTTGCTCCGGCTCAGCCTCCCGATCCTTCCGAAGTTCTCTCGCGTGAAACAGTGCTGCTCCAATCAATGCAATCGACGAATGGCGCGAGTCGAACTATGGGCGATGCCGTGCGCGACCTCGTTGAAAACGATTCCAGGCTCTCCGCGGCGATCGGAGTTCCGGTGCGGGTGAACCAGATGGTCGGTCCGAGTCGAGTAACGGAGACAAGCGCCGATTTGACCGTATCCGTGAGTGGTCCTCTGGGTGAACGCACAGTGAAGGTTCTAGGGAGCTCGGATGCCGGTCGGTGGAATCTTCGTCTCCAATGAACCGGCGTTAGCCCCTTTTTTCTTTTCAAGTACTAAGCGATTAGTAGATCGGAAGATCATTCATAGGAAGATCATTCATCAGGAGATCATGCATGAAGAAGTATTTTGCGGCTTGGTTCGTTGCAGCCTTGGTGATCGCAAACGCAAATCTGCAAGCGCAGCAGCCGCTTCATTCACCCAACGGCAAACCCCCGGCACGGTCTGAGGCCCAATCGCCAACCTTGACTCCGGAAATGCGGCGGAATGTAATCCAGCGGCTTGGAGAGCATTTGAAGGCCAGATATGTTTTTCCCGATGTTGGGCAAAGGGCGGCGGTTGGCCTTCTGAACAAGCTCGCGAAGGGATCGTATGATGCGCAGCTATCGCCGGATGAGTTTGCGGACTTACTGACACGAGACCTTCAACAGCTTGGAAACGACCGCCACCTTCGGGTCGGATTCGTTCCCGATCTCCCGCCTGTTCCAGAGCCGGGTAGCGCTCCCAATTCCCAGGAATTTGAAGCTGCAAGGAATATGGCGGCAAGAACTGGTTTTGGGATCAGGCGGGTGCAGCACCTTCCCGGCAATGTTGGGTATATCGATATTCGGGGTTTTCTCAATACAGAGTTCGCTGCGCCCGCGATCTCGGCGAGCATCGCGCTCCTGGAAGGCAGCAATGCCATCATGATCGATCTGCGTAATAACGGAGGTGGTGAGCCCGAAACCGTCGCCTATTTCCTGAGTCATTTCTTCCCGGTGGGCGATCCACGCCATCTGAACGATATCTACACTCGGACTGACAACGCCACTCGCTCCTACTGGACAGATTCGTCCGCCAGCCCTCGTTATAGTGGCCCTCTGTATGTCTTAACCTCTCATGAAACGTTCTCCGGAGGCGAGGAATGCGCTTACGATCTTCGCGTCCAGAAGCGCGCCATCCTGGTCGGTGAGACTACGGGAGGAGGAGCAAATCCTGGCGAAGTCATGAAGCTTGTGGATGGATTCGTGGCTTTCATTCCCACAGGGCAATCCGTGAATCCTATTACGAAGACCAGTTGGGAACAGGTCGGCGTGGCGCCGGACATGGCCTCCACCGCAAAGGACGCCGCGCGGGTGGCTTATATTGCGGCGCTTCAACGAGCCGCGGAGCAGTCACACGATCCTGAACAACTCGCTGACCTCACGGACATCTTGAAGAGTGCTGAGAGAAATGAGATTGATCTCCCCGGCTACACTCCGCGACATCCCTAGAGCCGCAGAGCCGTTGGAATAGAAGAGCATTCTGGAACAGAAGAGCAGGTGAAATAGAAGAGTCGTGGGATAGAAGAACCGTTGGATTAGCAAGGGTCTCGAATCGAAGGGCTGCTCGAATATTCGAATCGAAGATCCGAATTGAAGATCCGTTCCAATCGATCGACCGGAAGACTGTTTGCTCTAAAAATCGCTGCCCGGCAGCGGGTTATTTGCAAAAGGGTCAACCCGCCCCGGGCCAGCACTAGAATCCCCGGAGATTCTAGCTCTACCTACCATTCGTCGAACCTTTTATCTGTTGTGATCGTAATCGCCGTGATCGTGGTGTCCATCGTCGTCATGGTCGCGATCATGCTTGTCATTGTCCTTATCTTTATCTTTGTCTTTGTGACAGGCGTCATCGTCGCGGTCATGATGGTGGCGATGATGATCGCGGTCGTGATCGCGATCGTGGTCTTTGTCGCCGTCGTCGTCATCGCAATCACCGTCGCCCTGCGGAGCCTGTGCTTGCACCACCGGCTGGGTGGCGATAGAAAGCGGCGCCTGGCCAACGGTAATCATGGCCGTGACGGTGTTGGTCGCAGTGCTAATGACCGCAACCGTATTGCTTAAGTTGCTGGCGATGTAAAGCTTCGTGCCATCGGTGGTGACTGCGGCTCCCGCCGGACTATTCGGTACCGGAATACTCGCTGTGACGGTGTTCGTAGCAACCGAAATCACCGAGACGGCATTGCCGCCGCCGTCCGCGGAGTAGACCGTTGCGCCGTTGGGGTTGACAGCCACGCCGAACGGGAAGCCGCCGACCGGTATGGTCGCGGTCACCGTGTTGGTCGCGGTGCTAATCACGGAAAGAGTGTTGGAAATTCCGTTCGTTACGTAAACAGATTTGCCGTCCGGCGTCAGCATGATTCCCTGGGGAAGAATGCCGACTAGAACTGTGGCGGTCACGGTGTTGGTTGCGGCTGCGATTACAGAAACGCTGTTGCCGTTGGAGTTGGCCACATAAATGGTCGTGCTATCGGGGCTCACGTCTACAGCCGAGGGGAGTAGCCCGACTGCAACTGTGGCCACCACGGTATCGGTGGCCGTATCGATAGCAGAAACCGTGTTGTCGCCTTGGTTGCTGACGTAGGCATGTTTCCCATCGTCGCTCACGGCAATGCCTACAGGACTGTTGCCCACCGTGATTGTCTTGGAAATGGTGTTGGTGGCGGTGCTGATGATGCTGATGGTGTTGTTACCCGTGTTGGCGACGAACACCTGCGTTCCGTCCGGAGTCATGGCTGCGGACTCGGGGAGATTGAATCCCGTAATGGTAGCTACAACTGTGTTGGTGGTTGTGTTGATCACGGAAACGGTGTTGTCGTTTCCATTGACTACATAAGCGTTATTGTTGGCGGCGGCGAAGGCGCCGGCTGTCGACAGGACCAGCAAAACCAAAGATGACATTCTGACGACGCGAGCGACGAACTGCCGAACTACCAGAGAACTCCCGAAAAGGCCTTTCATTTCCTTGCTCCTTATAGATGTCTTTCACTTCACGGTGGTACAAAAAAGCTCCTTATACCTGAGCGACCCCCAAGCGGCTGGCAACGTTGATGCCCCCGAGTCTGCAGAAAAGGTGTGCGCTTCCTTTTCCGCAGACTGCGTGCGGTTAATCAAAATTGCCTAATAAAAACTGCTTAGGGGCCCTTGAGAAAATTTCCAGGTAAACTTCAGTAGTGCCGCAACAGTACCAGATTTCAGGACACGTACCAAGGAAAAAATCAAACCCCTGATAAATCCATATAAATCATTTATTTTGAATAATTTAATGGATCGATTGGGGCGTTTTTTCGAGTTCATGTCCATGCCTGCTCCCTGTCCTTGTGTTGAGGTAATCTACTGTCCTAACAGACATAAGCGCAATATCACTTAAGTAACCTTCACGGCCAATATCAGGTTTTTGGCTCAGACGGCTTTATGAGCGGTATCTAATTTCATTTCTTGTCCGATAACGAAGGCGAAACTTTGTCGTCCATATTTTCGTAAATACAAAAAAACATGAATACCGAATTGCGGATTGAAAACCTGTCAAAAACCTATAGGAACGGCGTTAAAGCTCTAGACAACGTTTCTTTGACGATCCCCTGCGGCATGTATGGCCTGCTGGGACCGAACGGAGCGGGCAAATCTACTTTGATGCGTACTTTGGCCACGCTGCAGGAGCCGGATAGCGGCTCGGCGCGCCTGGGGGATATCGACGTGTTGAAGCAGAAGGATGCGCTTCGTCGCAGCCTCGGATATCTGCCGCAGGAATTTGGCGTCTACCCCAGAATTTCCGCGCTGGATATGCTGAATCACATCGCGCTTTTAAAAGACATTACGAATGCTAAGGAGCGCAAAGAAGTCGTTGACGCCATGCTGCGGCGGTGCAATCTCTATGACGTGCGAAAGAAGGCGCTCAACGGCTTCTCCGGCGGAATGCGGCAGCGTTTCGGTATCGCACAGGCTCTGCTGGGGAATCCGCGGCTCCTTATTGTCGATGAGCCCACGGCGGGCCTCGATCCCGGCGAGCGGAATCGTTTTTACAACTTGCTTTCGGAGGTGGGGGAGCAGGTGATCGTAATTCTGTCCACGCACATTGTGGAAGATGTCATGGATTTGTGCACCAAAATGGCGATTCTGAATGGTGGCCGGGTGCTGTTTGAAGGCAGGCCCGACGATGCCATCACTCAACTGCATGGCCGTGTATGGCAGCGGTCCATTGCCAAAGCCGAATTGGCGGAATACGAGGCGCACCACCGCGTGATTTCCAGCCGCCTCATTGGCGGGCGGCCTACGCTGCACGTATTCAACGAGACTCTGCCAGCGGAAGGATTCATTGCCACCGATCCCAACCTGGAAGATGTTTTCTTCGCGAAGATTCGCAACTGGAATTAACGATCCGCATTTGGAGTTAAGGAGTTCTTGCATGATGCGCCATATCGCCTGGTTTGAAATTCGTTTCTGGTTGCGCTCGTGGATGCTGTGGATCTTTCTGCTGGTCATTACGGTTGCGATTCTGCTAGCTACCAGCACCGATCATGTCACGATTGGCGCTGCGCTCGGAAATACCTTTCGCAACTCGCCCTTCAATATCCAGAATTTTTACACCTTTATTGGCCTGCTCACGATTTTGATGTCGGCCGCTTTTGTGAATTCCGCGGCGGCGCGCGATTTTACATACAACACCTACCAGATTGTCTTTGCCACGCCCCTGCGCCGAAGGGATTTTCTGCTGGGCCGTTTTTTGGGCGCCACTCTGGTCTCGATCATTCCTATGGCGGGTGTGTCCCTGGGAATATTGCTCGCCAAAATCATGCCCTGGGTGGACGCCGACCGGTTCGGTCCTGTCCACTGGGGCGCGCATCTCAAGGGCCTCCTGGTGGTTGCAGCCCCCAATGCTTTTTTCATGGCTGCCATCCTTTTTGCCATCGCCGTGCTGGTGCGCAATGAAATTATTCCTTTTGTCGGCGCACTCCTGCTCATTACGGGCTACGCGGTCGGACAGTCGCTTCTACAGGACATTCGCTATGAGCAGATCGGCGCACTGCTCGATCCCTTCGCCATCCGCACCTTTGCCGTAGCCACCAAGTATTGGACGGTCGCTGAGCGAAACTCGCAGGCCGCGGGGTTTAGCGGAATCCTGATGTGGAACCGGCTTTTGTGGATGGGCATTGGAGTTGCCTGTTTCCTTCTGGCCTACATGCGCTTTAGCTTTGCGGAGAAGAAGAGTCGAACTCGCATTGCGGATGATGTGCCAAACGTGAAGAAACCGGCTGCAATCGACTCAGTGCTTCGGCCCACACTGCATCTCGATCCTGCTCCCTGGAAGAAGTTCCTCATTGCTTCAAAGGTCCACTTCCTGGGAACCGCCAAGAGCACTTTCTTCATTGTGATTGTTCTGGCGGCCTTGCTCAACACCGTTCCTTCTTTGTTCACGGATTCCTCGGCAGGATACGGCAACCAGACCCTTCCTGTGACGTATCAGGTGCTTGAGGTCATTGCCGGAACCTTCTTTGGCTTTCTCATCATCATCATCACTTACTTTGCGGGAATTCTCGTCTGGAAAGACCGCGACAACCGCATGGATGAGATCGCGGATGCAACGCCCACTCCGGAGTGGGTCTTTTATGCCTCCCGCCTGGTGGCTCTGGCGGCCATGGTATTTCTGCTGCAGGTCGTCGTTCTAGCCAGCGGGGTGGCCGCGCAGGCATGGCAGGGATACCATCGCTTTCAACTCGATCTTTATGCAAAGGAACTCATCCTGCGGGATGGCTCGTTGTTCCTGTTTTTCGCGGTGCTGGCGTTCTTCATTCACGTGCTCTCCCCCAATAAGTACATGGGGTACTTTCTCTACATTGCATTTCTGGCGACGAACGCCTTTATCTGGCGGCCGCTGAACGTAGCCACCCATCTGGCTCGGTTTGGCGCCAGGCCCAACGTAATCTACTCCGATTTCTATGGAGATGTTAATGGGAGAATTAGACTGGACTGACGGTATTTTACGGAATATGACGGAATATAGCGGTTTGGCGCGGGTTTGCGAACGTTTTGAAAGATAGGAAGGATAAGACCGTGCCAGAATTAAATCGGACTAACTGGCGAACCGATAGCGAAAGCAAAGCCCCTAAGTTGTTGATTCTTGGTTCAAACACACCCAATTTTGCATGAGGGGCCGGACATGCAGCAATTGCATGGGCCGAAAACGCGAAAAAGCAACGTAAATAAAGGCTGCAACGGATGCGGACATGGGAGAAATCATCAAACAAGCGGGCGGACATGCAGCGGACATAGATTGGGCTCATTTGTGCCGCCTTTGTGCGTCAGGTTGATGCCGCTTTTGTGCGGCAGAATTGGCCTTATGCAGTCCGTATTTTTCCCGAATGTTGGCCTCATACTTCAGCACTGACTCGTACAAGATGTGCCAAGAACCGCGTGGGACGAGCTGGAAGCCCTCAAGTAACTCTTTCTTGATCAAACGCAGCACCGTTGGTTCAGATATTCCCAGGTGGCGCGCCACCCAGGAGCTATCTACCTTGTGTTCGCGGAATAAACTCAATTGCTGCGGCTGATTCAACGGCTGCCCTCCTGGCTAGACTGGCTGCGAGAAATGCGCCGTAAAGCCCACAGAACGCGATTACAGTCGCCTAGTGTGCGCAGTTGGGTGTCCTGGCGTTTGCCCAATGGCGACGAACTGGAAGACAGGAATGAGTTAAGTCGCTCTGGTGTCCAGCCCATCAATTGAACCTGACGGCTAACGAGGTTCAGGTCAGATTCAGAGGCCATCGTCGCCGCTCTGGCAGCCTTGGCGGCGCTCAACTTGTCGGAAAATCTTCTCCCTTCCGTGCCAGCGGCGTGGGCACGATCCTTATCTTTAATGCGTGATCCTCGGCGCGGCTGTTTTGGCGGTGAGGTTTCAGGGATTCCCATTTCATCCTGCAGGAAGTTGATCAGCGTGGTGGCATCATCGACAGACAGGTCGCTGAAGCTTACGATCTGCTTTTTAAGCTTGGCAGACGCCCACGCCAATCGACGTTCGCGAGGATCTGTGGCGGTTGCGGTCTGTCCAAGCTCGATCCAGGCAGCCTGCGCCATCAAGTCGTGACGAGCATATTGCGTCCACAATGTCTGCAGCCTGCGTAATTGTTGCACTGATATTTTGTTCATAGCTCTACACCGATGTTTTTTGCGATGGTGCGAATGATCCGCCAAATTTCCGCACTGAAAATCTTTTGACCGCAAGACGAGCAGCGGCCGCGTTTGATGTCCGCCGCCCTGGTGTCGCGCAACAACTGCGCCTTGTCCTTCTTGCGGCAATCCTTGTCAGGACAAAATTGATGGTCATAGTCAGTTGAACCGTCCTCATTCATAAGAGAGCTGCCACAGAATCTGCAGAAACGCGCCATTGACCGTCAGGCTCCTCCCGCATCGAACAGAGAAGGTTGATCAGCGTTGGTCGTACTGCCAACGTAGTTCAATTTCCTTATGTTCGTAGGAAAGCTCAGCCGGTAATCGATGGACAACTCGTCATCAAATGCGGTTCGGCCGCGATAGCCCTTTGTGTAGGTAGTAACGCGGGCGCAAAACTTGATGCGATCTCCAGATGAAAGATTGAGCGACTCCAACCGAAGTCCAAGCGTAAGCCAGATGTGATCGCACATCTGGTTTCCTGCTGAATCGCAGATATTTTGAAAGAGTGCGGTCCGGATGGGCGGACCTTTAAAGGCGCGCTTTCGCCCAAACCGTACAAAGGTGGCCGAAAAGTCTGCGCGTGTACCGCAAATCTCACCTAACTTATCTCTCATCCCTGGGGGCTCCATACAGGTTTGAGGTGTAACCGAAGGCCAGGAGCAGGTTCGCTCCTGGCCGTGCGTGTGAACTCAGAACGTCAAAGTTGGTGCGCCAAATTGGATGTTGACGCGGATTGCTCTGTAGGCATCGCCAGCGACATAGTGGATGCGGGCTGATACCTCGTCGTCTTGCGCGACGTTGGTGGCATGAGCCGCTCCCAAATCACTGCAATGCACCTTTCCATTTGCGGTGGCATTTACGCCCAGGCTGCAAGTCAAAGGAGTAATGGTGGTCGATCCGTCAGTGTGGATGATCTTCACCTCCAGTTGTCCCGATGTGTCGCTTGTCCCAATGCCCAATGCGTCGACCGTTAGGTTGCCGATCTGGCCAGCGGCCGGAACGCGAACTCCCACATCTGTGTCTGGAGTTTGCGCATCGTCACACTCGCCACTCGTCCAGCGACCGAGGTTGTAGAGCACCGTTGCAGCGGGGCCCCTGCTCTGAGCAATGGCGTTACAGACACCACTCAAATTTCCTGAAGCGGTTGTGGCTGTCTGAGCATTCACTACGAAGGGCGAGACCGCACTGGCCCGATGCGTCTTCGAGTTAACGCCCAGAAGTCGGACAGGATTCCAATCAAATACGATGGAGCGGATACTGGCAGGGCCGCCCCCTGGCGCGCCGATCCCGCCACCGCCGCCGCATGCTGTAATAAAGACAATGGTGAGGAACGATGTCAAAGCTACCGTTCCGACAAATCTAGCAATTTTCATTCTTTCGGTTTCTCCTTCGTGGTTTTTTCTGGCTCCAAAATTTTTCTCACTAAGTCACTGAAGCACTCACCAATCGACATCGTTGACTGCGACTTATAAACCTCACGCCGCACTTGAACTTCGTGGACCAGCTTCGTGAGCCTGGGGGACTGTAAACAGCGGCGATTGAAGTGGTCCCGCTCGTCCGCCGTAAGGGTGCCGTCCAAGAATTCGCAAATCAGGTCCATCTCAATGGCTCGTATGCGATCAAAGAACTCAGGCTCAGCGAAATATCGTTCCTCGATCACCGAAGCCTCTTCCTGAGGCAGCACTCCCAATAGGTAGCTCTTGATCACGCCAGCTTGTATATGCACGGATTTCATAGGTCGTTACCTCATGGCACCAATGTGGGTTTTTCTTGATCTAAACTTTTTCTGACCACATCGCATAGGGCAGCGAAGTATGCGGCATCCTCAAGCCATCCGTATCTTTCCTCGCCTATCTTCTGCGCAGATATCCGCAGGCAGTTCTCATGCCTCTCCTGAACCCATGTGAGCAGGTCGAATGTGTCTATATGTGTCATTGATGAGCACCAACAACGCCGAGAGTGAACTGAGTGGACTTTGGCTCCATCGCCCAGACGCGGCAAATTTCGCATATGTCTTTTCCATCAAGCCAGTGCTTGCATTGTCCAGTGCCCCAATTGTTGGTTTGCACGACTTTGGCTCTCAGTGATAAGCCACAGTTGGTAAGCACAGAGTCGCCGATCTCGGCTCTATCGGAGTCAACAAGATGGATCGTTGTCATCACCATCTCCTTCCATTGCGACGCCTAAAATTCCGTATCCTGCGATGTCGAAGTAGGGACTCTCTCCAAGAGCTTTCTTGGATGTCGCGATCCGCACCTGCTTGTCGAAAATGCGGATGAGCAGAAATGCATCGTCGTATTGATCTGGCGATATGCCATCCGGATACAGCAGCCTCAAAAAATCCCCTGTTTTGCCAAAGCTATTGCCGTAAGCAGCGTTCTTCTGCTTTACGATCTCTCCGATCTGCTTTGCGATTTCCCCCAGGCGAGAAGGATTCATGCTGAAGCCTCCAGTTGCCTGTAAAAGGAGCGCACCTTTGCCGCATTGGCAGCCGTGATCCGCTTCTTGTCGAGCTGCAAGGTACGGTTCCTGTAGCCGAGCCGCCGAGTCAGCTCGGCCTTTGAGAATCCTTCCTGGCTAACTAGGCGGTCGATGATCTTCCATGTAGGCGCCGCGTCGACCAATGAGGTTCCATGCACGGCGTACTTGTCCACGCCTAGAATCTGGCGCTCTGTGCCTGCACGGATTTGATCGCGCCTGCCCGTTGCTATCAGCCTGATGACAGATGCTGAAATTCCGCTTATCGCATGGACAGTTCTGCGGCCCACACCATTTCGTGACAACATCAACAGGTGCCGACGAGCTTTTGCTGCAGGCACAAGCGCGTTGCTGCGCCCGGCTCTTTTCTCCCGCGTCCGCTCACAGACCCAGCGAGAATTGGCGGCTCTGCAAGGAACGCATCGGCAGCCTGCCTGATATTTCACGCGATGGCCGTGGGGCAGCTTGAGCGCCAGCTCGGCTCGGGGCTTCAACGTGGGAGGTCTCACGATATGGCTCTCCCTGGAACCGTGATAACTGCTCTCTGTGGGCTCTTACGTCTACCATTGCGGCGGAACTGACTTGTATCTATCTGCAGCGCCTCGATCATTCGGGCCAACGTATTGCGATGAACGTTTAATTCACGAGCCACCTTGGCACGGTTGCCCTTGTACTTTGCCAACAGAGCTGAGATGAATGCTGTCTGTTGTGCCGTCATGTACTCCACATAAGCGATGCCGGAAGCAACAGCCGTTAAAGCTTGAGACTCAGCACTCAGTTGCGATGGTTTCCCTCGAAGATACGGCTCAACGAAGCGGTTCCATATCTCAGGCCAGGTCTCTGAAAGCCGGTTGGAGAGAAGAGCATCTTCTACTGTCTGGTAAAGCTGGGCATCTTGGTTCATATCGTTTTTCCCAAATTGATTGGTGTCCAGTGGATGAGGTCTCCACGAAAAGGCAACTGGCCGTCCCAGAACTCCATCATCTCGGCGAATGCGCCTGACTTTCCGCTGGATCGGAAGCCATCACTCCAGGCCAAGGCATTCTTTTCGTCAGGTTCCAATCCAACGCCGTCGATGGCTATCTCAAACAGTTCAACTGCTTCTTGGAACAATGAGGCAGTCTTGCGAATAAGAATGTCCTCAACCTTGACTACGGTTGAGCGAATTAGTAGCTCTGCATTTTTAGTTCTAAGACCTGTATAGCCATGGAATGGGTTACCGGGCTTGTCCGCATGCTTGCGCTTGGCCCGGATGGTGTGCGTCTTGGAGCCGTCGAGCACGAACGGGGCGAACCGTTTCTGAAAGTTATACAGACCCACGAGTCTTCTCCTTAACGTTGCATCGCGTCATGATCACTTTGAAGGGTGTAATCAAAGAGCAGTACGGACACTGCACAAGCACATAAGGAGACTGAACTTCAACCGTGCTGCGCTTGGGCAGCTTCTTGTCACAGTGATGACACGTAAGCGGAATCGGAAAGGAGAATTGGCCGAGCGTCATTGGGACTCCTGAAACAAACTCTCTTGCTTTGGTTCCGAGCCAGCCTTCACGTTTTTGCGCCGGGCTTCATCGCTGGCGATACACACAAGGCAATAGGACAGGCGGCCCTGGTCAACGCGATGCTGCGTGAATGTGTGGCATTTGTTACACCACTTCGAGGCGGATATGGTGTTCTTCGTATAGTGCTTGCTCATGTGGCGCGATCCTTAAACTTCCTCGAAAAGATGAGTGCTGACATCCCCCAGGTCTTCGCCGCTCATAGCAAGACGTGAGGACGCGATCAGACTGATGATGTGTAGACATCCGCGTTTGGTAATCCGCGATTTGCGGCCGTTCTCCATCGATTCAAGAAGCCCATCTGCTTCTAGAGCGCAGACGGCCTGAAGAACATCCATGTACGGAGTGAGCAACTGTTCATGCAATTCGCGGATTGCTTGAGGCGTCTCCGGCAGGTCTGGGGTGTTCAACCCCTTGCAAAGCTTCCAAGCCGTTATGTCGCCATCGACTGCATTGGGATGTTTATCTGCTGCTATGCTGAGAGCTTCGGCCATCTGTATCGGTGCTGCTATTTGTTCGATAGATCGACCTTCCCTTTCGCCGAAGAGTGTTGCAAGTACCGCATTTTTAAGTTCAGGGCTCACCTTTAGGCTCTCAACTTTCTTCTGGTGATCACCTTGATTTGTTGATCGTGTGTGCAGAGATCTGCGAAACGATTCTTGGCGCGCAGAATTTTCTTTGCGGTTTCAACTGCCAGGGCGTACCCCTGAACTTCGTATAGATTGTTTTGCTCGGCTCTAGGCAGAAGGGACCAGCACTTGTAGCAGAACGATTTGCCATGCCCTTTGCGTGAGCCACAGCAGCAGATGGTTGAGTCGAGTTCCTTATAGCAGTTCATGTCTTTTCCTTAGACCGCGACTGCCTTCATGGATTCAGTTGTACGGGCCGCTTTCCGCCTTTTCACTGCAGCGCCGATGATCTCGACGACGGCACACCAAGCAGGAACGAAATTCATCTTGCGCACAAGATCAAATTGGAACCGTCCGTACTGGTCCTGGCCGAGGTGTTGACGCAGAGCCGCCAGGGTGTCTTTAACTTTGCCGTGCCACTCGCCGCCGTAAAGAGACACTCCGCGATAGGCAACAAGGAGAGCGCAGAGCAGGTCCAATTCTGTTCTGTCGAGGACGCTCTGCATTGCATCGGGTACTTTGTGCTTAATCATTGGTTGGTCCTTTCGTTGGCCTCACTCGCAGGCTTGCGGGAGGCTTCTAGAGATTTGCTGGATAACCAGCGGTCGACCAAAACATGAGCGTGTCCGTTACCGCATACGGGATACATCGCACGCTGTAGAGCAAGAGAGTCATCCCAATGAGAGACGCACACGTGCGTCTCGACACATTGAGACAAAACCGCTGACGTTCTCGGTTCTGACCATCCGTCGCACGTCTGGAGCTGAGACGTAATCATGCGAGGCATGCCAAAGCCCACCAACTCAAATACAAGCAGCCAGTTATTGCCATCTCCCTTGATCGCGCTGCAGACGGCGCACCGAAATAGCCGTGGGGCCTCGTTCATCGTGAAACCTCGAAGCCGCCCAGGATCGCGGCGATGACATGAATGAGCAGGTACAACGCAGCCGACGCGATCACGGCGGTGCTGGCAATATTGAGAATGCGTTCTATCCTGCTCATTTTTTTGAGTTTTGGTTTACGGCTTGGCGTTTCTCATCAACGCTTTCGCAATGGTGCACAAGTTTCTTTCCGCCTGTTGTGTGGCCGTTTTCAGGTGCTTCATGTACAAGCGCGCCTGCTCCACGGTGAGATTGGCTTGCACGTAGCAATTGGTGTTTCCGGTGAACACCTGGACTGCCACTCTGTCGAGATCAGCAACCGCCGCGATGAAACTGATATCGTTAGATTTCTGCATCTCCAGGGCGGTAACAGTGCGCAGATCGGTCACGCGGCTGGTGAACGCGGCGACCTGCGGCCTGGGTGCGGGCAAAGAGGATAGTGACTTGCGCCTCATTGCAGTTTCCCTTTCTTCGCGGCGCTTCTCTGCTGGATGTCTGCAATCGTGTTGAAGAGTTTTCTTGCCGAGATGTAGTAATGGACTTTGCCGTCGCGCATGTCCGGGTCCTGGCAAGATTCCACGAGCTTTGCAATGTCGGACCGGCTGAAATCCGGCAACTCCCTGCTGGCAATGTCGCAGGCTTCTTCGCGTGACAGGCCGGGCAGCGTTACACCACGAGAGATTCTGGAATGCCATTGCTGCATGTTCAATTTCAGGAACGTGCTTTCAAGATCATGTGAACCGGCCAAGAGAACGCCGCAGCCGAGTTCGTCATGTAGATAGCGCACTAACTCAAGGCAGGTAAACGAGAGTCCCTGCGCCTCATCGAACACCAGCACGGTTGGCTTACCCTCCAAATGGAATTTGAGGTTCTGAATCACGACATGGAGAGTTCCTGCAGGTAGCGCCCCGCATTCGAGCGCAATGCTCTTCATCAGATGTCCGGGCTTCATATTCTCCAGGCACCGAATGTGATAGGCCTGGGGCTCATTGGAGTTGCGATTGATCTCTTCAATCAGCGTTTCAAGCACAAACGACTTCTGGGTTCCAGGCGCGCCGCGCAAATAGCAAGCGGTGCTGCGCTCAAGGGCGACGTGCAGCATCTGGCGGATCAATTGGACATTGGCTGTCTCGTAGAGCTTTGCCGGTTTCTTTTTCTTGAGGTTGGCTTCAGCGCGGTCGAGATATTGCAAGATCGAGTTGGCGATCTGGTCTTGGGCCGCCCAATGGTAGTTGCGATTCATGAAGTGCGATAAAGCAGCCTGGGAATAGTTGATCCGGAACGCCAGAGATTTTTGTGTGAGTCCCTGTCTCTCTAGGTGCCGTCTGGTGCGCTCTATGAGGGCTTTGATTTCAGGTTGCCGTTGAATGGAGGTTGTTGCCATTTGCCTTTACTCTCCTTCCGATATGAACTGGTCTGCAATTTCTGCCGCGTGGAATCTCTGCGGCGAAGCGTTGACTGCGTTAGCCGCAGGCAGAGCGAGGATGTGCGGCTCAGGTTTTGCCTTTCGTGCTGCTCGTTGACGCAGGGCTTCAATTTCCGTCACGTCGCCAGCAATGGTGCGAGAGCGCTCTATCGCGGCGCGGTACCTCTTAACCTCGCGCATCATGCTGCGGCGTAACCGCATGCTCTGGCTGATCTGCTGCTGGGAAGTCTCACCGTGGATGAGCAACTCCTGGGCTGTCAGCCAACCGAGCATTTTGCCGTGAAGGTCGTAAGCGATAGCCTTGCCGACGTTCAGCGGATCGCAAGCAATCAATACTTCGCCCGAGCCGGTCTCAATCTGGAAGATCATGGCTGCGCGAGAATCGGCGTCGGCTGGCTCATAGATTGCATTGAAAAGACGGACGCACCCTCCCTCTCCAACGGTGCGCCGTTGACGATCCCAGAAGAGTTCCGCCACGTCTGCTGGATGAACAGGTTGAAGCGATTCAAGCGGCAATTCCGATTCGTAGACGGCATCGGGAGTCTGACGACGCATCCCCTGGCCAGAGTGGGGGAACGTCGCATTGAATTCGCCATTAATCCACCAATTGGCTTCTTCGATAAATTGGGAAACTGGCGGCAGAGGAGATTGATCGCCCTTGCCAAGCTTCAAGAGGCGTTTGTGCTCACGCAAAGCTTCTTCGCATTGCTCGGGCCGGTGCTTAGGCGACTTACCGGCATACGTGGGATACATGACATCGAAGCGTTGATGAAGCGTCCGGAAGAAGCTCTCGATTTGTTTGCTCTGCGGATGATGTGGAAGGCAATGATGAGATTCCACTCCCAGCCGATACAACACTCCGCCTGCTTCCGGCGAAAGTCCAGGTATCTGCTTGCTTACCTTCTGATAGTCCTTGCCGTTGTCGATATAGAGCTTTTCCGGCAACCCGAACTTGCAAATGGCCATCCGTAGTGCGGAGCTGATGCTGTTGGAGCTTGGTGTGGAGCACCATACCGCCGCCACAACTTTGCGGCTTCGCATATCCGTAATGCAGGTGAGCCAGGGGCGCAGAGCTTCATTTGTTTCCAGCTCCCCGAATACGCCATCGTTTCGAACCCACACGTCGTGAAGCATGTGGTCCGAAATCCAATATTCGTTGCAGCGTTTGGCCTCGATCTTACGGAGCAAGAATGGTACGAACCGCTCATTAAACTCCCGCACCGGCTCCCGCGATCCGACCTTGATAAATTCGGGAAGACCCTGCAGGAAGCACCGCAGGGTTTTGTAGTTCGGTGGGTTATCCCGTTCCCCGTTGCCGAGTCGATTCCACTCCCGCACGAGCGCGTCGTGGATGAGTTGAATCGACAGTCTCTCGTTCAGATATTTGTTGATCGCGAAGCCAGCCGCTTCTGGATGCGAGTCGAAAAAGCGCGACGATCCACGGTCCGAGCGCCCACGGTCAGCCAGCGCAGTGAATCCACCCTTCTTGTACCGCTGCCGCCAATCGAAGATAGTGCTGCGTGATAGGCCGTGCTCGGCGGCGATTCTTTGAATGACAGATTTCAGGTTGCCGTCGTGCTTGTGCTGAATAAAATCGATCAAGGGCTGAATGATCTGCAAGCGCTGTTCGGCTTGCTGGCGGCCCTGCGGAGTGAGAGCCACAATTTCGACCTTCTCAGTGCTTAGAGAGGACGGCGTGACGGCCGAGCCGCCGCACAGCGCAAGCGCGTCATTCTTTATCTTGTGTCGCGAAATCCGGAGCTGCAATTGCGATGGCAAGGAACCAGCCACAAACTTCTTGCTTCCACCATCCACACGAGTTTCGATCTGGCCTGCTGAAGCTTGTCGGCGGATATGTCGATCCGACCAGCCGGTGATTTGCCGGAGCTGTGGCAAAGTTAGTAGCTCATTTTTCATTGCTGGCCTCTGGCTAGAGAGTTAGCAAAATCGATTGCCTCTTCGAACGAACGGAAATCCTGGTATGTGTACCGATTGGTTGTTAGGCACCATCCAAACCTCCCGTTCCTCCACACTCTCCACCTGCTGCTGTTCTCCGTTAGGTTGGCGATCACACATGCTTCGGTGTGTGCAATTCGAAAAGCAGATTGGAATGAAGGAAGTCCGTGGTAGGTGACATACGGCTTGTCAATGGGAGATCTAAGGCACCAATCCAGCGGAAGGCTTCTGCGCTTGTAGATGGTCCATTTGTTCGGATTCTTGGCACGTATGCTTA
The DNA here is from genome assembly GCA_035295685.1 of Candidatus Angelobacter sp. GTDB lineage: Bacteria > Acidobacteriota > Terriglobia > Terriglobales > Acidobacteriaceae > Angelobacter. The sequence goes on from DATGIO010000152.1 coordinate 64,002, forward strand.
GGGTTAGAGTACGACCGGGCCGACGTGTCCTCATGCGCACAGCTCCAATGAGCGCGCCTTCCGCCCGTCACGCCGAACCCAACCCTTGTGAGAAAGCTCCACTAGCAAACGCCAAGTGCGAGGCACCGAAATATGCAGCACTTTTGCGATTTCCTGCACTGTTGGTTGGTATGGGTTCTTTAGAGACAGGCGCTTTACTGCTACGTAACAGTCCAGTTGCCGGGGCGTAAGCGGTCTTTTGTAAGGCTTTTTTGTCTTTTTCATCAAATTTAACTGGTAGTTCAAGTACCAGTTGTTTTTAGGATCTTGGCGAAGGTTATATGGTCAAATGCCGATATGTCAATAGAAATTGCCGTTAATAAATCGGCAATTCTCGTAACCCAAGACTCAAATGCAAATATTTATCTGGTGGTTTAACTGATATATGATTTACACATAAGTGGAGGCGTAGATGTTTTCCGAAAACGGTACGCCCGAGTGTGGTGGGGAAGGGTAGGCTTTAAATCTTTCCGGTTTTCAGAACAAAACGCATTTTTTGACGCTTAAATCGTTCAGTTCATGAGATAAAAGCCATATTTAACTTAACGGGTAAAAGAATCTTCTCCGCTTGTTATAATCGGCAGCATTTTAACAAGGAGGGGAAACCCAATGAAAAGGATAGGAATTTCTCTTGCAGCGTTGGTGCTGGTTGCGGCATTCGCAATTTCAACTCACAATTCGTTTGCTCAGGCTACGCCTACCAGTGGTAATCCTGTTCCCCAAATTCCGGACGCTGACGGCAATCCAGTCCCTCAGTGCGGACCGCCTATGTGTACCGCACGTTAGGAATTTGATCGTGGGGACACTGGCAGAGTGTCCCCAATGAAAATCTATCTTCATTCAGTCGACTACATATTGTGGATAGCGGTAATGACGCTCCAGAGCGTTCTTTTCCTGACTGCCATTAGAAAGAATCTCCACAAGACTCTCCACGCTTTCACTTTCTTCTTGGGGTGGATGTGTGTGCATTCTTTCGACTTGCTGTTTATCTCTCAGCGATTTGGTGTGAAGACTTATCTTTATGTCTATTATTTCGGACTCCTCATTGAGACAGTATTACTTGTATTGATTGTGCGCGAGGTTTTCTCCCTTGTGTTCACGCCGTGGGGATCGTTGCCTGCTGGGGTGATCTCAAACGTTTTTTCACTAATAACGACAGTCTCGGCATTGATCGTATTTGCAGCTGTCTGGCATCCAGCAAACACTCCTGATCCCCTGTTTGCTGGACTGCGAACGGCACATCGGACTGTGCAGTCAATTCTGTGTTTAGCATTTTGGATCATCGTTCTGTATGCAAGGGTTTTGGGAATACCATGGCGGTCGCGACTGGCTGATATTACTAGTGGATTCTTGCTTTACCTTACATTTCAGAGCTTCACATCAGCCATCATCGGATTTGCGTCAAGGTATTGGGTCGCCCAGTTGAGTCGAATAGCAACGCTTTCTTACATAGGAGCACTTCTTTTTTGGGTTGCTTCAATGAGAGAGCAAAAGATGGTTTTCGAGGTTGTATCAGACGATGAGCTGTCTCATGTTAGATCGCTCGTTGAGGCAATGGTTTCTACAACGTCACAACTCAGCAAGATCATTAAGTCTCGCGCGAGTTAGAGGTCGCCACTTCTATGGAAGCAATATTTAGAAAGAGTATCAACAGCACTGATACCAAGAAACTTTTGAGCCAGCTGCGACCGGTTCTAAAAGTTAATCCACAAACCGAATCCCGGTTGACGCTGCTGCATTTGCTGCGCCAAACCAAACGCAATAGCGATTATATTTTGTCTTATGTCGAATTGAGACGCCAAAACCCATCGTTGACTCAGGAGCAGCTAATCATGTTGGACGAGATGTGGAATGACGCTCTTCATTGCTCCACTCAGTCTGTTATATTAATGCCATTGTTATTTCTGCCGGGACGAGCCAGGATAAGAAAGGGCATAACCGCCCTTAGTGACACGTACGAGCAATTAAGGTTATCTGCGATCCTCGTCTGCCAGGATGCTGAGCCTACGCTGATGGACAGCGTGGCTTTTTCGTTGTGAATCAATGCCCCCAGAGGAAAAAAACAATTCCGTTGTGTCTGTGCGGCAGGCCACGCTTGAGTACCTGCTGGGTCAGTATCGTGAGTCCCTCCGCCTTTCGGCGCAACTTAAACATGCCATTGATGCTCTGACAGGAGAGCTACCTCCGGACAGCCCTTATCGATACGTGTCTCAAGGCGTCGGCAACGCGATTGTTATGTATTTAGATAAAGTGAAGGAACCCCGTTCGATCAAGCAAATTACCAAAGAATTGGAAGACGGTGGATGTGTATTCGGAGTCGTCAAATCACCAACGGAGATCGTTAAAAAAGCAGTTGTAGCTTTTGTCCGGCATGAGCGACTTACGTGGATTGATCAGCAACGGGGATTGGTTGGCAGCCCGAATTGGTCTAAGCAGGAGCAAGAATGAAGAACACGTTTCTCGTTGGCATGTTTCTATTGCGATGCATGATTGGTTTTGCACAACCAACTCCGGTTGCCCACTCGGCTCCCTTGTCTGAAGTCAAAGGTAATGTGATGGGAATGCCTTACTCCCAATATAAACAAAAGCATCCAGCAGATTGTCAATTTGATCATGAAAGTTGCATAGGAAGTACAACTATAGCTGGCGTTGCGGCGGACACTTCCGCCATTTTCTTTCATGGAAGGTTGATGAGCCTAAGTTACAGAATCGCTGGATGGGAAGATCCGCAGGTGTTGGAAGATCTAAAAAGGAAATATGGACCTCCCACCGAATCCACCTCCAAGATTGTGAAATGGCATGACGATACTACTACGCTTACATTTTCCCGCTTCAGCAGGTACACAGAGATCGATTTTTTGTGCGATGAATTATGGAAGCAGCACGTTTCAGCTAACTCCGCACTTAAATCAAAAATGCGCAAGAACGATCTTTGATTGATTCATCCAGCCCAGACTTATTTTTGAATAGTTTCCCTTATTCTTCGCCATCTTCAAAATCTCCTTCATGATCGTCCAAAATCCTGCTCCAGTGCTCGTTCCATAGTTCAGGCGATTTTCCCCAAAAGCAGTATGGATGCACCTTTCGGATGGCCGGGCGGCAAACGCTCGCTGATCAAGACCCTTCTTCCCCTCATTCCGCAGCACAGAGCCTATGTGGAAGTTTTCAGCGGCTCAGCGAAACTCCTCTTCTCTAAACCACCAAGCGAATGGGAAGTGCTGAACGATATCAACGGTGACGTAGTCAATTTCTTCCGTGTCGCCAAGCATAGGCCGTCCGCCCTGGCCGAGCTACTTGAGAGAGACCTAGTGGCGTCACAACGCTTCCGCGATCTGCTGCGGCAGTCCGGCTGCCCCGCGATCCGCGACACCGAAGGCGAGATCGAACGAGCCTTACGTTTCGGCTATCTCACGTGGAACTCATTTGGCTGCATGGGGCGAACGTTTGCGAGTTCCACGGTGCAGCATCTGGGCTCCAAACATGCTCTGCGCCGTTCCCTGGCCAGCGTGAGTGCGCTGCTCGATCAAACTTCGGCGCGGCTTGCGAACGTGCTGGTTGAGGATAGGGACTTTGCAGAGTGTATCCGCCGTAACGATTGCCCGGAAACATTCTTTTACCTTGATCCTCCCTATACCAACTTCGCACCAAACAGCCGATATAAGCCTCTTGGAGACCGTGTGCCAGAGCTGTTCAATCTGCTGGCCCACATCCAGGGAAAATTCCTGATGAGTTTCGACGACGCGGCAATCATCCGCAAACTTGCACGCCTGAACAAGATGACAGTGCGAACGGTAAGCACTTCCTATTCGCTGGCGCGTGGGACGCACCAAAAGAAGCGTGAGCTGCTGATCGCCAACTACTCCCTGCGACTGCGATAGGTCATGTTCTGGTTGCAGGGTGAACAGCAAGGTAATAGAAATTTCAACGCGGCCTGGGATAAACTCCAAGCCGCGTTGTTGTTTTTAACGTCCAAGAGATCCTCTCTCTATTAACGTCATAATCATCATCTTCTTCAGGTGCTTTTTCTTCTTTAGCTCAGACACTCCATCGCCCGCAGTTGATTTATATCTCGACTCGCACAACTGACGCGGCGGGCGGCCGCTTCCAAGAAATTCCTTCTCCCGCACGGAAGGGGCCGCCCAACCTAAAAACAGAAAGGGAAAAAACATGCCACCTGCAGGAATCATCGTTCTTGCGGCCGCAATTGGCGCGGTAGGGTATGGAGCGAAGAAGACGGCACATGCTGTAAATCAGCATGTGGTCAAGCCAGTCGCTCACGTCCTCCACATCCACCATGCCAAGAATCCGGTTAGCTTAAAGGAGGGCAAATGAAAGTAGCCCTTCTCGTCGTCATGATCGCGTTCTGCGCAGTGCTCATAAGTTGCGCTGGACATAGCAATACTCAAACTCAGGTTCCGGTGACGCCATCTCCGCAGACTCCCCTGCGCCAGATCGATTCAGCCGCGTACAAGATGGCAGCCATTCTCGATGCCGGCGAGAAAGAGATTGAGGCAGTGTATGCCGCAAATCTGATTTCGGTGGACGAGTCGATTGCGGCCAGCGTCGCAGCCAACAATGCCATCAGCCTCAATCAAACATTTATCGACCACATCAAAACGCTCAATAGTGTCGATGTCTCTAACAAGCAGCAAGTCATCGCTTGGGTGGGCGAACTATCTGCTGGCCTTGCAAGGCTCAATGCTCAGGGTGTCCTGGGAGTGAAGAATCCGGCGGCGCAGCAGCGGCTCAACGGAGCTTTTGCGTCGGTGCCTCTTCTAATTCAAACAATCAACGCGGCCGTCAATGCCGTGAAAACAACCAGTGAGGTGATCAGTGAACCAAGACCGTATCGTGCAAGCGCTCGATCTGGCTGTGCAAACCGTGACCAACGCGACCGAACTCGTGCATACGCTTCGAGCGGAGTCTGGCCTGTCGGATGCACAGTTGATCGAGAAAGCATCTCAGATCAACTCAGCGGCTCAAGCCAGAGTGCAGGCGTTTCTGCAGAAGCTGCAGGCGGCCGCCCACGAGCCAACGCACAGCTAGTATTGGCTGCCTTTAACCACTCTGAATCTCGCAAAGTCAATACCCAACTTGGTACTGGCCGAATTTCGCGTTTAAACGCCCTAAGAGCGTTTGAGGGGTGTCCAGATACCTTCCCCGAATTCGTGCCATGGCACACAGCCTTCGTGCCATGGCACGAAGGCACTTTAAAACCCGGTTCCACCCCCAAAAGTCAGATTTTGGGGGTGGCATGACGGTCGAAAGGGCGATGTCGGCAAAAAATCTCCTGCTGGGCGGTGCCGGGGTTGGTGCTGGAGTTGCCCTGGCGCTGGCAACGAAAGAGCCACGGTTGCTTCTCGAAACGTTGCAGCATTTCGGTCCGGCGTGGTTGTTCACTGGCCTTATCGCGGTGCTGGTCGATAGCAGATTCGGCAAGGCACTCGATGTCGGACAGAAGATGGCCTCATCGCAGCAGGAGCTTGCGGATGCTGTGCGGTCGATAACCGATAAAGACGACCGCGAACGGACAGAGCAGCGCCGGTTGCTCAGTTATGTAGGAAGCCAGTTAGAGCGCGTAATCGAGTCGCAAGACGATCTGCGCAGTTCGATAGATGAGTTGAAGAATCACCATAGAACGAGAGGTTGATCGGCATGAGCAGCATCCAGCGGGAAGCACAGATGAAGCGTTGGCGCGGCGTGGTGTTGTCGCTTGTGCGCAATGGCCATATTAAGCAGGAAAGCCGTCTCGATGATTTGTCGCTGTGGGGACTTATGCAAGATCTCGGCTATCCAGTCAGCAAGAACGATGTGCTGACTCTCCTGCAAGACCTCTGCGAGTTGGGTTATTTGAAGTTTGCCCAGCACAAAGACGATGTGACCGGCGAAGTCAGTATTAGCGAAATTCAAATCACAGCTCTGGGCTTGAGGATCGTAGCCCGGATCGCAACTGATCCTCTGGTACAGGTGGTCTAGTGGCCAAGCGTCCGCACACTGGAGAAAAGCGCAAGACCGAGCAACCGCTCAAGATAGATCGGCTGCCGGTGGAATTGCGCGACCGTATTCAGGTGGAGCGCGCCCAAGGCGGAACATGGGACGAGATCGAAGAGTTATCTCCATCGTTTAAGGAATGGGAAAACGTGCCTGCGGAAGTTCAATTGCTATTCCCAGGCAAAAGGCTTCCTAAAGTTTCGCTCCATCGTTGGTACGACATAAGGGTCTCCCAGGTAAGGGCCGAAGTAATGGCGCGGGCGCAAGTGGCGCGGGAATTTGCCGAGACGTTCGCTGATCGCGGATTCGACAAGCTGCCGGACGCCGTGAAGAACGCGCTCGGAGATCAGATCTTCGCGCTGATGCAATCCTCCAACGCCAAAGACCAGCAGAGATTTCGCAGCGAGTTGCTGAAGCTGGGCCTGCTGCTGGTCGAGCAGCGCAAGCTGGACATCATGGAGCGCGCCCAGGAAACGAACGAGCGCAAACAGTCGACCAGCGAGAAGGCGCTAGAGATGCGGATCTCCCAGATGCAGGAGAAAGCCAAAGCTCTCAAGAAAGAGATCCAGGAGAAAAAGAACCTTTCTCCTGAAGACCTGCAGAGAAAGATCGACCAAATTTACGGGCTTGACTAATGAAGGATCAATCGCAACAACTCAAGTCGAGCAACGTGATTGCGCAGATTGCCAGAGATGAAGGTCTGCGCTTGAAGCCCTACAGGGATTCTAGGGGAGTCCTAACAATCGGATACGGGCGCAACCTTGAGTCGGTTGGGATCACACAAGATGAGGCTCAATCCCTTCTGTGCAACGACATCAGCAGGCACTTCAATGCTCTGGCCGCGGCCCTGCCATGGGTGTCTCGCCTTGATGATTCCCGGCAATCAGCTCTGGTGAACATGTCTTTCAATCTTGGACTGAAAGGACTACTCAAATTCCGGAAAGCTCTTGCTGCCATTGAATCCGGCCACTTTACGCTTGCAGCGCAGCAACTGTTGAAATCATCCTGGGCTGAGCAGGTTGGCGGAAGGGCGATTCGCATTGCCAAGCAGATTGAGACTGGAGAGTGGCAGTGAGCGCTAGAAAAAAAGCTGGCGTGCTGGCCACGCTGATGGCGTTGGTTGTGCTGTACGCCTACCAGAAGAGATGGATACAGGATGAGTCTCGATTCAAGCTGATGGTGAAAGGCCGCCAGACCGGCCTGACATTTTCAACCACTTTGCGCCATGTGCGCCGTCGTCTTGCTACCAAAGGCACGACCGTATGGATATCGGCGTCGGAGCGTCAATCGAAGGAGGCCATCGAATACTGCAAAGTCCATCTGCAAGCGGTGAAAGAGGCCTTCAGTTTTGAGGAAATCGAGTTTCCGGATACGACGGAAAAGGCGTATCAGATCACGTTTCATCACAACGGATCGCGCATCATCGCCATGCCCGCCAATCCGGACACGATTCGCGGCTTCTCCGGCGATGTGGTTTTAGATGAGTTCGCGTTCCACAGGGACGCCATGAAGATCTGGCGCGGCGCTATGGCGATCATCAGCCGTGGCCACAGCCTTGAGGTGATCTCCACCCCCAACGGCCAATCGGGGAAATATTGGGACATCGCCCGTGCCGCTGGTGTCGATCCTCTCGGCGGCATGAAAGAGCGCCGCTGGACGAAGGGAATCTGGTCTGTTCATTGGCTGGATATTTACTCGGCCGTGGAAGAAGGGTGTCCGGTCGACGTTGCCGCTCTCCGAGAAGCTGCAGGAGATGAGGACACGTGGCTGCAGGAGTACTGCTGCGCATTTCTTGCTGATGCACAGAACTACATCCCCATGGAGTTGGTGGTCTCCTGCGAGAGTGCCGATGCTACTGTCGATCTGGCTGTAGAGAATTTGGTTGGCCACATCTATGAAGGCGTCGATATTGGCCGCAAAAAAGATCGCACGGTAGATACCGCGCTTGAAAAGGTTGGCGACGTGTTGTGGATGCGCCGCATGAACGTGATGGAACGCACTCCTTTTGGCGCGCAATTCGATCTCATCGAGCCGGTAACCCGCCGCGCTCGGCGCTCTTGCATCGACGCTACGGGTATCGGCGCTCAGTTGGCCGAAGATCTGCGACTTAAGCATGGGACCAAAGTCGAAGAAGTCGTCTTCAACATAGAGAACAAAGAGGCGATGGCTACCGACCTGAAGCGATTGTTCGAGGAGAGACGCATCCGGATCGCTTCATGCCCCGGGTTGCGACGCTCGATTAACGCGGTAAAGCGCTACACCAGTACGACTGGACACTTTCGTTTTGACGCGGCTCGTACCGAACAGGGACACGCGGACGAATTTTGGTCCCTGGCGCTGGCGGCCGCCGCCGCATCCGGTCCCAATCTATCAACCGATTTTCTTGCCAGCTCATCGAGCCAGGCGCACGTGTACGCATGAGCCAGAACGAACAACAATTCGTGAACATGGCTGCGGCAGATCTGCCGTCCAGTCCCCCCAAGGGAGAGTTGGCCACGCCGGATGTGTTGGAGGGCGCAGCCAGGACCACGCTGTCTCTGGCAAACGCATTCGTGGGCGTCAGCGATCCCACAGTGATTTGGACGGCTATGATCCGGGATTTCCGCACAGCTTTCCTCTTTTACAGAGAGCTGGAAGAAAAAGACGACGACGTAGGCTCTGCGCTCGAAATGCTGAAGTTGGCGGTGCTGTCGCGTGAATGGCAGATTCTCCCAGGCGACGAATCTGGACCCGCTCAAGACGCTGCGCAGTTCTGCAAGCAGCAAGTGGAAGGACTCGCAAACTTTCGCGGCGTGTTGGAATCCTTGCTGGACGCTGCCGGATACGGTCTGTCGATCTCGGAGATCGTATATGACGTGAGCGCCGGGCAGGCCGGGCTGGCATCCATTCATGATCTGCCCCAGGAGTTATTCAGCTTCAATCCTCAATACTTGCTGCAAACCGGCCCTTTGAGGTTGCTCAAAAATCCGTACGCTGTCGACGCGGGCGATCTGGTACCAGAAGAAAAATTCTTGATCTTCAGTTTTCGCCCCAGGAGCGGAAATCGGCGCGGGCGACCTTTGCTGCGCCGTGTGTTCTGGCCGAGTTGGTTTAAGCGCCAGACTGTGCGCTTCTGGCTTCGCTTTGCTGAGAAGGGTCCAGGCACAGCGGCAGTGATGTATCAGCCCGGAGCGACGGATGACGAAAAGAGTAAAGCCCTGGCCGCCGCTGAAGCGATGATCGAGAAGGTTGCCATTGCCGTTCCCTCCAATTTTCAAGTCGTGAAGGAATTGCTGACATCGTCGAGGACGCAGAATCCAGCCGTGTACGAAAAGCTGCACGACAAGATGAACTACAAGATCGCCCGTGTGATCTTGGGTCAAACGCTTACCAGCTACGGCAATGAAGGTGGCACAGGATCGCGCAGCCAGGGCGACGTACACCGCAAAATGTTTTTCCTGAAAGACATCGAGCTTGCTGGACAGCTTGAGACGATCATTACCAATCAACTGCTGCGACGGCTCACCATCTGGAACTTTGGCCCGAACGTCCCTGCGCCGAAGTTCGTGATCGATAAGGAAGATGAAGAAGACTTGGTTCAGCGCATCGGCATCGACTCCCAGGCACAAGCCATGGGCGTGCCAATTCCCAAAAAGTACATGCAATCCCGCTATGGCATACCAGAGCCGGGTCCGCAGGATGTTGTGCTGGCGCCATCGGGAGCCCCTGGCGCAGCGATTTCGAGCGGTGCTGCCGCGATCAGCAGTCTGAGTGACGCAGTTGCACGCCACAATCTTCGAGAGGTCCGCAGCTTGCTCGGTTCACTTCAGGGCAGTCTCGGCGCTCTCTACAAGAAGCGCATCCACGAGGTCGCCGAAGGTCTGAGGGGAGGCAGCATCGAATGATCTCCGTTCACCATCGCGCTCTGGCAAGCGTGGCGCCTCATCTGCTTACCGATACATTCCAGAGGGAATTGGGCGGCGTGTATGCCAGCTACCTTGCCGCATTTGACATCATGGGCCGCGCCCATGTGCTCCAAGATGCCAGGAAAAAGACAGGCAAGCAATTTCGTGCGTCGACGACGGTCAGCTTCGCCGATGAACTTGGCTTCGAGAATGTTCCTTTCACTGCTGCCATTGATCGGATCATCAAGCTGATCGGAATCAAGCGTGACGCGTTCGATGGCCTTGCTAAGAAGTATCAGAAACAGGCGTTCACCATTTCAGGGATAAGCGACCTGAAATTGATTCAGCAGATCAAGAGCGCTCTAGCGGATGTGCTGGAGAGCGGCGGCACCGCGGACGATTTTCGCGCAGCCGTTGACGAGCTCACAGATGAGGCTGGAATCGATCGGCTATCGCAGGTGCAAATCGACACGGTCTTTCAGACCAACGTGATGACGGCATACGGAAATGGTCGCTACGAGCAGATGACCGATCCGGACGTTGCGGCCGTTCTCCCGTACTGGGTGTTGCGCACTGCTGGAGATGATCGCGTCCGCCTGTCTCACGCTGTGCTGAATGGATTTGCGGCCCGCAACGACGACCCGGTGTGGAATCGGCTGTATCCGCCATTGGGCTACAACTGCCGCTGCCTCGTGACCGCCGAAGGTCCCGACGATGTCGACAAAGAAGCAGACACCCCTGGGCTGCGCCGCATTCCGCCTGCGGCAGCAGGAGTGCCTGACGATGGGTTTGGAGGAGAACCAGAAGAATGAGCACTCTCAATGGACAGTGGATCGAGTTGTTTCGCGCTGGAGACTACGGCGACAAGGGATCGTATACGACCTCAGACATCGACAAGATGATCGCTCTCTACGATCCGGGAAAGCACGAAGCACCCGTTGTTGTTGGTCACCCGAAAGACGACGCGCCCGCATACGGCTGGGTGGAGAAGCTTCGCCGGGTTGGAGATGTGTTGCAGGGCAAGCTCAAGCAGGTGCCATCAGCATTTGAGGAGCTAGTACGCGCTGGCAGCTTCAAGAAACGCTCGATCAGTTTTACCGCACTGCCAATGGACCGGCACTGCGGCACGTTGGTTTCCTCGGCGCGATGCCGCCCGAGGTGAAAGGCCTCGCTGATGTGAAGCTTGCTTCTTTCGGCGCTGGTGACGCAATCGCAGTTGATTTCAAGGAGGATGAGATGGACCCAGAGCAAATGCAGAAGAGCTTCATGGAATCGCTCAAGAAATTCTTCTCCGATTTAGTCAAGCCCAAGACTATCGGAGAGATGAACGAGAAGGAGCTTGAAAAACGCATCGCCGATGCAGTTGCGGAGTCGACCAAGAAGTTTGAAGAGCAGTTGGCGAAGTTCGCAGCAAAGTCGAAAGACGATCCTGACAACGACGACGACGATGACACGGACGAGGACGAACCCGACGACAAGTCAAAGTCCGACAAGAAAACGAAGAAGGCTGCCGCAAACTATGCCGAGGCTCAAATCAAGCGCGTCAAAGACGGACAGCGTTGGATACCGGCATTCGACAAGATGGGAATCCCGCAGATCTTCTCAGACCTGGCGCTGGCGGACACGAAAGTAAGTTTTGGCGAAGGCGACAAGAAAGTCGATAAGCCACTCGCCGAATGCTTTGCCGATTTCCTGTTAGCCCTTCCGAAGATGGTGCCCGGAGGAGAAATTGCCGTCACTACAACACGATCTGCCAAAGGTAACAGCAGGTCCGTCAAATTCACTGAGCCTTCAGCGCGAACTGGCGTTGTAGTCGATCAGCAATCTGTTGCTTTGGCCGAAGCCGCAAGAGAGCTTTCTTTAAAAGAGAAGATTCCTTACGGCGAAGCTCTAACCCGTTTGCGTGCCAGTGGAGAGTATGACGATCCCGGTTATTCAGCAGCCGGCAACGTGTAAGTCTCGCTGATCTATCAGCGGTCACATATCAATCTATTTGCGGGCCGCCGCCGCTGATCGGGCGAAGGAAGGCAATATGGCCAAATCGCAGTTTGGAGTTCTGCAGCCGAATATCACTCGCACCTATACCGGTGACGTTGCCCTGTCCGCTGGTGTCGCTGTTGGAGCTGGTGCGGCTGTTGCGTCGGTGGCACTGCCCGGTGCTCAAGGCTCCCGCGCAGTGGGAGTGACTGCTCTTGCCACCATCAACCCTGGCGATCCTGTCCCCGTCATCGAGCTGGGTGAAGTCACGGCAATAGCCGCCGTGCCTATCGCCCGACTGCAGTGGGTGCAGGTCAACGATGCAACCGGACAGTTATCCCCAGCACCGGCCGTGCTTGGCACCGAGGTTGTTGGGCTGGCGCTTGAGGCCGCAGTAAATGCTGGCGACGAGTTCTTGCTGTTCGTTATTCCACAGCGCGTCTAAACATAGCGCTAGTCGATTTTGATTCCCCGCCTGGGCGGGATTTATCAGGAGGAAATGCAGATGGCAACACGCCCGATCAATTTTGCAGGCGCTATGGTCAACCCCGTCCAGGGCAAGATCGATGTCGCCTTAAGTCAGTTTGCCCAACTCTACCGGAACAACACGCTGGTCGCAGAGCTGCTTCTACCGCGCGTCGAAGTCGAAGAACAGTCGGATTTCTATTGGTTGTTTGGCCGTGAAAACCAGATGGTGCGTGAAAACGACGTTCGCGCCCCGGGATCGCCCGCCGAAGGCATCCAGCAGACGCTGTCGAAGAACCGATATTTCTGCCCGGACCACGCCTTGGCCCGCAAGATTCCGGACGAAGAGCGTTCCAACTTTTCTGCAGGCAATCTGGAGCAATGGGCAACGCAGACCATATTGGACAAGCTGTTTTTGCGCGAGGAAATGCGCGCCGCATCTCTTGCCACCAACCCGGTGAGTTACGCGCCAACGAACGTTGTAACGCTTGCCGGTGGTTCGCAGTGGAGTGATGCCGCAAACTCCACTCCAATTACCGATGTCGAGACGGCTAAGAGCCAGATAAGGCAGATCGGCCAGGAAGCCAATCTGATGATCATCGGCGATCCGGTGTATCAGAAGCTCCGTGTGCATCCGGCCATTGTGCAGCGGCTCGTGTACACCAAAGGCGGCCAAGTCACGCTCGATGATCTTGCAGCCGTGTTCGGAGTGCCACGTGTCGTCTTGGCATCTGCCATACAGATCGATGTCAATGGCAACTCGAACTTCGTCTGGGGTAAGAATGCAATTCTTGCTTACGCCCAACCCAATCCTACTCCGCAAGATCCATCGTTCGGAAAGACGTTTGTCTGGAAGAACGCTCCGGGGACGGTGGGAGGATTCAGTACGGAGATTGCGAGGCTCACTCCGGCCAGCGCGAAAAGCGACGAACTGTCGGTCCACTTCTATTATGGCCAGCAGGTCACGTCGAACATAAGCGCATATCTGCTACGCAACACGGTTGCTTGAAGCTCCGCCCGTTGATTCACGCGGCGGAAATTCAAACTAATGGAGGTCGCGGAGAATCGCCAGAGCTGCCGTCCAGGGCGAGCAATCCCTGGACGGCGTCAACAATCAACAATCACCTTCAAAGGAGGGACGATTATGAGAAAGGCCGCCATCTTGGTGGTAGTCGTTTTAGCGGTAATTGTGGGATTGATGACTGCTCCATCAGCCCACGTGATTGCGCAGCAAGTTGGAGAGCAGAACTTGCTCAAGCTGCGATTCATTGGCTCAGGCGCTAGCCCTCAAGGGCTGAACATCCTTCAGACCGGCGACCTGAGTATTCTTTCGCCTGCCGTCGCCTCATCCACCCTTACTCGTGTAGTGGCCGCTCCAGCTACGGGGCAGACCTACATTCGTTCGGTGGCAGTGGAGAAATCAACCGGCGCAGCCGGATCATTCACCATCCAGTTTGGCACCGGAACCAATTGCGGCACAGGAACAACCGTACTGCTTGGTCCGGTTGTGAATCCGCCTGTGCAGACGTACTACCTTGGCGCGCAAGTTCCGTCCGGGCAGGACGTGTGTATTCAGACGGACGCCTCGACTACATCTGTGCGCCTGTTGTTCAACTAAGCGCAAGTCATTACATCTCTTCCGTGAAAGGAGTAGCAAAGAACGTGGCTAACGAGAAATCTCAATCAACTCGCAATGCTTATCGCCTGTTGTTTCCACTGCGCCGCGATGGTGAGGATCATGCCGCTGGATCTGTGCTTGAGTTGACGCAGCAGGAAGTATCGTCAATCGGCGCTGAGGTTCTGCAGCGCGTCGTGAAGGAGGACTAATGGCCTACGCGACACAAGACGACCTGTCGCCGCGCCGTATTACCGCCCTGGAGTTGGTTCAGTTGACCGATGACACCAACTCCGGGAAGGTAAACACGGTGATGGTCTCCGACATCTTGAATGAGTCATCTGCATTGATAGACTCGTACTGCCGTCAGCGATACACCATCCCTTTACAGGCGTCCAACCAAGTCAAAGGACTTACGCTCACGATTGCCGAGTGGTTCCTTTATCAGCGCCGCAAGAAAATGAAGAAGGACGTAAGCGAAGCCTACGACTATGCGGTGCAGTTCCTTCGCGACGTGGCTTCAGGGAAGGCATCTCTCGATCAACCCGTAGCTGCCGCTCCGCAGTCCGGAGCTGGAGACGTCAGACCCACACAAACCGTTGAGCGCTTCAGCGACGACAACCTAGCGGGGTACGTGTGAGTTATATCCCTACAATCGGCATAGCCATCAACGATCAGCAGGTGCAGATTGCTCTGCGCAACTTCAATCAACGGCTCAATCCGCAACCCATATTGAAGATTATCGGCCAGATCATGCGCAGCTCTATCGTCCGCACTTTTCAGGACCAGGGATCTCCACCGGGATCGTGGCGGCCGCTGTCTCCGGCAACTCTGAAGCGTGGCAAAGGCGGGCTCGGACGAAAGACCCTTATTCAGAGCGGCAGGCTGCGCAACTCAGTCACAGACAATGCGGCCTATGTGATCTCCGGCAATGTGCTGCGTATTGGCTCCAACCTTATTTATGCGCGCATCCAGCAGGAAGGTGGATTGGCCGGACGAGGACGTAAGGTGAGAATTCCAGCCCGTCCCTTTCTTGTGGTTCGTCCTGAAGATCCCGGCAAGATCAAGGCCGCGATAGAGCGGTACGTGCAGACAGGAGCGAAATAGAAATGCCAACGCAATTCAGGATGGATGATTGCGAGTCCGGATTGATTGCTCTGCTTAAAGCATCGCTGCCAGAAGCTGTGCAGGTTTCGGCGCTAAGCAGCAAAGACTTCGACGAACAAGGCACTTTGTTGGCCGTGCCTCCTGCTGCGCTAGTGATGTTTGATTCCACTCAAGACCAAAGCCGCGATATCACTCGTAAGACCTATCAGACATATCAGGATTGGGTAATTTTCGTTGGTTCTGAGGATCTGCGAGATGTGTCGACCGAGCGTGGCGGCGCGCAAGACCTTGTTCAAAAAGTCCGTGCAGCCCTGGCTGGACAAAGAATTCCACTCGATGGTGATTCATCGTTCTCTGGACCAATCGAGTTGGCTGGCACAACCGCTGAGCAGTTTGGCAAGGATGGGACTTGGTATTCAGTTCGTGTGCGCGTGGAAGCCATCGCACAGTTTTGAGGAGGAATGATGTCAGGGGAAGATTTTGTCGATGTGCAACTCAGTGAGTTCGGTGCTAAATGGTCCGGTGGCACGATGGTGCGCGTCCATGAAGGCCGACATGAATTTGCTTTCTCGCCGGGTCAATCTCAGCGCGTCACCAGAGCCTTCGACTGGCTTGTCGTGCTCAGCCGCCAGAAGATCGATGGACACCCGCTGTTTGAGATCGCGCCAAAGCCAGAGCCACCTAGTGAAAAGATCGCGCCCGCCAAGGCGCAGAAAAGGGAGAGTAATTCATGAGTTACGAGCCGCAACATTTACTGGAAGTCAGAAACGTGGCGCTTGCGCCCAACAAACAGGCGGCACTGCAGCAGCCCGTGGCGCTGGCCAGCTACACGCAACGGCCTCGCATTCCCGGCACAAGCTTTGCTCAGATACAAAAGACGTATTTTTCTGATGAGCAGTTGGCCAACAAAGGGCATCAGTGGCCTACAGTGAGAATTCCCACTCAATATACGACCGGCTTCGATGCCACCTGGGATCTGGACAATTTTCTTGCTGGCTGGCTGATGGCTTTTTCGATGGGATCGGTGGTTGTGAGTGGGGCTGGCCCGTTTACTCACGTGTTCAAGTTTCTGCAGTCCTCAAATCAGATGCCCGTTACGAGCCTGTTATTTCAGGACACCAACGACATCTTTTATCAGATGCCGGACTTGGCGATCTCCGACCTTGTTCTTACAGGCAAGGATACCGGCACAGCCCAGGCACAATTCAAGATGGTTGGGTCCGGCAAGTTTGTCGACGGTGCTGTGCAGCTTCCTCCCACAACGGTTCCTCAATATTTGCTGGCGTCCGATACGGATATTCTGATTGGCGTTCCTTCTCCGCAGCTCGCGCCGGTATTGAGCGCTGTGGTCAATGGGGCGCTGGCTGGCGCGACCTATTTCGTAAGAATCACGTACACGACGGCCGCCGGCGAGACTCTGGCCGGGCCTGAAGCGTCAATCGTCATTCCAGCGAACAGCGTGCCGCAAGTTGGCTCTCCTGCAGCCATGCCCGGAGCGACTGGCTGGAATTGTTATCTATCCAACGCCACAGGCACGGAGACGAAGCAGAATGTCGCCCCCAACGCCATCGGTGCTCCTTTTCAGCTTCCTGCAGCCGGGCTCATTGCAGGAGCTGCGTTGCCGCTGACTACCACAGCTCTCAGCAGCATCAAAGAGCGTGTCCGTGAATGGCAAGTACATCTGGCAATGGACATGTCTCCGCATCGTGCTCCAGGTGGCGGATTATTCGCCACGTTCATGAAGGTGCTAAAGCAGCGGGCAACATGCACATTGCAGGTTGCGGCCAAGGATGTCGATGACATCCGCACTCTTTTCATCAACGACACTCCGCGAGAGCTTCAAATCAACATCAACAGCGGGCCCTCTCAGCAGCTCTCGATGAAATTTCCTGGCATTTACTTCACCACTCAGCTTGCGTCGCAGGGAGTCGAGCTGACGTGGCAACTCACCGCAGGAGATCAGGACGTCATCAAGAATGGCGTGAACGAGGTTTTTCAGGCCACGGTAGTCAATAACGTTCCCGCGTACATGATCGCGGCGTAGAAAGGAGGAATGATGCAAAACTTGGAAACCATTTTCCAGTACCACTCGCCTCGCGAGGATCAGTTGCCGAAGTATTCGGCAATCAGAGAGGCCGCGCACCAATACGCCAAGACAGTGCTTGAAAACACTCCCAAGTGCGCAGACCAGACAGCAGCTATCAGGAAGATACGTGAGTCCATGATGACTGCCAATGCTGCCATCGCTCTTGACGGGATCTGCTGAAACAATTGTGGGCACGTCAATTTTTTGCCGTGTCCCTCCTTCTTGAAGTACCGGCAGCACCGCTTCGCTTCCGGATTGGCCGCACTGCTTCGCGGCCTGCAGGTCGCATCGCTTCGCTACCTGCTTGATAGATAGCTCGACAGAACAATTCCGATCATTCATTTACAACTTGGAGCGAATCAAATGGAAGATACACAGCCGGTGCTGCAAAAAATCAGTGATGGAGCCTTGTTGCCGCTCGATGGCGAGAGGGCTGTGTCCTTTATTGATGGCAAGTTTCCCTACACGTTCTATTTCTCTCGCCTAACGCAGGGCGATTGGCAAACCTATTTTGAAGGGGTTGTATACACCACGCAGAACCAGCGGGAATCGCAACTCACCGTGCTGGATATGGAGAATCCCGGCATTGATCTTGTCCAGCAAAAACTCATCCGCGTCGAGGGATATCGCGGAGATTTCGCTTCTAAGCCTGGATGGCAGGCGAAGATCATGCCGCGCCATTTGCGGCCAGCAGCATGGCTGCTTCGGTTCGTCGGCCCTTGTGATGGGTTCGGCGAGGATCGCCCCTTTGATCCTGAGTGCATAGAAGTTGGACTCACGGCCGCGTGGGGAATTACGGAACCCGGCAAGATGAGTGGCTATGAAGGGCTGATTCACCGCTTTGCTCCAGTGACCGCAGAGCATCGGCGTAAGTTTTACCGAGCCAGCAGCGAGAGCCGTGTTGTTGGTGGGAGCCGCAATGGAAAAACCATCCATGCTCTGCGGCACAGGCTTCTTTTCTCTTTTTATGATGAGTTGATTCTGAGCGTCGACGGCTACAAGGTCCGGGATCAGCCTTTAACCGACCTGAACGATATCCGTAACGATATGGATGGATTTCACAAAGTCAAGGCTGTTGAGCTTCTCTTTGCTGGAGCTTCTAAATCTGCAGATGCCGGGCAGGGTGAATGATCACCGTCTCGCAGGATCATGACGGAGTGCGCATAGCGGCGTTGGAGTTGTTCGAAGAGCAACTCCACCGCCACGACGCGGATCGCGCTCTTGCCAACGCCTTGATATCCGGTGACATCGATGACGCCTTGCTGGCAAAGCTGTCTCCTAACAGCAGCCTGTCCCCTGGGTATAGAGACTTTGTCGTCTATGTTCTGTGGCTCAAATCCATGATCGGTGCCGGAGTCCAATTTGACCTCACAGATGGCGAAGCTGAGGGACTTCGCGCAATAGAAGCTGCGCGTCAGGAATTTGTAACCAAGCACCCGCCGTGCCGTTACTGCGGCTATTTCCAGTACAGCACAGTCAGCATGCGTTGCCACAAATGCAGAAAGGAGCTTCGCTAAGTGTCTACACAGTTGGAGCTTGAATTCCATCTTGATGCAGGTGGAGCACCTTTGCTGATCGATAACCTGAAGAAAAAGTTTTTTGATTTCTTTGCTGGTGTTAAAGCCTGGGCAACCGGCAGCAAGTCCGCCATAGATGAAACCAGCAATGCCCTGAAAGGGACGCAAACCGAAGCAGAAAAAATGGAAGAGATCTTCCGCAGAACATTCGGTCTTGCGGCTGCGGATAACAAGGCTGAAAGCGCGTTCAAGGGCATTGAGTCCGAAGAACGGCGAGCACATATCGCCGGTCAACTTATTACCCGCACGTTAGGCGTAGAGATGCCTCGCGCTCTCGAAAACGTGATCGCGCATAGCTCTCTTCTGGGGCCTGTCTTTAAAGCGGCCTTTGGAGCATCCATTTTCGCTGCTGTTATTCCAGTTATCGGTGAAATCGGCAAAAAGATCATCGAGATCACCGACGACATGGGCGGCTATACGGAAGAAATCAAGAGGATGGAGCAGGAGACAATCCAGGCCAGCAGGAAGAATTTCATTGAACCGGGAACTCTCGGTGCCAGCTTAGAACACTTGAACGAGATCAATACTAGACTTGCCGATATCGAAGAGAAGAAAAAACAACTCTCAGATCAATCAGGTCAACGTAATGCCGATGCAGCCGAGTTGGATGCGTTTACAGAAGGCAATGCGAGTCAAGGTGCCGAACTTGAATCTCAGACTCAGTTGAATCGATTAAACGCTGAGGCTAAGGGTCTTGAAGAACAGAAGGAGAAACTGCTCGAACATGAGCGACAACAATTGGAAGAAATAGTTATCTCTACCGAAAAGCAAGCTGCATTGGCAGGTAAGACTGGCTTTGCAAAGATTGCTGTCGAACAACAGCAGGCGCTCAAAGCACTAAATGACCAGTTCGGAGTCTTGTCTCGTAACTCCCAGGAATACCAAAGAGCTGTTGCTGCAGCCCATAAGATCTCCACCGCGCAGATCGTTGACCTTGAGCGCCAGGCAACAGAGCAAACTCTCGCTCTGCGCCACCAAGTGGCAGATGAATCACTACACGACGAAGATAAGATCCGTGCCGACGAGGAGTTCTCGATTCGAGAGGTGGAACAGCTACGGCAGCGCAGCCTAATTACCCTCAAAGACATTAAGGAACGTGAGGTCGCAATCCATCAGCAGGCCGCCATCAAAATTCGTGCTCTTAATCTTGAAATCTCCAAGGTAGAGCAGAGTACTCAGGACTTCATCCTTGAACAGCAACTCTCTACGCTTCAGGGTGAGGACCGCCTCAACGCGGAGCGCAACCTCAAAATCAAACAGTTCGAAGATGAGCGCAAAAATATTCTTTCGCAGGCTGGTGAACACCTTACATCTCTTGAGCTTGAACGTCTTGTCTCACTTACCCAGAAGGAACAAGCGCTTTGGACTGCAACTGATGCTGAGATTACTGCAGGAAGAAATCAGGCTGCCGAGGAAAGGGCGCAGGTGCTTGAGCAAGCGGCAGAGCGGCAAAGAGATGCTGAAGCCGCTGCAGCGCTGGCAACGGTTCCACCGTGGCTCAAAGCCTATGCCCAAATTCAAGTAGAGAGTAATAAGCGATTGCTGACCATCGATAAGCAGGAGCAGTCGCAGCTCAGTAAATATAAGGCCGGTAGCCAGGAGTACGTTGCGATTGAGTCTGCTGCCGAGGCCGAGCGCGCCGCAGTCCATGCCGAAATAAACGAGAAGATCATTGCTGAAAACGAAAAGCTCACGCAACAACTCGGCAGCGAACTTGAGAGTGTTTTTAACGACATTGGTTCAGGCAAGATCGGCCAAACGATTTTGAAGAACATGGAGCACCTGTTTTTTCAGATTCTTGCGCAATGGCTTCTCACCATGGGTTCCATGAAGTCCGGAGCTGGCAACATTCTTGGTTCTATCGTCTTCGGACAAGGCTCTGTCGGTGCTGGAGTCTTCGGCGGCGGCGGTGGCGGTGCAGGAAATCCACTTGGTGGTTTGCTCGGTCCTCTATTTGGCGGTGGTGGCACAGCGTCAGGAACTCCACCATTCATTTCGTCCGGAGCCAACGCAACTGCTCCCGGTGTGTTTGGTCTGGGTGGACTTCCGCTGGGCGGCGGATCGACGGCATCCGTTCCCGCAGCGTCATCCGGCCCCGATCTTTCATCGCTGTTTGGTCTCAGTGGCGCTCCGTTTGGCGGTGGCACAACCGGCGTAACTCCGCCATTTGCTCCAAGTGGCTCCACATCCTCTTTCGGCAGTAGCCTTCTAACACCATCGGGCGCACTTAGCACCGCTAGCTTCGCTGACACGATCACTCAACCTTTGCGCGCTCCCCAGGTGCAGGGCGGGTTGCTTGGTGGGCTGAAAAATCTATTCAGCGCTGGCGGCGCTGGCATCGGTCTCACTGCCGGACTGTTGCCATTGCTAGGCAACGCTGTTGGCGGAAAGCTCGGACTGCTGGGTGCGTCGCTGCCTTTGTTCGCGGCGTTGAATCCTTTCGGGCTTGCATCCGGCCTCATCTCTGGAGCGCTTGGCTTGGGTCTGGCTTCGGCCGCCGGTGGCGGTCTACTTGGTTTTGGCGTTGGATTGCAACACGGACCTTTGGCTGGCGCTCTTGCTGGAGCTGGCGGCGGCATTGGGATCGGCGCACTGCTGGGCCTTATCTCCGGCATTGGCGGTCCCATTGGCTTGGTGGTAGGTGGAATTGTTGGGTTGCTTGGAGGAATCTTTGGCGGCTTATTTGGGGGTAGCAAGCGCAAGCGCGAAGCCAACGACTATTTCACTAAGCAAATTCAGCCAGCAATTCAAAAAATTGAGGATGAGTACAAGAGCTTCCAGCTTGACTCGCTGAGCGCACACCAGCAACTCGATCAGCTCGATCAGCAGGCCGAAGATGAGTTGAAGAAGTTAAAGGACGAAGGAAAGAGCGTCTGGAAAAACAAGGTACATCCAGCGATCTTGGCGGCCGACAAAGATATCGACTCGTTCGAAGTGGAGCGCCAGCGCAGATCCGGACTGCTTTTCGGACCTCCACAATTTCATGATGGAGGCTATGTGTCTTCGTCCTATTCCAGCTTCGCCACTGTCCCAGGAGAACTGCACGCTGTTCTTCGTAAGGGCGAGTTCGTCGTGAATGCTTCTTCCACTGCCGATAATTTGCAAACCTTGCAACGCATTAATGGCGGCAGTTCCGTTGGTGGCGATATTCACATTCACGGTTCTCTCATTCAAGCGCAGAGCGTGGATGAAAGATGGTTGCGTAACGGCGGCATCGACCAGATCCTTGCCGCGCTGAACCGCGCTAAGCAAGAGGGTAAGGTATGAGCCAAAACAATATTCTCAACCCAACTTCATCAAGCGTGTTTAATCCCGAATATCCGCTTCGCATAGTTGATCCGAGCACGGTCGCCCGGGCTCAGGCGCGCAGTGGGCGCGTATTTGCCAAGCGTGTTGTGGCTCGCGGCCCGGTGTTTTCTCTTCAATGGAATAACCGGCAATTCTCCACATACAACGGATTGCGGCAATGGTTCCGTCAGTACTCGCAGGATTTCTTCACCCTGTACGACATCGATGGCGGGCGCTATTACAGCGGTCAGTTTCAGGACGAGCCTCAATATGAAATCATCGGCAACGACAAAGTGAACATCACGGCAACCTTTGTGGTGATTCCCGGACTGCCTATGTTTCAGTATCCGTCCACATGGGGAATCGACTCGATCATGTTTGATGAGCGCGACGGCTTTGGTGCCGACCTTGTAAAGCTCACTGGCAATTGGGACCATAGGACTAAGAACTTGCTCTTGTTTTCTCAAGACATGGAAAACACGACGCCCGTAAACAATACGCCGGGAGGTTGGTTTTTCGACGGAGGAAGTTCTGTTCTAGCCGATAGCGCGCCAGATCCAAATGGTGGCCAACTGGCCGACGTGCTTACCAAGGGTGGTGGATCTTTCATTAACTTTGCCAGCATATTTCAGCCAGTTGCCTATTTCCCGCGCCCATCTCAATCATTCACGGTGTCATGCTATCTAGCAGTTCCTCCAGGAGCGGCTGCACTTCCAGGCGTCACGTTGAATTTCTCGGATACCAGCATAGCCACGAATTCCATACCTTTGACACTCACAACTGCGCCGCAGCGATTCAGCTTTACCTCATCCGGTTTCGGGGCCAATAATCGCGGATTGATCCTTGCCGGTCTCACAATTCCCGGAGCTGCCGGCACGAAGGTTACTGCATGGGGCTGGCAGTTGGAATCCGGCACTGCACCGAGTGTATACACATCCACAACCAATGCTGTCGTGGAACTTCCCGCTCCCAATCCCAACCCGGCTTACTTCAATGGCTTCGCTTACTGGTCTCCGGGCACGTCTCCAGCCGATGCAGCAGAGTGGATTTACCTGGGCTATGGCTTCCGTCTCTGGTCTCCTCGCAACACGGACATGGGCATCGCCCAGGCGTTCATTGATGGAGTTGGCGTTGGCAACGTCGACATGTTCGCGCCTGTGCTAACTGCTTCTGCGCCGGTGCTTACCGTGCAGAATATCCAATTCGGACTTCACCGGGTAAAAATCTCTCCAACCAACACAAAGAATGCAGGCAGCTCCGATTTCATCATCGCTGCTGATGCAGTGGAGGCAATGCAATAGATGCCTAGAACTCTTCCAACAGGAATGCAGGCTGAGCTTGCGAAGCATGGTGGGTTTGTCGATGCAATCTTGCTAGACATCCAGACTGCAGATGGCAGCACGTTCTTCTGGACGGATGTAGAGGGCGTGTATCCAGCCCGAATCGTTGCAGGCAATCAATTCTATGTGCCGTGGGTAAAGTCTGCTGGTCCTTTCAAACGCACACGCGATCTCTCCACAGACAGTGGAGACTTGGTTGTGCAGAATCTTTCTGGAAATACGATTGATCGGGATGTTGCAGCGGCACTTAAGAACCATGAGTTCGAAGGCGCTTTGGCAATCGTGCGTTTCTGGTCTCCGTTAATAGCGGCATCTCGCGACGAGTTGCACATGACCCTGTCGGAGGAGAGTCCGCGTGAGGATGAGGTCTCATTTCGGATGCTGCAGCTTTTCGACACGTCTCAATACGACGTTGCCGATGACGTACAGTCGGAAATATGCACGTGGCGCTACAAGAGCCCACAGTGCGGCGCGACCGACTCTGCGACAACATGTACAAAGCTCTTTTCTGATTGTGTGTTGCACGGCGCTGTTGAGCGGTTCAACGCAATCGTCACCATTGTTCCTAATGTGACCGTCTCTACGCCGCCAACTCAATTTGGTGGCGGCGGTGGCGGCGGCCGCGTTCCTCCCAGGCTCCGCCAGCCATTGGTGCTTAGGTAATCGTTATGGGATCAGTTGCACTACTTCAAGGATCGCCAGCGTTCTCTCAGATCGCGAATGCTCAGCTCGGTATTGCTCTTCCGCTGGCCTACGGATACAACCGCGTCCGTGGAAATAATGTTCTTCTGCAGCAGCTCACAGATAAAAGCACTGTGGCGTTTTATATCTACGCCGAGGGTGAGTGGGATGGACCGGAGCGGTTCTGGATCAATCGGAAGCTTGCTAATACCGCCGACACATCCGTGTTTCACTTTCATCCCGGTATTGATGGTGTGCTTGGCTCAGGACTCAATCCAACCTCTGTTGGTGGCGACCAGGGAGTCGATAAGTTTTTCTCACTCTTACCCGGTAATTTTCAGCGCGTGACGTATTCACGTAAAGCCTATGTTGCTCTCCATGTGCAGCCCGATCCGGCCGCCCCAAGCGCCACTCTAGATGTTGTAGGAGATTTTCGCTGTTGTAAGGTTCGACAGTTCGATATAAACGGCAACCAGACCGCTTATGGTTTTTCCACCAACGGAGCATGGCAGGCGCTCGATCTGATCTTGAGAAAGGTGCTCAAGCCGGACTGGCTTCCAAGCGCGGCCGCCTCGGCAGGCGGAGACCTCACAGCAGATGAAAAAGCTAGGATCGACTTTCCTTCTGTTGTCGATTCAGCGGCATGGTGTGATTTCAATATCGCAACGGGCATCAAACGCTTTGAATCCAGCGTTGCATTTCCATCTACCATCAAATTGCAGCAAGCTCTGGCGCAGCTCCTCACAATGTCGCAGCTCTTTGTTCACGAAGCTGCTGGGCGTATCTTCATTCGCGCCGATAAACCACGCGTATCCACCTTTACACTCACCACGGATCACATTGTTCCCGGCACGGGCAACTTCGACAAGATCGACCTGCACGGAACAAGCAACAGAATCATTGCGTCGTACAACGATCTGAATCCTATGGATCAGGCCGATATCGAGACGGCAGCTAACAATGGACTGGTACGTAATGGCGGGATAGTCACCGTCAAAACCAAGGGACAGCTTCCTTTCCTTCAAAACGACAACGTGCAGATTCTGAATTGCGACGATCCCAGCTTTCTTGGCGTCTTTACCGTGGCATCTGTGCCGACGTCGGTCAATTTCACTTTTGCCCAGCCCGGACCAAATGCAACCAGCGGCAACGGTTACTGTGGCACTCCAGAAAGCCGCTTCATCAGCAGATCCACCACTGTTGATCACGAAAAGCATCAGAACGCTATTGGCCAGAGGGGGCTGAAGCTAAATGCGGCGTTCCGTAGAGTGCCGTTGAACATCTCGCTTGGAAACAACACAAGTGAACGCACGTTCCGCATTCTCAACTTCTTGAAGGTTCGCAACCTCGGCGTTGATGCGTCTCCATATAACGCTCCATGGACTGCCCAAATGACAATTTACTGGGACGCTGTGGACTCGCAAGGGCGCTCTTTTGCGGAGCAGCTCTTGGGAGATGTGCTGACGATCGATCGCTCCATTTCTGAGGAATTTGCTGGCGACTATGAGATCGTAGATGCCACGATCAATCATCCGTCGAGTTCGTCTAGTAATAACTCCGGCAGCAGTAATAGCGGTTCCTCGTCCATAAACGTAGCAACTGTCGAAGTGAAGCTTCTGCAGTTTATTCCTGGTGCTTTTTCGGATGTGTCAGTTGGCAACGTTCCGCTGGGTTCATCCATAGTTCGCGGCGATCTGCCGCTCTCCCTGCCTACCGACAATCTCATACGCAATGGCGATTTCGAGCAAGGTATGGGCAATTGGTCGTCTGTCATACCAAACGCCGGATTTCAGGTTCGCCACAACATTCCCGGCCTTCCTCGTGGATCGTCGGAATTGATGATCAACCCCACATCGCAGGGTTTTCAGTTTCAAAGCGTTGAATTGATCCCGGTCGACGTTAACAAGGTCTATTTGATGGAGTGCTGGTTGCGAATCGTCGCGCCGTTCACAGGTGGCATCCGTTTCTTCTGCGGCCTGCAGGAATATGACCTCAACAAAAATCAGATATTTCACTTTCCCGGCAACGCTTTTGCCATGTGGTGCTCCTTTCTCTTAGCGGCATCCACTGTCGGCAATACGTGGCAGTTCTCGTCGACGGAAATATCCGGTTTCAGTACCAGTCCATCGTCCACGCAATTCAATTCTGGCTGCGCTTACGTTTCTGCGGTCCTTTTCCTGTCCGGAGATGCTGCGGGCGTCGGCCAGCAGGTCGAGATCTGCGGATTTCGACTCTCGGAGGTAGCAGCGGGATCGCGCCGAGCAATAACCGGGTTGAATGGCGTGGGCCAGATTCTCAATTCGTTCAAAAACAACCCTGTAAACACAAACGCGGCACCAACGGGACCAAATCCGCTTACGCAAATAGGCACGTCTACCTCTATAGCGGTTGCTTCAAACAGCTACCAGTTCGGCGCTGGTGTTATTTCTTATAACTCTGGATCAGTGAACCCAGGCTCGTACGGCACTTTTGCCGTGTATGCAATCGATCCTTTCTTTGCTGGCGGATCGCAACCCATTTTTGCCACACCTTCCAACCAAGTTCTTTCCAGCAACGATGGCATCGTTCCAATGGGCGCAATTACAACCGTGTCTAGTGGCGGTGGAAGTGGCACAGGCGGTGGCACCGGAGCAGCAGGTGGCGGCAGCGTTAGCCGCGTACTACTGAGGTGAAGACCTATGACAATGAGCATCACGCATACAGTTAATGCAACTCTCGACGATGGGACTACCCACACACACACGGCAGAAGCCCTAGAGGTTCGTCATTTCGCGGATGGGTGTATCGGCGTTATGGCAAGCTGCTGCGGTAGGGTTGGCGGCACCTCTGTTTGTTCTTCATGCCAAGGAAGTGGATGTCCGGCATGCCATAACAACGGCTCAATCAAACTTGAAGACACTCGCTCCTGGCACACGTTTTACGATATTGCCTCAATGTCGCAGGATGAAATGCTGTCCGAAGTTAAAGGGCACGTCCAGCGGGTTGCAGAAAATCACATGTCCAGAAGCAAGGCAATGGCGTTCATAAGTGGCCTCATGAAGGCTCCCGGTTCTTTGTCCTCAGTAGTATCGTTACCCAATCCTGTTAGTGCTACTACTGCTGTCCAGCCCA
This sequence comes from Candidatus Angelobacter sp., assembly GCA_035295685.1. GTDB lineage: Bacteria > Acidobacteriota > Terriglobia > Terriglobales > Acidobacteriaceae > Angelobacter. Next base: position 91,163 of record DATGIO010000152.1, read on the forward strand.
ATTCTGGTATAGTCCAGTCTAATGTTGGCAAAAGTCCGGCTTAATTCGCCTAGCCACAGGAGACCTTCCGTTCCGGAATGCGTGGAATTGGTTCACTTTTTACTGGCTGCTGATCTGCGGCCTGCTTGCCATTGGCGCGATCATGCTTTGGCCTCGAGGCAAGCAAGATCGCTGGATCAACCGTTGGGGGAATGCCGGTCTGCGGTTCACCGGGCCGTGGAAATTGGCGTCGGCCGCGTGCTTGGCCGCGGTGGCGGCCTCGGCTTCATGGATTGTCTACAACACCATGTCGATCAACCGGTTAGTTGGCCCCAAGTCCCAGGAAAGACTTCGTGCCGAGTATGAAAAAACGTACAAGGGCTTCGAGTCGCTTCCTCAACCGAGGGTCAAGAGCGTTCAGTACAAGATCGATGTCTTCCCGGAGAGCCGCAACATCGCGATGCAGGGTGACGAGGTCATTTACAACCCCTATGACCATCCCCTCACGGAGATCCACTTTTCCCTCGATCGCGATGTGGAGACTTCGATTGAGATTCCCGGCGCCTCTGTTGCAAAAGACGATCCACGCCTTGACTATAGGATTCTCCATTTTGACTCTCCTATGCAGCCGGGTGAGAACCGCACCCTTCACTTCGCGGTAAAGAGCCGCACGCAGGGATTTGAAAATTCCGTGAGCGTCCTTCAATGGATGCAAAACGGCACGTTCTTCAACAACAGAGTTGCCCCCACCGTTGGCTACTCCCGCAATCGCGAATTGGCGGACCCGAACGACCGCCGGACCTATGGGCTGAAGGAGCGCGATCTTATGCCGGCTCTGGAGCGCAATTGCACCGATGATTGCCGCGACACCTACGGCGGCGGACACTCGGATTGGGTTGACGCTGAGACCATTATCAGCACCTCGCAGGACCAGATTGCGGTAGCCCCCGGATCGCTGGTCAGGGAGTGGCAGGAAAATGGGCGGCGATATTTCGATTACAAGCTCGACCATGCGGCGCTGCTTTTCTTCTCGTTCATCTCCGCGCGATACGAAGTGGCGCGAGAAATGTGGAATGGCGTGAAAGTAGAGGTCTACTACGATCCGCATCATGCCGTGAACGTGCCGCGCATGGTGAACTCCATCGAGAAGTCGCTGGACTACTACACGAAGAACTTCGGGCCCTACGCCCATAAAGAGGCGCGAATCATCGAGTTTCCCCGCGTCGATACCTTTGCTCAGGCGTTTGCCGGCACCATGCCCTATTCGGAGTCCATCGGCTTTATCGCCGACCTGAGCCATCCGGAAGATATCGACATGGTGTTCTACGTGGTGGCCCATGAAATGGGCCACCAGTGGTGGGCGCACCAGGTAATCGGGGCCAACATGCAGGGCGCCACGCTGCTGTCGGAGACCCTGGCTCAGTATTCCGCCCTTATGGTGATGGAAAAAGAATATGGTCGGGATATGATGCGCAAGTTCCTACAGTACGAGATGGACCGGTATTTGCGCTCCCGGGGCACCGAGCGGCTGAAAGAGCGGCCGTTGCTTACGGTGGAAGATCAGCAGGGCTACATTCACTACCGCAAGGGCAGCGTGGTTCTCTACTACTTGAAGGAGATGATTGGGGAAGAGGCGGTGAACCGTGCGCTTCGGAAACTGATTCACCAATATGGGTACGGTCAGCCTCCGTATCCCACCTCATGGGCGTTGGTCGATGCCTTGCGGGAAGAGACCCCTCCGGAGCTGCAATATCTGATCAAGGATCTGTTTGAGGACATCACCATCTTCTCCAATCGGGCTCTTGAAGCCACCGCACGCAAGCGTGCCGATGGCAAATACGACGTCACCATCGACGTGGAGACGCATAAATACAAGGCTGACGCGAAGGGCAACGAAACCGAGGTCGCCATGGGCGACTGGATCGACATCGGGGCCTTTGCTGCGCCGGCTAAGGGTAAAAAATTCGGGAAAACGTTATATCGAGAGCGCGTACATATTGCACAGGAGCGATCGAGCTTTACCTTCGTGAGCGATGAACTGCCCGAGAAAGCCGGCGTCGATCCGTTTGCTCTCTTGATCGATCGGGTTCCCGAGGACAACCTTCATCCGGTAACGCTGTCTAGCGAACCGGCGAAAGTGGCGCAAAAGTAACCCTTCGTCGGGTCACGAATTCAAGAAACGCGCGGATCATCTACGCGGGCTAGAACCCTGATGTTCAGGCTGTCGATGAAGCCGGCGCAACTGTGGAAGAGGGGCCTTTTTCAGGCTGTTACGAAACTCGGATTTTTTCAGAAGAGAATACAACATATCGGGCTAGGCGAAACACCGACGCACAATATGTGACTTCATTTCTGAGTTTCGTAACAGACTCTTGTAGGCCCCGTTAAGGACGCGCAATAAATTTCATGCCCCGGAGCAGATGGGAGAACAAAGTTCTCTTATCTGCTCCAGGGCATCTCACTTGCAGCCCTGGGCCTGCGCATTCTACTCCCTGATAAATCCAGTCAGTAAAGATTCTTTGACTCCTGCGATTCTCCGTCCTGCAACTCGGGCTTTGCCCTGGCTACTCTGAGTTAAGAAGTGAGACGTCTCCGGAATCCATAGCGGCTTCTGGAGCATGTCTTTGGTATTTGTCTGGCGACTCCCATGTCTGCCTTTTTCGTAGAAGATAAAGAGAAAAGAGAAAATCATGCGCAGGACCCATTGGGCCACCGTTAGTTTGCTTTTGGCGTGTCTTTGTATGGCGGCCGTTAGCTCAGCTCAGGAACAACGCCTTGATTCAACAATCAAGCGAAGTCTCTTTCATTGCCCGAATAATACGGGCCTTTGTGCGGACGTGTCGCGCGGCATCGACCTTGGCTTCTATTCCGGGCACGATGAACCTGCCATCGTCTTTTATTCCAGTAAATCCGGCTCTGGAAATTCGCTCTCGACAACCCTCACCATCCCTGTCGATCCGCCGACGGCGCCGCGTCAGGATGGAACAGGAGGCACGTTCAATTTTCAACTGCATCCAGCCTTCTGGTTCGGCATGGTGCTGTGCGATAACCAATCGTCTCCCAACTCCACGCCGGTCTGTACCCCCGATTCGGATGCCAACATCTTCGAGAATCCGAATCCTGCGGCGCCCGATTTTATCGGACACCACCCGGGAGGGGCTATTTTGGAGCTTCAGTTTTATCCCCCAGGCGGGTTGAATCCATGCTCGCATCCGAAGCTGTGGTGTGCCGCGATGACCATCGATAGCTTTAGCGCCCAGGATCTCACCGGGAAGCTTAACAACGCGGATTGCCGGCGGATAGTTGGCGACGAGCCGGTCAATTTCGCCTTCCTGACCGCCACGGGAGTCTCGCAGGATTCTGCCGATCCCTTGAACACCGGTTCCTCGAGGAAATTCAATGTGATTCCCGGAACCACGTTCCTGATGAAGCCTGGCGATACGGTGCAGGTCAGTATTCACGATAGTCCTGCGGGATTGGTTGCCGCAGTCCACGATCTTACCTCGGGCGCTACCGGGTCGATGACGGCCAGCGTTGCCAACGGATTTGCCCAAGTGTTGTTTGCTCCTGATCCGAATCCTCAGAACCCGTCGATAACCTGCTCGTCGCGGCGTATCGCTTTCCATCCCATGTTCGCGACTTCGAGCGAACGTACGCGTGCGGTTTGGACATCTCACGCGATGAACGTCTCCTTTGCCGACGAAATCGGCCATCACGAACTCTGCAACGGAGTAAAGACCGAGGGAGGGAATTGCACGAAACCTGGAGTGACCGATCCTAAGGGGCTCGATTTTGACGACGTGCATGGAGGCTGTTTTAGCGCGGCCTTTCTCGCTTCTCTCGGACTCCGTCCAATTGGAGCTTGCATCGGGGGAGATTTCGATTTTGACTCAGCAGACTACTTCTTGAAGTGGCCAGGTACTGGAAGCCCGGCGACGGATGCCGCGCTGAAGCCCACTCCAATTCGTTTTACCGATCCTCGATTTCGGCCCCAAGGGTTCGTTGGCGATGTTGAGAGCGGAGGGTTGGAAGACTTCGGACGCATCGCCTTTGAAACGAACTTGCCGGGCAATGAGTTCATCTCGAATCCTGCGTGCGACTTGGCGACCGGAGTCGGTTGCACCAACCCGCCCAAGGGAGCCGCATTCTACCCGATTTACTCGATGACCCAGTCGAAAGGGCAGTGTGTGTGGCAATTGGGAGGAGGAAGCATTCCAGGAACGGTAAATAATTTTGGAGGTAACGCTGCCGCCGCTTACGGAAGTCTATTGCCGGTTAACTATATTCTTCAGCGGAGCGCACAGGATCCCAAGGGAGGTTCATTTGTGCTCTTCGCCGATTATCGCCGGGTTCTTTCAAAAGATCCGTGCGACACGGATGGAGACCCTGGAGACACTGACTAGTCGTTAAGCTTGTTCGGCCTGGTGGGAATCCGCTGCCAGGCCTTTATCTTTGCGCGGTCTCGATTTCACAGCAGGCTGCGCTCCGCGATGGCGGCGGTCACAACCTGCACAGAAAAATCTAGTTTTCACGGGAAAGTGGGCGCCCCATCATTTGCGGAGAGCGCGCTCTTGGCTTTGCGCTCAGAGCAAAGGGTGTGTTTTCGATGATGCCTGCGTAACGGTGGAGGAGAGTCCCTTTAGGGCCGCGTCAAGCTAAATTACAAGCCGGCTTTCTCCTCTAACGAAGTGCTTCACACAAAATTCGGTCAGCAGGATGTAGTAACCCCGTCATAGCTCCGATCTCTCGAATTCCATAGAAACGATCCTTCCCCCTACTTATAATAACTATCTACTCTGCCTGCATTATAGATAGAAGATGATTGCCCGGCATACAGATAGATAGAGCGATGAATACTCGAGCTGGCCCTGATTAGAAAGCCTCTCGGTAAGCTTAAAGGCTTCTAATGCCGATGGGCGTAGGGATTCCACCTTTAGGGATTTGGAGTACCAAATAGCTCGACACAAGAGACAAAGCTGCAAGGAAATGCAAGTTATTGGTGTACTTTGCCGGATGGATGTGATAACTATTGCGAATCGTCGTGGGCCCAGGATTGCTTGCGGCCTCTGATTCATTCGCCTGACGTGCGGGGAGTGGTTGTGACGAAAGCCAAGATCCTGATCATTGACGATGATCCAGCTATTTTGGCCGCCTTGAGCGAATACCTTCAGCTTGAAGGCTATGCTGTGGTCTCCGCGCCCAGCATACACTCGGCATGCTTGGCGCTTGAGAACGATCCCCCTGATATAGCCATCCTTGATTATCAGCTTCCGGATGGCGATGCTCTGCAGTTCCTTCTGGCCATCAAGAGCATGAACCTGTTGACCCAGGCAATTATTCTCACCGGCCATGGCACCATTGACCTTGCGGTCAAAGCCATTAAAGAAGGGGCGGAACAATTCATTACCAAGCCGGTGCAGTTCTCCGTGCTCACCTCTTACGTTCGTACTTGCGTGGTGAATCAGCAGAATCGCCGCAAGCAGCTTGCCCGGAAGCTTACGAATTCACGGTACGAAAAAAATCCGTTTCAGGGGACGAGCGACGTGATGAAGCGCCTGGAAGATTCTGTCTGCAGGCTAATCTCGATCGAGCGCCCCATTTTGATCCAGGGAGAGACTGGGACCGGCAAAGGCGTTTTGGCGCAGTGGATTCACGCTAATGGTCCGCGTGCCGACGATGCCTTTGTGGATGTGAACTGCGCGGGTTTGTCCAAAGAGTTGCTGGAATCGGAGCTGTTTGGCCACGAAAAAGGGGCTTTCACCGGAGCAGCCTCCGTTAAGCAGGGATTGGTGGAAGTGGCGCATCGCGGAATTCTGTTTCTCGATGAGATCGGAGAGATGGATATTACCGTTCAGCCCAAGCTTCTGAAAGTCCTCGAAGAGAAGCGGTTCCGCCGCCTTGGAGATGTGCGCGAGCGTACCGCGGATATTCAGGTGATTGCGGCCACGAACCGCGACTTGATGCGCGCGGGCCAGGAGGGGAGGTTTCGGGAGGATCTCTATTTCCGTATCAATACGTTCCACCTGTGCATTCCGCCGCTGCGGTCAAGAAGAGAAGATATTCCAGTCCTTGCGGACACCATCCTGCGCAGTCTCGCCAGCGATCTGGCGAAAGAGCAGCGGCAGTTGAGCCATGCCGCGGAGCAGGCCCTGCAGAGCTACCATTGGCCGGGCAATATCCGCGAACTGCGTAACCTGCTCGAACGCGTTACGCTCACCTGCGATAGCCAGATCGTCGAGCCTCACAACCTTGGCTTGCCTGCGCGCACGGTAAGCCCGTCGCCGGTGTTTCCTCCAGGCGGTGTCACGCTTGCCGATATGGAGAAGCACGTAATTTTTCAAGTGCTGCAGGCGGAAGGTGGCAGCGTAGCTCAGGCGGCACTGCGGCTGGGAATTCCGCGCAGCACGCTCTATCAAAAAATCAAGACCTACAAAATCTCCGATTCGAGGAATCAAGATCCCCCAAATTATCCGGACATGACATGAGAAACGCTGCCTACATGGAAGGCCGCGTCACCGGCAAAGGTTCTTCGGCGGGAGGTTGAAGCTGCGTTGGCCACTCCGCCCTCGCTCCACCTTCCAACGTAGCTTTCTCGCGGTCTCGCATGAGCAGAGCCAGCTCCACGCGGTTCCACACTCCCATGCGTTTGAAGATGCGCGATATCTCGTTGCGAACGCTTTGCTCTTTGATCTTCAGCCTTTGGGCGATCTCGCGGTTCGGATAGGCTTGCGCCACCAGTTCGGCGATACGCTTCTGCGCTGGGCTGAGTTGGTAGAGGTCGGGCGTCTGGCGCTGCGGCGAGGGATTGCCGATGTCCTCTACGGAATTCAAGGCTTGAATGAGCTTGCTTCCTCCACCCAAGTCCGCTCCCGATTGGAGCAGGATGACCAGCGTGCCTGGGCAAAATTCGTGCACGAATCGCAGGACTTTGAGCCTGTCGGGGTCGTGGTTGCTGGGAGCCATTTCCATGATGACGCCGGAAACGTCTCCTTTCTGTAGAAGCTGCTTTGCCCGAACCATGTCTACAGTAACCGTGACCCTCCATCCAGCCGAACGAAAGTCGGCCAGGAGGCTCTCCGGGACTCCTTGCTTTGCGGGAACTACGAGAAGGTGATCCATGACAACTCCAAATTTTCAACCGCCGGCATTGAACTACATCGGCAGATTTTTTGTGGACTTTCGCCAATTTGGGAAAAAATCGGCGAAGCGTTATTTGACCAATTACGAATGATCCAATGAAAAATGACCCAAGACCCAAGACCCAAGACCCATGATCGAAAGATCGAAAGATCAAAAGATCAAAAGATCAGAAGATCAGAAGATTAAAGGATCAATAGATCAAAGATCATAAAGACCATAAAGATCAAAAAGACCAAAAAGACCAAAAAGACCAAAGCTGTTTGAGGGGGAAAGCGAAAACTCATGAAGGATGCTTGCTCGCTTACAAGCTTCCGCTTCCCGCTTGGATGCGGTCGAACGCCAGATGCCAATCGCAACGGATGTCGGGCGTGCGTTTTTCATGGCTCTTGGCGTGCAAGCAGAAAGCAGAAACAAAGAAGTAAAAGAAAAAAGAAGAAATGAGAATTTGCTGAACTGGATTTGATATTCAGGCTAGTAATTGAAACTGCGCGCAACCGTGGAAGAGAGGCCCTTCAGGGCTCCGTCAAGGATCTCAATCATTTGGAGCTTCAGCCCCTGCTTGGACAAGGTCGGCGCGAACTGCAAGTACAGCGAGCCAGAATTTTGATTAGTTTTTACTAATGTTCTGATGTGTCCAGTTCACGCTGTCCTGTTTCTAGATTCTGCACTAAAAATGTTACGTTTGTAGTATTGCCATCCTTTGTTTCAAAGCACTTAACAGTATTGATGTTTGGCAGTCCATTTGCCAGTGGATAGGTCAAGTAAGTTGCCCCTTAGAAGGGACGCCGGGACAAGCCGGGACTTGAAGGAAGGTCTGGCTCCAGGATGTTCAAGGTTCAAGATCCCAGTAGGTCCCAGAGGCCCAAAGGTCCCCAGAGATCCAAAGATCCAAGGAGAAGAGCAAATGGCTACAAATGCAGTTAACCCAGCCGCACCCCAGGTGGTCATCCAGAATTACTTCGATCTGGTACAGGCAATTGCCGGCAAGATTAAGCGCCGGTTACCGGCCCATGTAGAGGTCGAAGATCTTGTGCAAACCGGCATGATTGGCTTGTTGGAGGCGTCCAGCCGCTTCGATGCCTCGCGCGCCGTTGATTTTTCCAGCTATGCAAATTCACGCATTACCGGAGCAATTCTCGATGAACTGCGCCGCCTTGACAAATGTTCGCGGCAGGACCGCAGGAACGCTCGTGCAATCGAAAGTGCGAGAGCCACTCTTCGCGCCAAAACTGGCGAAGAGCCGAGCGGGGAGAGCATCGCCGCCGCGGTAGGAATGGGGCTTTCGGAATACGATCGCACGCTGCAGCGTCTGGAATCGGCCCGCCAGCCGGCATTCGAGAGCCGCGAAGCCGATCCTCTCGATGAACTCAGCCGGGTTCCGTCGAGCGATCAAAGTCCCTTTGAAGCCTGCAGCAAACGCGAAGACTTCAAATTCCTGAAATCCTATGTTGATCGCCTCAAGGCGAGGGAGCGCGAGGTTCTCCGCCTCTACTATTTTGAAGATCTTGGCCTGCGTGAGATCGGCGAGCGGATGGGCGTCGGTGAGGCGCGCATTAGCCAGATTCACAAACACGCCTTGGGAGAGGTTCGCCGCATGATCGAAGCCGCAAAACGCTCGCCTGGATCGAAGCCCCCGGCGATTGTGCATTAACCGTAACTGGGATTTTGTTCTTGGATTTTTATTCAAAGAGAAGACGTTCCTTCAGCTTTTGCTGGGGGAACGTTTTCTGGCTCTCTTCGTAAGGCCGCTCCCGCAAACCTCCTATTACTTTTGGGCCGCGTGCCCAACCCCATACGCCTGTCAAGATCGTTGCGCTCGTGTATATTTATCCGCACTTGCGGAGGGGTAGCATGAGATGCAGTCGTCGGCTCGTTGCGGTTAGCTGTTTTTTGTTGCTTTTTTGCATGGAAGGTTTGTGCCAGACATTCACGTCGGGATTGATTGCGCGAGTTCACGACAAATCTGAGGCTGTGGTGCCCGGGGCCAAAGTGGACGTGGTGAATCAAGAGACGGGCCTTACACGCTCGGTCGTGACCGATTTATCGGGAGAAGCGGTCATCAGGGCTTTGCCGGTCGGCCGGTATAGCGTAACCATCAAAGCCGCGGGCTTTCAGGAAGAGAAGCGAACTCTCCAGCTTAGTATTGATGAACTGCCCACTCTGGATTTTTATCTTGGTCCTGGCAAAATTGAACAGCAGGTAACCGTTGAGGCCGAGGTGCCCTTGGTTGAAGCGACTCGCACCTCCACGGACACCGTGATCGGTGAGCGGCAGATTGAAAACCTGCCGGTGAACGGAAGGCAGTTCATTGATTTCGCGCTGTTGGCTCCAGGCGTGGTCGTCGGAGATACAACCTCCGGAAGCACCGATGTAATTATCGAACCGGTCACCAAGCTCTCGTTTGCGGGCCAGAATATCCATTACAACTTCATCGCCATTGATGGTGCCGACAACATATCAACCGCCTCCGGCGTGCAGAAGACGACGCCCTCCGAGGAGGCGGTGCGCGAGTTTCGGGTGATCAATAACACCTATGGAGTGGAAGCAGGCCGGGCAGTGGGTGGCATCGTCAACATCGTCAGCAAAAGTGGAACGAACGACCTGCATGGGGCGCTCTACGATTATTTGCGTAATGACGCCTTCGATGCGAAGAGCATCTTGGCCGCTCCCGGCTTGAATAAGTTGCAACAAAACCAGTTTGGGGCCACCCTGGGCGGTCCGATAAAGAAAGACCGGACTTTCTTTTTCGGCAACTATGAGGGGCAGCGCCGCAGTGAGAATCCCTTTTACAACTCGATCATCTTGAACAACATCGCAGCCATCAATCAGTTCAAGGCAAATTTTGGGCTGGCGCCCGAACAGTTGAATGTGAATCGCCGTAGCGATTACGACAATGTTTTCCTCAAGCTCGATCACTCATTCACCGATCGTGAACAGGGTTTCCTGCGCTATTTCTTCAACGACGGCCGGCTCACCAATGTGTCACCGCTGAATGACGGCTTTGATCTGCCCTCCGGATTCAAGGACAATAATTTACGCGATCAGTCTCTGGCGGGAAGTTTGACTTCCACCTTCAGCTCGCACCTGATCAATGAAATTCGGGGACAGTACGCGCACCGCACCTTCGATTTTCCAACGGTCACCACCCAGCCGCATCTCGAGGTGTTGAACACGTTTACGGTGGGCGTGAATCGTGGAAATCCGGATTTCTATCAAGAGGGCCGGGAAGAAATTGCCGATAACGTAACCTGGGAATTGGGAAAGCATGAGATTGGTTTCGGCGGTGACTTCAACTACGTCGATACGCGCGAATCGTTTCCGCTTTTTTATCCTTTTGAGGCCGATTTCGGGTGCCTGTTTGCAAGCCAATGTCCCAACAGCCTTCAGGCGGGTGCGCCGCAGGTTCTTTTCTTCGAGCGCTTCAAGGCTCCAACGTTTACCGAGCCCACCATTGATCCGGCGGTATTCCAGGGAGGCAGGATCTCGAACGCGGTTCGCAATCAGGCAACAGGCGATATTGGGCACACCTATGGCGGCCTCTATTTGCAGGATCGCTGGCGGCCTACCGATAGCCTGTCCCTGAACTACGGTCTGCGCTATCAGTTTGAGACCTTTCCAGGTGCGCTCCTCAATAGTCCAACGGAGTTCGATCCCCGCGCGGGCTTCTCCTATAGGATCGGCACCAAGTACAACATCGTGCTGCGCGGTGGCGCGGGGCTGTTCCATGGCATCATTCCCATGCCGTTGCTGGCGTGCCAGCAGCCTTCCTGCGGAGGAACGGGAGGCGCGTATCCGGGCCGTCCCAACGAGAACAGCCAGAATGCCAACACGCGGCTGTTTGCTTTTGCCAGCGCACCCAACATTACTTCGATCGCTCTGTCCGATCTGCTCGGCGGGACCTACCCGGACGCCGCTCCTTTGGGCTTCTGTCCAGGGGGAACCGTGTCTGGCTGCGGGTTCTTTGGGGATGCGGTCATTGCTCGCTTCGACAAGAACCACCAGGCTCCTTACGGGATACAGACCAGCTTGGGGTTGGAATTTCAGCCGACCAGCGACTCGGCTCTGGATATAAGCTTTCTGCGCTCCAAAGGCGTTCACCTGGGAAGCTTCTTCAACGTGAACCAGCCGAACCCGACCGGGCAAGTCCTGGTCCATAACTCGCAGGGCACCTCTGGCCTCAAGAATACCTATTTTGCCGCGCCCGGAGTTCCCGGATCGCGGAGCGCGGCCCCAGGCTTCCCCACGCTGTACGCGGTCTTCTTTGAAGCGGCGTCGAGGTGGAACTCCGAGTGGAATGGCCTGCTGGTGAACTTCAACAAACGGCTGAGCCATCATTTCAGCGCGGGTGTGAGTTATACGTGGTCCAAGGGAATCGACGATGGTCCGAATCCCAGCTTTGTGTTGATCCCCCAGGACAGCCAGAACCTCAAAGCCGAGCGCGCGATTTCGTCCGACAATGTGGGCCAACGTTTGGTGCTGAATACCACGGTAGATGGTCCAACCTACTTGAATCCCGTGTTGAACAACTTTCGTGTGGGAATGATCGTCTCTCTGGAGTCGCCGAATTACTTCACCAAGTATGCGGGCTTTGACGCCAATGGGGACATCTTCGGGAACAACGACCGTGTGGGACTGGAGCCTCGCAACACCTTCAAGGGAGGCGACTATCAGTCGGTGGATATGCGGCTTTCCCGCTCCTTCAAGCTTACCGAGCGTTTGAATCTAGAAGGTATTGCCGAAGCGTTCAACCTGCTGAACACCGTGAATGTGCGGTTCTTCAACACCGTCTATGGAGCGGCGGACTTCTGCAATTTCGATCCTACGGCGCAAGGCTGCTCTCCCACCCAGCATTTTCGGGAGGGCTCGCCCAACCCGACGTACGGCACGCCCAGAGCAGTCTACAATCCCCGCCAGATCCAGTTCGCGCTCAGGATGAGCTTCTAGCTCTGCCTGATTTTTGGGTTGTCTAGACCAACGTTGTTGCTGATCTAGATAGGGACAATGAATAAGGCCGGCAAGTTTTTCTTGCCGGCCTAATTTCCTTGAATACGAAAGGGACAGAGTTGCTGGCAGTGGGTAGCTTTAAGCCCTTTCTATAAGGCCTTCGGGTCGCTAAACCGGAATGAAAATAAAAAAAGATCCATGCCGGAATTAAATAGCTGTCTTGGGTAATGAGCAAAGAGCGGCCCTTTTAGTTTAAAGTCTGCGTGAGAACTAGGTATTGCTATCTGTTGTGGTTATTCCAGATTTACGAACACAATCCGTAGTGGTTACGAATTGAAGAAGAGCGTGCATTATCCACGCAGCCTGGAGTTTTGATATTTCAGGCTGGCGATGAGGCTGGCGCAACTGTGGAAGAGTGGCCCTTCAGGGCCACGTTAAGCGTGTGTAACAAATTGAATGACTTGGAGCATATGTGAGAACAAAGTTCTCACATATGCTCCAAGTCACCTCTTTGAGTTTTTCTACTCAATAGTAAATCTTAGGTTGATTCGCATTGCCAAAACTCCCGCCAAACAACGTAACTCGAACCCGTTGTTGTACTACACGAAAACCGAATTCTGAGATCTGAATCGCATTCTCAAACGGAAGATTCTGTGCCAAGTAGCACCGCTTTGAGCGATCTGACTTTTTCTTCCAGCACAACAATCCGCTGATACTCTCTGTCCGTGGCCGTTCCCATGGAGATTCGCGGATTGCGATATTCCATCAGGCTCGGTACCGGGTCTTTGAAGCCAACATGAATCTCTCGTACGGCGGTCTGGCGGATGATGTCCAACGCATTGTGCGCGCGAATGCCTCCTCCCGCCAGGATCGTGATGCGTCCTTGAGCCTGGCGAACCAGCGCGGCGATGGTGCTCGCACCCTGCATAGCGCTCGCTTCGCCGCCTGAGGTTAGAATGCGGTTTGCTCCTGTTTCGATAACGTCTTCAAGCGCCTGAAGAGGATCGCGCAACATATCGAAGGCGCGGTGAAAGGTCACATTCATCGGATGGGCCGCCTCCACAAGGCGCCGGGTCCGTTCCTTATCTACGCTTCCATCCGTAAGCAGTAGGCCCAGAACCACTCCATCTGCCCCGGCTTGCTTCGCGGCCGCAATGTCTTTTTGCATCACCTCAAATTCATCGGCGCTGTAGTGAAAGTCTCCGCCGCGCGGGCGAATGATGACTTGTAGCTGGATCGAGATTTGTTCCCGCACTCGCAAGATTGTTCCCAGGCTTGGCGTGGTGCCGCCTTCCAGCAGGTTGGCGCACAATTCCACCCGCTCGGCTCCGCCATTCTGCGATGCAAGGGCCGACTCCACCGAGTCGATGCAAATTTCAAGGAGAGGCCTCGCCTCAATTGTTTTGGATAATGGATTCACTTTGGCGTCGCTTACTTATTTCCTTCGGATATTTGCTTTCTAGTCTTGGTCTGTTCTTGGACTTAAGGCTTCAATGCGGCTGCCATGGTTTCCGGTATGCTGGCATGGCCGCGCAACTCGATCTGATTAGAAGAGCGCCCAACGAGAATATCGAAATCCCCGGGTTCAATGCGCCACTGCTTCAGGCCCACATCGTAGTAGGCAAGCGAGCGGGGTACGAGTTCAATGGTCACGTGTTCGACTTTTCCAGGGGCCACAGACACGCGTGCAAAGCCCTTCAGTTCCGAAGCGGGGCGCGGTGTCTTGGAATGCCGGTCCGCGACGTACAATTGCGCAACTTCAGCCCCTTCGCGGTCGCCGGTATTCCCAATGTCGAACGATACAGTGATAATTCCTCCGGCCTTGGAGTTGGGCGCCGTAGATGTTTTGACCTCTAGATTCGCGTAGCGAAAGCTGGTGTAGGAGAGCCCGTATCCAAAAGGGAAGAGCGGCTTCTTATTATTGTGTTCATAGCCGCGATAGCCGACAAAAACTCCTTCCTTATACACCACTCGCTTGCCCTCTCGCTCTGGGTAATAGCTATCGTGGGCGGGGTTGTCTTCCCACTGCCGTTCAAACGTTACGGGCAGCCGTCCCGACGGGTTGACCGCTCCCGTGAGGATCTCCGCAAGCGCCGTTCCGCCTTCTTGTCCCGGATACCAGGCCTGCACCACGGCGCGGACTTTGTCGAGCCACGGTGTCATGTCAACCGCTCCGCCGGAAGTGATGACCACTGTCGTGTTCTTATTGGCCTCCGCAATCTCCTGAATAAGCTGCTCCTGGCCTGGAGGCAGGCGGAAGGTGCGGTCTGCGGCTTCGCTTTCGGTTTCGGGATTGAATCCTACTGCCAGCACAACTGAATCGGATTGGGCGGCGAGCTTTTTGGCTTCAGCCGACACAATGTCGTCATGGCGATAGATTCCCATCATCATCCGTGGGCCAAGCCATTCCGCGCTTCCTCGTTTCTCTAGGACGATTTTGTGAGGGCCGGAGTCCAGGGAAAGAGTTGCGTAGTCGGTCATGGCTCGATTTGACTTCCAGTTGTCGAGAATCGGTTTGCCATCTACGGATAGCCGGTACGATCCGCCATCTTCTCCGGTGGATGCCACAAAGATGCTGTGAGCGCCAGGGTGCTGCGCCATGAAATATCCGGTCCAACGGACTGAGGCGGCTTCCTTAGGAGTCGAGGGACGGGAGCGAGGCCCAAAATTGATATGTTGTTCCGTCCCCGTCGAAATAGGGCTGCCTTGAAGCTCGGGATTGCTGAAATATTCCGCGCGCAGGCCGGGCTTCCCATTCTGGGCGTTGGTCGAAAAACCTGTGGCCTCCGCCATTTCGCTCAGGCTGGGAATGCCCGAGTTGTAATAGGTGTTCGTTGCGCCGCCAAAGGCATTGCTGATGCCTTCGAGAAAGCTGACTGCGGAGAAGGGCTCGACGCGCGCGCTCCCTCCACCGATCGGCACCGCCGGGTAGGCGTCTGGCCCGATCACGGCGATAGATTTGACTCCATCTTTTTTAAGAGGCAGAAGTCCGCCTTCATTCTTGAGTAGCACCATGCTCTCGCGGGCCGACTGAAGCGCCGCCTCGCGTCCCCGCTGGTTGTAACGGGGAATCGAAGAGTCTGTCTGATCGCGATCGAGCCATCCAAAGCGAACCGCCTCCCGCAGGATTCTTCGCACCTTGTCGTCGATGGTTGCCATCGAAACTCTGCCGTCTCGGATCGCAGGCAAGAGGCTGCGGCGGTTCATGAATTCGCCGGAAGGCATCTCCAGGTCCATGCCGCTATTGGCGGCCGCTACTCCATCGTAGGTAGCCGACCAATCGGACATCAGCACGCCCTCAAATCCCCACTCTTTCTTAAGGACGTCGCGATTCAGGAACGCGTTCTGCGACATATGGACGCCATTCGTCAGGTTGTAGGAATCCATCACTGCGCCAACCGAGGCTTCTTTTACCGCGGCTTCAAAAACCGGGAGATAAATCTCGCGCATCGTGCGCTCATCGATCACGGAATCCGAGTTATGCCGGTCGAACTCCGAATTGTTTCCCATGAAATGCTTGATCGTGGCGCTCACGCCCTGGCTCTGCACTCCCTCGATATAGCGCACGGCGATCTGCGAAGCCAGGAACGGGTCTTCGCCAAAATATTCGAAGTTGCGTCCGTTCATGGGTGCGCGATAGAGGTTTACGCCCGGTCCCAGCAGGAAATGAACGCCTTTCGCTCGCGCATCGCGGCCGATCTCGCCTCCCACACGCCGTGCCAATTCCGTGTCCCATGTAGCTGCTAGCGCAATTCCGGCAGCCATGGTGGTGGCGGGGCCATAGTTCCGCACGCCCAGCGGCCCGTCGGCCATTTTGAAGCGGGGAATCCCCAGCCGCGGTAGGCCGCGCACAAAGAAGTCGTCTACACCGCCGAGCATGTCGATCTTTTCTTCCAGGGTCATCTGGGCCACGAGCGAGTCGACGCGGTGCTCGACTTGAGCGGGAGCGGGAGCCGGCTGGGCGGTTGCCACAGCGCTGACTAGGCCGAATACGAGGAGAGCGCTCAGCTTGAAGGTAATTTCTTTTGAACCCAGTCTTTTCAAGACTTGCTTTGCTTGCTGCAAGACGGTGTTCATGGAACCTCCGGAAAAGTGCATCAATACTAAATGAAACAAAATAAAAGAAGAAAACGAAGAAATCTTTCCCGCATCCCGAGACCCAATTCGGCTGCGGTCGTCTAAAGAAGAAATTGGAAGCGTCGAAAATTTGGAGTATCAATGGCGTCTCGGATTCGACTCTGTCTTCTTCTTTGTTGCGCGTTTCTATCCCTACCGGCGTTTTGTCAGGCCGGTCCTCAATCCGGCGTGGGTGCCTCAGCTTCGCCTGCCTCAGCTTTGCCTGCCACAGCTTTGCCTGCCACAGCTTCGTCAACACCAGCGTTACCCTCGGACGCCGTGGAAGTAGAGCAGGAGATTCAGCAGTTGGAAGCCATGCTTCCACAGGTGCCGGATCGGGGACCTGTGCTCTTTCTGATCGCTCACGAATACGCGCATCTCGGACGCATGGATAAGGCTCTCTCTCGATTGCGGGATTGCTTGGCTCTTGATGAAGGATTTGATCCGGAGGAAGACGACGTGTTTGCCGCACTCAAGGCGGACCCTGAGTTCAATAAGCTCTTGCGGCGGGTTCACCGGCGGTATCCTGCCGTCCATAGAGCCCGTGTGGCGTTTACCGTTCAGGAGAATGACCTGATACCGGAGGGCCTGGCTGCGAATGGTTCATCGGTCTTATATATGGGAGGCTTGAATCGTCGAAAGATTGTCAGGATCGCCCAGGACGGCAGGGTCTCTGATTTCGTCAAGGAAGGTCAATACAAGTTGGCCTCCATCTGTGGGCTCAAAGTGGAACCTGCCAACGGCGGCCTTTGGGCGAATACCTGTCCCGATAGCGGTTCCGGCGCGGAGTTGCTTCACTTTGACGGTTCCGGAAAATTGACGGAGCGTTATTCTCCGCCCACAGCGGGCAAACACCTGTTCAATGATCTTGCTTTGAGAAGCGATCGGGAGATCTTTCTAACTGACAGCCTGGCAAATCGTGTCTATAAATTCGATCGCGCCGCGCATGCGTTTGCCGAAATTTCGCTCTATCGTCCTATCTTTTATCCAAATGGCATTGCGCTCTCCGGTGATGGGAACCTTCTTTATGTAGCGGATGCTTTCGGCTTGGTGCAGGTGGATTTGCGAGACAAGAGCAGCAGCGAGGTCGTGGCTGGAACGGCGAACACAGTCTCCGGGGCCGACGGCCTTTACTGGTACAAGAACAGTTTGGTCGCCGTGCAAAATAGTCTGGGCTCCTCGCGGGTGGCCCAGTTTCATCTCTCGCCGGACGGTCGCAAGGTCGTGTCGACTGCCGTTCTGGAATATCGGTCGCCCTTGGTGCAAAAGCCGACGACCGGGGCCATCGTAGGCTCGAAGTTCTATTTCATGTCGAATACCGGATTGGACAATTTCAAGGACGAGAAAATCCAGGATTCCTCAAAGCTCCAACCCGTCAAGATCTCGGTGGTCGAATTGCAGGGTAGTTGAACAAGGAAGCTGAATATCGGAGAGGCTGCCTCGCGCCCGGCAGTTTTCAGTCCAACCGACAAGGCTGCTACTTTTTTGCCTGTACGTCAATTTCGCTATAAAACGTGTTACCCCAATTGTCTAGATCCTCGGTCTCAAAGCAATCGAACAGGAGATAGCGGAACTTCCCAAGCGTGCCCTTGGCGTCAGTGATGCTTACGCCGTATTGTCCTCCGCCTTCCCCTTGGGAATCGCGTGTGTCGACTGTGGCGATCAGCTTCCAGCCATTAGCCGAGGGATCAAGGTCGTTCTTGGGAGCGGCATTGAACTTTGGATCTGTCCCATCACTGGCATAGAGTTTGTAGACCTGCGGTCCGCGCGAATCGGGATGCCACGAATAGGTGTTGACCTGGAGAATCTCGCGCACAGCGCCCAGGTCCATGCGAACCCGTCCGCCTTGGCCCCCGGCCGTGAAGAAGAAATTGGAGTGCGGATCGTCGGCCTCCACCGGAAGGATGCCATCGGTAAGTGCGCCAAGTCCGGCGCTTCCCGGATCGATTTCCCCATCCACCAGCAGCAGCTTGGCGCCGGTTGCTGCATTGTCTCGTGTTGGCGGCGGCACCTCTGCGAATTTGAATGCCGGGGTTGCTGCCAGCCCTGTATTGAGGTTCACGGTGACTTTTACTTGGCTGTAGGAGAACAGGGAAAGAGCCGGCAGCATGACCAATAGGTAGGCTGCCGGCCTGAGACTGCTATTCAAGGAGTTCCTCCTTGGGAAAGTTTGGACGGGCAATATTTGAATGGTCCGCGGTTCAAGGTTATGCGGACCATGCGGTCGGTCTGCGCTCCCATCGATGCTTCCTGAGTTCCGCCAGTAGCACTGCATCGAGCGGTCCGGCCCCGCTCAAAGCCAGGTTCTGCCGGATATGGTCCTCTTTTCTCATGCCGACGATGATGGTGGTGACCACCGGATTGGAAAGGATAAAGCGCAAGGCCAGCTCCGGCAAGGTCATTGAATCGGAGAGCAATTCATTGAGCTTTTCCACCCGCGCCAGTGTGGCCCGCAGATTCTCGGGATTGAAGTAGCCCGCCCGCCAATCGCCCTTGGCGAATTTCGTATCGGCGGTCAGCTTTCCGCTGAGGCCCCCTTCGTCGAGCGGCACCCGGGCAATCACGCCGATGTTCAACTCTCGGCAAACCGGGAACAACTCGTCTTCGGGATCCTGATCGAAGATGTTGTAGATAACCTGTACCGCGTCCACAAGTCCGGTGCGTAGCGCTCGAATTCCATTGCCTGGCTCCCACCGGTTGAGGCTCAAGCCAAACGACCGCACCACCCCATTTTTCTTAAGCAGCTCTACGGTTTCGTGAAACTCCCGGTTCTCCACCCATGTGTCGTCCCAAACGTGGAATTGAAGTACGTCAATCGTATCGGCTTGGAGCTTTTCCCGAATCTGGTCCGCATAGCGCAGCACATGCGATTGGGGAAAAACGTCGGTATAGGCGTCCTTGGAAGAGGCCGGCCATTTTCGATTGAGCGGCGGAATCTTCGACGCGGCATAGAGCCTCTTCGTCTTGTTGTTTTGCAGGGCTTCGCCCAGCAAACCATCGCTCTTGCCTTCGCCGTACGCCCAGGCGGTATCGAAGAAATTGCAGCCAAGATTGACCGCAAGTTGCAGGGAGTTCCTCGATTCCGTATCGCTCGAATCGGGCCAACTGCCCATTCCCCAAAGTCCATGTGCCATTTCACTTACTTCAAAGCCGGTGCGGCCGAGTTTACGAAGCTTCATTTTGATCTCTTATCCTTAAATGGAACCGAATCTTCTTGGGACGGGAAGATCGGCTTTGAGTCGCCTGCCGCAAAGGATTTTAAAGGATGCTTCCATCAATCATGCGCGCAGCTTCAGCGTTTGAAAAAGAAGTTCAATAGGTGGGACAGGGGAACCCAATCATCACGAAAATCGGGCGGGCCGGCGGACGGATGTTTCACCCTTGCTTGAAAAGCATGTCTCGGGCCGAACTCCCGGTTTGCTGCTTCCACTTGAAAAAGAGCAGGGCATAGGACTCGGTGATGTACTGGTTCGTGTGAAGTCCAAGGAGATGCGCGGTCGAATCAATCCAATCAGGTGCGCCTTCGATCTCGCCGAAGTCTCCGATGGGCGTCTGGTCGATGACCACATGCCCGCGCCCATCGCCCCATTCTGTACGAAATTTTTCGTAGGCAAAGGTTGGTTGAAAACTTACCGCCTCGAGCATCCGAGAGAGGACAGCGCCATCTTCAACCTGGGTTTCAATCTCGGTTCGCGTCTTATAGCGGTCCGTCTTGCCTTTCGACTTGAACGTGACCGTCCAGCGTGAACCGTACCTGCGGATGCGCAGTAGGTCGCCGCGGGACCGCAAGGGGTCTCCCGGCAGGTCGTAGAGGGTATTGAACTCGTGGGTCCGCTCGGTCACCAGGTGAAATCCGGACGAGCGCAACCGGGTTTCTAACTCCGGGATGTCTTCGATCCTAAACTTGATCTCAACTTCGATTTCGGAAGCCATTTCCTACGAAGTATATATAGGTCAGAAACGCCCGCCCAAATTCCGCGCCGTGATCCCCTAAAGAATCAGTGGATTGAATCCGAAATATTACCCTGCAGCTTGAGATAGAGGCCGCAAGTCCTTCTATAGGGTTTCGGGATATAGGGTTCGGGGTGCCACTTTACGTTTTATTCGGTGAGCGATGGAAGGGAGCGGGGAGCTGTTTGGCTCTGTAAACGCGAATATGCATAAGTACTGGTGCATAAATGCTCATCGGAAGTAAACAACCGGAGAGGGAAGTGGTACATCGAACTCCAAACGGCGCCGGAGACGGGCTCACGATAGGAGGCTAAATTCCTATCATGGAAGTGTCAAAAACGCAACAGTTTTGTTTCTAAAATTTTATCGCCTGTTGTCATTTTGTCCTTCAAATACATACAATTACAAGGAACAGTTACAGGGCCCTCGAATGTTGGATCAACAAAGGAGAGCGAATGAGTCGAGGATTATCCATTCTGATGGCGGCATCCGTAATGGCTGCCACGGTTGGGGCGACTACCATTCCAAATCATCCCAAGGTACTGTCACCCAGGGACAAGTCTAAGGTAGAGCAGGCATATCAGGTAGGGAACGCTTCTTGGTACGGAAAGAGATTTCACGGCAGGACGACTGCCAGCGGCGAGGATTTTGACATGCTTGAGCTTACCGCCGCCCACAGAAGGCTTCCCCTCGGAAGCTATGTGAAGGTAACTAACCTGCAAAACGGCAAATGGATCGTGGTGCGGATCAACGATCGCGGCCCTTACGTGGGAAACCGGATCGTGGACCTAAGCTATGGCGCCGCCAGGATGCTGGATTTCCACCGGGGCGTCCAAAAGGTCCGCCTCGATCTGCTTCCAACAGAAACCGTGGCCTCAGCCGACGATCAACCCGCGCCTCAAAAATAAAACCCGTGCCTCAAAAATAAGCCTAAGACAGATTTGGTACAGAAAAAGGGGGGAATCCCCCCTTCTGTTTTTGTATACGTGGTGGTGAACGGCGTGGGTGAACAGAAGGACGAAGGGCGGGGGCTCCCCAAAAAAAGCCACGCTGCGACGCCAGGCCGCCAATTACCAGAAAGCACTAGCGCTCCGGCTTGCTGAGGGTGAAATTAGCTTTCCCTGTCTCCCGCTGCGCGGGTTAAAATTTTGTTGAACAGACACGTCCTATCTGCAGATGCTCATATCTGATCTAGATCTAAACCTGGAAGACGAAATCATTTGAATTCAACGAAATGCATGAAATGAAATCTCGCCTGATCGTCGCCCTTGACGTACCCAATGCTTCCGCTGCCCGGCAGACCGTTGAGCGTCTTGGCAGCACGGTAAACCTGTTTAAGGTTGGGTTGGAGCTATTCTCCGGGGAAGGTCCGGCGATTGTTCGAGATCTCTCGAACTCCGGCAGAGAAGTCTTTCTTGACCTGAAGCTTCACGACATTCCCCACACCGTGGGTAGAGCGGTTGATCAGCTTGCCCCACTTGGTGCGACCATGCTGACCGTTCATGCTGGCGGGGGTGGCAAAATGCTTCGCGCTGCCGTTGAAGCTGCCAAAGGAAGGGTGGCGATCGTTGCGGTAACCGCTCTTACGAGTATGAGCGATGAGGATCTGCATGAGGTTGGGGTACCTGCGTGTGTCGCCGACCATGTGGTTCGTCTGGCTCTTCTGGCCCGGGAGGCAGGGTGCCAGGGAGTGGTGGCTTCTCCCAGGGAGATCGCAGTCCTCAGAAAGTCTGTGGGCAACGAGCTTCGCATTGTTACGCCGGGAATCCGCCCCTCGGGTGCCGCAAAAAACGACCAGGAACGTACCGCCACCCCAGGGGAAGCCGTAAGGGCGGGTGCCGACTATCTGGTGATTGGCAGGCCGATTACCCAAGCCGATGATCCTGCTGCGGCTGCAGCTGCCATTGTGCAAGAAATGGATCATGTAGAGGCACTCTCGCGATAGCCCTTCTATTGCCAAGCCTCTTTTTGCCAAGCCTTTTATTCTTAAGACTTTTCGGCGGCCAAGATTCTGCGCAAGGAAAGCTTGGCGAAAGTGGCTGCGGCAAGATTTGGTGGTTGGGCAACATGTGGTTGGCCAACATGTGGTTAGGTAACATATGCTTGGTTAACATATAGAAGCTCGGCCCTTGGGACCGCGTGAATCGGCTCGGTAGTTTTGGGGCTTTTAGCCCTGTCCGAATCGTTCGATGAGTCAAGCAAAGGCACATAAAGCAACTCTTCAGTTTTTGTCGGCATCGGATTGTGCAGCAACTCCGAAATCTCTTAATATCTGATTCAGCGAGGACTGACCCTATGCTTCGTCTTTTTGCGGTTGTGTTTTTTGCCGTGCTTGTCTGCGCCGCCCAGGACAATACCAACAGTGGCGCTAGGAATAACGACGACAGGAGCAGCGACAATCGCAATAGCGACAGTCCGAATAACAATCAAGCCGCTAATTCCAATGTGCAGGGTCAAGGCCAAGCCCAGGGTCAAAGCCAAGCCCAAGGCCAAGGCAAAGAAATTACCGTTCCCGCCGGAACCACGGTTTTGGTTCAACTCAAGAGTCCCCTGAATACCAAGAGCGCCCACCCCGGCGATGGCGTTTATGCCGAGACATCGTTTCCCGTGACCATCGATAACACGATGGTGATTCCTGCCTACACCTACGTGAAGGGCAGCATCACCCATGTTCAGCGGCCAGGCAGGGTAAAGGGTCGGGCCGAGATTCTGGTCCACTTCACCACCTTGATTTATCCAAGTGGCTACACCGTTGACTTGCCCGGCTCCGTCCAGGATGCGCCGGGTGCCGACAACCATACGGTATCCGATAAAGAAGGCACGATTAAAGCCAACGGAACAAAGGGAAAAGATGCTGCCGAAGTGGCCGCAACCGCTGGAACAGGCGCTGCCATTGGAGGCCTTGCCACAGGAACACTTAAGGGAGCGGCCATTGGTGGTGGTGCGGGTGCGGTCGTGGGCCTGGCCAAGGTTTTGCTGACGCGCGGGAATGACGTTACCTTGCCGGCGGGAACCTCCCTTGAAATGGTGCTGCAGCGTCCCCTGACTCTGGATGTTGCCCAGGCCGAGCAAGCTGCAAGAGAAGTGCGCCCCCGCCGGGGCAATGTCAGGATGCCGGTGCCCCGATAAATCAGAAATCAAGTCAATGGACGGGTATCAATCGTTGAAAGCATTGCTAATAAAGGATTTGCAGTTGCACTTGATTTTTTTGCATTCTCGAAACTTGGCCTAAAAATCAATCCGAATGATTTAAGAGATCGACGCAAGAGATCAAGAATGCGACGGTTTTACTTGCCAAGGAAGGCACCGAGTTTCTCGTCCCATCTTCGTCGAATAATTAGTAAGTTCTAATTATCTAAGGCCTGAGAATCTAAGTTTGCATAAACTTTAATAAACTCTTTCTCAAATTCAATAGGGATATCTCCCTCCCTACCAAATTCAGTATTATCTCCTTCCGTAGCTAATGTAATTCGCTGAAAGAAAAAGTCTTACACTGCGTTCAAGATTGGAAGGAGGAATGCTAGATCCTGACTGAGAATTCGGACACATACCTTTCGATGTCAAAGTAAGTCTCGTTTTCCCAGCACGTATTGTCAGCAGTTGCTGTCGGGTCCACTGCATGAATTTGTTTGAGGAGGGAAGTGTAGATGGTGAAGAAGGTAGCTTTTTTTCTGTGGATGCTGCTGCTAACCGTGGGTTTTAGCGCGGCGGCGTTCGCTCAAACCACCGCCAGCATTCAAGGTACGGTTGTCGATCCAAGCGGCGCGGCCGTTGCAGGCGCAAAAATCACCGTGAAGAACACCGCGGGAATCGAACAGACCGCAACCACGAGCGCCACTGGCTCCTATGCTGTGCCGGCATTACCCCCAGGAACATACAGCGTCGAAGTCCAGATGACGGGCTTCCAAAGCCAACTGGCCAATAATCTCTTGCTGGAGGTCAGCCAGAACTCGGTTCAGAACTTCAGCCTGAAGGTCGCAACCTCCGTCGAGGTTGTTACGGTCGAAGCAACGGCTCCAGTCATCGAAAGCACAACCATGACCGTGGGGCAGACGATTGATCAGCGCACAGTGCAGGAGATTCCGCTGAATGGCCGCCATTTTGTGGATTTGGCTTTGCTGATCCCCGGTACCGTTACGCCTCCGCAGAGCGGTTTTCTGACGGCTCCTTTGCGCGGCCAGGGTTCGTTCGCCTTCAACTCCGCGGGAAATCGCGAAGATGCCGTCAACTTCATGATCAACGGAATCAACCTGAACGACATGGTGCAAAATCAGGTTACATTCCAGCCGACCATCAACACGGTCTCGGAATTTAAGGTCGATAACTCCACCTACAGCGCCGAGTTTGGACGCAACTCCGGCTCGATCGTCAATATTGCCACCCGTTCCGGAAGCGAGCAGTTTCATGGAGAGTTGTACGACTATCTCCGCAACAACTGGTTCGATGCGCGCAACGCTTTCAATCCACGGTTCAATAGTCAGGGCGCGGCTGTACCGCAATCTCCCTTCAAGCGTAATCAGTTTGGAGGCGACTTTGGCGGCCCCATCAAGAAAGGCAAGACCTACTTCTTCTTGAGCTATGAAGGCTTGCGTCATCGCCAGGGCCTGAACACCGCCGCCAATGTGATTGGCGATCCCGATAGGGCTGCAATACAAGCAGGCTCGAATTCGGTGGCCAAGGCGTTGCTGCCTTTTATTCCCCAGTCGAATGCCACTCTTGCCGGCCATCCGGCTTTCCTGGGTTCGGCAACGGCTCCTGTGGATATCGACCAGGGAACCGCCGATATCAACCACAACTTTAGCGAGTCCGACCGCTTGCACGGCTACTATGTGTACCAGCGGGATTTGCGCCAGGAAGCAACTCAGGGCGCGACCATTCCTGGTTTCGGCGATACGCGCGATGGACACCGTCAAGTCCTCACTCTGAGCGAAACCCACGTTTTCAGTCCCAATGTTGTGAACGAGGCGCGAATCGGCGCGAATCGCATTCACCTGACCTTTTCTCCGAACAATACGGCGCTGGCCAGTGCGCTAGGGCTGAACCTTGGTCCGAACCCCACATTCATTCCGACCATCCGGATCACGAATGGAACGGACTTTCAAAATCCCCTGCTGTTTGGCGCGGAACGCAACTTCCCCCAAGGTCGGGGTGATACAACTGGCGTTGTAGGCGACACACTGAGCTATATCCGTGGGCGGCACTCGTTCAAGTTTGGCGGAGAGTTCCGCGATTTCCGGAACGACAACTTCAATGACGATCCCGGCCAGCTTATCTTTAGCAGCCTTGCGGGTTTTGAGTCCGGCACAGTCAGCTCGTTTGCCAGAAATCCAGGAACCATAGCCAACCGAATCAACGAGAACGCGCTCGACTTTTTCGCTCAGGATAGCTACAAACTCACTTCGTACCTGACGTTGGAACTCGGCATCCGGTACGCGTGGAACATGACGCCTAGCGAAGCTGTGGGCCGGTTCGTTGCATTCCAGCCGGTGAGCGGCACCACGACCGCTTTGTTGAACCCGGTTTCTTCTCCTTATGCGCAAAACAACAAGAACTTTCAGCCCCGTCTGGGCTTTGCCTGGGATGTGTTTCACAACAGCAAGACCGTGCTTCGTGGCGGCTACGCCTTCCAGGTGGATCAGCCGATTACTGGGTACGTTACCGGTCTGACTTCCAACCCGCCCTTTGGTGCGCTGGTAAGCGTTACTGGAAATACTTCGCTTGCCGCGGTTGGATCTACCTTGAGTGGGCCGCCGACAAGCATTTCTCCCACCAGCATCGACCCTAACTTTAAGAACTCCGATATTCAATCCTGGAACTTGAATATTCAGCAGGAGTTTAACCACAGCACCTCGATTATGGTGGGCTATTTCGGAACCAAGGGAACGCACCTTCAGATCGATCGCAACATCAATCAGCCTCTGGATCCCACCAACCCTAAGAGCCAGCCGCTGCTCACTTTGGCGAATACGATCGGGAATTTCCCCGCTGGGACCACCCTTTCGCCTACGATTACGGAGCACGATTCCAATTCCAACTCGAACTACAACGCGCTGTGGATCACTGCAACCAAGAGGTTGTCGCACGGTCTGCAGCTCAACGCTTCGTATACCTGGTCGCACTCGATTGACGACAATTCCCGCAATGCCGAAGGTGTGGAATTGCAGAACAGCCTGAATCTGGCGTCGGAACGCGCGAGTTCGGACTTCGATGCACGGCACCGGTTTGTGATCAACTCAATCTATGACCTTCCGTTCAACCAGAAAAGCCGTTTAGTGGGAGGCTGGCAGTTGGCGACAATCGTCAGCTTGCAGAGCGGCAATCCGTTCACGGTGAACGGAGGCACCGCAGGCGTCAACGGTGGACAGTTGTTTAACGGAATTACCACCATGCGCCCCGATATCACTGGCCCTGTGAAAGTTACAGGCAATCCGGCGGCGTGGTTGAGCTTTGCTCCGGGTACGTTTGTAAATCCAACGAACCACTTCGGTGACTTGGGACGCAATGCATTCGTCGGCCCCGGGTTTGAAGACATCGATTTCTCGGTGGTCAAAAATACGAAGGTATCGGAAAGGCTGAACGTTCAAATCCGCGCCGATGCATTCGATCTCTTCAACCACCCGAACTTTGGACAGCCCAATGCTCTGTTTTCGGGCAGCGCAACCGCCACCACGCTCGGAGCGATTAGCAGCACGCGTTTCCCCGCGGGCGACTCCGGTTCTTCAAGGCAGATGCAACT
Source organism: Candidatus Angelobacter sp. (assembly GCA_035295685.1). Lineage (GTDB taxonomy): Bacteria > Acidobacteriota > Terriglobia > Terriglobales > Acidobacteriaceae > Angelobacter. The sequence continues at coordinate 118,029 of DATGIO010000152.1, forward strand.
TGCTCTGAAGCTGCAGTTCTAGCTTCAGGTTGAGTTCTAACCTGAACATTCATAAGGCGCATTGACCCCTCGGTCGACGCGCCTTTTGCTGTTTACATTTCTTTGCGAGATTGAACCGGAACACTAAAACTTTTGCTTGTTTCCGCTCGACAACGCCGGGCAACTCAGGGGACAATGAATGACCTCTGAAAGTGAGATCCTGGGCGGGAGATTTTCGTCGTAAATCCGTCTATGGATAGATTCAGGGGAAGGATTCAGGGATACGATCACGCAGTCCTTTAGAACTTGTGAGGGCCTTACGGATGAATTTGCTGACTAAGTTGGTGGCACGAGTCTGCGCTGGCAGGCAGCATAGAGTCTTCCGTACCGTGATTGCCCGCAATGCGACCGTCCGGATGCTCGGCGTCGGCATCATGCTTTTGGCTATTTTCTCTGCCGTTGGCAAAGCGCAGGATGCGTCTACGCCATCCCCGTTGCCTTCGGATAGCCAGCCGATCGAAGTAGAAGAAAATGCTTTTCGGGGTACCGGGGCCCGGCCGCAATTTGAAGCGAAGAATCAGATGTCCAAAGAGGCCGAGTTGGCAGTGGGATTGAATCGCGTAGTCTCCATTCCCACGTTCACAAGCGCCTTTACTTATCGTGAAAAGATTTATTCCATCAAGATTGTGGGGGGTGCTCCCCAGCAGGCCGAAACCACCCGCATTGGAACGCAGATCATCCCGATCTCGTTGGTTTTTGAGGGTATTGCGGACCGCGAAGGAAGCCCGATCCTGCTTGATCCCAATGGGATCGTTTCCAAAGTGCGCAATTCACCCAATTTTCGGAACGCGAGCTATGAGACCGGCCCTACCCAATTTGGCGATGCCGTACAGCGTGCCGAGTTCTGGGGTTCCATGAACCAGGACTGGCATACTCTTCTAGAGCAGCCGCGCACTTTGACCTCTGTGACCATCGATGTTCCCAAGGGATTCGCTTCGGTCTATCACGTCCGCTCCACCGATACCACATTTGCGGTTGTCGACGAAGGATTCTTCATTTCGCAACTCAATACCATTCTTCAATTTGAAAGTCTCGACATAGGCGCTCTGCCTATCGCGCTCACTACAAATGTACTGCTCGCGCCGAACCATGATCTGCATCAGTGCTGCACCTTGGGTTTCCATACGGCGTATGGCGTTGGCCGTTTGGGGAATCAGCAGTTTGTGCAGACGTTCGCCTGGGCATCGTGGCTCGACACTGGCGTTTTTGGCGGCACACTGGCAGACATTACGCCGTTAAGCCATGAGATTTCGGAATGGATGAACAATCCTTTCGGCACCAATCTTGTTCCTGAGTGGCAGGCACCCAATGGCGGTGGAGACTGCGACGATGTTTTTGAAACGGGCGATCCGATGGAGGTGTTTCCGAACTCGGGCTTCCCGGTGCCGATTGACGGTTTTACGTATCATCCGCAGACCGAGGCCTTGCTGCAATGGTTTCAGCGCAAAACACCTTCGGATGCCGTGCATGGCGCTTTCAGTTTTCCCGATACGACTCTGCTGACCTCTCCTTCACAACCCTGCGCGGCGCACTAGCCCTGCGCATTAAAGCTCGTAAGACCGCGATAAATATCTGCTTCCATTCGTACGCTGCCGTCTAAAGCTACTGCCTTAGAAAAAGACAAGCCTTGTCTCTACCAGTTACAATGAGGGCGTTTTGGTCTATTAGGAGGCGGATGATGCGGCAAGTTCTCTTAGTTACAGCTTTGGTATGCGCTGCCGTCGTGATGGGCATTGCAGCGCCCCCAGGCACGCAGTATCAACTGAAGCAGAAGTTTACTCTCGGTGGAGAAGGTGGATGGGATTACCTGACCTTCGATTCCGCCGACAATCGGCTCTTTATCTCCCGTGGCACGAGGGTCCAGGTCGTTGACACGGCGAAGGGCTCTGTTATCGGAGAAATCCCCAACACAACCGGCGTTCATGGCATCGCTCTGGCGCAAGATCTTGGCAAGGGTTTTACCAGCAACGGGCGCGAGAACACCGTTACCGTTTTCGATTTGAAGACCCTGAAGGAAACGGCAAAAATCAAGTTGGAGGGTGGCGAGAATCCGGATGCCATCCTCTACGATTCGGCTTCCAAGCGTGTTTTTACCTTTAACGGAAGAAGCAAGAATGCCACCGCCATTGATGCAACGACCGGCACAGTAGCTGGCAACATCGCTCTGGAAGGCAAGCCGGAATTTGCCGCAGCCGATGGCAAGGGAATTGTGTTCGTCAATATCGAAGATAAGAATGAGATTCAAGCCATCGATGCGCGCAAGGCTACGGTTGTGAATACTTGGCCGATGGCTGGATGCGAAGAGCCTTCAGGCCTTGCCATTGATCAGAAGAATCACCGGCTTTTTGCCGGATGCGGCAATAAGGTGATGGCCATCGTGAATGCCGAAACAGGTAAGCTGGTGACCACCGTTCCTATCGGTCCCGGCGTGGATGCTACCGGTTTCGATCCGAAGACGGGACTGGCTTTCAGCTCCAATGGCGAAGACGGCACTCTGACCGTGGTAAAAGAAGAGAGCCCGGATAAATTCTCCGTCGTGCAAAACGCGGAGACGCAGAAGCGTGCCAGAACCATGGCGGTCGATACCAACAATCATGATGTTTATCTGGTAACCGCTGACTTCGACGAACCGCCGCCACCCGCCGAAGGACAAAAACGCGCACGGCCGACGATGAAGCCCGGATCGTTCACATTGCTGGTGATGGGCAAGAAATAGGCAAGCTTCACCGGCTAGCTGTCCGCATGGGCAGCGGCTTCAAGCAAGAATATCGAGGGAAAGCCGAATCCCGGTGTTTGCGCGATTCTATCGCGGAGACATCGGGATTCATGGCTTCATGCGTCTGGCTGCAGCGATTCTTGATGGCGGCCTGTCGCTTCAATACATGGCGCTCGGTGGCCGTTACCGCAATTGAAACTCTGGCGCTCCAAGGGTCAATCCAATAATGGTGGCCAGAGGCTTGGCGGGATCGTCAAGCAGGTGGCTGCCGATCTGGGGATCGTCAAGCGACTTTCGAATTGCGGTGTCGGTGTTCTTTGACACGTCACCTCCGATCAAAGCGTCCTCTACAAGAGTAACTGCGGCTCCGGTGCCGCCGCTCGTATTGACCGGTACAACTTCCTCTTTGGGAGCGCGCGCCAGTAATCCCAGAGCGAGCACGCGTAGAGGATCGAAGTTGATGCCTCCCATGCCGCCGCTGGTCAGCGAGACCGAGAAGTTGAGACGTTCGAGAAGGGCGTCGGAGTTCATCCAGGCTTCCGCTTTCGTTGAGTAGCCGGTGGGCGGCTGCATCTGGTAGAGCGGCATTCCCATCTTATTCAAGGCCTGCACAATCGGCCCGGCATTCTGAACCTGCGTGCCGGTGGCGCGCACTGCCGATGCCACGAATTCCAACGGCGTTTTTACCTTCTTGCGGTAGATAGCCGGAGACCAAAATTCTTTGGCATGAACCATGGTCCGTAAAACCTCTTTGATGTTCCCGTCCGTGTCGAGGAATTTTTGGGCCATCGCTTTCACTAGTGCTGGAGGCGGATCGTCCGCAACAAATCTGCGGGCAAGCTTGGTGGAGATGAACTTTGCCGTGGCCGGGCTTTTTGAAAGCATGTCCAGGACTTGCATGCCTTCATTCACGCCGTTGTCGTTGAATGTTGTGCCCAGGATTACCTTGGGGCCTGGCTCGTGCCGGCGGGCATCGAATTGGAACGCCCATCCCTGGTCCATCGGAGTGATGGTCCAGCCGGTAAACACCCGCGCTGCTTGGGTCACGTCCGCCTGAGTGTAGCCGCCATCGACGCCCAGGGTGTGCAACTCCAGCAACTCGCGTCCATAGTTTTCGTTGAGTCCTTTGTTGGCGGCGTTTGGTGGAGGCTGCTGCCCTGGTTTGACTCCAGCCGCTTGGGAGCTTGGCCCAAGGCTGAGCCAGTTATCGAGGTAGTAGAGCATCGCAGGGCTTTTCGCCACCGCTACCAGTAGATCGCGAAACTTTCCCAGGGCATTCGGTCGAATCGCGTCTCGTTCGTAGCTGGTAACGAAATATAGGTCCTGGTCTTTATTCAGGAACACGTTGAAGTGGTTGAACCAGAAATCGGTCATCACTTCTTCAAGCTGGCGCTCGTTGTAGACCGCCCGAAGAACCTTCGCTTGCTGTAGTTCGGATACCACGATACTCACAGGCCCTGCGCCTGTGATTGCCGTATAAATCTCTTTTTCTGCAGGGTTGAAATCCGCGAGAAGCTTGTCGCGCATATCTCCCGGAACGGATTGCGTGAGAATGCGCCGATCGGCGACCGGCAGCTTCATCAGCGAAGGCATGCGGTTAGCCTTTGGGAGGGCGAGAAGCATGTCTGCGATGTGGCGAGCGGTGTCTTGGGCGGTCTGCGCCGCAGCCTGTGCTGCTTGTGCGGCTGCCTTCTGCGCGGCTTCGTCCGGTGTCGGCGTTGGGGAGGCCGTCGCTAGCGCGGCGTTCTTCACTCCCTCGTTATATCTGTCGACGAGTACCTCCCACATGCCGAACTGGATTGGCTCCGAAGGCATCTGGCGTTTTTTCTCCGCCGCTTCGCGCACCACGTTTCCATTCGGGAAAGCCAGCATCATGTCTTTCGGCTGCATCCGGAGTGTTCGATAAGGCCCAATTTTTGCATCGAGAGTAGGATTGGGAATTTGTCCGGGGTTGAGTTGCTGCTCAAGCCATTGGTCCAATCCAATGGAGACAACCTTTTCGATGTCGCCCGGGCGAGGCCCGAACGTGAGACGTTCAAGAGCATGCAATGCTTTGTCATGCTCTGAAAGTTCCAGGGGTTTGGCAGGCGGCTTGCTTTTCTTGTCGCTAAGAGCGGACACAATCGAGCTGGAGAGCAAGGACAATGCGACGATCAAGGTAATGATTGGCTTGGCCACACGAATTCCCCTTGGAAACAAAACGTAGCTAATTTAACCCAGCGTAAGAGAAAATGTTGTAACGGCTTTTGCTTAGCTCCTGCAGTATTTGTCCTTGTTTTCGCGGCTGGCCATCGCGGCGAAACGGTCCGCTTCAGTGCTTTTCGCCCGCGGCACTACGATCCTACGGATGCTTCAAGTATCGCTCCGGTATTGGATGTTCCGTATCTTCGCCTTCCCAGTAGATCGTAATCACCCACCAGCGTTTTCCGTCGTTCATCAACTGGAAGCTGTTGATGCCTCTCGTGAAAGGTTTTTCGCCCTTGGCATGACGTGATTCGTAAGTGCTCCAGACATGTGCGAAGTGGTCCCAGGACTCAACTCGGTTGGAAATGGAATTCTCAAAGAATCCTTCCTTGGCCAGAAACCCCGATGCGGCAGTGATGTATTCCTCTACGGTGCGGGAGCTTGCGCCCACCTTGCCCGAAGCGTCGCGTCGGCTGGGGATCAGTCTCGCTCCTTCGTAAAAGAGGGACCTAAAGCGGTCCCAATCACGGCTGCCTGCCGGGCCGGAGATCGTGTCGTAGGTGGCGGCGAGAATGTGTTCGATAGTATCGACGTCGCTTTCCCTCGCTTGAACAGCGGCGGTGCTGCTTTGGTTGCTGGTGGAATTTTGCGCGGCCGAGAGAGTTCCCAGCGCCAGGGCGACGAGCAAAGTGCGAACAATGCCTTTGAGCATGAATTGGCCCCCAAGAGAGTAAAAACTAAAAAGTGAATAGTGAAGAGATCCGAACATCCACAAGAGTGTAATGAATTTTGGGGTTACAGCAAAAGGATATTCGGTTGCAGGCGGCGGTATCCCTGTTCGTGCGCCCACACGTCCAGGGCGAGCGTCGCCAGGTCGTCCGCCGGGGGCACGGCGTGGCCGTCTCGGGAGAGATCAATGCACTTCGCATAAGTCATGCAGGTATCACACGCCTCAATGCGTGCTTGCCGCACTTGCTCTGCTTTATAGATCGGCAGCTTGTCGTGGTCCTCTTCGCCACATGCCGTGCAGCGTGTGCGCTGGAATTCCCATTCTGTAAAGCACATCGAGCAGAATAGGGACCGTTTGGCCCCTTGGTTGTATTCACGCAGGAGCGAGACTAGGGGGCGATTGCGGCAGACTGGGCAATGGGGAGAAGCGGCTTCTGGTTCGTGCTTGTGCTTGTCCGTGACATGCTGTGCGTAGGGCTGCATGAGGAGATACGCTAGAAACGTCCGGGAAGGTGAATCCTCATCGAAACTTTGTTCCTCAAAGCGCGACAATAGCTCAGTCCACTTGGCCGGATGACTCCCCAATTCCGACAAGGCTTCTCGCAGCGGCTGGGACGCCAACCCATCGAGAAGCGCCTGAAGCTGGGGTATGAATCGTAAGATGGATTGCACGCCGGTGCATCCGCCATTCATGCTCGCGAGACCCAGGCTCACATCCCTTTGGAACTTGGTGATCTGCACAAGGAGCGAAAGAAGTTCTTGCGCGGGTGGATGATTGCGGGAAAGATGCTCTCCGCGAGCAATTATGTCGTCCCAGGTAAAAGGTGCGCGATTCGTCAAAGTAGGCATTGGTCTTCCGGACTGATCTCTTGGCGGTGGTTATCTCTGGCTGCGTATCTTCCTATACCAAAGCGGATGGTGGAATTTGGCCCAGCGTTCTGGCACGTGGCCGGTTGTCATTCCGCGAAGCCCGCCAGGAACCATGAAGACGCCCATATAGATGTGAATGATGAAGGCTCCAATGGTGATCAAAGCGGTGGCTGAATGAATGAAGGTGACAACCGTGAGCAGCCAATGCATATCCCTTGGCATCTTCTCCGGGAACCACATGATCAAGCCCGTGGCCAGCAGAACGATAGCTGAATAAAACATCGCCCAATAAAATGTCTTTTGGCCGGCGTTGAATCGTCCTTGTGGGGGAACACGATCGTCCTGGTTGGTCACGTAGTATTGGATGTTACGGTTCCATTCGCGGTCTTCGGGAATTGGCGCCATGTCGGGTTTCCATAACGCATGCATCCAAAGGGTGGCTCCGAAAAAGACAAGCCCTGACCATGGATGCCAGAATCGCGCAGTCGCGCCCCCGCCGAAAATGGACGCAAGCCAGAACAGATAGGGAGTATCGAAGGCGAGACCCGTCAACAGGCAATAGACATAAGCTGCTCCGTTCAACCAATGGCAGAGGCGCTCCTTAAAGTTGTAGCGAAGGACTTCGCCCGCTGGGACTGTCGTCTCCTCACGCGGCACGCTAATGCTGCTCATAGTCTTTCTCCTGTTTCCCGATTACTGCCGTCGCTCTTCTTATCGTCGATTGTCTTGGGACCAAACCGGAGGTAATGAAGCGCGGCTCCCAGGATTCCAAAGGCCATGGCGAAGTTACCAAGCCATTTCAGGGGCCGCTTCCACACGCGCACCATCGAAGGCACCGTGGGGTTGGCCGGTAGGCCGCCGTACTTTTCCGGATTCTTTGCGTCGTGCAAAACGTAGATCACGTGCGTGCCGCCCACTCCGGCGGGATCATACACACCCGCATCTTTATGTGAAGTCGTTTTGCGGAGTTGATCGGCCCGCTGCTCGGCCAGAGCTTTCATGTCGTCTTTGCTCCCGAAATGCAGGCAGCCGGTAGGGCAGGATTTGATGCACGCAGGCTCCAGGCCGGCCCCTACGCGGTCCGAACATAGGGTGCACTTGAACACCTTTTTTGTGGCGGAGTTGAACTTTGGAATATTGAAGGGGCATCCAGTCAGGCAGTATTGGCAGCCAATGCAGTGTTCCTGGTTGAAATCGACGATTCCATTTGCGTACTGAACAATGGCGCCGTCGGCTGGGCAGGCCATCAGGCACCCTGGATCCGCACAATGCATGCACTGGTCCTTGCGCATGAGCCAGCTCAACGTTCCATCTTCGTTTTCGTGCTCGTTGAACTTAATCAGGTTCCAGTAGTTCCAGGCCGTTTCCGGCATGGTCTGATAGGTGTTGTCGAAGGTGGTCTCTCGAAATTCGTAACCGTTCCATTCAAGGCATGCCACCTCACAGGCTTTGCAGCCGATGCAGGTGGTGGTGTCCACGAGTTTGCAGACGTCATAGTCGCGCGAGGCGTTCGCCCCAGGCACGGTGCCGGGATGTCCGGAAATCGCCTTGATCTCTAGGTTGTCGCTGGGCATGGCTGCTCCTTATACTTTTTCCACCTTGACCAGAAATCCTTTGAACTCCGGCGTATAGGCGTTCGGATCGATGGCCGCCGGCGAAAGGACGTTCACATTTCTGATTTCAGCGCCTTCCTTCCGCTGGCGGTCCTCCCAAATGCCGCGATAGCCCCAGTGAATCGGAATCCCGATAGGGAAGACCTTCTTGCCGTTGATCATGAGTGCCTTGATGCGCTTGGTCACCATTGCCTTGGCTACATAAGGCGCGTTTGGAGTGCGAGCCGAAGAGATCCGCACTTTCTCTCCGCCGTGCACGCCGATCTTTTCGGCCAATTCTGCGGGAATCTCCACAAACGGTTCCGGAACCAGTTGAACGTTCATGGGATTGTTCTTCGTCCAATAGTGATAGTGCTCCGTCAAGCGGTACGTGGTGCAGACGATGTCGTACCCTTGCTCGGGAGTTCCAAACTTATCCATGTCGCTTGAAAACCTCTTGGCAACTGGATTCTTCGACTGCTCAGGATGCAAGATGTTCTCGGTGGGACTTTCGGTTGGCTCGTAGTGTTCGGGAAAAGGACCGTCGGCCATGGCAGAGAGAGGCACGAAGAGTCTGCCAACACCGTCCGGATTCATGATGAAAGGCCCCATGTGGTCGCGGGGAGCAGAGTCGGCCTTGAAATCGGGAACGTCGTTGCCGAGCCACTTCTGCTGCGCCTCGTTCCACCAGACTTGCCTGCGCTCTGGGTCCCAAGGTTTGCCGTTCATGTCGCACGAGGCGCGGTTATACATCACGCGGCGATTTGCCGGCCACGACCAGGCATAGTTTGGATAGACACCGAGGTTCGACGGATCTTCCAGGCCGCGCCGCTGAATCTGTGCGCCCGCTTCCGTCCACGAACCACAATAGAGCCAGTT
>DATGIO010000153.1:0-2300 GCA_035295685.1 Candidatus Angelobacter sp.
GCTTTGCTGCGGGCGGGCCTTGTAGTGACGACTCCCGATCAGCTTGCACAGCTCTTGCAGGATACGGCCTTGCTCGCCACGCTCGGATTTACCGCCCCCATCGCCGTGAATCTTGCGCCTTCTAGGAACGACTCGGGCGCCGGCTTCTCATGGACCTCTCGCGGCGAGAGCCGTCGGCAGATCGGCGTGAACTACTTTAACAGTGATACCCAACTCGTCAATGGATCGTCTCAGATCACGACGGCTGGTGTGACCTACTTGCAGAGGTTGGGGAACAATAACGACATCTCAGCATCCGCTTCTGTCTTTAGGACCGTCACTGGCGGAAGCAGCACAGTGCACCCCTTGATTAGCGTTGCCTTGCAGCATCGCTTCTTCAGTGCTCCTAGCTTTATCTTGCCGGGACGGCACGGCATCATCGAAGGCCATGTTTTTCGCGACGATGAATCGCTCGGGCGGTATGACAAACAGCCGGCCCTCGCGGGTGTGGAAATCCGCCTCGACGATAATCGCGCAACTCGCACCGATTCCGCGGGGCGATACTCGTTCCATCATGTGCCCTATGGACTCCATCGCGTGGAGGCGAAGTTCAAGAGCGGCGAGCCGTTTTTCTATACCACCGACTCGCCGGCCTCTGCGGAAATGAATGCCAAAGTAGACTTTGGAATCAACTTCGCCAAGGGTCAGGTTTTCGGGTTCATTTTGAACGATGCGGGTACGGGTGTTCGGGGAGTTACGGTGGAGCTTCACGGCTCCGGCGCCCAGGCGGGCAATCCTCCGCGCACGGTGCAAACCGGAGACGACGGAAAGTTTAGCTTTCTGGGGCTGGATGCCGGGACCTACTCGATCTCTACCAGGTCGGAGTCTTATCCCGACGGTTACTCGCTGCAAAATCTTCAAACGGCTCAAACCACAGTGACGCCTGGCAATCCTGCGAAAGTGGAAATATCGGTCAAGGCCATACGCTCCGTGGCTGGAAGAGTTAGCGTCTACGATGCGGCCCAGGCGAAAACGGTCTCCCTGCCGGGTGCCACCGTGCGCCTCAAGGAACTTTCACAGGAAACAAAAACGAACGAAACCGGTGCTTTCCTCTTCCGTAATCTGCCTGCCGGAACCTTCACCATCGTTGTTTCCCATCAGGGTAAGGATATTACTACTGCCGTAGTCGTGCCTCCCGGCCCGGCCAATATCCGCGATATCAATATCAATGCAGGCGCAAAATAAGAGTAGATCATGCCCTGCCCCCAGCTCTCAGTTTTGAAATGAAGCATATCGGCCTAAGGAAATGCTGGAAGTATGGTATGTAGCTTTACAGCAGGGCGTGGCCCCGGAATTTCTATATCTTGCTTAGAACGCCATTGTTATCACATGCGCTCGGATAAATTGGTTTATCTGTCTTGCCTCGACCGCGTTGCCAGCTCAGATCGCTGGATTCGTTGACTGTAGGGGCCTTCAAATCGTGTTGAACTTCAATAGCATTTCGCAAGTTAAGGCGGCGGATACTCCATGATGACGCTAGGGCAAAGGCCGTGCTTCTTTAGATTCAACTCGGCCGTCATTTTGTTCATGATGATCGCAGTGAGCGATGGGAGTATTGCCAATATACAGAAACAGGAACAGGAGAGGGGACAAGAAAAGCAAGAGGAAAGGCAAACTCCAGCCACAAATGAGGAGAGAGCCCAGGAACTGATTAAAGATAAGAAGTATTCTTTTGAAGATATACGCAAAAGAGACCCTGGAGCGATAGCGAATGTCGAGCAAATTTTTATCCTCACGAATGATGCGCGCACTAAAGGGCGGTCAGCAAGTATCCTCTTGAGCATTGGAGTTAGGGATCAAATCTATTTTGACTATCTTGCCGCTGAAGCCAAAGCGGCGCTCAACAGCGACATGCCGTGGCCAACCTTGTACGACGAACATGGCAATAAGATCACCAAGACCATAGAAACGTTGAATCCCGCATTCTTGAAATGGTGCAAGAAGCACCACCGGGACCCAGGCGACGCCTTTGAAGAGGCATACTATGGGATCTCACAGCCCTGGTACGATCTGGGGGCAGCAGGCGATCCACGTTTTTACTCTTTGCTTGTTCGAGGAATTCACTCCCAGAATCTTATGATTCAGGCCTTCTCCGCTTTAGGTCTGGCTAAGCTCCAGGACCCTAGGGCCATTGACGAGATCATCGGAGCAGTGCGTAGAGCACCCATGGAGACCCATGATGGTATGGCCAAAGCTCTGCTCTATTTCTCAGACCCGAAGGCGCAGAAGGCCGCCGATGAACTCTTTTTGGACAAGCGATA
>DATGIO010000154.1:0-10460 GCA_035295685.1 Candidatus Angelobacter sp.
TTCGCCCTGGCCATCATCAGAAGAATCAGGTGAACGCCGAAAGACTTCCCGCTTCCGCTCTGACCCATGTAGAGGACATTGGCGTCGCTCAATCCCGGATCGAAGGTGGAGAACGGAATTAGCTGCCTGTAGGCCGTCTCAAACAGCATGAGCGGCGAGTTTCGGGTTCCACCCCAAGGCATCTCCACCGGCACAAGATCGGCGGTATGCAGCGTCAATAGGTCCAGTTCCCGTTTGTTGGTCTCGGCCATTCCCGGGAGGCTTGAGAAGAGGATTCTCTTTTGCGCCAGGGTCTCGACTATGCCTCGCGCGCCGTTCATCCGGCCGATTGCATGCAACACTCGTTGCCGCCGGTCGGAGAGAATACGTTCGGCCTCACGAGCTTCCTCCCGGTCCCTTGCCGGACGGGAGGTCCGCACGGCAATCGTCATGCTCATCTGGCAAGCTTTGAGGGAGCTCGATATCAGATCCTGCAGGACCTGAACCAGTTGCTTCTCGGCCACCTGCGCGTCCACATTGAGGCGAAACCCTCCGCCCAGGCCTCTCTGCGCAGCGGTCATCTTGCGCAGCCGGCTTTTGAACTGCTTTACCGATTTCGTCTGGTCGGGCAGCGTGACGTCAGCAACGATCGTCAGCGGGAAATCCATCACCACCAGTTCGCGAAGCACTCCAGGGAAGGTCGCATCGGGCAGATCCTTCAAGCTGATCAACGAATACAGGAGACCGCCCATCTTGACGTATTCATCCTGTTCGTCCTCGATATTGACGGTCGCCATCTGACTTCTGGCACTCTCATACGCCAGAGTCGAATCCGCTGTTTTGAACCGCCGCGTATCGTTGCCGAGAGGATTGAGGGCCCTCTTCGTCTCCACAAACAGCTCGTCGTTGTTCAAGCGGTGGATCTTCATGCCGGTCGCTCGCAGCGTCGTCTCGACTCCGGAGAGCAGACTCCGGAACTCGGCCACAAGATCCACGTGCTCGAGTTGCGACCGCTGGATGCACTTCCTTGCCGACATCCCGCCTGTATTGGCGCGCGCCTTCTTTTTCCACCGAAACTCCGGAGACTGATGATGGACGGATGGATCCCAGATGAAGAAGATGTGGAGCCGGTGATGGAGAAACTGGCCGCCCTCCTCCTTCGCACGCCACGTATCGATCTGCTGCCGGTCGAGGACTTCGAGAACCGGGCTCGAATGCCTCCGCTCCCGGCCATATCTGTCGATGAGATCCTCGGAGCCCTCGCCGATCTCGAATCTCACCTGCATCCGCATCGACCGCTCGGGAAGAGAGCGCACCAGGGCCTCAAGCGAGAGCTTCGTGCGATTACGCTCTTCATCGCTGGCGTAGTAGGAGTTAAGGCCGCTCACCCGGTAGCCGGCGACAAAGGCGCCGCTGACCTGCACCATCAGGTCGTCGAGAATGTCCCGGATCTTCAGTTGCTCGCAGAGCGCCGGCTCCGCGAGAGATTTCACAAACTGGTCTTTGGTAAGGGGCATCGCTACTCCTCTGCCTTCAAATAGGATTCGGTCAATTGACTATCGCGCTCGAGCGCCGAGTAGACATGGGGCCGCGTGTGAAAGAGGAGCAAGTCCAACAAATAACCTCTCTGCTTCCCATACTTGAACAGCATGAGCACCGGAACCGAAAGGAGCGGCACGATGTACTGCAACAGCACATTCATCGGTATTCCGAACATCTCCCGGTTCGTAAACCGTCCGATGATGTTCATCACCACCGCCAGCCCCATCACCGCGAACAGGTCCTCGGCCTCGAGCCCCATAAAGGTCACGCGTGTGCGAAGATTCCGGTAAACAGGAGTCACGTCGAGTTTCGCCATGTTCTCTACCTCACTCCCGCCGTGCCGTTCGTAACGAAAAACTCGACCAGCCGAAGCAGTCCGGAGACGAGCATGCAAAGAGCGGCAGTCGTAAAGTGCCTCAGCCACCCTGCGGTGGGATTGATCTGCGAGTGAACGGCCAGGCGCATGGCCCCGAGTGCAACGTGGGCCCCCGCGTACAGCGGAAGGATCACATTGCCGAACCAGTCGATGAGCGTCACGATCGACATCCAGAAGCGGTCCGGGTCGTCGAAGGCTCGCTGAGCGGCAAAGGTCTCAATGGCCCGTGTTAACCCGGACACACAGAGGCAGCCAAACACTCCGTAGAGGCTGTGCGAAGAATCCCTGCCCTTTGAAAACTGCAGGATTCCGAGAATCACAAATACGGCCGCCATGGTCGGCATCATGACGTTGCCGACCCAGTTCGTAAGATTGAGAATTCCGTGATCGAAGGACATCGTTAGGCCACCATCGCTTGGACGAGTTTCCAGATGGCAGTCACCGAGAGCATCCCCAGGGCCACTGCGATCAGGTGGAAAAAGGGCTTCTTTATTGCGAAGTTGTAGATGGCTCCGACGATTGCCAGTGCCGAAGCCGTGGGCAGAATCGTTCCGGCCAGATGGTTCCACAGGCCGTCGAGCACATCCGCGGTTGCGAATTGCGTCCCGGTGTTGAAGCTCTTCATCAGGGTGACCGTTGTGCCAACGCTGAGGAGAAACATCGCGGATAAGATGGAGAGGAGCGGGCTCTCTCCGGCGCTTGCATCGAGGATCGCCCTTACGACAAAGAAAGCAGCAAGCGTCGGCACGATGCGATTGACAACAAAGTCCGTTACAAAAGCCGATAGGCTCGTCTCAATGCCGTTCATCCAGCTTGAATTCACACTGGCCGCCGTCCCGGTCGGAAGGCTTGTATTGATGCCGAAGGACGAAAACCATCCGATTAACGGTGTCAGAGTCAGGAAGACCGCTCCCCAAAGCATCCACTTCCCGAACCCTCCGCCTGCCCCGATGCTCCCTAGCCCTTCGCGCCTTAGATTGATTCCCGCGAGAATCAGCGACACCACCGCCGCAGTCGGGGCTAGCAACAGCAGGATGTTGATCACGTCAGCGAGTATCTGTGGTGTCGGCATTTCCTAATTTCCTTCACATTTGCTATTGGGTGTTGATTTGCGTTGGCGGCTCGCCGCCGGACAGCCTAGGTGAACTTCCCATCCGGACTGTCCGATCGCGAGCGCGGAGAAAACGACAAAGCGCGATTGCTTACGTCACACCTGCCGTGCCGTTGGTGATAAACGCCTCGATCAGACGGACAGCTCCTGATACCAGCAGCAGGGCCGCGGCGGCGATCAACCAACGGCCAGCGCCGCGTCCGGTAAGCCAGGCCACGATCGCCCCTACAATCGCGCCACCCGCCGCTATCGGCGCGATTACGTTGCCGATCCAGTTGATGAAGTTTAAGAACGTGCCTTCGGGCTGTGCAGCGCTCTCGCCCTGAACAGCCACGTTGGTTGCCGGTTTTTGACCGAGGTTTTGCGCCCATAACATGGTTGAGGGTAGTGCCGGGCCAAACGCCGCCACGCACAGCGCGCCCCACAAAACAGATTTGCCGAGCGCTCTGCTCCACAACCTGCTGCCTGGAAAGTTCATGAACAACTAGCCTCCTTGCATTGAGCTCTTTGCTCGAATCGAGCTTTTTTCCTCAACGCGCGGGCGAAGATATCCGCAAATGCGGATGAGTGTCAAAACGCTGATGTTTATTGGCGATTTTGAGGACTATTACAAAGCAAGGTAGGTTAAGATTTCAGAGATGGCTGCTACAATGCCGGATCCTGTATGACAGATTTCATTCAGGCAAAATGCCGGACGGACGGTAGAAAATGCAGTCGCGGAGTTCTTCCTAAAGGCGAGCGCCCTAGGAGGTCGTTAAAAGAAAGGCTGACTTACGTCGCCGGGCATCAAGATTCAAACCGCTTCGATCGAGATGGCGACCAGCAAAAATGTTGCATGCGACAGCAAATTACCGCAGACGGTGAAGACAACGACAAAGGCTATTGCTTGCACCCGTAGGAATGATGAAACAGCAGATCTGACAGTCAACAATTCAAATATTAATGTCGTAGAAGGGCCATATTCTCATGTTGCCGATGATTCCGAAATTAACGTCCTGTGAGCAATTTAACGGAACATGGCATGTGAAGACATTTAACGACTCATCCGCAAATGATCTAAATCCCTTGGAAGTAAATCAGAGCCGATACTTCTTTCGCAGCACACTCGACGGCACTTCCGGTATCAAGCATGTTCTTCAAGGGTATATTGCGGGCAATTTTGCAGAAATATTAGTGACACGGTCTAGCCCAACATGCACCACGAAGCTCTATGGACTCTCCATGTCGTTGGGAATCAATTAAACGCGGAAATCAGAGGAACGGACGGTGCTTGTGAGCTCGCGGCGAACTATCACGAAAAGCGAACATTCGAACGCTAAAATGAGGTCCTTTTGTCACGATCCTAAGATTCGTAGATCAACAACAAACTGTGATTCACCAGATGTCATATCGCAAGACGAAGGCACCGGGATATAGCGGGAGTTGGATGGCAAGACTACAAATCGCGGGCCGACTGAGGGGCTTTCCCTGATCCGGAAACCAAATCTCTTCCCTCCCAAAAGCCCCAAAATGCGGTTAGGACTGACCCAGGTGGTCTCCGACCACCTGATCCCAAACCAGCTTTTTTGAAGAACAGCTTGGGGCTTTGGGGATGGGGCTTGGAAAAGGTTTGGAATCAAAGGTTTGGGGTCGGGGGGCTTGGCGCAGATTCAGTGAAACTGAAGATGAGCCGCTTGCCGCCCTCCGCGCTAAGTCCTTTCGTGCTCAACTTCGAGAGAATGCCTACTATCGGTGGGGCTCGCCGTTTAGCCAGGGTGAAATTGATGCCAAATTTCTTGCATCCTGCATCGCTTCCTGAAATGCCTGACCGGAGACCTTTTGGATATCGATGAAGTCGTGCGCTGAACCCGCAGACGCGTTGCCCCAGCTGTCAAGAAAAGTCCCGACCGCCTTATCGGAGAGACTTCTAGCGTATTGAATGTGCTCCATCTTCGCTTGGATATTTGATTTTTGTATCGGATCAGAGGTAACGTTTAGCTTTGCACGAAGTTTGTCATACTCCGTGTCGAGGCTACTTCGTCTTTGATTGAGAACTTTGCACTGACCAATCGCTTGGTCGCTGTAGTGGCCTGCTTGGGTAGCTGCTTGTGAGTTCCCCTTCTTCATTTTGTCAAGCGCGGTTTTCAGATTCTCCTGATACAGCATCGTGTCCGGATAGTACATAAGAGCTTGTGTGTAATACTTGATAGCATCATCAAGACGATCCTCCCTTGATGCCGTTACGCCCTTTTCATTGAGAGAAGTTGCGTCCAGGTACATCTGCCATTGCCCGATGCGTTGTGCCTGCAAAGCCCGGTTTGCCAACTGTAAATATTCGTCAGCATTGTGCTGGAGGTCGTGTGCGGAACCCTGGTGAATTGTCCAACGAGATTGGGATTTAGCGGTCTCGAAAGACTGTTTAGCATTCGCATAATCGCCCCGAACAAAATACTGCATTCCTTGTCCGTAGTAACCCCAAGCATTGCCGATATTGGACGGGCCGGGGTTTGGGTTTGAGCTACCAGAATCACTGCCTGCACGCCCATTTATATTGATGTTGCAGTCTGCGCCTAGCTGGCGACAAGCGCTTTGCGCTGTGGCACTGGACTGAACCAGTAGCACTGAGAAGAGGAAAGTGAAAACATAGAAAAGAGTCTGAGGAAACGAATACGCCCTGTGTGCCATGAGTACTTTCTCCTAGATTAAAAAATAATACAATTGAATTTCAGTATCGATCCCCCGGATAGCCAATGGGCTCGAATCGAATCGTGGGCCTCCGCACCTATTGGTGAAACCAGTTGTTACAATGTATATGCTGTGGTTTCCACTGAGAACACGGTGTATTCTCCGACCTCAAGTACCAATGGTCGCCGATTTTGATGAGCAAATGGTCGATCTCGTAAGGTCCCTGGTCCGGGTTTCTGCTCCACAGAAGAGGTGTCGCCCACTATCGATCCGGCACGAGCGACCAATTCTGCAGATTGCTGCTCAACAGCCTGATTCAGCCGCTGCTCTTAACCACTCTTCGATTGCATGGGCATATGCATAAACCGAACCGCTCTTCCCGACTCGATAGACCGGCAATCCATTCTTCTGTCTCCAGCGCCGGGCCGTGTTTTCATCACACTTGAGATGTGCGGCTAATCTGCTTCCAAGAGCTGAGTTTTATCTCCGACATTTTCGCGTTTTCTCGTAAATACCCAGCTATACCCACATATGCATATTTGAGCTTAAAGTCAAACTTGCAAATGATAGCCCTTGGTAGGACAAATTCACAGTGAATAGCACCGGAAATCCCAAAAACAGAACGAAAGGAGCGATTGCCATACGCCTTCAAGAACGCAAGATGCTTATCGTCAGAATTAGAAGTTTCAAAGAAATACACCCTGGCGCCGAGCATCGATTTTTTCCTTGCTCCATTAGAAATATTCATCATTTAACGGGGCAGTTTGGTCTTGGAATATTGAACAATCTCGCTAGTGCGGACAAGATGGTTGGTCTCTTGCCTGCGCTGACTCCGCCGCCACAGCCAAAAGCTCCAGGCGAGTTGTGAATAGCCGGGGAGAGAGAATTCGAAGCTCCGCCGAACCGGGCGTTTTTTTTTGAAAATAGCTTGAGCTTTGGAAGAATTTTGGAATCAAGGGCTTACAAAAGCTTTTATCAGCGCTGATTCAGAAAAACTGAAACTGCGCCGCTTGCAGCCTACAGCAATATTCCTGAAGGTCCTGTTTTCGAATCTTCTGCTAAAGTGTTTTTCCCGCACATGAACTCATGAGCAAGTTCTGTGCCGAAGTCGCGAACAACAGGTTATCGCCTGCGTCGATGATATTCGCCAACTCGGAAAAGCTCTTAGCTCTCTCGACTTCAGGGGTGCCTTTTAGACGTATATTTCTAATGAATATGGCTGAAGAGAAAGATACTCCGGATTGCTCGGAAATTAGGACAATTTCTTAGGCATTATGCTTTCAAAGGTGATCCGCTTCACGCCCCCGTCGTCTTCTATATACGGCATCTGAGTACGGTTAAACCCGAACTTCGTATATATACCACCGAGAAGTTCATACGCGACTTTCGCCATGTCTATTCCGTCGAACCGAGTGGAAAATTTACTTGAAATCGTGGACTGACTGGCAGTCTTGTAACTTCCTGACTCGACTGGAGTGCTTGAATTATCAGGCACCGGAGAGAGTTCACAAGGAAGGTGACCGTTTACGGTCATATTATCGAGCATCAGCAGAAATTTGAGTTGTAGCGAGGTCGGCTCAGCATTTTGGAATGTTTTGATGGCGAGATCCAAAAAGTAGAGGGTCACTTCAGCCAAGACAAAATTTCGAATTATCAAACTCTTGTTCTGCAGGTCTTTGTCTCCTGGATAACGAGTCCACCAACACAACAAGTCGTAATCACCTTGCCCAATCGCAACAACGAGGCCATCCAACCAGATATCAATGAGCTGATGACCGCGAGCCGTGCGGCGACGCAACCTGCCTTGAACGTTTTCTGATGGTCTCGAAAGGGCATTGCCTATTGCAAATCCTTGTGAGCGCATCGGAGGATGGTCCAATAACTTGACCACTTCTTCGTCATCGGAGTCAAACAGTCCTCGGAATTCAGCATAATTTTCCGAGGCTGCCACCAATACGATAATTGGTTCCGAACTGCGCTCGACCGCATGCATGGCATCATTGATTCTTTTCTCAATTTCTTCGTCGGACAATCCGGGGCGCTGGGGGGCCGCACTTTGCGAGTTAGAGCCAGGTACGGCATTGTGCGGAAGATTCTTAATCATGCTCTCAAGTTGAGCGAACCGTTGCGACAGTAGCTCCTCATAACGCATTCCGTCCCTGAGTAGTGTTCGCAGTCGCTCCGCCGAAGTCTCCGGGATATGATCCCGAAAACGCTCGAAATAGCCTATCAGCGAACCTCGAACTCTGCCATCAGCCGCCACGAAACGGCGCACCACATAGGGCTTACCCTCCACCGCTTCAGGCGGCACAATGATCGCTACGATGCCTTTGGTGGGGTCGTTAATCGATGGATACCACCGAACGCGAGCCGTTTCTATTGCTGGGCATACCCAAGCTTGCAGCACACTTTCGTATTGGCCGAGGTCAACAAGGGCGGGGGCGAACGGTCGGGATGCGATAACACGTTCAACGGCATTAAGGGAATCCTTCTCCGTTTCAAAGCCGATAAGGATTATTCCCCCGGCTGCATTGCCCAACGCCGACACATCTTTCGCTAGTTCTTGCTTCTGAGCATCATGTGAGAGTCGATAAGGACTTCCTTTGACTTCCACTTGCTCGTCTTCAATGGTATTGATGATCTCGTCAAAATTTCCTGTTTCAAGTATCGCTACTATTTGCATGACACTCAGCGTTTTTATCATCCAACTTCCTCGTAGAACTTTCTAACGGCGACGTTTTAAAAAATAATTCAACCGCAGAAAAGGCTCGAATTTTTAGGATAATTCAGTGATTCGATTGAGCAGGCTTACAAATATAGCGTCCATCTGATTGTCAACCCTCTTCCAAGCCCTCATCCCCAAATCCCCAAGCTGTTTTTCAAAAAAGCTGGTTCGGGACCAGGGGCTTCCCTCCTTATGTTGCACCATAAAAATGGATTTTCGGAGCCAGCCGGCTGAAGCCAAGAAGAAATGAACTACTGGAGGGATGAGCCTCTTATAGGCTCATTGGCGGTTGCCGAAAAAACGACCGAAGAGTTTGCTCCTCCCCGGTCCTCATCTTTCGAATTGCGGCTGTGGTTTTCCTATTGACTGCCGTCGGACTTGGTGTACGGAACGGCGGCTTGTTGCTCGTATACCTGATTGATTTCCCGCCGCAGTTCCATCAACTGCCGCAATTCCTCAACCGTTGGAATGGGGCTGGTTCCTGAAGCTGCCGCAGTCAAAGCGCGGATCCCCGTTGATGCAACCGGAGTCTCTACGGAACCATGCTGAAGCACTAAGTAAAATCGTGTGCTTCCGGGAACGGTCACCACGATGTTCTGGTTAAAGGTAAGATTGTTCAGCTCCTGCTGACCGGCCTGCCCGATATTGTCCGCCAGCCGCTCTCGCAACAACGAACCTTCAGACACTGGGGCATCGAGCGTCGAGGCGGAATTCGATCCGGCCAGCAGAGAGGCCATGCTTCCGAGTCCGGTAACCGCGCTCACGAGAAAGCGTGTTCCCCTTTTGCGCCCGCTCACGTTGCCTTTGAGCGGTCCGTAAGAGAGGCTCATCGCCGAGGCTTCGATTTTCTCCGTCGTTCCGTCCGGCAACTCGAGCCGGCTGAACTGGAGATTGACGGTTCCCGACGAAGAGACCTGTTCAAGCTTGCCGATCGCCTTGGTCCCAGCTGGCACGACGATTTCGCCATCGTGCTCATAGTTGTACTCAATCACGGCGATGGCCGGCGCGTTGATTGCCGAAGAAACCGGTGATTCGAGGCGCGCAACCAGCTTGGTCCCTTGCGGCAAAACTCCGGTGAGAGCGTTGCCCGCTTCTTTAATGGCAGCTTGCGCGTCCGGTACTTTGCTTTGCTCAGCGCGAATGAACACAATCGAGGGCTTGTTCAGGGTAAGTTTGGTTGTTGCAGAAGCCGAACCTTCCGATGGAGCCGCCTCCCCTCCAGTGGGGGTAGTGTCGAATGATACGCTCCTCAGGCTATTTGCCTCGGCTCGCGGACTCGTTTTCGTTTGCGGCCCTGAGGACTGCGGCTTGTAGCGCGGAATCTCGCCTGATGTGCGGTTGACATCTTCCGCCGTTACCTCGCCATTGTTACCGTCGGCGGCAGGTTGTGCTGTCGTGGTCATGATCGGGGTGACGGAGCGATTCGTTTCTTGACGCTCGCTGCCAGGAGTCTCTTTGGCTCCGAGGTTAGGCTTGTTGCGATTGGAGCCCGCCGTAGCCGGCTTTCTCGGGCTTGAGAAAACGACCAGGAACACTATCGCCAGACCGGCAGCCAAAACACCAAGCGCCAGAACCTTTTTGGTCTTGTCGGCGCCGCGGTTGGCCGTTTGCGGATTCGGTTGTGGCCGGGTTCGCGCCATGGCCGCGCTGAAGGCCTTCCTTAGCTGCGCCATGCCGGTCAGCTTTTCAGGCGCCTCTACATCCGGAGCGGCCTTTTGTACTTCGACGGGAACTGTCGGCTTCTGTTCGGAAACCTTATCGTCTTGCATGGATCGCCTCCTCTCGGCTGCTGCTCACACCGAAACCGATCGGCGCCAGCGCCGGTTTGTCCACGGCTCCCGACTCGGCCATCTGTAGAAACAGCGTTTCGTTCGATTGTTTATAAGGCGGCCTCTCAAACACCGCCACGCCATCGGCGCGCTCACGGACTCCGATGCGCCTTCCGCTAAGCCTGTAGTCGATGATCGCCAGTTGCTCAGCCGTCGACCACTTGTCATGCTTGAACACGAGCCCGGCTCGTGATTTGCCCCCAAGCTGTACCTGCGGCGGCATCAACAGAATCG
>DATGIO010000155.1:0-5497 GCA_035295685.1 Candidatus Angelobacter sp.
ATTGATCAGACCGTTGCGATCAAATGTGCCGGTGTAAAAAGTCTCACGAATCTGGCTCAGTTGGGGGCTGGGAAACGAAGGATCAAATTTGCCGCCGCCTGTGCCGTTCGCGTCGATGCGGAATACGATCCTGGTGGGATCAAGCCCGTTGCTGAGGTAGAAGGTATCACTGAAATCGAAAGGCGGGATATTCGAGTGGACCGTTTGCGCGATCGCAGGCGCCGTAGCCAACAGCAACATTGCCAGCCCCGTGAGGAGAACGATGGACATCTTGGAACTGTAATTCTTGAAATTTCTTTTGGTCGTCATGACCTTTTCTCCTAGTCAAAATTGAATCGATTTTTCCTGGGAGCTGAAAGGATCGGGGCCCGCGCCTCCACGCGCTGCGGTCCCGAACCTCTTAGCCCTTGCCACGAGCGGCAGAGTGAAAAATTTCTCGAGCGCCTTTGGGGTGCCCTTGATGCTCCGCCTCCACATACGAAATCATCTCCACCAGATATCTGGGATTCGCCATGCCCGGCATGGTTTCCCACATAATTAGAGGCTCGCTTCCGAAACGGAAATTCCCGATATGCTGGGTCTTATCCCCATCGGTCTTGGGATCTGGATAGGTGAACCCAAGCTTGCGCCGGAGCAGTTCCATGGTGTCCAGGTTACCGGTCAGGAATGTCCAGCCCGGTTGTATGTTGTATGCCTTCCGGTAAGCTTTGAGCTTCGCCGGCGAATCCTGACCTTGCAGAGAGAAGGAATACATAAAGATGTCTTTCCCCACCCGGCCACCAAGCTGTTCTTGAACCTTCGCCAGATTTGCAGTTACCAGCGGGCATATTTCCTGGCAATCTGCGAACATGAAGTTGAGGGTGACAATCTTTCCCTTGATAAGATCGTTATAGAAGTTGACCTTCTTCCCCTCGTGAGTAGTCAGCGTAACATCCGGGAAATACCGCTGGTGCGCCTGTTCGCGCGGGGACAGTGAGGGTTTGTGATTGGCAAGGGGGCCAAGCGTCACCCCGGGGGCCAGTTCGGGAAGCATTTTGGGAACCGCTGCTGGAGAGATCGCGGCAGCACTGGACGTCGCCTTCTTCTTCTCCTCCCCCAACACAAAGGCGGAGGCCAGCGGAGCAAAGGCGGCGAGTTGAATCAATCTTCTTCTTGTCGTTTCCATGATAAGTTCTCCCAATTCCAGTCTCGAGTTCGGCGAGTGCATCCTGCACAGCCTTGCGGCCATGCAGGATTCCGCGTTACGGAAGCTGGTTGTTGTCCCCACCGTTCGGGTCGATGAACCACAAGAGCATCATTGCGTGGTCCTCATGGACCAGGTTGTGACAGTGCATCGGGTAATGCCCGTGGAAGTCACGGAAGCGGAAGAAGAGTTCATTGCGATTGTTGTGCTTTACTCGTGTTACGTCGTTGCGCCCTTGTTCCGGGGGCGGCGGTGTTGCCCGATCGCGGCTGAGCAGACGGTGCTCCTCAAAGTGGATGTGGATGGGGTGCTCCCAATCGCCAGAAAGGTTGGAGAGAATCCAGTGTTCGGCGGTGTTAAGCCCCACCCTCACGCGCACTTTAGGGCCGTCATCGTTGCAGTCCATGAATATTCCATTGATGGACCATTGGCCATTCAGGCGGTCAAAGTGGAAGGTGCGGCTGATGCGCGGGGCCTCAAGGGCCGGGAGGTCATAGAACTTCATGAAACGCGGGTCACCGCTGTTGTCTTTCACTTTTGGCAGAGTAACGTCAATGCGTACATAGTTTTCGCCCTGGCCGGCGGGTAGCACCACGTCCGTGGGACCGCGACCATCAATCTGTTGCAGGCGATTCTCGATAAACAGGGACTTACCCGCGTATTGGCTGAAGTCGATGATGACGTCAGCGCGTTCCGCCACACCCATGGTGCAGGAAGTCACCTGGATTGGCTGCGGCAGCAGGTTGCCATCCTTGCAGATCTGGAAGAACACCTGGTCCGTGCCGAGGTTTGACGGATCGGTGAGGAACATCTGCACAAATCGCGAAATGCCGGTGTTCAACCAACGCAGTCGATACTTTCGCGGATGCACCTTGAAGAATGGTTGGACAACTCCGTTGGTGAGGAACTTGTCACCGAGTATTCCGTCCAGGTTCATCAGGTCAAAGGCCATGGCCCCGTCCTGGTCGAACACACGGTCGGCAAACATCATCGGTATGTCGAAATCCGGGAAGGTGGGAAGGCGGAACCCAGTGGTTTCATTTCCCGTGTCGTGATCGTTGAAGAGAAAATAAAAACCAGCCAGCCCTTTGTATACGTTCTGGGATGTGGCGCCGATCATGTGATCGTGGTACCAGAGCGTGCTCATGGCTTCATTAATATCGCCGCCTTGACCAATAAAGTCGGACAAGACGCCGGCATACTGATTGGGATAGTGCTGGTCGTAAAATTGGCCGCTGTTGAAGAAGTCGCAGGGGTTGCCGTCACTCTCGGAAGGTGTGTGGGAATTATGCAAGTGCGTGGTGACCGAGGGCACGCCAAAGCCACTGGGCTGCGGGCCATTGGGGATATTATTGAAGTTCCTCACTAGAATGGGCTCTTGATAATGCGCTACATAGGTAGGGCCCGGGCTGAATCCGTCAAAGGTATAGAGTTGCTGCAGCGGCAGATCGGGACTAACGAATATGGGAGCGATCTGCTGTACGGTCTGGTAAAACTTCTGCGGCGGGAAGACTGTAAGGGCCTGGTGCGGCGCCGTGCGGCCTTCGCCGGCGGCGGTGTTGGGATCCACCGTCGGGGTCGGCGTCAGGCTTGCGACCGGTTGATGGATCGGCATGACGGGCATAGCCGTGACAAATGACCGGGTAAATGGGCTGGCCGGCTGGTTGATGGGGCCCGACGGAGCGCTTTGACCCCATGCCTGGCCGCTCAATCCGCTCTTCGCCACCAGGTATCCTGCACCTGAGAGCAGCCCCATCCTCATTAGGTCGCGGCGGCTGAATTGATTTGCTCCGATGAGTTCGCGGCGGTTCTTCTGCGCATTCACCATCTCTTTGAACCGCGTTTTCGAAACCTTCTCGCCGAATACGTTGTAGTACATTCCTTTCGCCTCCGTTACGTCGCGTGACGCGTCAGTGCGGCTTCCGATTGCTCATCTCGCTTCTGGGCCGCAGCCGGGGAAGGAAATGTCGCAGAGCTATCTGCTTGGCAGGTGTAACTGCTTGACTACAGTTTGTAGCCGCTCAGTGGAGGGTGGGCAGCAACCGTTGCTTAAAGAGCGAACGCGCTCCCCTTTTGCAAGCCGTCGGGATCGTGAACGCCCGCTTTCGGCTTTGGAAAGTGCATATCAAGCACGATCCTAAGCACGCACCGCAAAATTAACAATTGCGCTGTAGAGCGAATTTGGACGACACGATTGGCCACGGTCCGCTGGCCAATCAGCAGGTGAACTGCTATCACCTTTGATCTAGTCAGAGTTCATTTTGGAGAGATGATTTGGGATGAGAGAAACTTTTTTGACTTTAGATCTAGTTTTGGAGCCCAGTCCGCAATGGCCGAATAAAGCTCGGGGCAAACAACGATAGCTGCTGACATGCAAGAACTGCTCTGGCCTCAGCTAGTGAGCGCTTCATTGAGTCAACAAGGAAGACCTGCGAGACCGCTAAGGCAAGGCATTTGGGCGTGAAGCAGAAAGCGCAGTTCGAAGATTTACGGGGACATCCTCCTCACGTGTACCATCCCATGCATGAGTGCTAAATTAACGGCCTCAGTCCTGCCCGTTGCCTGCAACTTTCTCATAAGATTGCTAACGTGCACTTTGACCGTGCCTTCGCTGATATAGAGAGCGGTCCCGATTTCCTTGTTGCTCTTGCCCGCCGCCATGCACTGAAGGACCTCCAGTTCCCGGTCGCTCAGAGTTGGGCGGGTGATACGCAGGGCCAATTTGGCAGCTATGGTCGGCAGGATATATGTCAGGCCGCTGTGCACCTTCCGAACACTCTCAAGTAGCTCAGCCACAGGGCTGTCTTTTACAAGGTAACCCTTGGCGCCGGCCCTCAGTCCTTGATAAATGTTCTCATCGCCCTCGCAAGCGGAGAGGAGAATGATCCGGGCCTCGGGCACCTGCGCAAGGATTTCCTGCAGCGCAGCCACGCCGTCCAGGTGTGGCATGCGTAGATCGAGCAATGCTACATCTGGGCGGTGCAGCAAAAACTGCTCAACCGCCGCCCTGCCATCTTGAGCTTCCGCTACTACTTGCATATCAGGCTGGCGGTTGACCACGGATGCAAGACCTTCACGCACCACAGGGTAATCGTCCGCGATCAGAACACGAATGCGCTCTGCCGATGCCTCTATCTTTTTTTTAGCAGCAGCCACTGGTCTTTCCTCAGCAAGATTTCGTTTTGCCTGCCGGTACCACTACTTGAATCTGCGTTCCGCATCCGAGTTCGCTGCGTATTTCCAATTTTCCACCGATCTTGATGGCACGTTCCTTCATGCCAGCAAGGCCAAAGCCCTGGGTTGGCGCGCGCGCAGAAATATCAAATCCTCTACCATCATCCTTAATACTTAGCCGGACCGTCTGCAGATCGGAGGTAAGCTCGATTCTCACCTTGGAGGAACCGGCATGTTTCAAAATGTTTGTAAGCGCCTCTTGGCCGATGTGAAGTAATTCGGCTTCCATTGCTGGGAACAAGTCAGGGGCGGCACATTGCACGCGAAACTCGACCTGCACAGCGGTATCCGATGTGAGTTCCGCAGCAAGTTGCTGGAGAGCAGAGGCCAGGCAGTGCTCTTTGAGGCACCGCGGTTGCAAAGAAGAAACTAGATGACGAGCTTCCCCCAGACAGCCGCGAGCCAGTTCTTGAGCACGCACAATGTGGCGCAGGGCTTCCTGCTGGTTCTGGACTACAGTCCCTTCTGCCAAATTCATTTGAAGTAGAATCCCGGTGATTCCCTGCGCCAGCGTGTCATGGAAATCGCGGGCCAAGCGGCTTCTTTCTTGTAATACTGCGTCCTGCCTGGCGTTGTCGACAAACCTGGCCAATTGGAGCGCTACGACCGTTTGTCGAGCAAGCTCCTGAGCCATTTCAATCCTTTCTGCTTCGTAGGACTCCAATCCGGTTCCCATGATACCGATCAAGCCAAGAGGCTTCTTCTCGCTCAAGAGCGGAATCAGCAATAGATCGTTCAAACCATCGGCTAGTAGAAGATCGCGAAAGGGCACGCGGGTATCCTTAGCCGCGTTCACAACAAGGAGTGGCCTCGTAGCGCGAAGCAGCTCTTGCCACAGGGGGCCGGCCGGAGCGGTGCGCGGTATCTGCGCGGAAAAAATTCCTGGGCCCTGAACCCGCGCCAGGTCTTCACGCACGTACCACTCCTCCAGACGAAAAACGTTCTGGTCCTCGCAGTGGAGGCAGAGATAGGCTGAATGGGCGGCAAATTCTTCAGCGACCGCCGCTACAACCTTCCCCAAAAAATTGGCCGGTTCTGTTTGCTCACACAGTGCATTGAGTATCCTGAGTAGAAGCGCCT
>DATGIO010000156.1:0-79410 GCA_035295685.1 Candidatus Angelobacter sp.
GAAAGAAAGGCGATCACGGCTAGCGTTAGAAAAGCCTTGTTCCAACCCATCGTCACCGAGATGCGCGCCATCCCGTCTCCCGCAAGAACTCCTCCAAGATATCCAGCACCGTCAATCAAGCCGGAGGCTGTGCCGCTGCCTTGCTTTCCGCCAAAATCGAGGGCTATCGCTCCCGCCAGAAATGAATAAGGTCCCAAAGTGAGGAAGGCCACCGCAGCCACGAGAACCACGGGCCAGACTCGCGAACCGTGACCGGCGTTCAAGCTAAGGGCCATGAGAACAAGGCTCGCGAGGAGCAATCCCACGAGCAAGAGCATCGCCCGCCCTCCTCTGCCGATTCTGTCGCTCAACCATCCGCATACGACGACCGAAATTCCGCCTAGCAGCGGAAACAGCGCACTAGCGCTGGCCGCCTCCCCCGCGGACATGGCAATCGCCTGCGTGAAGTAGGTTGGCGTCCAAAGGCTGAAGGTTTCGCGCAGTATTGTCGTACCCAGTGAGATGATGCAAGCCAGCCAGAAGACTCCGCTTCCGAAAAAGGGCATGAGGAGCACGCAGCCCCGGTGTTTTGTCATGAGCATCGGACTGCTGGAAGAGATTGGCCGGATTTCCCGATGGTTCGGGCTCGCCAATTTCGATGGGCGATTCGCGCAAGAGCGATCCGCAAACGATAAGCAATGCGCCGAGAACCAGCGCGGTGGTAAGAAATACGCCTCTCCACCCCATTCCCCGCGAAATCAACATGCCCATGAATTGCCGCGATACCGCGTCGCCGAACAGGTAGCTCAGGCTGATAAGGCCCATGATGGTTCCGTAACCCTTGAATGGAAACCACCGCGACGTAATTTTCACCGCTCCAGCCCAGCCGAGCGATTGCACGAGACGATTGCCCATCCATGCAAGCGTGAATAGCGGAAGGTTTCCCGATACTGAAAACAGCAGAGTGAATGCGATGCTTCCACCCATTCCAAACAGGAAGTTTCTGCGCCCGCCAAAGACGTCAGCAAGACTTCCGCTGGGAAACTTGCCGATTGCATATGCCAGCACGCCGAGCGAAGCGACGGTGCCAAGGGTGATCTGGCTGCGGCATGCGCTCACCCCGTGCCGCGCAAGCTCTGCGATCAGGAGAGGCATAGTGACCGAGAGATTCGACCGGCAGAGATAGTAGCCGGAGTAGCCTACGATCAGCAGAGCAACATTCAGCGCTTGCCATCGGGCAAGTCTCTTCGAACTTGCGGCCTCGGTCATGGGCGATCACCCGCTGCCAGACGTTGCTGGATTTGCTCCAAGACCGGTTCCAAGTGTGTCACGCTGTCGATCACGTAGTGAGCGCCTGCCGAAAGAAGCGTCTCGCGAGCCTGATTCATGCGGCGATTGCGCTCTTCATGTGACAGGGCTGTGAGTTGGGATTTGCCGAGTCCAACTTCGTTGCCGGTAGCCGTTACCCCCACGCTCCACATGCCTGCGTTGAGTCCCTCTTGTATGTCGCTCACCGTATCTCCAACCTTTACCGCCGACGCGGTTGACGACAATTGAAAATTCAGAGCCAGGCGAAGACACATCCACGGAAATGGCCGTCCGCCTCCAACGTCATCGGGACAGAGCGATTGATCGGGCCGGTAATCCTGTGCTTCAGCGCGCGCCAGCAGAAGGTCCAGCATTGGCCTGGTGTAACCTGTCGTGCCGCCAAGCTTGAGCCCCCTTTTTCGAAGCTCCTTGGCCAGCCCGGCCATTCCATCGATCAGCACGGCGTATTCGTCAAGAATGGCCATCTGCATGGGCATAAAGTTGAGGAAGATAGCTTCCACGTCCTGTTCGGAAGCAGGCTTGCCTCGCTGTCTCTGCCATTCTGCGTCGACTTGTTCAAGGGCGAGGATTTTGCGTATGTGATCTTTCTTGAAGAGGCCCAGATCCTTTCGCACGTCGGATTCGCTGAGTTGAATGCCATGATTGGCAAAGAGCTGGGTCAAGGCTCTTACAGGGGCCAGCGATCCCCAATCCACAGTGGTTCCGGCCCAGTCGAAGATAACCGCTTCAAGTCGCTTCACAAGCCCATCTCCTCTACGGTTCGTTCGGCTACGCCGAAGGCCAACGTCATCCCGGCGCCTCCTGGCGAGGTCACGATTTTTACGCCTGGAGCGGTATCGAGCGAGAGATAAAGTTTTTCCGGATGCTTGGCATAGACTCCGTACCATCGCTGTGCAATTTTCATGGAAGGGGCCTGTAGGAATCCGGAGATATACCGCAGAATTAGTTCGTCCACTTCCTGCTTATTGAAGATGTCGACGCACAGGCCGTATTCATGCGAGTCACCAAGGGTGAGTTCGCCAGTGCTGGTTTGAGACACAAGCCCGTGAATGCCCCACTGCTCGTATTCAGGCATCTCCTCCGCAATGCGCTGCTTGAGAGCAGGCAATGTAGAGCAGACGGCGAATGCCTGATAGAAGCGAAGAGTCAAGCCTGCCGCTAGTGCCGGGCCCAATCGCCATCCCTGCGGTTGGGACTCCGTTCGCAGCATTTGCAGTTTCACGCGATCAATACCGGAGTTTGCATAGGCGTGCGGATAGAGCGATTCAAAGTCGTCGCCGCTGCAGACAATTACACGATCGGCCTTCCAGCGTTTCCCGCCCGCGTCGATCGTGGGCAGGTTGATGGAATGAACGCTGCAACCGAACTGAAACTCCACTCCGAATTTTTCTTGCAGATACTGAGGCAGACGCGCCAGCGTGACCCGCGGATCGACCGTGATTTCGGTATTGCTCCAGATTCCTCCGAGCAGGCCTTGTGGCCGAACGGCGTTGGAACGGGAGAGCACCTGCTCGGCATTGAGCCAAGCGCACTCGTAGCCTAAGCCGGGGCCGATCTCGGCAAACTCGCGGGCCACGGCAGCCTCGTCGTTTTTGTAAACAAGGTGCAGAGATCCATCGGCCCGATAGGGAAGACCGGCATCTTGAAGTAATTCCAGCCAGTGCTCGCGGCTCCGCAATGCCAGCTGATGGAGGAATCCGTGGGGCTGTCCAATGGGCCAGATCATGCCCAGATTGCGAATCGAGGCTCCGGAAGCTCGAAGGCTCCTCTCGAAGACCACAACCCGCAGGCCCTTGCGGGCCGCATGATAGGCATGTGCCAAGCCAATGATGCCTGCTCCGACGATTGCTAGATCAGCGTGCTGCTCCATCGTGCTCCTTAGTTTCAGATCACCGATAGCAGGTTACAGATACTAGGTTAAAGATTGACGAATCGACGAAGGATTGTACCCTCGTTTTCGAGCTTAAACACAGCTAGGTCAAAAACGGGTCAACGGTGAAGGATCTTTGGGAATTTTGGGGCCTGGAGGTTTGGGGGTTGGGCATGAGGACGATCCGCGAGGTGAAAGGTGGATCGACGGTTTTAAGCGGCCACGTCATTTGAGGGGGTGTTTGGGAAAACACGGAAAAAGTGAACTGTAATGACAGATTTCATTTTTGGCCTGTATTGATGCGGCCAAAACCCGTTTTTTGTTCATCCTTGATTGCGTCATTCACCGTCATTCCCGTGTCGCGACGTGACGCATCTGGGATGGTGGAGCAACCAGAGGGGCCTAGTGGTGGAGCAGCCACATAAACCAACCGGCACCGTACATTCCGCCCAGGAACACTACGAAGCAGTAGCCGCCGTAGCGAAACATGTCGCGCCCATTTTCGCGCTGCGTAACTCCAAAGACGACCGATGCAAACAAGGCAAAGAGGAAAGCCGCGCTGAAGTGGGAGAGTTGAAGAGCCGGAGTCATTGTTTGCGTCCTTGAGCGATGTGGTAGGCGTCAACCACGCACATGATGTTGAGAAGGCCGGCGGCCACGATGAATATTGTTCCGTAATTCGCGGCGGCGGCGGCAATGGCGGCACTCCCCCACTCCTGGAAGCGACTCAGGAGGTAGAGCCCCCCGGTGCCAAGGTCTCCGACGAAGCCGAGGATGTCGAGCAGATCGCCCGCGTTGGGCTGATAGACTTTGCCGTTCATCGCAAGGCCCAAGGAAAACATCAGCACCACGGAGACCATCAGCAGGAGTCCGCGAATCCAGCGGCGCTGCACGAGGTGCCCAGCGCCTGGAACCAGCCAGCCCACAAGAGGCGCCACAATGATCATGGGATTGAATGGTACAGCAGCCTCCCGGGGCCGTGCTTCGGATGCGCTTATTTCTGTTTTTGCCATTTAGATTAAGACCAGCTCGCGTTGAATTTTGCCTGTTACCTCAGCCGAGCCATTGCGGGTAAGCATGTTCACTTCACTGCGCACGCCAAATTCACCCGGCAAGTAAACGCCCGGTTCAATGGAGAAGCCGGTAAAGGGAATGATTTCGCGATCGTCTTTGGTTTCCAGGTTATCCATGTTCGCGCCGTTGCCGTGAATATTCATGCCAATGGAGTGCCCGGTGCGATGAGTAAAGAATTGGCCGAATCCGGCAGCTGCAATGTGCTCACGGGTCGCCTGATCCACTTCCCATCCAGCGATCTTCCGCTTGGCAGCAAAGGCGTCTAGCACAGTTTTGATACCGACATCGCGGGCATCGCGAACGATGTTAAAGATCTTCTGGTGCTTTTCCGAGGGGGTTCCGATCACGCCAGTCCAGGTAATGTCATAGAAAACGGAGTCCGGTGTGTTTTTCTTTCCCCAGATATCCAGCAAGAGGAAATCTCCCGGTTTGATGGCGGCTGAACCTTCGGCAGACGGAGAATAGTGAGGATCTCCGCTATTGGCATTTGCGCCCACGATCGGCAAATCCGGAGTGGTAAGATTCTCACGGCTCAGGGCCTCGCCGGCCCACTGCTGCATCTGGTATTCGGTCGCGCCTCCGTTGCGAACGCGATGGCCAACCTCTTTGAAGAATTCCACGACAATCTTGTCAATGGACTCCTGAGCGGCAAAATGGCTCTTGACCTGCTCCTCATTCCACACAGCTTCGAAGCGCGCCACCATGTCGCCCGAGCTAACAACATCTTTACCAAAGCCGCGAACCAGTTCGACGGTGCCCGCATCTACCAGCCCGATGTATGGAATCACATTGTTTGGTGAGTACTGCATGGCGATCGTCTTATGTGGGGCAAGCATCGCTTTCAGGTTGTCCCACTGCTCCTGCCAGGAGGAGTATTCGCGCTTGGACCCCGGCAAGGAATCCAGGTGCTTTGCCTCAATCCGGTGAACCAGCTTCACCGGCTCACCCTCTTTGGGGATTACGTAGAACCACCGCCGGGTGACAAAAAGGCTTTCCGGGAGCCCAAGAACGCCATAGGCGATGGGATCGCGATGGTGATGGTCATAGAACAACCAAGCGTCCAAATTCCGTTCCCGCAGGGCAGATTGAATAGCTTTCAGGTCCATGGTATGAATCCTCTATTAAATCACAGAGTCGCCGAGCACCGCTCTCGCCCCGGTTTCAACGGGGCATTTGGGCTTTTCGTTTGCTCCTGGTGCTCGACTCCTGGTGTTCGGAGTTGAGGTTAATCGGACTAAGCCTTGGCAGTCGCCTCGACGTTCTCATTCGCTAAGAAGGGCTTCCATTGTTCCGGACGGGGCGGCGCAGTGACCAAGCTTACTCCTACCAACGATACCAAAGAGACCGCCAGGGCAGGGAAGATCGCGTCGTGCTGGAGCCATGTTGCTCCGGCCAGCGAGCTGTTTCCCGACTGCGATGCAAGCTGCATGATATTCCAGGCAATCGTGATGACCGTTCCAAGAACGATCGATGTGACCGCCGCGGGCGCGGTCACCCGCTTGGAAAAGAAAGCCGCCATCACCGCCGGGGTAATCGCCGCCGAATAGATCGTGTAGGCGTACAGGGCCATGGCCAGAATCGACTCCCAGATGGTTCCCTGCAGCAGGGCGAAGATGCCAAGCCCTACCACGATAATGCGTGAGACCAGCAAAATCTGCGAGTCGGAGGCATTCTTGTTCACAAAGCGCGAGTAGACATCGTGGACAAGATTGGTGGCTGGGGAAAAAAGATAGTTGTTGGCGGTGGAGATGACCTTGGCAAATACGGCCCCCATGAGCAGCGCGCCCATTACAGCCGGCAGGCCGTGACGGGCGGTGTACGGAATGATCTCTCTAGGGGCATGAGCTACGTCAGTGTTTCCGTAGAGAGCGGCGCCAAAGACGGCAATGGCCACAATCACGGTTTCCAGGATGAGAGTGCCGCCGATCCATCCAAAGACGGCAATCTTGGCGTCGCGCTCCGACTTTGCGGAGAAGAACTTCTGATACATCGCCTGGTTACCCAACATCAGCAGGAACACCGGCATGAAATATTCCATGGCCTTCACGAAGGTAAACGGTCCGAGGAATTGGAAGTGATCGGCGGGAAGCTTCTGCTGCAGTCCGCTCCAGCCTCCCACGGCGTTGGAGAGGATTGGAATCGCCGCCAGGCACATCACCGTCGCCAGCAGACCGATGACTACATCCAGATAGGCCACAGAGGCCATTCCCGCCAGAGCGGTAAACACGATAACAAAGACCGCAATAATCACCATTCCCAAGCGGTGTTCATGCCCAGGGGCGAAGTGAAATGTGTCTCGGGCAATCTGATCGAGGCCCGGAAAAGTCAGGTGAAGCACGTCGCCCCCGCCCTTGAACTGATACGAGGTGATTGCGGTAAAAGCGAACAAGATGGCGATTGCGCCCAGCACTCGCGCGGCCGTGTTGTAGCGCGTCTCAAGCAGATCGGGAACCGTGAACTGAGCGAACTTCCGCGCCCGCGGAGCCACAACCAGGATTACCAGCAGCCCGACCCATCCACCCGCCGGCTGCCACAGGGCAGGGAAGCCGTTCTTGAATGCGTTTTCTGCCCCACCAAAAAGGCTGCCCGATCCAATCCAGGAGGAGAGCAGGGTAAAGACAAGGACGTACCAGGGCAGGGTGCGTCCTGCCACCAGATAATCGGCCTTGGTCTTCACTTTGCGAATCTGGCTGATGCTCACGGTCAGGAGCACCACCACGATCACGGTAAGCACGATTGCGTATAGGTTCAAGGTTGAACGACTCCTAGCTTTCTTGCAGTTTCAGGGGCATAAATTTATCTCACGCGCTTCACGCGCTCTTCCACTTGTTGCCCAGGGCATCCACTAGCCGCAAGAATCTTATACAGCTACGGCTCTATCCATCTTCATCTATTTTGCGGTTCCTAAAGGACAAAGCTGAAAACGCTCTAAGATTCGGTTGAGATCGACTCCAGGCGCTGCCGCACGGCATCGCCACTCAGGCCGGCAATCCGGATGACCTTTAAACGGCTGGTTTCGCCGTTGGCTATGGTAACGGAGGATCGGGGTATTTTGAAAATATCGGCGAGAAATTCCACGACCGCCTGATTTGCTTTGCCTTCCACGGGCGGCGCAGTCAGGGAGACTTTCATCGCCTCACCTACCGTACCGGTGATCGCATTCCTTCTGGCGCGCGGATGCACCTTAATACTTAAGAAGACGCCGTTGGCTGTCTCCCGGACGGGAATCACGCTCTTACGACCCTTGCACCAAAGATTCCTGTACCGACGCGAACGCAGGTAGAGCCTTCTTCAATGGCGACCTCGAAATCGTGAGACATGCCAATGGAGAGCACATCCATTCGGATTCCGGGCAGTTTGCGCGCGTCGATGCTGTCGCGCAGATCGCGGAGAACGCGGAAGTATGGCCGCGCGCCTTCGGGATCATCCGTATGCGGGGGAACGGTCATCAACCCACGAACCTGCAGATGGGGAAGGCGCGGCGCAGCAAGGAGCAGGCTCTCCAGTTCGGGAGAATCGAGTGGTATGCCGCCTTTGCTCTCCTCGGGGCTAACCTTGATTTCAACCAGGATCGGCAGTGTTTTGTCCGCTTGGGCCGCCGACTGCTCCAAGCGCTCGGCCAGTCGGAGAGAGTCCACGGAATCCACAGCTCCAAAAATCTCGGCAGCTTTTTTGGCTTTGTTGCTCTGGAGGTTCCCAATCAAATGCCACTCGGCGTCGTGCAGATCCCGCAGACTATCGATCTTTTCGGCAAATTCCTGGACGCGATTTTCCCCGAAGAACCGAATGCCGGCATCGTAGGCCTGGCGAATCCGCTCTGGTTCGATGGTCTTGCTGACTCCCATCAATGTGATGGATTCCGGCTTCCGCCCCACGCGGGCCGCAGCCTGAGCGATGCGCGATCGTATGTGGGCAATGTTGTCTGCTATGGACATGGGGGCTAGTAATTAGAAGAAATATTGTTGCAGAAATTCACGAGGAAAGCGTCTTCGGAGGGAGGGCGCATGAAAACACCCATTGCCTACCCTGATCGTTCCAATGAGGGGTTCGTACTTTGAAAACATACCTCTATCAAGCCACGATTGGGCTTGGGGCGGAACTTCTCTGCCGTGCCGCTGGCACTCGGTCCTTTGTTGTTGCTTGTACCCACGGCTACGCTACGCTTCGCCGTGGGCTACCCTCTCGGCGCGCCGCTGGCGCTTGGAACATCGGCGCAAATTTTGTGCCGCTCAACCTTGATTTCTTCAAGAGCGAAGGGCAACAGGCTGAATAAGGGGAGCAATCTGAATTCGGATATAGGGATGTCCTTCCAGATTGTCTAAAATACAAGCTCTTCTTCAATAAACAGCCGCTTCAACAAATAACCGTCCAATACAGCGAAACCGCAGGCATATTTTTCATGCGATCGGAGTGGGAATTCCAGTGCACCGCGATTCTTCGCAGCGCGCTAGCATCGATGACCTCTATCCAGATCTGAATCACTGCCTATAGCTTGTGCCTATAAAAGCCTTTTCCGGCCTCTTATTTGCCACTTTCTAGCGGCTTGCGGGCAAAGTGATAGAGCGCATATCCAAGCGCCATAAAGGTCACAACTGAGAGCCAGTGAGCATCGGCCAGGAATGGTATCTTGGCGCCCCAGGCGACAGCTCCCTGTTCAATCCAGCCAAGACCACCCGGCCGTTCGACGAGCTTAATGGCGATTCCCGTGAGTCCGATGATGCCTCCGGCGGCGATCAGGCCACTAGCGAAAAGTGAGCCGGGGCTGACATCGCTCTCCTCGGATTTTTCTCCCGATTTAGCGGCTGAGCGTTCCGCCAGCCAGCGGACTACCCCTCCGCAGAAGATCGCCAGCGTGGTCGCGATGGAAAGATAGAAGCCAACGGCAAAGGATAAGGAGCGAATTCCTAGAAGCTCCACGCCTATCACCACAAAGACCCCGAGCAGGATCAGCCCCCAAGGCAATTTGTGCGAAAGGATGCCATTGATGACCGTAGCCATGAGTTGTGCCTGGGGCGCGGGGGCGTCGTCGCTGCCAATGCCCTGAATCCACTGAATCTCAAGCTTGCCGCTCTGTGGATTGTAAAAGTAATAGCCATTGGGAACGATTGGGGAGTTGAGCGCGTTGTAAAGCTGCATGCCCTGCACGGACGTTTGCGTGCTTACCGCGTCCCTTTCTCCGGATGAGACGGGAATTTCAGTCCGCGTAAACGGCTCGGAAAAGGGCTTGACGCCTTCGGGAAGGCTGCGAGTGTCGATGGCGATGTTGACGGGGTGGAACTTTTCCAAGCCGCGGTTCATGCCCTTCAAGGTGAAACCGATGGCAATTACGGAAACCGACACGCCTACCATGAGCGCCAGTTGCTGGCGCGCAGGGGTGGCCCCCACGAGGAAGCCGGTCTTCAAATCTTGAGAGGTATTGCCCGCGTTGGCGGAAGCGATGCAGACAACGCCGCCGATGCTAACGGCAAGCGCGCCAAAGGCTGCGCCTGTCCAGTTCATCACCAGGAACATGGCGCATGTAGCCATGAGGGTTGCAATTGCCATTCCCGAGATAGGGTTCGATGAGCTACCGATCAGGCCGGTGATGCGCGACGAAACCGTGACAAAAAGAAATCCGAAGACGATCACCAGGATGGCGGCGAAGATGTTGCTCAACGCCGAAGTAGCCGCTCCCGGCACGGGATGAAAGGTCAGGAGGGCCCACATGATTATCATGAGCAAGCCCGCGCCTACTAAAGCCCACTTCAGGCTGATATCGCGTTCGGTGCGGCGCTGTCCGGCAGCGCCCGCGGAACCGGCAGCCAAATCCTTCATGCCGGCGCTTAGGGCACTTACGATGGTGGGAATGGTCCGGAGGAGTGTAATTAACCCCGAAGCAGCGACCGCTCCGGCGCCGATTGGACGGATGTAGGCCCGGTACAACTCATCGGGGCTCATGTCCGCAATGGGCTTGATGCCGGGATAAACCGCCCCGGTTACGTGAGAGCCAAAGAATTTGATGGCGGGCATGACCACTAGCCACGCCATAACGCCGCCCGCCAGCAGGACACCGGCAATGCGCGGGCCGATGATGTATCCAACGCCCAGGTATTCGGCGGTGGTGTTGGCGCGAACCGAGGAGCCGGGAAACCACTTGGGGCTGTAGGTAGGCGTCGCAGGCCAAGCCGAAAAGACATTTTCATTCTGGAAGGCGGCGTAAAGCGCGCCCAATCCTAGTCCCCAAAACACGCGGCTTGCGAAAGAACCGCCCCGGTCGCCTGCGATCAGCACGTCGGCACAGGCCGTTCCTTCCGGATAAAGCAGGTTGCCATGCTCCTTGACGATCAATTGGCGGCGCAGGGGGATCATGAAGAAGACACCCAGCCATCCGCCGATGAAGGCCAGCAGGAAGATGCGAGCGTATTCCAAAGGGAAGCCAAGAAAGATGAGTGCGGGAAGCGTGAAGATGACGCCACCGGCGACCGATTCACCGGCTGAACCGGCGGTCTGCACGATGTTGTTTTCGAGAATGCTGGCTTTGCCCAAGGCCCGCAGAAGGCTGATGGAGAGAACCGCAATTGGAATCGACGCCGAGACGGTGAGTCCGGCACGCAGGCCGACGTAAACGGTGACCGCGCCAAACAAAATCCCAAAGAAGCCGCCCATCAAGATGGCTCTGGGAGTAAATTCCGGCCTAATTTCTCCCGGTGGCACGTACGGTTCGAATTGCTTGGGCTTTGGGTCGGTCGTTTTCGCTTCCATAGTTCCGGCCACGCGTCCTCCTTGAGATCATTTCACTTCATTTTCACTTGATTTTCAGGCCGTAAAAAAACGTACAAAAAAATGAAGTGAAATCAATTTATTGCGAATTCAGAAAATCGACGAACTGCAAATCGACGGACGAAT
The DNA here is from genome assembly GCA_035295685.1 of Candidatus Angelobacter sp. GTDB lineage: Bacteria > Acidobacteriota > Terriglobia > Terriglobales > Acidobacteriaceae > Angelobacter. Next base: position 11,138 of record DATGIO010000156.1, read on the forward strand.
TTGTGGATCGCCCGCGCAGAATTGCGAATTGCGGCACGTTAGCATGACGGTGGTGCTATGTACAAGTGGCGTTCTTTGTTAGGCTTGCCCCTATCGATGTTTAACACTCATTTTTGCAGGGTTCAGGGCTCTTTCGTGCTGGAAACGATGGAAATGCAGTCGAAAAGTAGGAGGAAAATATCGATCCGTTAGGGGGTGAAAGTACCGAGAGCACTCCCCATCTGCATGGGCAAAAGCCCCGATTTTCATGGAGAATTCATTGCAGAGCGCCAGCTACACAGCTATACTCTACAGTATCTGACTCCCTGGAACGGATTCTCGTTAGGAGGGTTGTCTTCAGCAGTTACAGCGTTCCAAATCGGGCTCGACGGGCGCTTATCGACGCCGTAGAAGGCCTGTGCGCGGTCTTATTTCCCTCCGACTGCCGAATCTGCCGGCTTCCACTTACCAGAATTTCGACTCTTCCAGTCTGCGGCCCATGCCTGGAGGGCATCGCTCCCTTATCGGGGACATTTTGCCGAGTTTGCAGTGAACGGCTGATCAGCGAACATTTGCAGGCCGATCCCCTCTGCGGTCTTTGCCGGAGGGCGGCACAGCCATTTCAGCGGATCGTGGCTTACGGCGCTTATGAAGAGAGGTTACGCGACCTTATCCATGTGTTGAAGTATCAAGGGGTGCGATCGGCTGCGCCGTTGCTGGCTCGCTTGTTGTTTCAAGCCGTTGAGCAGGCCGGGTTGCCGGAGTCCCTGGTGGTGGTTCCGGTGCCGCTGTATGGAAACAAGCTACGAGGGCGCGGGTTTAACCAATCGGAGGAGATTGCTCGCGCGCTTGTGCGCAGCTACGGCTCCCATGAGGTGCGCCTCAATACTTCTTTGCTGGTTCGGGTGCGTGATACCTCCTCCCAAACCGGATTGACTCGCCCTCAGCGGCGGCAAAACTTGCGCGGAGCATTCGCAGCGCCCAAGCCGCAGGGCATTCAAGATCGGAGCATTCTGCTCGTCGACGATGTTGTTACTACCGGCGCCACCGTTGCCGAATGTGCGCGAACGCTGTTGGGCGCCGGGGCCAAAGAGGTTTTTGTGGCCACCGTAGCCCGAGCCGTGAGAGAAAGCGAACTTCGCCTGGAGGGCATTGGACCGTACGCCGATATCAGTCTCATAGGGCAGAGTTCAGGCGGGCTCAATATCGATTCTGGAGGAAGACTGGAGAGCGCCTTGCCGGCCGGAGTGGTTTTCCACGGCCGACCGGCGGCGGAAACTTTATCAACCTAGCTAGAAAAGGTCTGAGTTTGGAGGGGAGCGGGCCATGCACGAAATGGGACAGCGCGAGAGAACAAGAAACAAGCCTCGTCACCAGGGTGATCCAGCGCCGGAAGCCTCGAAAAGCCGCAAGGGGCTCCTGATGCAGACTCCCGTCCTGGTGCTGAATGCCTCTTACGAGCCAATCAACATCTGCGCCGCGCGCAGGGCAATTGTGCTGGTGCTGAAAGGCCTGGCCATGCCCGAAGAGGAAAACGGAACCTGTCTCCATGCGGCTCGGGTAACCATGCGAGTGCCTTCTGTTATCCGTTTGCTGGAGTACCGGCGCATTCCACACCAGACCAGGGCGCTCTCTCGCAAGAACATCCTGCTGCGGGACCGGAACACCTGCCAATATTGCGGCAAAATCCTCTCTTCCGGCGAACTGACGCTGGACCACGTGATTCCACGCTCTCGCGGTGGGTCTTCCACATGGGAGAACCTGGTGGCTTGCTGCCATCCCTGCAATCGCAGGAAGGGGAACCACATGCTGGGCGAGACCGATATGAAGCTGACGAAGGAGCCCCGGCCCTTTACGCTGCATACCAGCAGGCACATCATGCGGATGATCGGCCGCTCCGACACGAAGTGGAGAAAGTACCTGTTCTACTAAGACGGACGGGCTATAGTCGTCCAGGCTATAGCCCCTCGCCGCTGCCTCGCTGGGACGCGGGTTCACATGTGCCGCCTGTGCCGTCTGTTCATGCCATCGCTACAGTTTTTGTTACGGTCTTTTCCCCGGAAAATTTTCGGTGATGCAAAAGCCTAAAGCTTAGTGACGGCCTGCTCAAATTGAGAACGTTCGTGCCACCGAGTAAATTCTTCGCCTTAGATCACCCCTCTAACTCACGATATTGCAGTCACTTAGGAAGCCTCTGCCGCGCTTCTGTGGCACTAAAACTGCAACACTTGGGGAGCACGTCCTTTTTGGTGTCTGCACCCTCTGAACCATCGAGAGACACCCTCGGAACTTCTCCAGTTTAGGCGTGCAGTCATTGAATCACCGATCATCGGAAAATCGAACATCGGAAAATTACCCCAGGGAGCAGGAATGGCTGATTCGGCTTTGGACCACATTCTCGCGGAGCTACGAATCGTGGCTGCGCATGAATATCCGCAACATGGCGAGCTAAAAAACCTTCGAATTGTGGGTCACACACCCAGGAGCGATCATTTCATCTACGACATTTGCGCCGATTTTGCCGGCGGCCTCGAGCGGCTGGCAATCAAGATCTACCGGCCTAACCGATGTGGAGGCAATGCCAAGGCGGTTGCCGAATCGGAAAATTCCAACCTTCAGTACATCCATCATCTTTGCGCAAAGAAAAGGCTGGATGGCCTGCCTCGGGCCTTGGGCGACTTCAGCGAGCAGGGCGCGGTCGTCACCGGAAAGATTACAGGCCTTCCTTTGCAATCGATCATCATGAAGGCAGCATTGCTGCCCGGCTTGGCTGACAATGGCAGCATTGAACTGGTGTCAAGAAGGACAGGCGAGTGGCTGCGGTCCTTTCACAAGTCGAGTTGTGACATGCCCGAGCCTTTCGACACGGACAGCCTGATCACCGGGCTGGAAAGTTTGTGCGAAAGCTGCCGCGACGAGGGGCTGGACGAAGCTTCCATTGAGGTGATTATGGGCGGCGCACGGTCAGTCCTGACCAGAGCAAAGAAGACCTTGCCTAGTTCCGCCGTGCTTACCGAGTTTACTCCGCTCAACATCATTGTGACCGAGGACGGAGTCGGCTTCTGCGAATTTGCACGGATGAAGCGCCGGGGCAACTCGTTTGAGGACGTGGCTATGTTTCTGGCTTCCGTGGAAGCTCTGGAGAAGTATCCGTTCTGCAATCGCGGAATTACCGGCCTGATGCAAGATACCTTTGTCGAGGCTTATGGCATTAACCAGCAAGAAGCGGGGATTCTTCGCGTGTTGAAGATGAAGGCGCTATTAGGAATGTTTGCGCAGGGCCGCACGGTCAAGGAAACGGCTATGCGCAAGAAGGTAATGTGGGCCACGGTGATGAAGAAGTTCATCCGCCAGGCCGCGCAACGTTCGCTGGCGGCAGCGTAGTTTAAGGTGAAAAAGGCGGGTCTTTTGAAGACCCGCCTTTTTGTCTCTATTCTTTAGCCGCGATAAGCGGTAGTTGTATCGCTTTTTACACGCGATCCAAGCCGGCTCTTCCACGGTTGTGCAAGCGCTATTCACGGTGCCGAATCTAGAAACCCTGGCGTCACCCTTGTTTTTCCGCGTGTAGGTGAAGGTACTCTCCCCGCAACCGGAGCGCCGACCTATTGTTTCGGCTTCTGGTCGTCCGTGGCTTCGCCTTTCAGGATGATGCGCGTCTTCGAGCCAAAGCGCTTATAGTTCAGAAATTTCACGACCTCGCGGATGTGGACGTCGTTGGTGGCGAAGTGCAAGACCTCATCGGCGCGGCTGTAGGTGGGAAACCAATACTCGCCGTCGATCTGCTCCCTGTAGGTGACGAAGGTGGGAGTAAGGTTTTCCTGCACGTTCTTCTTCTTTTTGCCGGTGCCGCCCGCACGAACTTCGGGCACGGCCTTCCCACAGGTTTTCACGATCTGGAGATCGTGATTGTCAATCCAAAGCCGCCCCTGAAAGTAGCGCTTGTCCTTCTCGAATTTCTTGGGGGCCATGTCAAACACGTAGGCATCGATCTCGTCCACGCGCTGTGTTCCTACATAAAGCAGGTTGTACTGCGGCATGTCCTCGGTGGTCAGCACAAAGGGGACACGGTGGCGCACGTCGTCAACGTCTTCTTTCGTCATGGAAACTTCAACCAGCGAAGACTGGGGCGCAAACTTCACATCCTCCAGGCGCTTACCCTTCCCATCGAAGAGAATATCGGTGACTTCACGGAATTCGCCGCTGACGACAGTTCCGTCCAGAGTCTGCACGGAGACATCCTGCGTGTAGGTGTAGTTGTTACGTGCCTGCTGGAAGAGCGTTTCCTTGGCCGCAACTTTCTGCAAGATCGAGTCGACCGATTCCTGGGGCTTGGCGGGGTTCAGCGTGCCGGCACCCTCGTCGCAGTTTGTCTGGGCGAAAAGGAGCGCAGGCAAGATCAATAGAAAGAGCACACCGGTCACACCTGTTACAAAGATTGTCCGACGGGCAGGCCGTACCATACTCATAGGAATTTCCCCCAAGGTGCGGAGCCGCGTTTTTTGCGGCCGCCAATAAGGACTAAGAAATAAAACCGACAGGCCACGCAGACTCCCTACCTTCCCGCTGGAACAGTGGCTTCCGAACCTGAAAGAATTTACACTGGCATACCGTTCAGGAGGCAGGATGCGTCGTTTCACCCTCGCTCGTATTGTACTCATTGCCATAGTTTTTGTTGAGAGTTTCAGCGCCGTATGCGTCGCGCAAGGGGCCGACAAGCGGCCTTTTACTTTTGCCGACATGATGACGCTCAAGCGCATTGGAGGCCCGCAGATTTCTCCCGACGGCAAGTGGGTGGCGTTTACCGCCGTGGATGTCGATTTGGCGGAGAACAAGAAAGTGCCGCATCTTTGGCTAACGCCGCTTGCGGGTGGAGAGGCGCGGCAGTTAACCGCCGGCACGGCGGGGGAAGATCGCGGCCGTTTCTCGCCTGACGGCAAGCAATTGCTTTTCGTGAGCGCCCAGGACGGCAGTTCGCAGATATGGGTTACCGATTTCGATTCTTCCACGGGCGCGCTGGTGGGGCCGCCAAAGAGAGTGACCAACATTTCTACCGAGGCCGATGGCGCTCTGTGGTTTCCGGATGGAAAGAAGATTCTCTTTACCTCCGAGGTCTATGCGGACTGCCCTGATGACGCCTGCAACCAGGCGCGCGAGGCCGAACGCACCTCCTCAAAAGTAAAGGCGATGATCTTCGACCGCCTGTTCTTCCGGCACTGGTCGAGTTTTACCCGCTTTAAACGGTCCCATCTTTTCGTGGCTTCGATTGAGGGCGGCGCGGCCAAGGACATCACTCCCGGCGATCGTGATGTGCCGCCTTTTAATCTCGGCGGCCAGGACTTGTATGCCATTTCGCCTGATGGCGGCGAAGTCGCCTACACCAGCAATGTCGATCCGGTTGAAGCTATCAGCACCAATAATGAGATCTTTGTGATGCCCGCCGCCGGAGGCACGCCGAAAAAGCTGAGCACCAGCCCAGGCAGCGATTCCACCCCGCTCTACTCCCCCAATGGCCGTTATCTGGCGTGGCGGATGCAGGAGCGGGCGGGCTATGAGAGCGATCGCTTCCAGTTAGTGATCTACGATCGAAAGTCCGGAAGCCTGCGCAACGCCACGCACGACTTTGACCGGTGGGTAGGCGCAGTCGCATGGTCGCCCGATTCCGCATCGATCTATTTCACGGCAGAGGAGAAAGGCGGCGCCCCGATATGGAAGATCGACGTGGGCGAGGCGATGGGAGAGCCAAGAAAGAAATCAGGCGGGCGAGTCCAGATCGCCTCCGGGTACAACGATGAGGTTACGGTATCTCCCGATGGCAGGACGGTGGTTTTTACCAGGATGTCCGCGCAGGCTCCCGCCGAAATCTACAAGTTAACGGAAGGGTCCACGCAGGCAGCCAAGCTCAGCCACCTGAATGACGCAGTGCTCTCGCAGGCGGACCTGCAGCCGGTGGAATCGTTTTGGTTTGCGGGCGCGGTGGATACACAGGTCCAAGGCTTTCTGATGAAGCCTCCAGCCTTTGATGCGAAGAAGAAATATCCGGTGAAATTCATCATTCACGGCGGCCCGCAGGGCGCATGGGGCGATGAGTGGTCGTACCGGTGGAATTCACAGCTTTTGGCCGCCGATGGCTACGTGGTGGTGATGGTGAATCCTCGCGGATCGACCGGCTACGGCCAGGCATTCATCGACGGCATTAACGGCGACTGGGGAGGCAAGCCTTTCGAAGACCTGATGAAAGGCCTCGACTATGTTGAGAAAACCTATGCGTTCGTGGACAAGAGCCGGGAGTGCGCACTCGGCGCAAGCTACGGCGGTTACATGATCAACTGGATTCTCGGCCACACCAACCGCTTTAAGTGCCTGGTTTCGCACGACGGCATGTTCAACGCCGAGTCTTCTTACGGAAGCACTGAGGAGTTGTGGTTCAACGAATGGGAGTTCAAAGGCTTGCCATGGGAGAACCGCGAGGCCTATCGCAAGTGGTCGCCGCACGAGTACGCAGCGCAGTTCAAGACTCCTACCCTGGTGGTCCATGGGCAGCTTGACTACCGGCTCGACGTTTCCGAGGGATTCCAACTATTTACCACTTTGCAGAGGCTTAAGATTCCTTCGAGGATGTTGTACTTTCCCGATGAGGGCCATTGGGTGCTGAAGCCGCAGAACAGCCGGCTTTGGTATAAGACCGTCAATCAGTGGGTAGATTCGTATTTGAAGAAATAGATAGTTTTGTGCGGGGTTTTACTGATCCGCTGGCGCTAAAGCGCGGTGGTTGCGGTTCCCGCATGGCTAAAAAGAGCGTTTTCCAAAGTTATGCTGGCATTCTTCGCGGACTAGCTCACGCTCTTCTGCTGTTGAAGCTGCATTCTTTCTGGCAGTTTAGCTTTGTCTTTAGCAAGAAGCGTCTTCGGGTAGAGATTTCTATGCCGCGCCTCTGGCGCTCAAATCTTGTTACAAAACATGTCCCACGACTTCGTCGTGGGCTACCCTCTGGTCGCGCCTCCGGCGCTCGAATCATTTGACAAGAAAATGTCAACGCCCGACTCTAGACTCTCAAAGAAACGTTTTTTCTAAGCGGAAATCCGACGTGCATTTTTCCGCGAGCTCTAAAGCTATGTCGTCACAGTTGTGCTGTGCCGCTGACGCCCGGGGCTTTACATGGGACGCTCCTTTGACTAACGTCTAATTTTCTTTGTTTGAGCCGAAGCAAGCCGCCCGTGTAACATCAGCTTCTTTCCAACACCAATATCGGTCGAGAGAGTTCTGCCAATAACAAATCAAACGGCACAAACGGCTAACATTTCGTTCATGCGGTTGCCCTGCGCATACGCACTTCGAAGGCACCTGGTAGCGGGGAATGCTATAAGATAGGCCGAATGATTCCTTTCGCAGTCTACGCAGCCACTGTGCGCGGACACATTGAGCAGGTCTACCAGGTTGCCGTTGTGACCCGCGAGTTCACCCATGGGTTTCTTGGCGATCTTAACGGAGCTGAAATCCACATTGATCGAAGGCTTACCGATGAGCAGAACCTTTTTTTGCTCGCCCACCTTTTCGGCCATACGGTTCAATGGAACACGAGCGGCTATGATCCAGAGATCGCGGGAGACCTGACTCCTCCGGTCGCGGAGCGACTCTTTCCGGCAATTCTCCATTTCGAGCGAGAGGCTGCAGCCTACGGCCTCGGCTTGCTGCACGAGGTTGGAATCTTCGACATCGATCGGTGGTTCTCCGATTATGCCGCATCGGATCAAGCCTATCTTCTGCACTACTATCGAACGGGAGAACGCGGTGCCGCTTCCAGAGCCCAGCTTTCTAGTGCAGGTCTTTCCAGCGCACGTCTTTCTAATTCAAATCAAGCTAATGCCCATCTTTCCAATGCCGATCCTTCCGATGCCCATCTTGCCAATGGAGCCTCCGATCCATCGGAGGAGTCCGTCCAATTGAGCCCATTGATTCAAGCGAAATCCATTCCGCCGTTTACTCCTCAACAGCGAGTTTTCCGCTTCTCGGGCGTTGTTATTTAAAGCAGGTAGTTGGCGGGATGGTTTATCATGCCGATGCCTAACTTGGAATGATCTATCTCAGTAGAATAAGAAGCTATTCATTAACCATAACCATTTCCGGCCCTACCAATCTCCAGGCTGTGAGTCTAAGCAGCCGTAGAGCATTTTTCGGAGGAAAATGTGAGAAATAAGCCGATGTATCTGGCGACCCTTGTGCTGTTTCCCGCACTGGTCTGCGGAGCGGGTTTCGCCCAAGAGAAAACGAAAGTCGCATCGCCATCGGGAGCCCAAACGCACGCGGTTTCGGCCGTTCCGTCCATTCCAATTCCCGATATCCCGTACACCAAATTCGTGCTCACCAATGGCCTGACTTTACTGGTACACGAAGATCACAAGGCCCCGGTTGTAGCGGTGAATACCTGGTATCACGTGGGTTCGAAGAATGAGCGCCCAGGCAAGACCGGATTTGCCCACCTGTTCGAGCACCTGATGTTCAGCGGAAGCAAGAATTTCGATCATACTTATCTCAACGCCATGGAGAAGATCGGGGCGGTCGATCTAAACGGAACGACCAATAACGATTACACGAACTATTTTCAAACCGTCCCGACCTCCATGCTCGACTACGTGCTTTTCGCCGAAAGCGACCGCATGGGCCATCTCTTGCCGCTGGACCAGAAGAAGCTCGATCTGCAGCGCGGCGTTGTACAGAATGAGAAACGGCAAGGTGAGAACCAGCCCTACGGGGTTACGGAGCAGTTGATCACCGAAAACACCTTTCCGCCAGGCCATCCCTACTCTTGGACGGTGATCGGCTCCATGAAGGATCTCGACGCGGCCTCCATGACGGACGTGGAAGACTGGTTCAAGACCTATTACGGCCCCAACAATGTAACCGTAGTGATTGCCGGCGATGTTACGCCCGAGGCTGCGCATCAGAAGGTTGAGAAATATTATGGGGAGATTCCGCCAGGACCACCCATTGCCAAGCATCAATCCTGGGTAGCCAGGCGTAGCGGGACGCATCGCGGCCTGGTAGAGGATCGTGTCCCCCAGGCCCGCCTCTATCGAACATGGAATGCGCCTCAAACGGGATCGCCCGACGAGGCCCTGCTTGATCTTGCTTCCCAGGTTTTGGGAGGAGGAAAGACGTCCCGTCTTTATAAGCGCCTGGTTTACAAAGACCAAACCGCCACCGGCGCGAGTACCAACGACTTCAATCGAGAGATTGCCGGCACATTCACCATGGTGCTTACAGCCAAACCGAATGGCGATCTCAAGCAAGTTGAGCAGGCGGCGGATGAGGAACTGCGCAATTTTCTCAGGAGCGGTCCAACGGCCGCGGAGTTGCAAATTGCCAAAACCCGGATTTCCGGCGGCTATGCGCGCATGGTCGAGCAGACCGGGGGCTTCAATGGAAAGAGTACGATATTGGCATCGTGCCAGACCTTCCAGGGGGACCCCGAATGCTACAAGACATATCTGAAGCGGATTCAGGCGGCAACGCCCGAGTCGGTGCGCAAAGCCGCCGTTGATTGGCTGAGCGATGGCGATTACGTCCTGGAGGTGCGCCCCTATCCGGCCACACTGAGGGCGAGTGGCGCGATCGATCGCTCCAAGGAGCCCGCTCTCGGCAGCGCCATGCCCTTGAATCTCCCCAAGATGCAAAAAGGTACTCTTTCCAACGGGTTGAAGGTGGTCTTGGCGGAGCGCCATACCGCGCCGGTGGTGCAGTTCACATTGATGGTGAACAGCGGGTACTCCGCCGATCCCTTGGATGCGCCGGGCACTGCCAGCTTTACCCAGCGCATGCTTGAGGAGGGCACTCCCAGCCGGGATTCCCTGAAGGTCGCCGAGGAACTGGAGTCATTGAGCGCTAATTTCAGTGCGGGAGCCAGTCTCGATTGGTCCACAATCTGGCTCGATACGCTTAAGGTCAACATGGATCGAGCGTTGAATATCTATGGCGATCTGATTCTGCGCCCCACTTTCCCGGAAAAAGACTTTGAGCGGCTCAAAAAGGCCCGTTTGGCAGGCATCGAGAACGAGAAAGCGCAGCCCCGGACCATGGCTCTGCGGGTTGTTCCATCCTTGCTCTACGGCAAGAATCACCCTTATTCGCTGCCCTTCACCGGAACGGGAACGAAGGCCAGCTTAACGAAAATGACCCGCGAAGACCTGGTTCGTTTTCACGATACGTGGTTTAAGCCCAGCAACTCGATCCTCCTGGTAGTGGGTGATACCACGCTGGCTGAAATCAAACCCAAGCTGGAGAGCGTTTTTGCAAGTTGGAAACCAGGCGAAGCGCCCAGGAAGACGCTACCTTCCGTTCAACAACCGGAGAAGAACGTTGTCTACCTGATGGATCGTCCCGGCTCCGAGCAAAGCATCATCTGCGGCGCTCAACTGGCCCCGCCGGAGAACGATCCGGATGCCGTTCCCTTGGATTTGATCAACAACATCTTCGGCGGTACTTTCAGTTCGCGCATCAATATGAACCTGCGTGAGGATAAGCACTGGTCGTACGGAGTGAATAGCTTCATGGCGAACGCGGCGGGTCAGCGGCCTTACCTGAGTATCTCTCCGGTGCAGACCGACAAGACGGCCGAATCTTTGTCGGAGCTGGCTGCCGAGTACAAAAACATCGTAGGCCTGAAGCCCATCTCCCAGGATGAGCTCAAGGACGCCCAGGACAACGCAACACTAGGGCTTCCCGGGTCATTCGAGACTGTGAGCTCGCTGACTGGGGCTTATAGCGAGATTCTGCAATACAACCTTCCGGAAGATTACTACAACACCTTTACCCAAAAGGTGCTGTCGCTCGCCCCGGAAGCAGCTAACGCAACGGCCAAGCGGTTCATCCTGCCCGACCACCTGATCTGGGTTGTAGTCGGGGACATGAGCAAGGTGGAAGCCGGCATACGCGCACTCAATCTCGGCGAGGTCCACAAGATCGACGCCGACGGCACGCTGGTGAACTGAAGGCCTCAAGACCGGTCCCTCCTGCAAGCGTGAGCGTGCAGGAGGGACTGCTCAATCGAAAGGCATCGGGTCTTGAAGCCCAGAAGACATGGCCTTGGTAAAGACCGTGATGAGTGGGTAGGTGGATATCCCCGCAGTATTCTTTGGAATAAGTCAGATATCTCTTCCTTAAGATAGCCTGGTGTCTACAATGGCGCAAAATCCATCTCGATCGGCGCATGTCTTGGGCCCGATCCTAGCCTTAAGCCACGCTGTCTTCTGCGTCTTGGTTCTGAGCATAGGTTTCGAAGGTAGCTGGGGAGGATTTGTGATTTTCCTCCTGGACCTTCCGGCGTCGCTTCTGGCACTGTCTGTGTCGAATATCCTTCGGCTTCGAACGGACTACGTCCTGCTTGTTGTCGGAACCATATGGTGGTTGGGCTTAGGTATCCTGATTTCGAAAGTCTTCCGGTTATTCTTAGCAAAGCCAGAAAAAGGGACGAGTAGCACCTGAGAAGCCTTCTAAATGAACAGTTACAGTTGTTGTTGCGCAAGGAGACGCCGCAGCATCATCTCGTCCAGGAGCAACTTCATTTCAGAAGGTGCAGCTTTTTGTTTTCCTCAAGAGCAGCCAGGGCTTGCTCGCGTGAAACGCTAGGGAAGTCTAAAAGGAATTCCTCAAAGCCTGTTTTTCCGCCACCATCTTCGACATGATCCAGTAACGTTTGAAAAGTCACGCGCGTGCCGCGAAAGATAGGTTGTCCGCCCAGGATACCGGGGTTGGTGTAAATGACGGGTAATTGCTGAACCTGAATGGGACGTTCTCCTATAGCTATTTTAAGCCTTGTTCTTGTTAATATCGTTTCCTCCTTCTAAGTATTGACTATTTTATGCAGTTATATTTATTTCCCTTTCTTGCTTTTGTGCTTGGTGACCGCAGGACACTTGCGTGCAGGGCATTCGCATGAAAATTCCATAGGTGGCTGAGCTCTTTTGAAATGTTCTTCGCAAATCCGTGATGTCAATTGAGCAGAAATTCCTATGCCGTGCCGCCGCTAAGGATGTGGCCGACATGCGCCGCACAATGGGTGCGGCGGCGCTGAACCGGGGACCGGACGCGCTGAGATTTTGCTCCCCGCGAACAAGTCGAGTACGCCGATGAAGAAACCCGCCGATGTTCCGGCGGGTTCGCTGTTGTTTATGTTTCCGTTCTAGAACTGCACTTTTTTCCGGGACGGAGGTTCGCGGCTAAATTTAGCGCTGGACTTTCTCGATCCAGGTTCCCCAGTTTGCGCCGGAGGTACGCGGGCGATTCGGAATGTATTCACCTGCTACCCAGATATCGTCGCTCGTGAGATCGACCGCGGCAAAGCCGTAGTCTCCCCAGCGGGCCACACCATTGCCGCCGAACGCAGGATAGCCACTGAAGCCGTCTTCAGGAGCAAAGCCGGGAGCCACAAGGTGAACCGCCGTGCCCGCGCCGCCCGTGCTCATATTGACATAGGCAAAGCCGGGGAAGAAATCGGGACCGGAGAGTGTGAATCCCATGACGCCTTCACCCTCGCTGTTGATCGCGATGGACGGAAACATCACGTTCTCGTTCTTCACCGCGATGTAGCCCTGATGGACGACATTGGCCTTCAACGGAAAGATCGTGTTGGAGGGTTGAATCTCAAACCAGGCGATCCCGGCGCGCGGCGCGCCAGAGCCCAAGATCAAGGTATTGACCGCGCCAAAAAGCTTGCCTTGGGAGAAGTAGACCTCCTGCATCCGATCGTCATTGGTTGCCAGCAGCTCCTCCGGAGAGCTGAGGGACGTGCCAAGCGGTGTGGGACCGGCCTTCTGTGAGGCGTTGGGCGATTGGCCGTAGATCTCGGTCTTGATCACAACATTGGTGAGATTGAGAAGCGGCGAGTTGGTGCGCAACGATGAGGTGTTGGTGAGCGACCAGACCGTTACGCGATCGTCGGCGGTCCTGGTGAAGTTCAGCGTACTCAGAAAATATTCGGTGCCGCCGTTAATGTTGGAACTGGCGATATTGGTGTTCATGGCCGGATGCACGCTGAAGCCAGGGCCTTCGGCCTGCGTGAGTCCCTGAATTCCAACCAGGGGACCGGGTATGCCGGCGGCCAAGCGGTGCTTGTCGGTGGTCAGAATCAACGCGGTCTGGAAACCATCGGTGAAAGAGAACTGGTTGGTGCTGATAAAGATGGCATCGGCATTGGCGGCGAGCAGAGGCTGGTCGCCCAGGCAGGGGCACAGCCCAAAACCAGTGTCGGTTACGGTGATCGCAAAGAACATGAAAGGAGCCGTAGCGTCGGAGGTGGTGCTGACCCCAATCAGAATATGCGAACCCGGTAAAAATGCTCCTGTGACTGGATTCACGTCAATCTCCAGCATGGTCACGAACCAGCGCTGCGTATCCTGGTCGAAGATGATACGGGGATCGGTGAGGTCGGGCCCGAACGGTCCGGCGGGACGGGTGAACGCAGAGGGCAATCCGAAGAACTTGTTGGCGGAAGTCGGTCCGGCCAAAAGGTTTCCGCTACGATCATAGACGGCAAAGGCATCGTTGACACCTTCGAAAACCTGTGTGGAATTGACGCCCATGGCCTGATCGGGCGGCTCACCGGTGAATTGGTTGCCGCTATCGGCGAGCCGCTGGTCGGCGTGGTCGAGGCCATCGAATCCGCTATCACCGGCGGCGGGGCCGACAACCGGAAGTCCGTTGACCACGGGAGTAGCAAAGTGATGGCGCGTTCCGGCCAGGCCGCCAAGCACCGGTTTTTCGAGCTCCAGTTCCGGCTTGATCTCCAGACCTTTTGCATTCGGGCTATTGAAGTCGCCTGTTGCTTGAGACGGCGATTCGAGTTGACCTGTCCCTAGCGGCACAATCGGGCGAATTTTTTGTATTACCTGCGCCTGAAGAACCACGAATGGCGCCAGGAGCAGGAAAAATACAAGAAGGGAAATCTTTCTCAGGGGCATAACCTTGATCACTTCCTTTTTGGAGCATTAGTTGGAACTGAACCGGCCCCCGGCCTGGCAGGTCCTCATGCTAAACGGAGAGAGTCAGTCTGCGCCAACCATTGATTCATTAGGAGCGGGTACTCTGGCCAGAGTTGCCTGGGAGGAGCTTTCGGCACTCAGCAGTCAGTAGTCAGTGGATGATGGATCCTGGATCTATCGCTAGGGCACGCAGATTGGCTAACTATTGACTCGTAGTTTTACGATAGGTTGGCCAGCGTTTATTCGAGTAGTAGAAATACGAGGCCTGCCAGGGCAAGACGAAATAGCAGAAGCAGAATTTCCGTGGACCCAGGATAGTTGAAAAACATCTTGTAAGCGGGTCAAAGTAGCGATGAAAAGTATACGGTGGGACATGAAAAAACATCCCACCAGCGCTAAAGCGCGGTGGTCATGTTCCGGCTCAACGCACGGATGAAGAGCTTGCGGAAAAACTCAAAATTCTAGGTTTTTGGATGACCAAAAATGTCTTGGAAATTGCAAAGACCGCTCATATCGCATTTTAATGCGATGCTTTTTTCGATCACCAGCGAAAATTGGGTTTTCCGCAAGCTCTGAATCCGTGCTCTTCCACGATTGTGCCAACATCCAGGATGCAAAATATAGAAACTCTAGCCACGACTACGGATACAGCCTATTCAATGGAATAACGGCTTGACCAGTAAGACTTGATTCATATCAACCAGAAATTCGCCGGTTTCCATCCACGCAGAGCCGTAGGCTCGAAGGCGCATCCTCATTCCGGCGGCGGCATTCTGGGGCGATCGGCGAGATCACAACCGGTTCGATGTGGGCTAGAGGGCGCAACAACCATGTCCATCGGGCCAATGGCACACGGGACATGAAACGTTTTGCCCGCCTTGGACACTACTTATTAGGACCGGCGCACTCGGATGCAATGTGATAGCAAACATACTTGAACGCAAACTTGATAACGATTCCTACGGGATGGGAAGCAGGCTTGCCCGTCCAGATCAAATTCGATGGCGCCGAATTTACGAAAAAGAAAGAGGAATAAAAATGTCAGTACAGCCCAATCAATTTACTCTCAAAGGCAATCATGTCACTTTCGCCTTCCTTCCAGGGAATGCAGGCCGCCGCGCGGCGGTAACCTATACCGATCCTAGCGGCACCAAGCAGTTCGCCGGCTCCGCAGTCCGGGTCGAAAACGTTGCCATTGGAACGTTGGTCACGGTGTCATTGGAACTGACCATTGATACCGGTGGCGTTGAGTTCAGCGTGCTGCTGCCGAACATTCAGCTTGCTAATGCTAGTAGCCATCAGGCGTTCACTACGGATGGCATTAGAACAGCGTTTAAAGGGCCGAATTCCATCCCCCACACCGTATCTGAGACTTACGAATTCATTCATATGACTGGAACCGCGGAATCGGTCGCCGTTCCACAAGGCGCAGCAGCGAAGTCTGCCTAGCTCCTGGGGATCAGCGGGAAGCCTTGCATTTTCTGGCGGGCTTCCCACGGTCTCCCTTTGAGTTTGAAATCCTGCGGGGCAATTAGCAACAAATCTGAAGAAATCCGCGACATGACGTTGGGTTGAGCAGGCTTTAAGAGGATTAACAGAACGCTAATTTTTCTTGAAGCCATGGGATTCTATGCCGCGCCGCTGGCGCTCAAACCCTCCTATAGAAACGTGTCCCACGACTTCGTCGTGGGCTACCCTCTGGTCGCGCCTCCGGCGCTTGGAGCCCCCTCTGTGAGAGCTGTGTAGTTCCCCCTTTGAGCTTGCTCACTTGCGATTTTGTGAAGCCGAGTCCGACGGTAGGAGATATCGGTCAGTTATCAGTAATGGCGTATGAAGGATTGATTGCCGAAAGTTCCACGCCAAAAGGCGCTGCGAACCCGCGACACGATCTTGGTAACCAGCAGTGAGTGACTACCAAGGTCGAAGAAATTATCATGCACCCCGACGCGCTCAAGCCCTAAGATCGAGAAACGGGATCAGAGACGCGAATATCGCGCGGGCGGTGAGATGCTAGGGAAATAAAACAAGAGGGGAGCTGAGTTACGCTCCAGCTCCCCTTTGGGTCTGCAATACCTGCGCTTGCGATGTTCTGTAGCTGACTTCTTAGTTGCCGGATTGGGCGTTGGTCTGCGCGCCGAAGGACAACGCGAATTTCTTTCCAGCGAACTGCAGAGAGGTCAGGGAACGGCTGCCATTGGAGCCCGACTTCAGCTCAGCAGCATCGTTCGAAGACTTCTGATCGAGGTTGACAACCTGGGCCTGGGCGGTGAGAACCGTCTTTTTTCCCTGCAGGA
This sequence comes from Candidatus Angelobacter sp., assembly GCA_035295685.1. Lineage (GTDB taxonomy): Bacteria > Acidobacteriota > Terriglobia > Terriglobales > Acidobacteriaceae > Angelobacter. The sequence continues at coordinate 27,384 of DATGIO010000156.1, forward strand.
TGGTGACATCGACCGTTGGGCCTTCGCCTTCCCATTTCACGACATAGCTGCCGGCTGGCAGTTCTTTCCCGCTCACCAGAACCGGGTCTCCGATTTGAAGATTGCCTTTGTGGATATCGCCGGCGGCAAATGCACTGAGCGAGAGCACCATGGCCAGGACGAAAGTTATGATGGTGGAGCCGACTGGAAATTTATTGGACCGCATACTTCTCCTATTTTTTCTCGTTATTGAGAAACAAAATTTGATGGCGGCCCACAGTTTGTAAGAGTTGCCATTGCCGGACCTGCCCGCAAGAACCGCGAAGGATGTTGTTACTTTCTTCCTTGCGTTTTCCGGCGAACGGCCTACAATGCTGGTCGCGGGTTGAGGGATTGTCCTCGTCTGGGCCGCCAAACCTTCGGCGCGAACAATCCTATTCAACCCCCTTGAGCTTGTTTTCACACCGCGAGCTCTCCTGCTTGAATCGCTCCGGCCTTGCTTCAAAGAACCTTCCCTAGAAAGTACGTCCTTGCACTTGAAAAGTTCCCTTTAAAATTCTTTAGCCCGTCGTATCTTTAGCGCGTCTTCATAGAAGCTTTTGGTAACGCACCGCTTCTGGAATCTTGATGCTCGTATGAAAGACGATCCGCTCTGGGCTTCTGTTAACAGATATTTCGTGCCATCGGGCAATGCTGCTTTGCTTTTTTCCTGCTTCTTTCGTTCTTTCTTTTTCTTGCTGCTCTTGTTATGTCCGTATAGACGAATCGTTCCATGGGTAGTTAGCAGATTGCCCGATTAAATAAATGTAAACTTAAGTCACATAAAGGCGATTTTTTTTGAAACCATCATGAAACTCACGCATCGCAAAGTTGGATCTGCGTCACAACAATTGCGAGTACGTTTTTGATGCCTGAAAACAAAGCAGGATTCAAAAAAAGGTTTCGGTTTTGAGCATTCAAGGAATAACCGGCAGCGAAAACCCAAAGAGCTTTACCGCAGAGGCCACAGAGGAAGAGCACAGAGGTCACAGAGATGAGGCGAGACGAGTTGAGGGCAGGCCCTTATTTAGAAAATTAACATTTAGAAATTAAGCATTGGAGGAATTTCAGCTTTGCCGCGGTCGTCATTATCGCGATTCGGGTTCTAGTGATCCAAAAACGGACGCAGAAAACGAATGAAGGTTAGCTTCCCCTGTTTCCTAATAATCGAAGAGCCTTCTCGGCGGCGGCCACGCCGTTGTATTGGGCTTCTTCAAAGATCGAGATTCCGCTCAGGTCTGAGTTAGCAAAAAAAATATGGTCGTTGGAGAGGCCTGCGAACATTCCAGAGGAACGATTGGCGGAGTTCCGCAGTGCGTTACGCTCGGCAGAGAAGATTGCGCCGGGCGTGGGCCGAACCATGGCATGTCCCATGCGCATGATGTCGATGCGCGAGACGCGCTGCCGGATATCTTTATGGACGCGCTCCAGATCGTGGAGAATGGCTTCTTTCCAATAGCTCCAGTCTTTGTCTTTTTCCAGCAACAGGCGGCGGTTGTCGCGGGCAGAGCCTTCGGCAAGCGCCCAATAGAACGTCCAGACGGTTTTGTCGTTGAAGGTTCGCAGGGATTGGTGCATAGCATCCACATAGCCGAGCGAGGGCGAGTCCATGAACACGTTATCCCATGCCGTCTCCACGCCTTGGGATTCAGGAATCGATTCCAGCGTAAGGTTGGCGGTGAGCCAGGGCGAGTATTCGAAGTCGTGCAGGCGCGGCATGCCCTGGATGAGATAAGGAGCAAGGAAGGTTGGAGCGGCAAAGATCACACACTGGCACTGGTACTCAGTCTCTCCGGCATAGACACGCAGCAGGCTGCGCTCGCGGGCAATGCGATGCACCATTTGGCCGGTCCGCACAAAGCCGCCAACGCGCGCGAGAAGCTGCTTGGTAATCCAGCCATTGCCTTCGGGCCAGGTGAGCGGGCCTTTTTCATCGGGTTCTCGTGAAGCAAAATAATGAATGCCCGCCCAGGCGGAGGTGTCGGCTGCGAGCGCGCCATAGTCGTCGCGGCAGGCATAGTTCATATACCAGAGGAACGGTTTGGAATTGAATCCCTGCTGGGCGAGCCAATCGCCAAAAGAGAGGCGGTCGAGAGAGACACGCCCGCTGCGGCCTTGGGCCCGCCAATCGGCGCTTATTCCCAGTTCCATGGGCACGGTAAAGACGCCGCTCTGGCGAAAATCATGGATCAGGTCGGCAAAACGGCGGAACTGCGCTTTGTCTTCGGAACGCAGGCCCGACTCAGGCTCGATGCCCTCTTGCCAGCGTCCATAAAGAAAAAGGTGCTCCTGCGGGGCGAAGCAAAGATGCCGTTCGTCCCACTTGCCGTCTTTCAGGACTCCCAGGTCGGTGAAAAGCTCGCGGACCAGGGCCGCCTTTTTACCGGGAACGGGAACGTAGTGAGCGGCCCACGGGTATGCGGTGATCTCATTCTCACCCCAGCCGGCATTACCTCCGGCTTGTGAGTTCATTTCGAGCAGCAGGAAATCGTGGAAGCCGCGCTTCTGGAGTCTCCAAGCGGCACTTAAGCCCGCGATGCCTCCGCCAACGATGATCAACGGAACGCGCACGGTTTGCCGTGGGGTGGGGAATTGCGCGCCGTCCCGGAGCAGGTGCCCCATGGAGAACGAGTCATTCACAAACGATCCGGCAATTGTGCGGTCGCTTTTTGATGCAAGTCCTACGAGAGCAGCGGCCCCCAGGGCACAAAATTCGCGGCGGGTGGCCTTCAATGGCTGATCTCGCGCCACTCGTGATCGTAGGTTCTGACCAGGATCTGATCGTTCAGGCGATTGGCGGGCATTGTGACCTGGGCCATATCCGGAGGGAAGTTAAACATGGGAGGCAGTCCGGCAGCTGTGAGGAAGCGCAGTCCGGAGGGAAGCGTGGAAGGCGGCGCATACTCGCGGCGGCCTGCGAGCACGAATCCCCACTCGCCAAAGGACGGCACATAGACATGGTAGGGATAGGTCTTGAGGCCCGCCTGCCGGATGGTTTCCGCAATGCACCAGAACGACTGGCGGGCAAACATGGGCGACGTGCTCTGCACCACAAAGAAGCCTTGCTCACTAAGATGGTGCGCCAGCGCGGAGTAAAAGACCGTGGTGTAGAGCTTTCCGAGCGAGTAGTTGGTGGGATCGGGAAAGTCGACAATGATGAAGTCGAAGATTTCCTGCGACGAATCGACCCATAGAAACGCATCGCCATTCACGATATGGACCTTGGAGGAGAGGAACGATTTCTGGTTCAAAGCCGTGAGGAATGGATGCGTGGAGAAAAGCCGGGTCATCTCCGGATCGAGGTCGACCAGGGTAATGCTTTCGATCTGCGGATACTTGAGCGCCTCGCGCACGGCCAGGCCGTCGCCGCCGCCAAGCACCAGCACATGGCGAGGAGCGGGTACCGCCGAGAGTCCGGGGTGCACGAGCGCTTCGTGGTAGCGATATTCATCGCGGGAGCTGAACTGAAGATGCGAATTGAGGAAGAGGCGAATGTCGTCCTTCCAGCGAGTGAGCACAATGTGCTGATAGCGGGTGTCGCGGGCAAAGACGATTTCATCGGCGTAGATGTTGTCTTCGGCCAGGGCCGTAAGGCGCTTGCTCGAGGCCAGCGCCGTTCCCAGCAGCAGAATTACAACGACGCAGAGCGTCTGAAGCCTGATTCGCGACTTAATCTGTTGTCGGAATAAAAAGGTGCTCCACAGGGCGACTGCGGCGTTCAGGATTCCAAAGAAAAGCGCGGAGCGGACCAGGCCGAGTTTCGGCACCAGCACGACTGGGAACAGAATCGATGCGAAGAGCGCACCAATGTAATCAAAGGTGAGCACATGGGAGACGACTTCGTGGAAGCGGTAGCGGTCGCGCATGATCCGCATGAGCAGCGGAATCTCCAGCCCTACGAGCACTCCCAGAACGATCACGATGAGGTAGAGAAAAAGCTGAAAGCCCTGGGTAAAGGCAAAGGCGAGAAAGAGAGCGGTTGAGGAGAAGCCGCCGACCACGGCGACTATCAGCTCAATCCAGACAAAACGATAGGCCAGCCCGCGATGGATGAACCGGGAAAGAAAACTGCCAATGCCCATGGCAAATAGATAGCTGCCGATGACCGTGGAAAATTGGAAAACGCTGTCGCCGACAAGATAACTGGCGACGGTTCCCGCAATCAGCTCATAGATCAGGCCGCAAGCGGCGATCAGAAGGACGGTAATGAAAAGGAGAATCGCCACTGGTGAATGAATCTTGGTTGCTAAGGCAACGTCTGTAGTTGGTCAGGGGCTAAAGCCCAAATATTTCCTCGACCTTGACGTGGCCCCGAAGGGCCACTTTTCCACATGCACCGGATTTGCAGGAACTATGAAAGTGCCCTGATTTGATATGCCATCAATCTCCGTCGGCAAAACTCAGTGCATCGCGGCCGCAATGATGAGGCAGATACCAATGGACATGGCTCCCACCAGAATTGCGAGAGCGGTGTTGTGCTCCTGCACGATCTCCTTCCACAAGTGGTAGGGAGTCATCTTATCCATGATAAAAAACGAGATCACAAAGATTGCGATACCGATGAGCGAGAACAGCAGGGCAGCAATCATGTTGTGCAGTATGGTGTCCATCTATTTTCCTCCGCTGTAGCCGTGGTAAAAAATGTAGGTTGAACGATAGGAGCCGGGATTGTCCCGAACCGACTTTGGCACGTTTTTGACTTCATTCACGCTGGCGAAGCTCCATCCGCGATATTGAGCGGTTGCCAACAGGGCCAGAACGCCGAGGCCATACACCAGATAGAATCTGCGGATCAATCGTCATCTCCTGAAGAGATTTGGGAAAGGTTAAGCGACGTCTTTGGATGATCGCTTTCCTGCCAGCGCAGGTGCTCAAAACTCATGGAGCGCCAGGTGAGCATCACCGCCGGAACCACTAGCAGTGCAATTGCGATCAGGAACCAGGAAACTACCACCGCCCCCTGGGAAACTGTAACAGTATAGGCAATGGTTCCATGCCCGCGGTCGCTTTCGGGTTCGATTCGAAGGAAGTAGTGTCCTGGGGGTATGCTGGGCAGCGTGACGGAGTTGTGGGTGGAGCCTTCGGTCCAAGAGCCATCGGAATCGCGGCCATAGTAGTAGCTGACTTCTCGCCCAAAGTCATAGGCTTGGCCCGTGTCTTCGTTGATCAGGGCGTAGTTCAGATAGATCCAATTGTTATTAACGTTGGCGTCCGTTTCGACCTTTACGGGCGCAGACCGGCCTGTTACTTCAAAAACGTCGGTGACAAAGGAAGGTTCGCCGGTGGCCGAGGTGTCAAAGGAAAAGCTTCTATTGAAAACCGTCTTCTCATGCGACGTTGCAGCGTTCAGGATGACCAGAAGAACAGCGCCGACGAGAAAAGCCGCGCACCATTTCCAGATGGATTTCGGCAGATCGCCGAGGGGCGCGGGCTGGTTTTCGTAGACCCCAATGGCGGGCGGCGGCTCTCCCGGAAGCGAGAAAGCCTTCCAAAGATCGCTACCGTTCATGTATTCGCCGAGCGACCAGGTGGTTTCCTTGTCTCCGGTGGTTTCGGACGAAAGCACACGCGGCGGCGCAACGTAGTCTGTGACCTCGACTGTTTCCCCGACCCTTACCTGCCAGGGGAATTCTCCAATCACATATGAGGTCTTGGCATCCGAGGTCTGAAAGTGGCGGTAGGTCTGACCTAGATACTGGCTGGAAACACCTGCAAGGGCCTTGGGCAAGGAGCGCAAGGGAGAGACATAGTTCCAGTGGCCGTCATATTCGCTGAGGTAGCGGAATCCCTGATAGGGATTGAACAGGACGTATTCCGACCAGCCATAGGTAACACCGTCGACCTGGATTCGCCGATATTGGTAGCCGATTGCCTCATAGACCGTTCCCCGAAGCTTGCCTCTTTTGCCCAACGGGATCAGCGGCCAGAATTTTTCCGTTGCCTTGACCTGCTGCAGGATCTTGAGGTTGGGGTCTTGCGCATCGAGGATGGAGTGGCAGTTTTCACAGGCCGCATTAACTGCCTGGCCAAACGAGCGCAGAGAAACAGGCCCGCCGCAGCCTGGGCAGGTCAAAGAGCGCACATGCACTTCAGAAGCGGCTTTGGAGGGATTGGGTCCCGAGGGCGCATTGGGCGTGGGCATCTACCATCCCTCGAAGCGGCGGACGTTCTGCAGCCGCAGATCGTCGAAATCGACGGCCTTGCCGATGTACAACGCAGGCAGGGCATCGCTGTAGTCGAGTGTGGCGAAGTCACCACCGGAGGAGCGAAGATCGATGAAGGTAACGTCGGTCTTGTCCCAGTATTGAAAAGGCAGTTCGCCTTCTACTCCAAGGTAGTGGGCCAGGGTGCGGGAGGTTACCTGGAAGGCGACGTTGTCCCAGCGGAAGTCTTTGCCCAACTTGGCTTCGGCTTGCGAGGGGAGCTTGGCAACATCCTTGCGAAAGGAGATGGCGTACTCATCCTGAGCGTCGGAGAGCCAGCCGCTTGCGCCGTCGTTGAAGACGATATGCCACTCGTTCCATCCACCTTGCTCGTACTGGTAGATGATCCTGCCTACGACAACAAAGTTGCGATTGCCGTACTTGCCTTCGGTGGCAATCTGGATCGGTGAAGGGTCGGGAGGCAGATCCGCCACCTGGCCGACTTTTTGCAGGTCTAGATCGGTGCGAACCAGAATGGACTTGCAGTACTCACAGACGGTTTGCACGCTGCTGGAGTAGCGAAACTGAATGGGTGCGCCACAGTTGGGACAGTTGGACTTGCGTTCGGTCACGGTTGGGCAGGCTCCGCCAGGGGAAGTTCTACGTGAGACACCTTTTGACTCTGCTGGGAATACAGGCGCTCCAGAGTTCTGACCAGGACCTTTTGCGCGCCTACCGCTTCACGAAGCCCTTGGGAGAAATCCCATTCCGGGCGCGGACGGCAGCAAAACAGGTTCAGGCAAAGAGAGCCATATTCGGGAAAGGTATGGCAGGCGAGGTGCGATTCCGAGAGCAAGCAGAGGCCGGTAATCCCGCCCGATTCCGGAAATTGCCGCCACTGCGCCTCGCCGCACGGATGCAGATGCAGTTCGCGCACAATCTGCGCAAACAGCGATTTCATGCACTCAAGGTCGCTGAGCGATTCGGCCCTGCAGCCGTAGGCCTCCACAATCCATTCGATTCCTTGCATTTCGAGCGCAGCCTCTATTGTTGGGGCTTGCCGCATTCGGGGCAGAATTTGGCAGGGCGCGGCATGGGCTTGCCGCATTCGATACAGAATTTGGTCGCTCCGCCTGTGGCGGGAGCAGATGGGCCGCCGGGAACCTGTCCCGACCCGCCACCCTGCATTCCTGTGCCTTGCAGCCCTCCGTCTTGCGCTCCTCCGCCTTGTGCAGGCCGCATGCTGTTCATCATGGTTTGGGCCATCGCCATGCCGGCGCCCAGGCCCGCTCCGATACCTGCCGCACCACCACCCTCATTGGCGGCGGCGATGGGAACCGATTGCGCCACCTGATATTGGGTGTAGCGATTCATATCGCCAACCATGTTCATGCCAATGCGCTGATCGAGTATCTTCTGCAACTCGTCGGGCATGGAGAGGTTTTCGACCACAAATGTGTCGAGGGCCAAACCCAGATCGGTGAATCCGGGTTTCAATATTTCAGCTACGTGGTCGCCAAGCTGTGCCTGGCTGGCGGCCATATCGAGGAACGGGACATTGCTCTGCGCGAAGACATTGGTCAGCGTACCGATGATGGTGTTGCGAAGCTGGCCCTCGAGATCGGTGACCATATACTGTTCGCGCGTGCCGCTCACCTTGGTGTAGAAAACTTTGGGATCGGCCAGATGGTAGGAGTAGATGCCAAAGGCTCGCAGGCGTACCGCCCCAAACTCTTTATCGCGAATGGTGATCGGATTGGGCGTGCCCCAGTGCTGGTTAACCTGCATCCTGGTGGAGAAGTAATAGACGTCCGACTTGAACGGCGACTGGAACGCCTTATCCCAGTTCATCAGGTAGGTCAGAATCGGCAGGGTGCGGGTATTGAGCGTGTATAGCCCCGGCGCAAATTGGTCGGCCACGCGCCCCTCATTCACGAAGATGGCCATTTGCGAGTCGCGCACCGTGAGCTGGCCACCATTCTGAATTTCGCGGTCCTGCATGGGATAGCGGTAGGCAAGAATGCCATCTCCGGGCTCTACCCAATCGATAACGTCAATGAACTGTTTGGATATGAAAGAACGCAGGCTCATAAACACTCCCCATCCGTCGTCTAAATCTAAAGACCTGTGAATCTAAGACCCGTGAGTCTAAAAACACGCGAATCTAAAATCGGTGAGTCAATAACATGCGACTCGAAACCGTGAGCAATTGATTGAATCGTATGGTGCGCCGCGGAGAAATGTCAACGAAAAGCGGAGCGCGCGAAGTACCAAAATCAGGGGGATTACGGTGCGGTAATAATCGCCATGCGGGCCCGCATGACGGTCTGGGCAATGCTATTGGCGGAAAAAGAAATCGGGGTGATTGACTGCGATTTCTTCTGTGGGGTTATTACTGCCAGGTGATGCGATCTTGGCGCCGTTTTTTCACGGCGCCAGGTTTTCACAGTACGTTTTCACAGTACCAGGTTTCACAAATACCAGGGTCTCACTGTTCCACCATTTCAACGCGGCGGTTCTTGGCTTTGCCGGCCTCGCTGTGATTGGTCGCTACCGGTGCATAGGAAGCGAGCCCTTTGGCGGTCAACCGGTCGGGGGCGATGCCGAAACGTGACGTCAATGCCTGGACCACCGACTCCGCACGCCGCTGCGACAGTGCCAGGTTGTGCTCGAGCGAGCCGCTGTCGTCCGTGTGGCCGACGATATAAACCTTGAGTTTCGGCTGCTGGTGCAGCAGTTCGCTCATTTGCTTCAGGGTGGGTTCGGAATCGGGCTGCAGGTCGGTGCTATCCGTGGCGAACTGAAGGCCGTACAGCGCAATCTTGCCTTCGTTCTGCAGGCCCTTGATCATTGCTGCGCTATCAACGATCACCTGCCCCATTGGCATTTGGCCGCTCTCGATGACTTGCAACAGCACGCCCACGGGATTGCTCTGGTTTTGAGTTACCAGTAAGCCAATGTCAACCTGGCGGCCGTCGCGCTGCAATTCGGCCAGCAAGTAGCGTTCATCCTCATTGGTCGAGTGAAGCAAATCGAGCATTTGATTGTAGTGCTTCCCATCCCGCTCCATGATGGCCTTCGCATAGACCTCATCAAAGTTTATGCCGCCACAACCCTTTCCAGCTGCGGACGCACCGTCCGTGCAACTGTAGAGAAGCTTGAAACCACCACCCTGCAGAACGTTGCGGAAATTGGCAAAGACTTCGGCGGTCGTCTTTCCGGCAGGCGACGCATAGACGATGCGCGTCACCCTGCCCGTAGCAGGCAGCGTTTTGGTGAATGTGGAGGCTTTAATAGGCCCCATGGGCAATGCGACCTCATCGTATTCGGCCTGGTGGTATGCGATGATCGTCGATCCCGCGAACCTTGATACGAAGGGGCTATCCTTGCTCTGTGGCACATCGGTCTGTGACAGCTGAGAAGCAGTTGATCGCGTTACAGGGGCGAACATCAGAAAGGCTACTATCAAGCTTCCGGCAAAATGGATGCCATGTCGTCGCATCTTCAAGCTCCACAAATAGTTTGCCCCGAAGAGCTATTTCGGATAACCCGAGATTCTATAGCGTTTTCAGCGTTACTGTATCCCGCTTGCACGCGCTCCGTGCGGCTTTTCTTTTCATTGAAAACCAGGCGGAAAAGCCGCGTAGCGACCTTGATTCCTGGCTACACTTACGCTGAAAACGCTCTAACGTTTCGGGTAAGACACAAGAAAAGCTGGCTTGGGAATAGAGGGTATGATCTTCCGAATGAGAAACGATACGTGATTTCCACTGAGGAAAGCACGTATCGCCTTGAAGTGGTTACAAACTAAATCTTAGTCGTCGCCGGAGGTTGCGCGCGCTGGAGCCATGGGAATGTCGACGGCATCGGGCGTCCGCTGCGCTTTTTCCGGAACCGATTTGGGCAGCTTGATGTCCCAGGCAAGTCCTACCTGACGAAGCACCCAGATTCCGTACCAGTTCAAATCGATCTCGAGCCAGGTAAGGCCATGACGCGCCACCTGGGGGTGAGCATGGTGATTGTTGTGCCAGCCCTCACCGAACGTGAGCAGCGCAACCCAGAAGCTATTCTTGGAATCGTCGCCGGTATCGAAGCGCTGCGTACCCCACATGTGTGTGGCGGAGTTTACCAGCCAGGTCATGTGCAGACCGGCTACGGTGCGTAGGAAGATGCCCCAGAACATAACCGACCATCCGCCTACCAGCAGCAGGATGACTCCGAGAAGGGTGATGGGGAGCCAGTGCCACTTGCTGATCCATGTATGGAATTTGTCTTTACGCAGGTCGGGAATATAAGGCAGTAGCTCGGTGGCCTGGTTGTGCATGACCCGTCCGGTAATGATCCAGCCCATGTGGGCCCAGAATCCACCATCCTGGGGCGTGTGAGGATCGCCTTCCTTGTCGGTATTCTGGTGATGGACGCGATGGACGGCCACCCAGAAGAACGGACCGCCTTCGAGCGCAAGCGTGGCGCAGGTGGTCAGGAAATACTCCACCCATTTCGGGGTTTTGTAGCCGCGGTGGGTGAGCAGGCGATGGTATCCCATGCCGATGCCCAGGCTTCCGGCCACCCACAACAACACGAGGGCGACGAAGAAGGCCTTCCAGGTGAACATGAACAATGCCGCAATGGCGCCGACATGAAACGCCGCCATAAAGAAGGTGGTAACCCAACTGATGGGCTCGGTAAAGGTTCTGTCTTTCTTCAACGATGCCACGAGGTTCCTCACAAAAAAGAAATTAGTACAAGCTCACTGCTGTTGAGATTACTAAAGCTAGCAGCGAGGAGCGGCTTCTGTTTGTAATACTTCTGTAATTGCGGGTTGAAAACGTCTACGGCTGGTTACCGGGGGCCTACGGCTTTGGTGATTTATGTCCTGATGAATTCATGACTTTCATGAAAAATACGGGCCGCCGGGGAAGCGGCCTGGGTTAGATGTGTACCAATTTACTGCATTACCTTTGAGGCAGAATCCGTTTTGAAGCAGATCCCATCTTAAGCAGATCTGTGGCATCCCTTGGACACTCAAGAAAGCGCGCGGAAGATCAGAACACGAAATCGTGGATCGTACCAGACATAGAAAAAGGCGGACCTCATCGTCTCGTGTAGCAACGACGATTGCTCCGCCAACTGCATGAGACGCTCCCTAGACATTGGCCTCGATCGCCTTGGTTGAAGTCTGAAGCATCAGCGGATCGGTTGTAGGCTCGAACTCTCGCGGCGCGACAATTCTCATCTTTTGCCAGTCATAGGAAAATTCCTTCCCACAGTCGAGACACACAACGTACGCGCCCGCCTCCCTGGCTGCGGGGACGCGCCGTCCCTGCACCTTTGAAATTGGAAAACTGGTGCGTTTGTGCCAGCACCCAAACAGCATGTCCATGATTTTCAAAATAACCTCCCACAGAACCTGTAATTTCTTTCCTTCTCGCCAACCGTCTTCCCTTGTTGGCACCTTCACCTGGGTCTTACTTTCGATCACATCGTGTCGATCGCTGATTCCGTCCGTACGTCGAACAGGGTCATCTTCAACGTAGTCTAGGGCTTCTCTTAAAGCTTTAAACTTAAGTCTTAAACCCAAGTCTTAACCCTAAGTCTTAGCCCCGAACCTATCTAGTGCATTTCAACCCAATTTCGTTGCACGAGTTTTCAATCTTTTTCTAACTCTTTTATTTGCAACCAATTGACGAATGCACGTCGCGGCTGCCGACACCTGGATTCAGGTGCTCTGGCCTTTGAATACAGATAACGGAAAAAGGTGGGATATCCCTCTGGGGTTCAGTGATTACTCTCGTGCGGAGTTTTGAACCAGGATTGGTGCAAGATGGCTAGAGCGGTTTCGCTCACTCCAAAACGCGATTCAAGAGTGGGCGTTGACAGGGTTGGGAAATGAGTGAATGCCTTCGTTCGAGGGCTACTGCTGGGTTTCCGGCTTGGTGGTTGCTAACACGTAGTTCATTGGGATGCGGTAGATATTGCCCAGTCCATTCAAAATGCCTTGCGCTTTGCTTCTGAATTCGTCATTGGTGAAAGGCTGGTCGCGGTGTTCGGTCTGCATGCCTCGTTCGCTGGTGAAAATGAGCCATTTACCATCGGGCGTGACTCGCGGGCTGTATTCACGGGCAGCGGTATTGATGATCGGCCCAAGATTCTTTGGCTTTGACCAGGTTCCATTCTGGTTATAGCTGATGAAGAGATCGGAATTTCCAAGGCCGGGTTGGCGACCAAAGCTGCCAATCAGAAGATAGCTCTCATCGGGCGCGATGAAAGCTTCCAAGGACCAGATTCCCTCGCCGTTGACGTTCGCTCCCAAATCTTCTGCTGGCTGATACTTTCCATTTTCAAGACGCGACCTGTAGATATCGAATCGTCCGTTGTTGCGATCGGATGTGAAATACAGATTGCCGTTATTCGCCATTGAGGCGAATACCTGGCTGCCTTCACTGTTGACCGGGCCTTCCAGCTTTCGCGGCTCGCTCCAGCCCCGCGCTGTCTTGTCGGCGGCCCATATATAGAAGCGGTTGCTGGCTTTGCCACGCCATGGCCGGTCTGAGGCAAAGAGCAACGTTTTGCCGTCCGGAGTGAGAACCGGATCGCTATCGCGATACTTGCCAGAGAACGGCAGGATTTCAGGTTTTTGCCATTTGCCGTTTATCAGACGCGATTCACATAAAATGTACAAGTAATGCGGAGGCACGGTGATGTCGTAGTAAAGACTGGCGCCGTCGGGAGAAAGAGCGCCCCCAAACTCATCGTCGGGAGTGGAGACCGTGCCTTCTCCCACCAATTCAGGTTTGGGAGGATCGGGAGGGTTCGGTACCGGGCTGGCTGCCAGCAGCGCCGCTGAAAGGATCATTAATCCTAGCAATGCTAACGCTGCAACAGGAAGGCGGGGCAGCATCTTGGGTGCGCGTGTTTTCATTGGCGCTCTCAATGATTGGAGTCTCATTTTGGCAACTCCAGTTCTTTATCAATCGCGTCCACATCGATAAAGAAGATGTTGCCGTGCCCGTTGTAGATCGAATGCAGCTGCCGCTCCAGCGTGCGATAGTCAAGCCGCTTCGCGACGGGAACTTCAAATGGACTGCGTTCGCTGCTGAAGAAGAGATAACGCCCATCGGGACTGAGAAATGGGAACTCTTCTTCTGCAATCGTATTGATGTTGTGCTCAAGATGACGAGCCACGCTCCATTTACCTTGATGGTTGTAGCTGACATACAGATCGCCGCGCGCATAAGGCCGTCCCCCACCGGTCAATTCCTCAGGCCGGTGATTGAAGGGAGGCACCTCCGAGCCGACAGAGGTGAACAGGAGGAGTTTCTCGTCGGGTGAGACATACGGCTGATAGTCCGTGAACTCGGAGTTGATTTCACGCCCGAGCTTTTCAGGTTCCGCATACTTGCCATCGACAAAACGCGCGCGATAGATATGTAAGCTACCTCGCCCCTCACGATCGGAGCTGAAATACAACGTGCCATCGGAGGTCAAAGACGGGTCCGCATTCCAGTAGCTATCGGGTTTGTTGATGGGTGGCGGAAGTGGTTGAGGTTGACTCCAACCATCGGGAGTCTTTTCCACCTCCCATATTCGGATTGCGCCTCTTGAGCCATCCGGCAAGGGACGAGAGGACGCAAAGAGCATGCGTTTACCGGACTTATCGAACTTGGGAGGATAGTCGAGATAGCGGCCCGAGAATGGCAGTACCTCGGGCGTATTCCAATGTCCCTGGCGATAACGTGAGACGCACATCAGGCCGAGCCGCGGCAATGTCGTGTAGGGAGAAAGCTGCGAGAAGTAGAACTCCGTGCCATCGGGGCTGAAGGCTCCCCCAATCTCGTCAGCCACTGTCGATATAACCCCTTCGCCAAAGATGCGCGGCTTCTGGACCTTCTCGCTCACACGATACGGCACAGGTGCTTCACGATTGTGATCCGGGGGCGGGACTGCAAGCGCCACAATGCCGGACAGAGCGGCGAGAAGAACCACGATATTCGAAATATGCAGCTTGCGGCTGCTGCGATAGGATTTCGTATTCATCACTCTGCCCGGTTAGCCCCTAGGACTCTCAGCTTTCGGCGCTACTCAAGGGCATAGACGTCTGCGAAATGGTTTGGTCACTCATGATTTCGCTCTCATTGAGAAATTTTCCACCGGGCAGGCTTGTTCCGAGCTTAGTTTGCGCCAGCGGCGGATGCCAGTTCACCGGGCTTGCCACGCGCTAAGGAAGAGCTCCCGCGTCGATAGCGGCGCATGAGCGGCCGCTCCATTCCATAGTAAGAAACGCAAGCTGCCATGAGGGTGAAAAGAGGAGCCCATTGCGGCACGGGAGAAAGGATGAAAACCTGCTGCCATAGATAGATGCCGTAGCTGATCGTTCCAAGCCACACGACCGGCGCAAGATTGAGCAACACATAGCGATGATGGGTAACGTGCAGGACAAAGGCAGCAAGGCAGAGATGCGCCAATGGCCACAAATGGCCGAGGGCTGAAAGCCGTTCAAGGCCGGGGATGGCCCACAACGGCCAACGAAAAAGCACGGCAGCCACTCCGCAGAGCAAGAGCCAGGGGGAGCGCAGCGCTGGCAGCCTGTTGTAAAGCACAGCCCCCAGGCATCCGAGCGCCAAGAGGTCATACTGCGCCAAAAAGGAAAAATCGGCGTAAGGCGCTGTCCACGTGAAGTAGCGGAGAAGGTGCGGCATGAAGGGGGAGAGGCAGAGTGCGGTTACGAGGATCTTCGTTCGCTGCCGGAAGAAAGCAACCAGTATCAAAGGCCAAAGCAGATAGAACTGCTCTTCTACGCCAAGCGACCACAGATGGGCCGCAACGGGCTGTCTGTGAATGTCGTAGTTGACGGTGAAACTCAACGCAGTGGCAATGTTGGTAAAGCTGAACTGATGCCAATGGGTGGCCAGGATTGCGCCGATGTAAAGATAGGCGGCCGGGACGATCCGAAAAAAACGCTTTTTGTAGAACCGGGCCCGTGAGATGAACCCGGTGCTTTCATGCTCGAGCAGGAGAATGCGGGTAATGATGAAGCCGGAGATGACAAAAAAGACCTCTACGCCGAACCCGGCGTAGACGCCAAACCGCGATGGAGTTACTTGTCTGGTGGCGAGGTGTCCCAGGACTACTAAAGCGACGGAGTAAGCGCGAAGTCCGTCGAGAGAGGGGATACGATTCATCGATACCGCTGGCGAGGGCAACGAGGCATTTTACATGGTAAGGGAGGGCCAGAATGTTCCTACGTGGATGAGGGGGAGGGTCAATTGACGCAAAGCCATGCATCGAGGTTCTGAATCCGAATTCAAGAAAAGTTCTTCGCGGCCTGGTTAGGCCGCGAAGAAGTCTCTCCCATTTCAGGAAAGAACGAATGAACAGAACGCAACAGAAAGGAAGGAGCCAGTGTATCCCTCTGTTTGTCCTGTTTGGTTCCCCAACTCATAGTGAGCGTTGCGAGGGAAACGTTTCATACAAGTAAGAAATTTTTTCGAGGATGGGACGTTTATGGACTAGGAGATTGAGAAGCAGCGGTTTTTCGGGCTGCAGGTAGCTTTTCAAATGCTTGTGTAGGATCGATCCTTTTTGAGGACGCATCTTGGAGGTTTGCTTCCTGTGCCTCTAGCGGATCGGGCCGCCTGCCGAGAGGGAGGCGGAATGAAAGAAATTTAATGCCATCCTCGCGATGGTTCGGATCGCGAGGATGGCCGCAACCACAGATAGACAGAGTCACAAGGAGGTAGAGGAGATGTGCTCTTCGTTGGTCCGTCTGTGTTGTTCCCCTTGCCTATATAGTGCGAATGGGCCCGAATTCGTTACAGCTTGGCGCAAATTTTTTTCGTGATGTTTGAGGATTTTTGCCGAAAGGGGGATATAACGCTTTCATTTTCTTATCTTTAGAGTGATTGCGAGAGTGAATTGCGGCGTTTTTAAACTAAGATTCGCTTCTGGCACTTGAGCCCTTGAATCACTCTTCGTACCCAACGGCGCCACCCCTTTGGTTTCCCCTGTTGGCACGGCTTCTGGCGGCTTGAGAGGTCGCGATCCAACGTTGTTATCTCCCCCTGACGTTCTTGAGGAGACGAAGGGCCAGTCCGCCAGTTTAGCCCAAGTCCAAAGACGCGCTTCTCCTCCTAACGATATCGGTCGAGAGATTTGGCACGATCACGAATCAATAGCACAAAGATTCGAGACGTCTTCACTCGATTGCCTTGCCGCCACTCCGGTTTTCTTCAGTTCATCCACCCTGGCGTTCTATAATCACGCGTCTTTTGTGCGGTCATTTCCTGCTGTCGAGGTATCCCAGAATGAAAAGCGTAATGTCAGGCAAGATCGAAAGCCGCCGGCTCCCGGTTGGGCTAACGATGAGTTTCTCGGTCATTCCTTCTCTATTGCTACTCAGCGCCTTATTGGTATTGATCCTGGCTGGAAGCGCGGCTTCTGCCCAAGCGGGCGACCGTACCGACGAACAAAAGAGGGCCTATCGGAGCGAGATGGAGCAGGCCGACCAGAAGATTGCCGAGGAGGTTAAAGCTCACTCCGAACTGGTGAAGAACCTGGAGCATTTGACCACCAACATCGGCGCTCGTTTGACCGGCTCGAAGCAGATGCAGCAGGCAAGCGATTGGACGCTGAAGCGTTTTCACGATTACGGAGTAGACGCTCATCTGGAGACCACGCAGATTGCCCATGGATGGACGCGGGGGATCGACACAGCCGAGATCCTTACGCCCGTGTCGCAAGCGATGACGATTCATGCCTTAGGCTGGAGCAAATCGACCGGCGGTCCCGTCACCGGGCCGGTGGTGGTTGTGGAGATCGACTCTCCAGAGGATGCGGCCAAATATAAAGGCAAGCTCAAAGGGGCTATCGTGCTCAGCTCCAAACCTGCCGAGATTCCGAGCGACACGCCCGAAAACGCCTACGATGCTGTGATTCCACCGGCACGGGGTGTTGCCCGTCCGCAGACGGGTGGGGCTGGCCGCCGCAGGTTGATGTCGATGCTGGGAGAAGAGGGGCCGGCGGCGGTCCTGCTCGATAGCGGCAAGACCGACAGCCTTTTCAATATGACCGGCGCGGGCGGATACAACCCTTCCGCCGTTCCAATCGCCTTTGTGACCCATGAAAATTACAGCCTCGTTTACAGGCTGGCGAAGAGCGGCCCCGTCACGATGAAGGTCGATATCAATGGCACCTTCAGCGAGGGGCCGGTGCCCGCTTCGATTACCGTCGGGGAGATTCGCGGAAGCCAGTTTCCCGATGAGCGCGTGATTATCGGGGGCCACCTCGACTCGTGGGATCTCGGCCAGGGAGCGTTGGACAATGGCACAGGCTCCATGGCGGTGCTGGAGGCGGCGCGTGCTTTGAAATCATTGGGCTGGAAGCCGAAGCGGACCATTACCTTCATTCTCTTTACCGGCGAGGAACAGGGTGGAGTGGGCGCGGATACCTTTGTGAAAAACCACGGAGCGGAAATCCCCAAGATCGATGCCGCGCTGATTCACGATACCGGCACGGGCAAGGTCTTCAGCATTGCCCTTGAGAACCTATACGAAACAGCTCCATTGATGACAGAGATCTACGAGCCATTGCGGGAGGTATTTGAACTACAGCCTCTCAGCACGCGCTACTTTGGGTCCTCCGATCATGTGGCGTTTCTGCGCGCGGGAGTGCCCGCATATTTCTGCATTCAAAATCCGGCACACTATCGGGAGGCCCACCACAGCCAGACCGATACCTTCGACAAGGTGATTCCGGAGGAAGTCAACGAGGGCGCGGCACTTCTGGCGGCCTGGGCATGGAACGTTTCCGAGATGCCGGCAGCGCTGCCGCATCATGCCGCCGCGGCTCCGGTAAATCGGGGGAACTAATTCCCAAGAGGCCGTGTTTTAGAAGGAAACTCATTCTTGGTCGTGTCAATTTACGAAGCGGTGGTTGGCAGAGAGTGGAATATGCCAACCCCGTTCTTCCATTTTTCCAGCGGCGTTTCTGGCCGACCTAGGCTGAAGGCGGGCTTAGACTGCTCATTGAGAAAGTATTCTGGCGAATTTAGTGTCCGAGTATAAGGCGAAACGCAAGTCTTGACGCCGGAAAACTGCCCCATGACCTATTTGCGTGCCAGGGTGCGTCATAGATAGTAAAATACTTGATAGTAGAGTACTCCTTTACAGCAACTTGCGAAGAATTAACTCTGCGATTACTTTCTCCGTCTGTTAAACTACCCGCATTTTTAGCTAAATCAAAATCAATGGCGAAGCATGAAGTTCACCGCATTTTGCCCTTCTGCTGTTTACATTTCCGCTTTTTGGCCAAGATAAGACGGAAGACGCTCGTGTCGCCGCCGGATGCGGTCCCGCAGAAATTCAGTTTAACGTGAAGACCCTGAGTCAAAAGGGAACGCTTGTGAAGCCCGAAGAAACCAAAGCGATCGTCTATGTTTTTCAAGAAGAAAAGAACGATCCGAATGTGTGGAATTTTGGCCATGCAACAATTCGGATCGGCGTCGATGGCACGTGGACGGGAGCAACCTATGGAGATTCCTACTTTTTCTTCTCAGTCGATCCCGGCGATCATCATCTTATGCACCAATTGGCAATCAAGTTTCAAAGCTCGTTCCAAGTTAGGGTCGGCAGTCAGTTTCACGGCTGAACCGGGCAAGGCGTATTACTTTCGCGAGCAGGTTTTGCCAGCACGGGCGGGGCTTCCATCGGCACTCGTATTAAAGGCTGTTGATATTGCGGAAGGACAACTGCAGATTTCATCTCGTCCGTTGGTCAGCTCTTTGCCCAAGAAAGCCAGATGATCCGACATCCTTAAGCTCATGGGTGGGGCCTGGAGAAGGTCAAACGCGGCGATTCAAATTGACTTAACGGGAATTTGCGTGAGGTCGTCCACCAACCCCACTTCTTTTTGCACAAAAGGTTCCGCGTACTGGACGCCTGCCAGCAGGCCGTAAAACCGGGCCATGGCCGCTACGCGCTCCCGGATTTCGGCGTGGGCAGGGAAGTCTTTGCTGCCCGCGGCCTGATCTGTGTATTGAGATTGGTAGGCGTAGATCGACTCCAGGCGGGCCTCAAATTGCGCGGTGATGTCCACGACAAAGCTTGGGCGTATGTCGAAGTAGAGTGAGGCATAGACGATCTTAAAAGGGCGATGGGGAGGAAGGGCTTCTCCTGCTCCCGCCGACCGTGGCACGTTGCCGCCTTGGGCTTTGTGCCCTTCTCTTTCAATCTCCAGACCGTGAATCTCCAGCTTGCCCAGACCTGCCAGGAAACAGGCTTCATAGCCGAGGGTGGAGCAGGTGTAGTGGTCCGGATGGCGTCCCTGCCAATAGGGAAGAATCACGACCCTGGGCCGCCGCTCGCGAATCACTCTTGCGACCTTCAGGCGGTTTTCCCAGGTGTTTTCCACGCGCCCATCGGGAATGTCGAGCGCCTGACGGACACCGACCTTGAGGATTCGGGCCGCGTCTTCGGCTTCACGGGCGCGATCTTCGGCGGTGCCGCGTGTACCCATCTCGCCCTGAGTCAGGTCGAGAATGCCGGTGCGCTGCCCGAGTTGTGCGGCTTTCAATAGGGTGCCGCCGCAGGTTTGTTCAATATCATCGCGATGAGCGGCTATGGCCAGGATGTCGAGAGGGGCAGTATTCAAGTCTGTATCCGTGGTTTGAATGCTCCATTGTAATAGGTGTGTAGGAGGCGAGGGCAAACCGAGAGTCCAGAAAAACAGAGCGAAGACTTTAGGGCGAAGGATTCAGGCGAAAAAAATTGCGCTCAACTTTGCCAGGTTTTGCGTAGTTGAGCGCTTTACGCCTGACTGTTGACCGAAGGCACGAGGCTTTCGTCACTGGGGGCGCAAACCATGAATGGTTATTTATAAATGGCTGATCCGATGGATCCCATGGAGAGGATAGGATCTCGATACTGCGCTATCGACAGCCTGCCTCTACATCATCATTAGTAGCATTCAAATATTGAGAAAACGTCAATGGCCAGTTAAATATCGGTGAAAGGAAGCTTGGAGGAACGCAGGTTTTCCATTCGAGTGGGACTAAGAGTAGCACCCAGTCTTGCACGACAGTACAGCTTTGCTACTTCCATCTGGACGGGTTAGCTTACTCTAAGCTTGTAGAGGCCGATGGATTAAGGTTTGGAGGCTTTTGAAGGCTGCGCACTTTTTGGTACAAGCCGGATTTCAAAAATTTTGGGCCATAATTTTCCAGTGACAAAAAGCCTCTTGGTAGCCGGATCATAGGCGATGCCGTTCAGCACCGCGCCATCCTCCAGGCGGTACATTGGACCGAGGAGTCCCGTGAGATCGATCCACCCAACCACCTTGCCGCTGATGGGCGATATGCGGGCGATCCGATTCGTCTGCCATATATTCGCGAAGAGCTGGCCTTCCACGAATTCCAGTTCGTTCAACTGCGTGACCGGTGTGTCGCCGTCGCGGACGGTGATACGGCGCTTCTCTTTCAACGTGACGGGATCGAGGACTCGAATTTGCGGAGTTCCATCGCTCAGGAAAACTTCGCGTTCGTTGTTCGTCAAGCCCCATCCTTCGCCGGGATAGGAAAACTTACGAACCAGGCTAAAGTCGTCGAGCTTATAAACGAACCCCACATGCGACTGCCAGGTAAGTTGTACAACCTGGTCTTTCAGAACCGCGATTCCTTCGCCAAAAAACTCGGGCTGCAAGTCCACGCGGCGAAGAACCTCACCGGTTTCGAGGCGAACCTTTCTTAGCGAAGAGCGCCCATTGAGCCCCGTTCCTTCGTAGAGAAAGCCGTCGCGAAAAACAAGCCCCTGCGTAAACGCCGCCGAGTCGTGGGGGAAAGAGCGCACCACGCTGTAGGTATATTCCGGCGCCGATTGGGCAGGATGGGGAGAGGGTGTTTGGCTGAACATACTCGATACTGAAAGCAGACATACGAATGCAAGTTGGGGGATCGATTTCATTCGCTTTCAGTTTATAGCGTTTTCGGCGTTTCTTTGGCCGAGCCAGGGTAATCGCAAGGAAATCCCACTTGCCGAACCCCTTTGATGGTCCCAATGGAGAGGGTTCTGGCGGTATCAAGATCAAACAATACACACTTTGGACTGGCTGGCTTTGTACCTGCCCCGTTCCGGGCCATCCTCGCAGACTTGCCACGAAGGCTTCGACTTGTATATGGTAATAACCTTCCATGTCGTTGTTATCCAAGAAAGCAAAGGGCTTCCTGGAAGCCTTTAAAGATGCATTTTCCAAATTACAGGTAGAGATTTCACCTGAGCATGTCCATCACCTACGAACGGCCATCCGCCGGATCGAAACGCTCCTTAGCTATGCCGGGCACATCTCCGGCAAGAAGCAGAAACTAAGCAAAAAGCAAAAGAAGATGCTGGAAGAACTGGCATCGCTGCGAAAGCGCGCGGGCAGGGTCCGGGACATCGATATACAGCTTCGCTTGCTGAATGGTTTGGCCAATGGCTCGGCAGCCGCCGATCGCCATAAGCTGGCGCACCGCATGACGTTCCGGCGGGAAAGTCTCGTGGGGCGTTTACTCGATAGCCTGAAGAAATTAGAGAAAGAGAAGTTGCTGCCGCATCTCGAACGAGCTGTCGAAGAAATCCGTAGCAATGGAGATGGCGACCGGGAAAAAATCCAGTCTCCCTTGATTGCGGCCAAGTCTTCACTTGAAGAGATTGCCGACCGATTTTCCGGCCGCCAGCTAAAGCCACGACATCTGCACGCGCTACGCATCCAACTGAAGGGAGTGCGGTACTTGGCCGAGTTGGATGCCGACTCGCACGACCGCCAGAGTCTTCTTGAGGCGGCCAGAGCTGTGCAGGATGCGCTCGGAGAGTGGCACGATTGGGACACCCTGCTGAGGACCGCCGAAAAGCAATTTGAGGATCGTGTGAATTGTCCGCTTCTGGTGGAGATACGTTCTCTGCTTGCTGCAAAACAAATTGCCGCCACCATGGCCGCCGCGGGCCTGCTGGCTTCGAGTGAGCAGTCCACAGGCCGGCAGGAAGCGCAGATTGGGCCGGCTCCAATTCTCGCCCTGCGCGTCTAAGAAGAATGCCTGCATTTGCCGCCGTCGATATCGGGTCAAACTCGGTCCGGTTGAGCATTGCCGAGTTGACGAAGGGATGCTTGGTTCAGCTTCACCAGGACCGCGAAGTCACGCGCCTGGGTGAAGGCGTTTTTCGCGACGGCAACCTGGACCCGCAGGCCATGGCGCATTCTCTTAAAGTCCTGCGGCGCTTCCACCGCACGGTGCAGAGCTACGCGGTCGAGCGGATTCGCGTGGTCGCCACCAGCGCGATGCGCGACAGCAACAACTCACGGGTATTTACAGACTGGGTCAAGTCGGCCACCGGATGGAAGCTGGAGATCATTTCCGGCTTGGAAGAAGGCCAGCTTATCCACCTTGGCGTGGTGTCCAGCATGAGGGTGCGTCCGCCGGAATTGCTGTTGATCGACTTGGGCGGCGGCAGCTGCGAACTTACTCTGTCCAGGCTGGGGCACATCCAGGAAATTGTGACATTGCCTCTGGGCGCGGTCCGGCTGACGCAGGAGTTTGTGCGAACCGATCCTCCGAGCGAGGAGGATCTGAACCGCCTGCACGGATTCATCGCGGAAGAGGTCAACAATATTCCCAGGCAACTTGTGGAGTCGCGGCCCAAAGTGGTGATTGCCACTTCGGGGACGGCGGCGGCTCTGGCGGGCGCAACTCGTTCGCTAGAACTCAGCGGGAGCGATGTTACGGTGAAGGCAGTCTCCAAGCTGGCGAAGCAGCTTGCCGGACTGAGCCAGAAGCAGCGGGCGCTGATTAAAGGCATCAACCCCAAGCGATCGGAAATTGTGGTGGCGGGAGCCGCCGTTTATGCCCATGTGCTTGAGTATTGCGGGCTGAAGAGCTTTCGCTATTCACCCTTGGGACTGCGCGAGGGGATCTTGGCGCAAATGGCCGCCGAATACGATCGCCATGCCCTTTCCCATAAACAACTGGAGTCCGACCGCCAGGACGTTTTGCTCAATACAGGGCGCCGCTATCGCATCGACATGGAAAACGCCGAGCATGTCCGTGACCTGGCGCTGTCGCTCTTCGATCAGGCCAAGGCGGTGCATGGCTTGGAAAAAGGTTTCCGCGAATGGCTCGGCGCCGCCGCTTTATTGTATGAAGTGGGGAACTATGTTAACCCGGTGGGGCGGCACCGGCACACGTATTACATCGTTTCGCACTCGGAGCTTTTCGGATTCACGCCGGTGCAGCGGCAGATCATTGCCGCCATCGCCCGCTTCCAGGGAAAATCCAGGCCGCAGCTACGGGACCGCGTGATCAAAGTGCTGCCGGCGGCAGTGCGTTCGGAGGTCATCAAAGCCGTTGCGCTTTTGCGAGTGGCGCGGGCTCTAAATCAGGGGCGGCGGGCGGCAGTGCAGGCAATCAAGGTTATGGCGCGCGAGGAACAAATGGTTATCTCGGCGAAAACGAGCCGCGCCGGAGCGGACCTGGAGTTGTGGGCGGCGGAGAAAGAAGTTTCTTATTTTCGAGAGGTTTTTGGGCGCGAGCTGCTCTTTAAGCTGCTCTGAAGGCTGCGCGCAATGCGCGGCGTAACGAGCCACTGGAGGGTCCCCGACCGGCCATTCAGCTCGATCTTTGCGACCGATCCCTTTTTCATCTCAACCTGCGCGGTTCCCTCGGCGCCGGAGATGATCTTGCTCACAAATTCGGTGAAGTTGGGATTGTGTCCCACCACAATCACCGAATCGGATTGCTTGAAGCGCGAGAGCATCTCGCGAATTTGAACGAAGGTGGATTCGGGGCGGAGAGCTTCGTCGATTACAACGGGCCGTTCAAAGGCCATCTCGTTGGCTACCAAAGAGGCGGTTTGCAGCGCCCGTTTGAGAGGGCTGCTGACGATATGCTCGACCTGAACATCAAGGTTGGCGAGCATGCGGCCCACATAGCGGGTCTGCAGGATGCCTTCGTCGTCGAGCGGGCGACGCTCGTCTTTGGTGGCGCTGTGGAGTTTTTTCCCGGCAGAGGCGTGGCGCAAGAAGTAGACAATCATGAGCTATGAACGGTGAGCGGCGCTCCTTTTCGGTTGATCCTTCTTTGGAAGCGACATCACCGGACCGGGGATGTCCGTTATGGCCGCTGTGCCTTCGGCCACCGCGATCAGAAATTCCTGTGCGGCAAAGCTTGTTTGGCCTCGTTTGCGTGGGAGCCGCGAGTAGCGTCCGTTGCGGTCCAGAATACGTGCCTTGGCATAGTCGGCCAAATAAGCCGCCAGAATTTCGTCTTTAATGCGCTGCTTCAGGCCCGGATCCAAGATTGGGCAGAGCACCTCAACACGCTCATACAAGTTACGCGGCATCCAATCGGCACTGGAGATGTAGAGCTCGTCGGCCCCTCCGTTTTCAAAGTAGAAGATCCGGCTGTGCTCGAGGAACCGGCCAATCACGCTCTTCACATTGATGTTCTCGCTGATGCCCGGCACGCCCGGACGCAAAGAGCACATTCCGCGAACCAGCAGATCGATGGTCACGCCATCTTGCGAGGCCCGATACAACGCCTGAATCACGTTCTTATCGAGCAAGGCGTTCATCTTCGCTACAATGTGCGCCGGGCGTCCCTCGCGCGCATGATTGGCTTCGCGAGCGATCAAGGCTAACACCGTAGTTGATAGGTCAACGGGCGAAATCGCCAACGGAGCGTAGGTGGCAGCTTCTGCGTGAGCGGTGAGGTAGTGAAAAATGGAGTGCACCGCAGAGGTGATTTGTGGAGACGAAGTCAAAAGACTTATATCGGTGTAAAACCTAGCTGTGGTGGCGTTGTAGTTTCCGGTGCCGATGTGGACGTACCGGCGCGTTTCGCCGTCGGGATCGTGGCGCACCAGCATAGCCAGCTTGCAATGCGTCTTAAGGCCTACCACGCCGTGGTATACCTGTACGCCGGCATCCTCCATGCTTCTAGCCCACTGGATGTTGGTTTCTTCATCGAACCGGGCTTTCAGTTCAAGCACGGCGATGACTTCCTTTTCCGCCGCTCCCGCGATCAGCGAATCCACAATCGGGGAATTCTCGCTGGTGCGGTAGATGGTTTGCTTCAGCGAGATTACATCCGGATCTTGCGAAGCGCTCTCGATAAATTCCACTACGGCATCGAACGAATCAAAGGGATGGTGAAGAAGGATGTCGCGCTTGCGCAGCTCCGCAAAAATGTTGCTGCTGTTGGCTGGAAGCCGCAGCTCTCGCGAAACAAAACTTTTGTATTTGAGGTCGGGACGCTCGGTTAGTTCGTAGAAATTGAATAGCCGCGACAGATTGACCGGGCCCTGGGTATAGAACACCTGCCAATCTTCAAGCTCGAACGTCTGCTTGAGGCGTTCGGCGATTTCGGAGTGGGCATCGTCAATCTCCAGGCGCACTGCATCACCTTTGCGCCGGCGATGCAGTTCGGTGCGCACCGTTTCTAACAGGTTCCGGCTTTCTTCTTCTTCCAGATAGAGATTGCTGTTGCGGGTGACGCGAAACGACGCCACGGAAACAATGTCGTAGCCGCGATACATCCGGGGAGCGTGGTAGGTAAGAAGATCGGCCAGGAAAATGTAGCTGATGCCCGACTTTGAAGGCAGGCGCACCAAACGAGGCAGGACCCTGGGCACGGTGATCACGCCGATGTAAATACCCGTTGCCCGGCGCTTCCGCTTTAGCAGCAGGCCGATGCAGAGCGCCTTGTTCAACACTCTGGGAAATGGATGTGCTGGATCGACCGTTACCGGCGTCAGGAGAGGATCGACTTCCTTCTGGCAGTAAGCATCAATGAAGGCTTCCTGCTCAGAGTCCAGGTCGTTCAGACCGAGGACCCGTATGTTCTCCTTGGCCAATGCGGGAAGCAACTCCTTGTTCCAGCACTCGTACTGCTCTTGGACAAATTCGTGCGTTTCTTTGGCGATGAGTTCACGTTCCTGTGCCGCACTCAGGGCGTCGGGGCCGGAGTCGATAAAGCCATCTTCAATTCGCTGGAGCAGACCGGCGACGCGCACCTCAAAAAACTCATCGAGATTGCTTGCTGTAATCGCGAGAAACTTGACTCTCTCGAGCAGGGGGTTGCGATCGTCGCTGGCTTCTTCGAGCACTCGCCGGTTGAAAGCCAGCCAGGAAGCCTCGCGGTTGATATAAAGAGCTGGGTCTTCTACTGATCGCTTCATAGAAACATTGCCAGGCAGCGGATGCTAACAGGCATTTGTAAAAACAAGGTTAAAAATGCTTCCCCTAAACTGTTGAAACAAAAAGAGATCGGCATTAATTTCCAGCGTTGATTCAGGTATGGAACGTGCCGAGGGCCATATTGCAATGTGAATAACAAGACTATTCTACAGTCTTGGGCGTTTGCCGCGGGAGTGCCAAGCTGAAGACGCTGCCAATCGGCCTTTGCAGATTTCCTAAAGCGG
Organism: Candidatus Angelobacter sp.; assembly: GCA_035295685.1. Taxonomy (GTDB): domain Bacteria; phylum Acidobacteriota; class Terriglobia; order Terriglobales; family Acidobacteriaceae; genus Angelobacter. The sequence continues at coordinate 53,986 of DATGIO010000156.1, forward strand.
TTTCAAATGCCCCGCCTCTGTCACTTGGCTCACGCCTCTTTCGCTTCACGCTGCTTTCCGGCCCAGAGATTGCTTTACGCTCTCCGCGTATCGCCGGTATTCACGCTGGAGATGCGCTCCTTCATGTGACTGCGCCATGGAGGCGGCCCCCATGCGGCATTGCGCGGAGCGGAAGATGGCATAAAGCAGCAGGTATTGCGGGATGCGTTTCACAGCATTTTCTCCGCTTTGGCGTTGATATTCCCGCAGGAAAAAATCAACTTCCGGCGGCGAGAGCCGCCACTCAATGATGGCGCCAGCCAGGTCCCATGCGATGTCCACCGGGCCGGGAAGGTGATGGCCTTCGGCATGGTCTACGGAGTCTGTCTTAACGATCCGGCCGTCCGGGTCTTGCAGCCATTCGTGGGGCATCATGCGGCAATCCGGATAGACAGGGGATTCCACCGGAGGCTCGTTCCAGAAGGCGTTGCTACGGGAAGGTTCGCTTCGCGAGGCTTTGGAGATCTCAGTTCCTAACTCAACGCTCATATTCCATCCCCGCATATTTGCCAGCGCGATGGTATCGATGTTTTTTGCGGGCAGATTCTTAACGCGGAAGGCGCAATACCCGGCCATGTGCGAGAGCACCTCTGCCGTGAGATCGGTACATGCCAAAGGGCGGCCTATGAGGAGTTCGTAGCTCGCATATCCATCCTCAAAAGTATTGAGCTGGGGGGACAAGCCAGCCTCTGCCAATATCTCGGCATGCCGCCTGCAAAGCTGCCCATAGCGTCCGAAGCCCTCGAACTTCTGGAAGCCGGAGCCATCCGAATCAATGTATTTGCTGCGTTCCATCAGAGTCCAGGAACCAGGCCAATGCGCGTGGCTGCGATAGAAGCGTTCCCGCCATAGCCCGTTGCCGATATAAACCTGCGCCTTAGGCGGAGTGCGCGTTCCATAGTCGATGGTGAAGGAGCGGAACTGTTTCCATTCCGCAACGAGGGCAGCGCCCGACGCGGCGTTCAAAGGCCGGCTCGTCATCAATACAATGTTCGTATGCGGGACCCCGGCCTCGAGGAGCGCACGCGCCACCGAGAGAAACGTTGAACCGCTGAAGCCCGGCCCTTCATCCACGATCACAAAGTCCGCATTTTGCCGGAGCTTTTCCCCGATCCACTGAGACTGGCCTTCGCTGAATCGCGTGACGCGGTGGTAAGGCTCGCCCTCGGGGCGAACGGTCTCTCTTTCCACCTGTTCCACCTGGTCTCCGGCTGTCGCGGTGTGGTTCTTGAGGTGGGTTTGATGGTAGTTCTGGTGGTGGTGCTGAAGACTGGCTCGTACAATCGCGCTCAAAGTGGCACCCGCGGTGCGAATGCCGATCACAGCTACCACCGGACGAAGCTCCTGTTGGATACGCTCTGCCAGGTCGGCGAAGTCCAAAGGGTGCAGGCCATAGTAGGAGAAGCCCTCGCAGTGAGAGCAGTTGATAGGTGGTAAATCACTCATACGCCGTAGCGCATCGATCGCGGCCCGCAGAGAAGAGCACGGAGCAAATCCGCAGGCGACCGCCGCCAGACGATCCACAATCGCCGCCATCTCCAGCGCGTTTGCCGTGCCGCAGTCCGCAAGGCCAGTCTCAATTTCGCCTGCCCGCACCAGGGCATCCACGATGGAGCCGCGTTCCACGACGGCGGCTTCAAGCTCAGCGATCAGTTCCTGGCATAGCGCCTCAGTCTGCAACTCATCGCGATGCTTACGGAAGACAAACAATTTCCAGGCATCCATGTCGGGTTGCACGGGAATGTGCCCTGATTTTTGCCATGCTGGAATGTTTTCGCTGGAGCCTGAAGACATAACTATGGTGAGATGCGTACGAGCGAGCGGTTGGTGCGCTCCAAGCTTGTCTAGAGATGCCCGGAGACTTGTGGAGTCTTTTCAGGGCTTGAGTTTTTCAGGGCTTTAAGGGAACTAAGGCATACGCGCCTTCACCGGAGCGGTGCGAAAATCCCAATTCCGGCGGGAGATCGAAGTGGAGAAACCTAGGTCTGAGCGTGGTGGCGTACGTCCGCGCCGCGCACCCAGAAGATTACGTCTTCTGCGATGTTGGTGGCGTGGTCGGCTACCCGCTCTAGGTTACGGGCGACGAGCAAGGTATCCAGCGCATGACGATGGGTTTCAATCGAGTTAACCATGGAGTGATCAGCTGCCTCGAAGATTTCCCGATTCATGTTGTCGACCAGGTCATCCCGCTCCAGCACCGAGCGCGCCATATCCGTATCGCCGGTAACGAAGGCTTGCAATGCATCGTGCACCATCTCAATGGTCAAAGTTGCCATGCGCGGAATGTCCGCCATCAGCTCCGATTTCGGGTGGTTTGCCACATCCATCGCTCGTTGAGCGATATTCACCGCCTGGTCTCCCACTCGCTCGAGGTCGGCGTTGATCTTAATGCAGGCGATAATGAACCGCAGGTCCACGGCCATTGGCTGTTGCATGGCAAGCAGATCGAGAGCAAGTTCGTCCACCTCACGCTCGACGGCATTGATTTTGTCTTCGTCCCGGAAGACAAGCTGGCACACGGAGAGCTCGCGGTTTTGATACCCGCGCACGGCCCGCTCGACTGCCTGTTCGGCCATGCCGCCCATAACGAGCAGCTTCTGCTTTAAGTCGTCAAGTCCTTGGTGAAAGCGCGTGCGTGTCATCCGAACCTACCCGTGATGTAATCTTCCGTCCTCTTGTCGGACGGCTTCGTGAACATCGTTTCCGTCTTGTCGAACTCTACCAGATTTCCCATCAGGAAAAATGCAGTGAACTCGGCAACGCGGGCAGCCTGCTGCATATTATGTGTCACTATCACTACAGTATATCTGGCTTTCAGTTCGAAGATCAGATCTTCGATCTTGGACGTGGAGATGGGGTCGAGGGCCGAGGCCGGCTCATCCATGAGCAGTACGTCGGGTTCCACGGCCAGGGCGCGGGCGATGCAAAGGCGCTGCTGTTGGCCTCCCGATAGGCTGGCGCCCGATTTCTTTTTCAGAATGTCCTTGACCTCATCCCACAGAGCCGCGCTACGCAACGACTTTTCCACCACCTCATCCATCTGCCGACGGCTTCCAAGGCCATTCAGTTTCAGGCCGGCAGCCACGTTGTCGTAGATGTTCATGGTAGGGAAAGGATTTGGCTTCTGAAAGACCATGCCGACCCGGCGGCGTATCCATACGGGCGAAACGCCTCGTCCGTACACGTCCAGATCCGAAATCTGCACATGGCCCGTCACTCGGGCTTGCGGCAACGTCTCGTGCATCCGATTCAGACAGCGGACGAACGTGGATTTTCCGCAGCCCGAAGGTCCGATGATCGCCGTGGTTTGCTTCGCCGGAATCTGCAGGTTGATGCCGTGCAGGGCCTGCGTATTTCCAAACCAGGCATTCAGGTCTTGTACTTGAATCCCGATATCGACTTCCATCAGTTGGCCCCCTTCAACGCTCCACGGCTGGTGATAAATCGCACGATCAGGACGGTGCCGACAATCATGACGATCAAAACAAACGCTCCCGCCCACGCCTGCCGCCGCTGATCCTCGAAACCTGACACGGCATAAGTGAAGATCTGCAAGGGCAGAGCGGCAGTAGGCTGGTTGAGCTTGGTGCTCCAGAATTGATTTCCGAACGCCGTAAACATCAAAGGCGCGGTCTCGCCCGCGATGCGCGCAAAAGCCAGCATGATGCTTGTAATAATGCCAGAGCGGGCGCTGGGCAGCACGACCGATAGAGTGGTGCGCCAGTGAGGAATCCCAAGGCCGAGGGCCGCTTCACGAATCGTTTGCGGCACCATTAGCAGCACTTCTTCCGTCGTGCGGCTTACTGTGGGAATCATCATGATTCCGAGCGCAATTCCTCCGGCCAGCAGGGAGAAGTGCCCCTGCACGACTACGACTAGTGCGTACGCCGTAAGACCAATCACGATCGAGGGAACGCCGTTCAGAACGTCGGCGGTAAAGCGCACGATATTCCCGTAGATGTTGCGCCCATATTCCGCCAGGAATACGCCGGAGCCGATTCCGAGGGGGATGCCGATGATGCTAGCGATCATCAGAATCATGACGGACCCGGCAATTCCGTTGGCCATGCCGCCGCCAAGTTCACCCGCGGGCTTCGGTATCTGAGTGAAAAGGTTCCAATCGAGAGATCCGATGCCTTTGTAAAGAACCGTGCCCAGGATCAGAACCAGAGGGAGAATCACAATTACGGTGGCGAGCCCGATAGAGCCGATTGCGGCAAAATTTTTGGCCCGCCGCCACCATGGGATCGTTTGAAGCTGTTTCTTAGGCATGTGCCCTCGAAGGCGTGCCACGCGTAATGCTCCACACCAAAAGGCCGGCCAAAGCATTCACAATCAGCGTAAGAACGAACAAAACCAGCGCCATTTCGATCAGGGCGCTCAGGTAGGTGCCGTTGGCTTCGGAAAACTCGTTGGCAATCACGCTCGACAGCGTGTAGCCGGGCGCGAAGAGCGAGCGGGAAATTTCGGGACGGTTTCCGATCAACATAGTGACCGCCATGGTTTCTCCCATGGCGCGCCCCAGGCCAAGGATGATGGCTCCCAGGATACCGGCGCGCGCATTGCGCAGCACTGCCATGCTCAGCATCTCCCAGCGGGTTGCACCCAAGGCCAGTGCCGCTTCACGCTGCTGCCGGGGAACCGCCAGAATCACTTCGCGCGTAATCGACGCGATGATCGGCAAGATCATGATCGCCAGGATGATGCCGGCTGCCAGCATTCCGATTCCATATCGAGGTCCCGCAAACAAACCGCTCCAAATGAGGTATTTTGCGGGTATGCCGAGACCGATAAAGAAGTTTGTCACGTGGCCCTCGGGGCCGAGATATCTTGCCAGCAGCGGCTGCACATGAAGCCGCAGAAACGGAGCTAGAACAAAAATGCCCCACAACCCGTAGATCACGCTGGGAATCGCCGCCAGCATCTCCACGCTGACTGAGAGGATGCCCTTGAGGGACTTTGGGCAAAGCTCCGTAATAAAGAGCGCCGTGCCCAGCGAAAGCGGTACGGCTATGAGCAGCGCCAGGAATGACGATACGAGCGTTCCATAGATGGAAGGCAGGGCGCCGAAATTCTCCTGGACAGGGTCCCAGATCGATTTTGTGAAAAAGCTGAAACCGAACTTCTGTAGCGAGAGGCGCGACTGCGTCACCAGCTCGAAAACGATAAGCCCCACCACGGTAAGCAATGCAATGGCGCAAGCGGTCACGAGAGAGCGGAAAGCCGCGTCGGCAAAAAGGCTCTCGGAGCCGTATTTGCCCTGACCTACGACTGCCAATTTGCTTGGAGCGTCTTGTGAGGAAGGTGCTTGGGAGAGTGCGCCCATGGCTTCGACGGTACCAGATGATTATTAAAAGACTGTTAAAGTCGTCAGGGTGTTGTCGTCAGATTGCTGATTTTTAACAACTTATTGCACTTAGTCTGGGGCAATTCCCTTAAGTAATCTAGCATTTTTTAACCCGTATTTTTCCGGTTTTCATTTTTCTGGCTTTCCGAAGCCTGGCGCTAGAAACGTTGCAGCGCCAGGCCCCGGGATGTAGCAAAAACCGATGTGTTCCTTGCGTTACTGAATCTGTTTGATGGCGGCTTTTACCTTCTCCGACACGGCTTTCGGAAGTGGAGCATAGTCAAGAGGAACCGTCATTGCTTCTCCCTTGTCCAACATCCAGGTCAGAAAGTCGACAATCACCTTCTTCTTGCCAGCATCGCTCCATTGAACTGGAACCAGCAACCAGGTAAAGCTGGAGATTGGATACGAATTCTTCCCTGGAGCGTTGGTGATGGAAACGCGGAAATCCGCAGGCATGTCTTTCACCGAAGCTGCTGCAGCGGTCGTGGTTTCCATGTCGGCCTTAACGAATTCCCCAGCGGCGTTCTGCACGGTGCCGAATGCGATCTTGTTTTGCAGTGCAAAGGTCAGTTCTACGTAACCAATGCTTCCTTCGGTCTGCTTAACCAGGCCCGTGACTCCGTCGCTGCCCTTGCCACCCAATCCTACAGGCCAGTTCACCGATGTGTTCTTCCCGACCTTGGTCTTCCAGTCGTCGTTCACTTTGGAGAGATAGTCGGTAAAGATGTAGGTGGTTCCGCTGCCGTCGGACCTGTGGACCACGACGATGTCGGCGTCGGGAAATTTGACGCCAGGATTGGCCTTGGCGATTGCGGGATCGTTCCATTTCTTGATTGTGCCCAGAAAAATGCCGGACAGAACCTGCGGAGTGAACCGGAGCGACTCGCTGACGCCGGGCAGGTTGTAAATCGGCACTACCGCTCCGAGAACCGTAGGAATGTGCAGAACCTTGAAGCTGGTGGCGGCAAGCTGTTCGTCGCTCATCGGGCCGTCGCTGGCGCCGAAATCGACCGTCTTGGCCTGCAACTGCCGGATACCGGCTCCGCTACCCTGCGGCTGATAATTGATCTGCACATCAGAATGCAGATTGTGGTACTCGCTGAACCACTTGGAATAAATCGGATTGGGAAATGTGGCTCCCGCACCGTTTAAGTTTGTTTCGGCAACTGCGGTGCCCATCAACAGGGCCACGCACAACCCGGCGATAAAGTTGAGCCGCATCGTTCCTCCTCGAATTTTTATGAATTTAGGGTCTATGGTTTTTGGAAATGAGTCCCAATGCCTCCCTTTTAGCCCACGTTTGTTACAAAATGATGAAAAGCGAGTTAAATTGGGCATAAAAGCGGAGTAGCTGGGGAATAGCTAAGTGGCAGCAAATGCTGCATCTTAGAGGTCTAAGAGGGACCTATCGCGGGCGCTTTTTGCAGGAGTTAACTTAAGGCGGCTCAAGATTTACTCAAAGTCTCCGACCCTTCCAAAATTCGTAAACAGGTGCTATGTCCTCATCCTTTTCAATGAGGACATAGTGTGTGCTTTTGGCATCCGTGGCCGCTGACGGCGGGCTATCTGCTAGCAAAGGTGTGAGCGTTCCACAACTACTTAAGCCCCGTCTTTCTTAAGCCCGGCTTTCGTGTCGCCAGCGGAATATTGAATCTGTTTGATGGCTGCTTTCACCTTCTCGGACACAGCCTTGGGAAGCGGAGCATAGTCGAGAGGAATGGCCATGGCCTCTCCCTTGCTTAGCATCCAGGTCAGGAAGTCGACAATCACTTTCTTCTTACCTGCATCGCTCCACTGAACCGGAATCAGCAGCCAGGTGAAGCTGCAGATCGGATACGCTGCTTTGCCGGGAGCGTTGGTGATGGACACGCGAAAATCCGCAGGCATGTTCTTCACCGAGGCAGCCGCCGCAGTCGTGGATTCCATGTTGGCCTTCACGAACTGTCCCGCAGCATTCTGCACGATGCCGAACGCGATCTTATTCTGTAGAGCAAAGGTCAACTCGACGTAACCAATGCTCCCCTCGGTTTGCTTCACCAGACCGGTAACGCCATCGCTGCCCTTGCCACCCAGGCCAACGGGCCAGTTGACCGAAACGTTCTTTCCGACCTTCTTCTTCCAGTCTTCGCTAACTTTGGAAAGGTAGTCGGTAAAGATATACGTGGTTCCACTGCCGTCAGACCTGTGGACAACAACTAGATCGGCGCCGGGAAGCTTAACCTTGGGATTGGCCTTGGCAATGGCGGGATCGTTCCACTTCTTGATCGTTCCAAGAAAAATTCCGGCAAGCACGTTTGGGGTGAATCGGATCGGCTCATTCACTCCAGGCAGATTGTAGATTGGAACCACCGCTCCTAGAACCGTGGGAATGTGAAGGACCTTGAAGCTGGTGGCAGCAAGCTGCTCGTCGGACATTGGGCCATCGCTGGCGCCGAAATCGACTGTCTTGGCCTGCAATTGCCGGATACCGGCCCCGCTGCCCTGTGCCTGATAGTTGATTTGAATGTCGGAATATAGATTGTGATACTCACTGAACCATTTGGTATAAATCGGACTGGGGAAAGTGGCTCCCGCACCAGTTAAGTTTGTTTGGGCAACTGCGGTGCCCATCAACAAGGCCACGCACAACCCGGCGATAAAGTTGAGCCGCATCGTTCCTCCTCAAGGTTTAGTTGGGTTTTATGGTTTTGAAATGAGTCGCAACGCATCCCTTTTAGCCCACATTTGGTTACAAGATGATTAAAAATGAGTTAAATTGGACGAAAAGCGCTGTACTTGGAAATAACTAAAAGGCGGAAAATGCCCCATCTTATGGGCCTAAGACGAATTGATCTTTGCGCGCTCTCTATATAGTTGTCCTGAAGGCCGATAGCTCAAAGGCTTTATGGTGGATAGTCCAAGCGGAAGCCCAGCAGCCAACAAGAGGAAAGCATCTGAATCAAGTTATGACTCGATTGTCATCCACGATGGAGAGCAGCAATCAAAGAGAACAGTCCATTTGGATCAATGAATTTCCCAAAACAGCCGTGAAGAAAGCTCTTTCTGAAGACCCGTCGGTCATCGGTCAATCTCGCCTCAACGCCGTGTGATGTAAACTCCATGAGACAGGACTGGGATCAAAAAATGCGTCGGCGCCCTTCCTCACGTATCCTTTTAATCGATTCAGACAATCGCGTACTACTGTTCAAATTTGTACATAAAACAGGTGCATTGGCAGGGCAAATCTATTGGGCAACGCCGGGAGGAGCCCTGGAAACAGGGGAGAGTTTTGAGGATGCCGCCCGCCGCGAGTTATTGGAAGAAACGGATATTCACGTAGACGCTGTCAACGAACCCGTGGCACGGCGGGAATTTCAGCTCCAATTAGCTGATGGTGAGCATGTGTTAGCGGAAGAGAGGTTCTTTGTAATCAGATTTGCCGCTCAGTCGATTTCTCGGGACCACTGGACCTCATTGGAACGCGAAGTAATGACAGATCATCATTGGTGGTCAGTCGAGGATTTGAGAGTCACGAGTGAGAGAGTATTTCCGGAAACCTTGGCCGATATGATTGCGGCCGCTCTAGATACGGTCAAAAGCTAACCAAAACAATCTCTCAAGGCCTCGTTCCAGCCGAGACATGGTTTTTAAAGTTGAGCGGAGCTGTGATCTGAACACTACTCACAGCTCCACCGTCTCATTGTTTCCAGCGAAACTATCGCTCGAAAACGATTCGGCCCCTTCTAGTTTCCACCGCCCGCCGCCGTCCGGAGCGTTCCCGGCTTTGATTCGCGCATCTGTTGCTGCAGGACCTCGACGGCGCGTTCAAGCTGCGCGTCGCGGCCAGCTAGGAAGTCTGCGGGCGTATTGTCTACGTCAACGTCCGGCGGAACGCCATAGTTTTCCAGGTTATAACCCTTTACGTTCCAGAGGCCGGTAGCGGGCGTGCGGAGGCTCGATCCATCCAGCAGCCGATAGGCTCCGGTGCCGATTACCGCACCGTAGGTTGTTTTGCCGACGACTTTACCAAGCCCCAGAGTGCGGAAACCGTCGGGAAACACCTCCGCATCGCTGGTGGAGCGCTCGTTCTCCATCACCACCATCGGGCCGAAGAAGCCTTGCTGCGGACGGCTGACCTGAACCGAGCCTCGGCTCTTCGAATATTGGTATTGGCGCTGGTTGAGGATTTCCAGAAGCTCCTGGTCGATGCCGCCGCCTGGATTGAATCGCTGGTCGATGATCAGCGCCTTCTTGTCGTGGTTCTCTACAAGATCGCGCTCAAAGCGCCTCAGGGAAGGCGCGTCCATGGCGCGGATGTGCAGATAGCCAACTGAATTGTTGGAGAGTTTATCCACGATCGCCCGGCGGGCGCTAACCCAGCGCTCGTATTGCAGAGTGGTATAGGCTGCGCCGCCGGTAGGCTGCACCTTGGCAAGCCAAGCGCCCTCGGCGGACGGTTTGGAATTTACGGTGAACGCAATTTTCTCGCCTTGCACGGCCGTCAGAAACTTCCAATAGTTGTCTCCGGATTTCACTTCATGACCATCGATCGCGAGAATATAGTTTCCTGGCTCAACGTGAGCATAGTCTTTGTCCGCCGGACCATCTTTGTAGACGTAGCCGATTTTGTAGTATCCGGAGGAGTCTGGTTCCAGTTCAAATCCTGGGAAGCGCGTCTGCACCATGTGATCGCGCTCTTCCACACCGGGCGTGGAACTGATGCCGGTGTGTGAAGCGTTCAACTCACCGATCATCTGGCTGACTACATTGTGCATCTCTTCCTGGTCAGCAACATACTCCATGAGAGGCTCATAAACGGTCTTTACCCGGCTCCAGTCAACGCCGTGCATTTGAGCGTCATAGAAACGGTTCTTCATCACGCGCCAGCTCTCATTGAATACCTCTTTCCACTCCTGGCTATGATCGACCTCAACGTGAACGGTGAAATTGATTCGGCGGCGGTCAAACGACCTTCCTCCCGAGGTAGCGGCTCCTCCACGTGCTCCCGCTCCCGCGGCCGGGCCCAGATCGACCGCATATAGCTCTTCGGCCTCAATGAAATAAAGGGTGCGCCCGTCTTTTGAAAACTTGAGGCTGCCGATCCCGCGTCCACCACCCCCTCCTTCTTCGTTGTCGCCTCTTCCGGAGGTCGTAACTGTGGTGACCTGCGTTCCGTCTTCGGGAATGGTGTAAAGAGTGGCCGACGGGCGGCCATCGCGATCGCCGACCGCGACGAAAGCGTACGTTCTGCTATCCGGAGAAATTGCCGAGGCGGTAATGTTGTCGCTCAAGTGGGTAATCTGCCGCGAGCGCCGCGTGATACTGTCAAAATCGATCTTTACGTCTGGTCTTGCGGCTTCGCCGCGCGCCTGGGCTTCGCGCAGCCTGCCCAGCTTGTCTGCGGCCTGCGCCTGTTCTTCATCGTCAATGCCGCGGTCCGAAGGATTTTTGTCTTCCTTGGCCAGTGCGAGGCTATAGAGTTGCACGTAGCTTTGCCGCTGGGTTGCGTTTCCGGCTTGTGCCAGTCCCGCAAGAAAGACAAGGCGCTTGCCATCCGGCGTCCACTCCGGGCTGGTCTCGCTGAAAAGTAAATCGGCATTGCCCACATGGTGCTCGGTCCCCCCGGCGGCGGGAATAATGAAGACGTGGGGGCGGAGGTCGTTGTTCAGCCGCGAGTAGGCGATCCACTTGCCATCCGGCGAAAAGCGAGCGCCTTGGATATTTCCCGCTTCTCCGGCAGCGATGGACATAGTCTTGCCGCCTTCGAGTTCGTAGCGATAGAGCTTATGGTCGGACGTTGCATACATTAGCGCCTTGGAGTCGGGCGACCATTGAATGTTTTGCTTTTCGGTGTCGGAATCCGACAGCTTCTTGAGGCCTGTGCTGTCTTCGTGGGCCATCCATACCTCGTCGCGGCCCGACTTGTCCGAAACGAAGGCAATCCATTTTCCATCCGGCGACCAGGATGGCGCGCTCTCGCGCGAGAACGATTGTGTCACCCGCTGAATGTCTCCACGGTATGTGGCAATCGAAAAGATCTCTCCATGGACGGACACCGCCGCGCGCCTGGTGCTTGGCGAGAGGTCATAGCCTTCGGCCTCATTGCGGACGGTTATGGTTTCAATTTCATTCTCTTTGTCGTCGGAAGCGATGTTCAGCTTGATCTCGGTCGACTTGCCGGACTTAAGATCGAGCTTCCATAGCCCAAAATCCTCTTCATACACGATGGTTTTGCCGTCGCTGGAAATGGAGGGGAAGAACAGCCTTCCGGTTGAATGATGCGTGACCTGCACCGCATGGCCTCCGGCGGCGGGAATCTTCCAGAGATTGTTCACGCTCTTGAGCACTTCTTTGCTCCCCGGCTTAATCGATTTTTCGTCGGGCATCCGGTCGGAGACGAAATAAATAAAGCCGTCAGCGGCATACATTGGCCAGAAGTAGTTTCCGCGGTAGTCACCGTCTTCCAGGTGGGAATATTGCTTTTGCTTGATATCCAGCACCCATAAATCGGCGGCATAACTGCCGCGATAATGCTGGCGCCACCAGACCATGGGATGGCGGTTAAAGGCAAACTTGCTTCCATCCGGCGAGTAGCTCCCCCAATATCCCCAATCGGTGGGGACGGGCTGTTCCAGCCCTCCGTCGATGGCTACCTCATAGAGATTCGGAACACCTGGAAACATCAATCCCCGTGAGGATTGAAACAAAATTCGCTTGCTGTCGGTGGTCCATCCCACGACCAGGTCGGCGGCGGAATGAAAGGTAAGCTGCTGTGCGTGTCCGCCTTCGGCGGGGATGATGAAAACGTCGTAGTTGCCGTAGCGATTCGACGAAAACGCGATCCATTTTCCATCCGGCGAAAAGCGGGGATAGATGTCCCTGGCTTTGTGTACGGTCAGGCGTTGTGGATTGCTTCCGTCTTCATTTGCAACCCAGATGTCGCCGAGGTAACTGAATGCGACCTTGCCGTTGTGATAACTGGGATGCCGCAATAGCTTTACTTCCGCCACGGACCAAGTGCTGAGCAGAAGTACAAATAGGATGAGGAATCGTTTCAAGGTCAGCCTCCTGTAGGTATTTGTGGGACCTGGAATCTGGAAATCACGGGTGAATCGAGATGGATGAGGGCCGCTCTCTCGAACGGGCTGGAAGTATAGCAGCGCCAAAGCGGTTGGGTGATTTCTTAACTTTTCTTTACTGAGTCTATGGGATAGGCACGAGCACCGAAGTTTGACCATCGAGGAACGAGGCAAAGACGGGTCATCAAGAAAGTAGATACCGCAGATAGTTCGCTTCTTCACCCACCGCTTAAGTCATCGGGTCGCGACAGCGCCGTAGAAGCGGCGGATTTCAATGCGGATGGAAACCTCGATCTTGCCGCAGCGAACGCATCGGCAAAGCCCTGTTGTTCTGGAATTGGGAGAGGAGTATTCCAGCCCAGCGGCGAACCTCTTTATGAACTGGCTTTCCCACGAGCCTTGACGTAGGGGATTTCGACAGACGGAAAACTCGCTGCGATTCTGGTGGGTGGGAGTAGTTCCTCTCCGGTCTCGGGAGTTGCCGTATCTCTCGGGAATGGCGATGGGACATTCGCAGAGGCAACAACCGTCTCGGTAGGAAACCAGCGAGGCGATTGTAGCCGGCGGCTTCAATAATGATGGGAACCTGGACCTCGCGGTCGCGAATAGCGGAGATCGCACAGTTACCCTACTGCTTGGGAACGGTCGTGGGACGTTCACTCCGGCTTCAGGGTTCTCCTTATGCAGTGAGCCAAGGCCCGTCCGCGATCATGGCTGCCGACTTCAACGGCGATGGTAAGCTCGATCTCGCCGTCGCGGCAAGATTCTGACGATGCTTGATCCCTACACACAGCACGATCCAGATGAAACACGGGCGGCGCAGGGAGCGTTCCTGGTGGCGGTCGGCTTCAAGCCAGAAGTGATTTTGAAAGCGATGGGATGGATTGTGGGTTGGACTTTGAGAGCCATCATCCGTTAAGTCGTTTGAAATGATGGCGGGGACGACGGGACTCGAACCCGCGGCCTCTGCCGTGACAGGGCATGCCACAAAGGTAATCGTTTGAAATTTAACGGCGCTGATCGCCCGTTTTAGCGCCCAAAGTTACTCTCGGGAAGCCCTATTGCACCCTAATTGCACCCAGCTTTGAGGGGTATCGAATCCGGTTCAAGAAAAGTCTTGCTTTCCTATCTCGAAACGATGTTGGAGGTTTCACAACGAAAACCTGGAATTATTCAATTTCTCAGCATTAGCCATAATTTGGTCACTATTTGTTATTGCCTCGATAAATCTCCAAGCATTCGATGCGTGCCATTCGCATCGCCCCATGCGTAAGTAACCATTCCCACCCGCAAACGCATTCGACAGCCACAACACGAGACTCACAAGCGTTTCTATAATAGGAAACAGTTGGTGGATGTTAAGAGTTTATAGCGGCGCAAACTAAAGTGATGACGCTTGTGATCTGCTGAATCATCTGAGGGAGGTTCGCTCGATGGGCTCCCGGAGGCTCGTTCCTTAAATCCGCCCGATCAGTACGAGTGCAATCGATGATAAGCCAGTCATTCCGCCAAGGACAGTTTTTATATAACTGGGCCATAGTCGATCAACGCCCGCATCTGGATCGACTTTATCTCTCGCGGGATCTTTCGTGGCAACCGAACATGACACCATTTTTTTTGAGTGAACTCGATCAACCATTACTAATGGGATCTATCTGATCATGAGAAGCATTGCGACCCATTGAAACGATGCCTGGATGGTGTCAATGCGTCAATGCTATATTGAGCAAGGAAAAACCCTTTATCCTGACCCACGCGCCGAGCCAGAAAACCGAAATCTTAAGATTCGATATATCATGACCAGCAAAAGATACACCTATTTCTTACTACCAACCAAAACGAGGCTGCAGCCGGGTAATCTCCACGGGCAAAGCTGTTCCATCTTCGCAAGTACTCCAAACGCCAATGGAAGCCAGCGCGATTGAATGGGGCGGCTGCAAATTGTGCTGGGAAGTAGGTTTGTAATGGAATGAATCGATCTTATCTTCTTCGGCTGCAGACCAAGCTCTGACAGTTCACGCTTGAGTTTTGTGGCGTTGAATAAAATCAACTCCAAAAGTAGCTGATTCGCCACGTCTCTAAGAGGATAGCGAATAGTCACATGCTCTTGCATTGGGCCCTTAAGTAGCGAGCAGGCTTCCTTGAACGTTAATCCATATCCAATGCGACCGCCAATCATTGTGTCGATGAGCGTCCACAGCAGATCGGCATTGAATCTCGCCTCAACCTCAATGATGAATGTGCCATTTGGCTTGAGTACGCGAGCCATCTCGCACAGAGCTGATCGATAATCGGCAATGAGGCTGAGAGTGCTACCGCAGCAGTTGATGTGATCAACAACTGCATCCGGAAGCGGGAGTGCTTTAGCGTCACCGATTACAAAAGACGGCCGCCGCGGAAAGAACACACGATGACGATAGACGAGAGCCTTGACCCTTCTTTCAATCGTTCGTGCAAAAGGGAAATTGGTGGGCACCAGAAAGTTACACAGTCTGTCAACAGCTTGTGACTTCTGAGAGGCAATTTTTAACAACTCCGGCGAAATGTCGATTCCCACCACATCATGACCTGTGTAGGAGTAAAGGAAGCTCTGAAAGCCGGTGCCGCAGCCAATATCGAGCACCATCTGCTGTGATCGGAACAACGCTAACTGCTCAGCGATCAATAAGTGAAGCCGGGCATAAAGCCACGTATACCACGGATCTCGGATCGCATCATACTCTTGAGCAGCAATATCGAAAAGCAATCTGACATCCTGTGTAGTTTGCATATACGGCTAAACACTCTGCTTATGACTCAGAATATTGGCTCCTCACAAAGATGCGGGCTAGCTAGCCTAAATATTACGTGGATTCGGCACCTGGAGAGCTCTGTACACCTTCACTGACCCTCCCATTGGGTCCCGAAAATGTGCCTGATTTACGCAAAATGCATTTCCACGCAACCTCCTCATTATCCCTCTCTTCATAGCAGTCCCACACCTCGGCCTCATCCGTCTCAGCAAGAATTGCCCGCATAGCGCCTGCCAATCCCTTGCTGAAGGACTGATTACTAAATGGTTGTGAAATTGGAGAAGCAACCCATCGCTCATGTGTGCCCTGGCAGCTTGGCGAGACTCGCGCGATCCATACCTGTTCGCCGTTTCCCTTGATATTTTGCAGAGCTTGTATCATTCCTTTGTCCATTGTAGCCTCGTCTTTTTCAGCATTATCCTGGCCGCTCGCGATCTTAATAGTCTGTCACTGTTTAACAGCCAACCAAGCAGTCTCGTACTTTTGATCTCCAATCGGTCCCACATCTTGGATCATCTCTGGATTAATTCGCGCACTCGCCTCACGCCATTCCTTGATGATCGATTGGATATCGGCTGGCGCACGACTTTCTGCCCCTAAGTTGACTGGGCTATAATGCGTAGTCTGTGTTAGTGCAGCAGCTTCTTTGGGGTCTAGTAAATGATCGAGGAATTTCGTTGCAGCAGGCGTTGCATCATGAGTTATGCAAGCCCAGTCCACGTAGACAACCGTCTGATCGGGCAAAATAACATTGATATCAGGACGTTTGGCTGCAGCCCAGCGAGCATCACCGCTCCAGGAGACCCCAAGCCATACAGATGGGGTGCTTGCGATACGATCAACCAGCAAGCCACTTGCAAACAGCAAGGTATCCTTTTTCACTTCTCGCAAAAGTGCTGTTGCCTTCGACAACGCTTCCGCATCGATCGTGTTCACGCTATATCCCAAATAGCGTAACGCGAGACCCAGCATGGCACGCCGATCGTCCAGAAGTAGGATATGGCCTGCAAAGGGCTTGCGCTTCTTCGGATCAAAAAGGATATCAAGACCGGGGGCAGTTGATAGCTTGGTCCTATCATAAAAGAATGCAATGGCCGACCAAGTATAGGGAATGCAATGCTTCGCTTCTGGCATGTTCCGGTATGCCTGGGGAACCATAGCAGCATTGTTCAGGCTAGACCAAGCGAGAGGGCCAAGCCTGCCTTTCGCAGCTAAAATATCTACGGCATAAGTGGACGGCACAATGATGTCGGCATGCGTATTTTCAAGGATACCCATCAATTCTTCGTTTGTGCCATAATTTTTTTCATTTATAGTTATCCCCGTAGATCGAGTGAAACTCTCTTTGACTCCTGCACCAGTATAGTCATCCCAGTTAAGGAAAGTGATAGTTGGGGGATGTCGCTGGCAACTAGTAAGCCCACTTATTATGATCAAGAAATAAGCTGAGATTCTACGACTCCTGTTCAAGTTGCACCTCCGGGGAAAAGACGATAATTGCCACGAGCGCTCCGCAAAAAGCTGCGAGCGCTCCATACCAAATCATCCATGGTTGCAATCCAAATCTGGCTCTGGAAAAGACAAGGGTTGGCAACACGGCAAAGTTAGCAGACGCTAAAAACCAGGGGTATGCTACATCTTGTAATGAAAATGCCGCGGCATTGAGAAAGCCGACAGTTACGGCAGGCCAAGACAACCTGAGCAATAGAACCAAGATTGCTGCTGATTTGGCACCAAGCGTCCGAGCAACGCCGATCAGCGCATCTGCCTTTGAAGCGTCTAAACGCAGATAAACAAACAATATAGTCAATGCGGAAGGGAACCCAATTTGGCCTAGCGAGACTGCCAGAATGTCCGGAATATCCCAGTGGAGCGCTGCAAATGCCGAATGCAATGATACCGCGATGGGCAACTCGGGAGTGATCAAGGCGAGCGCGATCAGCAACCATTCCGCCCGTGAGGGCTTTCGGCGCACATATGAGCTGGCAACTAGAAAGCCAATGACTGAAGAGATCCCCGCAACGACAATTGCCAAAACGATGGACCGCCATAGAGCGGACCAGACATCGTGAGGCACGCGGATGGGCCATGATGTGCGAAATGAAACGCAGCAAAGGACGGCCCCCGGGAGCACTACAAGTATGCCCCCAGCCAGCAGTACGACCTTTCTGACAAAGTCAAAGATCATGATCTCTTCCCTGAAGGTTGGGACACGATTGCAGCACCGAGGGCAAGTGCGACACTTGGCAAGGTGGCAAATAAGGCTAATTCACGTATTGTCGACTGTCGGATTAGATAGGAAACTAGTGGACCTGGATAAAACTGATTCCCGGATCCCACGAGTGAAATGACCACGAGATCACAGTATGTCCAAGCAAAGGTTATGAGCAATGATCCAATAATCGCTGGACGGGCGAGTGCAAGTGCAAGTCTAGAGCGCATCAAGGGACGCGCCCCAAGTACAGAAGCCATTTCGATATAGCGAGTCAGTCGACCGACAACATATAAGTCGAGAACAATATAAGCAGGAGGAAGTGCCAGCGATAGCAATCCTAAAATCATCGCCGGAAGGGAGAAAGCAATGCGTGAGTGCCCCACAGTAACGATCCAGCCCATGGCGACCAAGAGGGGCGAAAAGAATTGAGTTGAAACGGCGAAAGCTCGCGCTCCCATGCGGACGACAGGTATATGGCGGCCAATCTTTAAATGAAGGAGGCTAATTGCGGCAAAGGTTACCGCTAGGAGGGCAACAGTGGCCGAAATAGCGATGCCACGGTAGGTAGTGCTTAATAGAACTGAGGAAATGGGGCGAAGAGAAACGGACTCAGCGGATAGCCGTTTGACACTAGAAATTAATGCCACCCCCATCGCAGCAAAAGGATAGACAAAATATAGCGAAGCGCCCAACGAATACCCGATTTGTTTCTTCATCATCGGTTGGCCCCTGCGCGGAAAAAGAGAAGCCTGCTAAGGCTAATTTGCCCAGTCGTTCCAGGGGCAAAATTGGTCTGACGGGCTGCAGTCGCGATTAGATTTCCGCACGGAGTTTCGACTTCCACCTTAGTTACGGAGCCGACAAACCATGTGCGTAAAAGACGTGAGGCAACGGAAAATGCTCCATCTGGCGCTTCTGCGGCATAAAACACTGCATCTTCAGGTCGGACACCGACAGTACAGTTCTCGATTGGCGAGGGAAATGCGCGGAAGATCTGCGAAGAAAGTTCCTGCCGCCCATCAAGGTCAAGCACAGACACATCTCCAAACAGACGAGCAGTATAAAGACTCTTTGGGTTCAAATAAATTTCTTGCGGGGCATCCATCTCAAGCAACTTTCCTGCTTTCATCACTGCTACTAATCCATGACGACCGGCAGAGATGGCCGCGGACGCCATTTCTAATGCCAACGCTGGTTCATGACATACGAACAGGAATATGCTTGAGGATTCCAGAAAAAGATCGAGAGTTAACTTGGCAACAGCCCTTTTATTTTCTCCGTCAAGGTTAGAAGTTATTTCGTCCAGATATGCCGCACGATAATCTTCTTTAAGGAAAGCACGTCCGAGCGCAATCCGGCGGGCTTCGCCACCGGAGACAGTTTCAGCCCAAGCTGAGAGCAAATCTCGAGGAATGCGGAAATCAGCTGCCCGTTTCGCTGCAAGTTCTCGTGCCTGATTACGATTCATTCCCTTCGCTACCAGGGCAAAAGCCAGGTTGTCGATAACACGAAAAACAGGAAAGAGAAGCGAGTCCTGCTGACAGAACGTACTCGGACGATCCTCTGGCGGGACATCCGTGATGTCGTTCCCATCGAGAAAAATCCGCCCGGCATCGGGTGTGATCAAGCCAGCAAGTGTCTGGAGTAATGTTGATTTACCTGCGCCAGATTCACCCAGGATTGATAGAAATGTTCCTGACGGAACACATAAATCTACGGGACCGAGATGAAACCGTTTGCGGCGCACCTCGAGTGCGGAGAGCCTCAAAGTCATTGAGGGCCCCTTATCGACTTGGGATCTGCTCCTTCTTTCCAGAGGTTCTCAAACAGCACGCGAAAGGTTTGTACGTGTTTCAACGGTAGTGACTCATTGAAGATCGGAGCATGCCAAGACTTGAGTGTAACTGGACTCACGCTATCTTTATTGGCCGGCAATCGACGAAATATGCCGATTAGCAGGTGTTGACCGTCGTTCACGTTGTAAAGATAGAATCCATCCCACGCCGAGTTAAGATCGGAGCCGAGGTTTAGAGAATCACGGATTTTTTGGTTGGTTGTGACCATGGGTAAAACCTTGAAATGCAATTTCCTTTTCACTTCACTAAGGCATTTTTTGATATTGTTGCCTGTCTGGTCACTCAAGCTCCTTGCAACCAATTGGGTGAGCTCATAGCAAACCTCAGCAAATTCTTCGGAACGGCTGTGTTCAGAACGAAGCAAAAGATATCGAAGATTATCAACTCCGGTTGCCGAAACAGTTTTCGCTAAGGCTTGTTGAAATTCACGCGTCAACTCACTTTCAAGACTCGGGGCAACGGCAAACAAGCTTGTTAGCCTGTCTGCGTTAAAAATCTCCCATTCAGCAATTGCCGTATCACTCACAATGCTCGTACCGAAATCGTGAACCGCCTTTGCCAATCGGTGAACAAGCGTGATCTGGATCGGGTTCAGGGAATGGACAATGTCCTGTATTGCGCCGCTCCTGTTTCCGGTGACATCGTTTTGATAACCTCGGCCGGTTAATTCAACCACAAGGTGGTCGCAGGCTTCTTTATTCTCCCCCTCATTTCCCAGAGTGACCAGCCAACCATAACGATCAGGATTCGGAACGTACGTTGGGGAGGCGTATTGAGCAGCCGCTGCGTATGCTCGTGTAATTGCCTCTGCAGAGATAGTCTGAGTATCTCGACTGAATACAGCCGCAAGTTGGCCTGCCCGTATCAACGGGACCGCGACTTGTCCGGATTCAATGCCGCGAATCATCGAATCGGGCACCGCCAATCTGCCCGCAAGCTCCTTTGTGGTGATTCGGGCGGTCCTACGGAACTGCTTCAGCACCAATCCGATTACACGGCGTGCCGTACGGAGTCGCGTTTTGTCCATCTTTCGTCTTGGCATCGCACAGACTTTAAGGCTATCGGGGAACGTTCGTCAATATTACATACAATTCCGTATATAAGTATACTCATAACGTATATAAATTTATATACTTTTTCGTATATTTTTGTTGACGTAACTGAGCATTCCAACTTACGCTTTAGAGCGTGCTGAACGAAAGCTCGGGAAAGGCTCCAAACTCAAAACCCTGCTCCCCGGCTGAAGTTTCGCGAAAGAGGAAAGGTGGTGATCGACGAACCCTATCTCGTAAGGAGCCCAACAAGCCTAGAACGATAAAGACCCACAGGGTGATCTCTCGCAAAGCGCACCCTGTAGGTCCTCAGCCGAGGCGCGAACCTCGGATCAATCACGCTCAGATTACTCCTCACGGAGCAGACTGGCAAGTCCTGACCGAGGTTCGTGGCCTGTTGTGAAGGTCGCGAATGATTGCATCGAAAACAGCTCAATTTCAGGCACTTCAAAATTGGATTCAAGCCGAATTGGGTGCCTTGAATACCGCTATCGAGGCTGGCAGGCCGATTGAACAATTCTTTTCTGCTGTCCAGCCGTGGGTCGCATCTTTTCGTGAGGCCATTCAGCCCGCGATCCATGAACTTGACCAACATGATGCACGCGTTGCTATCCAGTTGATCACTTTCATCGTCAATTCCGCCGAAAGACACTTTCAGGCGCTTCGCATGCCTCCCGGCTTGGCCCTCCAGCAATTTGGAAGCCTGGAAGGTTTATTGGTGCAACTGGGCGCCAGGGCTGAACATCCGCCAGTTGCAACGCATTACACGTATTGGCTGTGGAATTCCGTTCCCTTGCTTTTTACTGGTGATCCTCAAGAAATCCACTTCCATCGTGTTGTAAATGCTACACATAACCTCCACAACTACTCTCGAATTTTATTGCGCCCTATCTGCGAAGGCAATGTGGACGTTACTTCTCCTGAGGCAATGTGTGCAATTCGTCAGACGACAGAAAATATGAAGGAACTTTGTCGCCACTTCAACTCCCTCACTGAAATGAATGGAAGTAGTTGGGTCTTTCAACCTGCATTCTTTATGAAACGCATGCGGACCTATTTGGTTTCATACCCCGTTTGTCGTGTCGATTGGTCCGGCGTAAACGCAGCTAACTTGGCCGCTCAAATGGCCATTGACTACATGGTCGGCATTACAACGGAGAAATACCGTACTACCGTTCATGAACGGCTACGTTATTTAACAGCTGAAGACCGCATAGGTCTTGAGCAGGACATGATGATGCCTTCACTCACCGATCGGATCCTGAAGAAAATGAACCTAAACTTATGCAGACTCGAAACGCTCACACGGTCGTCATTGGGTGAGCTGTTGTTACATCAGCCGGTTGATGTTCTCAATTCGCTCGTTGCTCTTGAAGGTCTCATTGCCGCTGCCGGCCGCCTCACTTCAATACATTGGCGTCTAATCGTGGATTATCTCGTCAAGCCGGCTAGTCAGCTCACACCGGAGGAACTCGCAAACCTGTCGGTGTGTCCGTTGAACGGCACGGGGAACATGTCCCATAGTGAGACTATGGCTATTCGCGATATGCGGCGCAAGCACCCACAGATTGGGAAGCTCTGCGAAGCTGTTGCAGAATACCGGCGTTCCCTCAGTGCCACAGACGACAAGTGTGCTGGTCAACCAGCGATATCTGCGGAATCGGAGGGTGCGCATGCACGATAACTCCAAAGCCGTTGGCATCGTTGCTGAAATTCGTCATTTCCCCGTCAAGTCTATGGCGGGAGAAACGGTGGATCAGGTCCATATTGGCTGGCATGGCCTTGCAGGAGACCGCCGATTCGCCTTCATGAAGACGAACTGCGACTCGGGGCTTCCCTGGCTTTCTGGACGTGAATTAACAACTTTGCTCACCTATTCGGCCAAGCTAGAGGACGCGCGCGATGAAAACTCCGCTATTCATGTCAGCATCCCTGGCGGAACCGTTGTGTCGCTTCGAGATGAAGAGCTTCGCAAGAACCTTGAGAACCTGTCCGGCTCTCCTCTTCAGCTCGTTCGTCTGTGGAGAGGAACCTTCGATTCGATGCCGATATCGCTGATCACGACTTCCTCAATCGAAGCCATTGCAAAGACCATTGCTATTCGCCCCGATATATTACGTTATCGTCCGAATATAGTGATAAAGGCGTTGGATTCTCGCAGCTATCCTGAAGACCGGTGGATTGGCGAGCTACTCGTCTTCGGCGAGACTGCCGATTCTGCACGCATCCGTATCGCACGCAAAGACGTACGGTGCTCAATCGTCAACTTCGACCCATGTACCGGGGAAACCAATCCGGAAATTCTGCGCGAAATCGCAATGAACCGGAAGAATATGCTGGGGGTTTACGGCATCACAGAACGTCCAGGAAGAGTTCGCGTGGGCGATCTCATCCGAATTGAAAGATAGTAGAAAACGGGGGATTACGGGCCTCTCGTGATCCCCTCTCTTTTCAGAGTGATTATTAGGTGTTTAGTCGCGGCATTTGATGGATCGAATCAATGAATTTTTCATTGAAAATCAAGATTTTGTACCTGCATATATCTCAGCAGTCCAGGCCATGTGAAAAGACAGGCCCACCACCAATCGCTTTCTCAGCAGAAGGCCTGTCGATCCTCGTTCATCAAGGGAACAGACGCTCGATGCTTCACGCGAACAAAAACATCTGCGGCCCGCCGAATTTTATTCTCTCTCTTTGATTTCACCTTCCTTCCGGAGATTGTCGATCAGTGATTTCGCTCAACTAGGGATGCCTGTTGTCCTTGCCATCGCTCCGGCTATCCGCATCAGGCGATCTATGCGGCTTGCCATTGGTATCCGGCTTGTCGCTGCTAGAGCCATTGTGACCGTTTTCGGCCATCTTCTTCCTCACCCACTTGGCTAGCTCGCATGGGCAGAAGCGATAACCTCCCTTATCTCCTACGAACCATCCGTCGATCTTGCGTTCATGAATAAGTTCATAGACATAGTTGCGCGAATAGCCCAGAAAATCGGCTACCTCTCCGACGCTCCAAGCCCTCTTCTCATTTTCAAGTTGTTCTAATCGAGTCATTCATTTTCATTCTTTGTCCCACGAGTTCCGTTTCCTCCGCAGGCAAAGAAACCTCCCTGTAATAGTTGCGTCTTATGCGTAGACACCGCAGCGGACGCGCAACTCGGCGAACCGAATCGAAAATGTCCAGCGGGTTATTGGCGATCAGCTGCGGTGTCATAAGCAGCGATCACTAACCCCAACTTAGGAAGCTGGGTGGGCAGGCCAGATATGCCCCAGTGGAAGGTTAGTAGCAAGCTAAGCAAAGGATGCACTATGAGGACGATAAGATCAATTATTTTCGTAAGTACCTTTTTGCAGGGCACGGCGCCCAGCCCCTGGGAGACCGCCGTTCAACAGCTCCAGACAGCCTTTACAGGCCCAATAGCAAGAGCGTTAAGCCTAGTCGCCATCGTAGTCGGCGGTCTCATGTTCGCCTTTGGCGAGGGAGGACATAAGCGAATGCTGGCGGGAATCATCTTTGGCGTAGGCATGGCGATAGCTGCCGTGAACTTCCTTAGCTGGCTCTTTCCGGGAAATTAAGTAGAACGGCCTGTTTACTTAAAGCAAAAGTAATCATGCTCAGAACTGATCCATAAAACATTATGCAGAAGCGCAGAATTCATTTCGTTTATAAAGCGGTTAATAAACCGCTGACAGTCCTCGGAGCCGAACGCCGCCTGTTTTTTTCAGCCCTCATCATGGGCGGGGCGGCTTTCAACTTGTTTGGGAGCCTGCTGTCGGGATTGGTGCTGTTTCTGGCCATGTTATTGGCCGCGCAATCGGCAACGAACCGCGACCCGCAGTTGCTCCGCATCCTGCTCAATTCCACCAAGTTCAAAAAGCAATATGACCCTTTGAAATTCCATAACGCCAACATCCAGGTGGTTTCCCATGCTTAGGTTGTCAAAAATTGTCAAAGAGTACCGGGAGACCGGCGCGCTGAATGAAAACATCTCGGTCTTCGGATTCATTGACAGCCGGACGTTTTTGACCAAGGCCGGAGACCTGGGAGTGGTGCTCAAGGTAGAGGGCGTCGATTATGAATGTCTCGACGGCGGCACCATCGATAATCTGACCAAGCGTCTCGAAGCTGCCTTTAAGCTGTTCGACCCCAAGTTCAAGATTTACCAGTATCTCTTCAAAACCCACGCTCCCGAGATTCCCCACAAAAACTATACGGATGAGGTAGTCAAAGCAGCGAACGAATCGCGGCTTGAATATCTTCGCGGCAAAGCCGACCGGCTTTATTCGATCTCGATCTATTACGTGATCCTTCACGAAGGCTTCCGGTATCGGAGCAGCCTGGGAAAGGCGCTCACCAAGCTTCAGACTGCACCGCGCTTGGCGTGGCAAGAGTTGAAGGGGCTCTTCTCAAGCGACCAGGAAGTGGTGTTGATTGAGGCGGAGATAGCGCGGGCGGCGCGCACACTCCGGCAAAGAGTCGATACGTTCGCTCTTCAGACCAACGACTTTGTGGCCATCGAGGTTTTGGATAAACAGGATGCCTACAGCTTCCTGCGGCGGCTGGTCAACGTTAGTCCCGAAAAGCGCGAAGCATCGCGCCTCAAGTACGACACGCACGTCGATTTTTTCATGGCCGATTCGGCGCTCGAATGTTACCCGGCGCATCTCCTGCTTGACGACTACTGTATTCGGATTCTGACTCTGAAAGAACCGACCTCCCAAAGCTGGCCCCTCATCCTCAAACAACTTTACGAAATTGAAGCCAACTTCCACGTTGTGACCGAGTGGCAGGCCAGAGACAACAGCGCCGCCCGGAAGAAGATCCAGTCAGCGCGCCGTCACTTCCACAACAGCAAGACCTCAATGGTAAGCCAGATGAGGGCCGATGCCACGAGCACCGACGTACTGGTGGACGATTCGAAGGCAGCTCTGGTCCACAGCCTCGGCGAATGCCTGAAGGAGCTGGAGCTTCAGGGAAACTATTTCGGACAGTTCTCACTCGCCATCGTCGTCTATCACCGGGACCCGGCTGTGGTCGAAAAGGCTTGTGGGGAGTTGCAAAAAGT
>DATGIO010000157.1:0-60937 GCA_035295685.1 Candidatus Angelobacter sp.
GGTTACATCCGCCAGTCCCTGAAAATCCTTCAGGATCGACCGAAGCGCATAGTATTCGCGGAGCGTGTCGTGATTCTGCTCCGCCTGGGTAGCCTCTGCCTTCGTTTTTTCCAGGATCGTTTGCACAAATGCCGGATCGGTCTTTTCGACGCCGCTCTGCATCGCCTTGATTTCGAGCCATTCGATGGCATCTTCCGCTATGTTCGGCGGAGCCCACTGATGCGGGCCAGGATAGATTTTCACCTTGAAAGCCGCTTCTTGACGTTCCTTCTCGCGCCGCAAAAGCATAATCTCGGGATAATTGAAATCCGCTTCGCCGATGGCCGCGTAATAGGCGAATGTCTCGTTGGCGGCCTTGGGGTTCGTCTTTCCATATCCTTGCGGATATCCCGCTCCATGAGAGATGACTCCGGCCACGGAGCACGTATAGCAGTAGAGCGCAAAAGCCGTAGCGGCGCGCGCGCCTCCTGAGAGGCCCGTCGCATAAACCCGGTTCTTGTCGATTGCAAAACGAAGATGGGTGTCGCGCCACATGGCTTGCGTTGCAGAGGTCTGGATCGAGGCTGGCCCGTTCTTGGAATTATTGGAGCCTACGACGATATAGCCGTATTTCTCCGCAGCCTGCTGGTAAACCTCGACCGCAACTTTACCGCGAGCCATTGGATCGAAGGCGTAGAGGATCGGCCACGCGCGGTCCGGCGAATATTTCGAAGGGAGATACAGGGCATAACTTTGCGTCGCGTCGTCGAGGCAAGCCACCGGGTCAACGACGGTCCCTTTCGCCTTTTGCCAGTCGAAACTTGCGGGTGTGGTGCTTTCCTGTGCGGGAGCCACGTTCACCGCAAAAAGGAATGAGGAGAAGAAAGCGAGGAAGCGTAGCCTTTGGTACTTCACATTGCCAGGATAGGAGATGGTGGGGCGAAAATCAATTTGTGGGCGTGCAACGCAGCGTCTTAAGACAGATGCCGAGCGCAGTTTCTCAACCAGGATTCAATGGGAGCCTTCGAAACGCCCACGCCTTCATACAGAGACAGGAGGAGAGCGTGAGCCTCTGAATCGATGAACTCTACGCGATAACCATTGGTTGCAAGGAAAGCTACCGTACTGGCAATCGCTGTTCTCTTATTGCCATCTAGAAATGGGTGATTCTGCGAAAGGCTTTCAAAAAGAGCCGCCGCCTCCTCAATAGCATCCCCGTAATAGCCGGTGTGCAGGCGTCCAACAGCGGCAGCCAGACCATGCGCATCGCGCACACCCGATTTTCCTCCCCATTTTTGAATCGAGAGGTTGTGTATATACAAGATGTCGCCAACTGTGGGGTAGTAGGTCACTGGGCAAGCAGCCGCATGAGTTCAGAGTGCTCATTCATGAATTCGTCAACAGCATCCCTGAAACTGATGGAAGAGGGATTCTTTCTCTGCAAATACGCGATGAATTTTTGCACCGCCTCTTGTTGCTCAGTCGATAGCGCGGCAATTTTTTCGGCAAGCTCTTGTGGCGTCATGGTTTCGAAATCCTGGCAATAATCCTAGGAGCCTCGCTCAGGTCATGTCGATTCTCGGCTAGCATTGCGTTGCCTCTTCCTAGGTCTTTACCGCATATCCAGATACCTGCTCGAACCACTGCGCACATGCCTTGAGGGCATTCTCGCAAACCTGTCGATGGCGTAGTTTTTTGTCGCGAATGCGGCGCCGGGTTTGCTCGTCCAATTGCGGCAACAGGTCGAACGTAATATTGGCGGGCTGAAAATTCTTAGCTGCTGCATGGCATATGTAATGGACCAGCGATCCCAGAGCGGTCTCCCGCGGCGGAGGCGCGGCTGCCAGTCCTCTGGCAATATTTGCAGCATATATCCCGGCCAGCATGCCCGTGGCAATCGATTCGGTATAGCCTTCAACTCCGGAAATCTGACCGGTAAAGAAAACGTTGGGGTGGAGTTTCAGGTGCAGCAATTCCGTCAGGAGCGAAGGCGCGTTGATATAAGTATTGCGGTGGATCTGTCCGTAACGGAGGAACTTTGCCGATTCGAGCCCCGGAATCAGACGGAGCACTTTGGCCTGCTCGCCGTATTTCAAGTGGTTTTGGAAGCCCACGATATTGTAGGAATCCGCGCGCAGGTTTTCTCGCCGAAGCTGCACTACCGCGTAAGGCATCCTGCCGGTCTTGGGATCGTTTAATCCAACCGGTTTCATGGGGCCGAAGCGCAGAGTGTCCCTTCCGCGACGGCCTATCTCCTCGATAGGCAGGCAGCCTTCAAAATAGTTCAGCTTCTCCCAATCGTGGCCCTCCACCGTCTGCGCGGCTGTCAAAGCGTCGTAGAACGTGTCGTACTCTTCCCGTGTGAAAGGGCAGTTGATGTAGTCGGCATCGCCTTTGTCATAGCGGGCCGCAAAATACACCTTGGAGAGATCAATGGAATCGGCCTCCACAATGGGGCTGATCGAATCGTAAAAATAGAGATGGTCGCTTCCGGAGAGCCGCGCAATCTCTTGCGAAAGCGCATCGGAGGTGAGCGGGCCGGTGGCTACCACGGTGAGGCAATCCTCTTCTCCCGCGTCGATCCGCGTTACCTCTTCACGAATCACGTTGATGAGGGGCTCTCGACTTAGCGCCTCAGTCACTTTGTTTGCGAACAAGTCCCGGTCGACCGCCAAGGCGTGTCCGGCGGGAACTTGGGTTTCGCGGGCCAGCTTTAAGAGCAGGGAGCCGCAGCGCCGCATTTCTTCTTTCAAGAGCCACGGGGCGGTATTCTCGCTCTCGGATTTGAGTGAATTTGAGCAGACCAGTTCGGCAAAGTCTCCGGTTTTATGCGCCGCGGTCGGTTTGACCGGACGCATTTCATAAAGCTCTACTGGAACTTCACGCTGGGCGCACTGCCACGCGGCTTCACAGCCAGCTAATCCAGCCCCAATGATCTTTACCCTCTTCACTCTGCTCCGATCCAATACAAATGCAAGCTCAAAACCGCATTTGCGTCCAATCCCTTGAATCTATCCTACACGCGAGAAATAGCTCCGTTCTGCTTTAGGCCTCGCCGTTTGCCAGCTTGCGCAAGGCGGGACCGGCGAGCCGCATGGTCTCCCATTCGTCCATTACCTTTGCGCCAAGCAGGTCGTAAAATTTCAGGGCAGGCTCATTCCATTCGAGAACCAGCCAGCGAATGCCGTAGCAATTCTCCTGAATCGCGATTTGCGCCAGGCGCTGCAGCAGGGCTTTGCCCGCTCCTTTACCGCGCATCTCCGGAAGCACAAACAGGTCTTCCAGAAAGAGTCCTGGCTGTCCCAGCCAAGTGGAATAGTTGTGGAAGAAAAAGGCGAACCCAGCGGGCTGGCCGCTCCATTCCGCAATCAGGCAGCGATATTTGGGCGCAGGGCCAAAACCATCGCGCACTAGATCTTGCTCGGTTGCTACTACCGCGTCAGGCTCCCGTTCGTACACGGCTAGCTTGCGTATGAAATCCAGAATCAGAGGGACATCGCTCACGACTGCGTTTCGTATATTCAGCATTTATTCCACCGATGTTATTTTGAGTTTGTAAGAATCACGGCCGCAACTTCCGCTTTCAAACGCTTGCGATCGAGCACAATGTTTTCAATAGCTTAGCTTAGGTTTTCAACCCTTGAGTGGGGTGAGGAACATTGATTACGGGTGAGCCTACATAGTGAAGGCCCTGAATAGCGTAACTCATTGATAGCAAGAGCCAAACGATTACACTTTACTAATTCTGCATTTCTTCAAAAGCCCTCCAAAATCAATGGGAAATCAATGAGTAATGGATGTGAGTAATATTTTAGTAATATTTCTAATGAAGCACTGCCCAAGGCCGCGAAGGGACCGGTTTCCTACTGTCGGCTTAGTTACAGCTCAGGGCTACAAAATCACGCGCTCGTCGCCGACGCGCCGCGTCACACGCTGGTTGTCCAGATATTCCAGGAGGGGAATCGCATATTTGCGGCTGATGCCGGTCAGCTCTTTGAACGTAGGCACGTCGATCTTGGCGGACCTTGTTTTATATTCCGTCATGATCCGCCGCAGTTCCTGTAGTGCCGTCTGATGAAAGACCAAATCGTCTGTCAGTTTTATGAGAATGCGATCTCGAAGCAGCAGGGTGATGAGCTTGTGGGCGCGGTCTTTATCGACCGGAAGTTTTGCCAGCACCTCTTTCATCGTCGGCACCTTCAGGCCCGCCGACGCAAAGGCATTTTCAATTTGGTTCTTGGCTTTTGCCTCATCGTCTTTAAGCTCCACGCCCCGCCCTGCCAGCCGCACCAACTCTCCCGTCGCTTCCGCCTTCTTTTCGCGCACGAGATGAGCCAGCAGCTCTTCCAAAACTTCAGGCCGCAATCCGGCCTTGGTGCGTAGTTCTTCTTTGCTCATTCCGCGCACCAGCGGATTGGCCTTGTGGAAAGCATCAAGAGTCTTTGATATTCGCTCGCGGGCCTTGGTGAAAGACTCGGCCGATACCATCAAGTCGCCCAGGAGCACGATTTTCTTTTGCTGCGCTAGAGCTTTGCTATCTGCTTGCAACACCGATGGCCGCAGGCCGGTTTCCCGTATGGCCTCCGCCAGTGAGAGCCCGCCGCTCTCCCTGCGCGCGATTCGCGCCAAGAGCATTTCTTGGCGCGATCCGTTGGCAATGCCGCGAAGGAAAGAGACTCGTGCCTCTTTCTTTTGCCGGTGCAGTGGAAACGCATCGAGCACCACCACGCCGCCGATCGTTACTACCGGCGAGAACTGCCGAAGAATGGCGCGATCTCCCGGAAGCAGCAGCACCGGTTCCGAGGTCCGAAGTTCCGCTAAGGCCGTTGCTCCAGGTTTAAGAGGGTTTTCTTCGAGAAGCACGACCTCGGCAATGGTCTCCGAGGTAAACGCGTGAAGGTGGACCCGGGAGCGATCTTTCAGTGGCTTGGCGCTCTTGAGCAGAGAGAGTTGGACATGAAGGCGCAGGGTTGGTTCGAGCACGCCGGGATTCGTTAAGGTCATACCTCGTGCCATGTCCTCGACCTCAACACCGGCCAGGTTCAATGCGGTGCGCTGTCCGGCAATGGCCTGTTCTGCTGAGCTCCCATGCACCTGTACGCCGCGCACGCGCGCGCGTCGGCGCTGCGGAAGGATCTCGATTTCCTCCTCTTTGCCAACTTTTCCCGCGATCAGCGTTCCCGTCACGACCGTGCCGAACCCCTTCATCACAAAGACACGATCCATGGGAAGCCGGAAAAATGCCTCCGTGCTGCGCACCGGTATTTCAGCAACCAAGCGGACAATCTCCTGCTTGAGCTTTTCCAATCCCGCGCCGTTGAGGGCGCTCACCTCCACCATGGGAGACTGGGCTGCGTCCAGAAACGATCCGCGCACGAACTCCTCGATTTCCATTTTGGCAACGTTGAGCATGTCCTCATCGACAAGATCGGCCTTGGTAATGACGACGATTCCTCGTGGAATGGAGAGCAGCCGGCAGATTTCAAAGTGCTCGCGCGTCTGCGGCTTGATGGATTCATCCGCCGCCACCACCAGTAACACCAGGTCGATGCCTCCTACGCCCGCGAGCATATTGCGGACGAACCGCTCATGGCCGGGGACATCCACAAAACCCAGACGCAGTTTTTCTCCGCTCGCAGCCTTCAGTTCCAGGTGGGCAAAGCCGAGGTCAATCGTAATGCCACGCCGTTTCTCCTCTTCCAGGCGGTCGGCGTCGATTCCCGTAAGAGCTTTCACGAGGGTGGTCTTGCCGTGATCGATGTGGCCTGCCGTCCCTATGATTACCGACTTCATTCCCCATCAGTGTAAAGGATTTCCCCGCCAACCACGCTCGCCGGCGTTGGTTCGGCGTGGGGCGTTCGGCCAATCCTCGAACCCCTCAAACATGCGAAAATAATGCTTACACCATGCCTATCACTCATTCTGTGTCGATTACCCCCGCCATCGTTAAAGAGCACGGGATTACTCCGGAAGAGTACGAGAAGATCAAGAAAACTCTTGACCGGGAACCCTCGCTAACCGAGTTGGGAATTTTCAGCGTGATGTGGAGCGAACATTGCTCCTACAAATCTTCGCGTGTTCACCTGAAACGCCTGCCGACGAAAAGTTCTCGGGTCGTGCAGGGCCCGGGCGAAAACGCCGGAATCATCGACATTGGCGATGGCTGGGCCTGTGCCTTCAAGATCGAGTCCCACAATCATCCTTCCTTTATCGAGCCGTTTCAGGGAGCGGCCACTGGCGTCGGCGGCATTCTTCGCGACATCTTCACCATGGGTGCGCGTCCGCTGGCCGTGATGGACTCGCTGCGTTTTGGCCCCACAGCCGAAGGGCGCGGCGCGGACCGGGCCACGGTCGATCGCAATCACTCTATTCTTGAGGGCGTGGTCAGCGGTATTGCGTCCTATGGCAACTGTTTCGGGGTGCCGAATCTCGGCGGCGAGACAAAATTTGCGCCGTGCTACTCGCAGAACCCGCTTGTGAATGCTTTCGCGTTGGGCCTCGTGCGGCGCGATCAGATCTTCTATGCGCGCGCCGCAGGGGTAGGCAATCCGGTGATCTACGTGGGAGCGAAAACCGGCCGCGATGGAATCCATGGAGCCACGATGGCCAGTGAAGAGTTCACGCAGGGATCGGAGCAAAAGCGGCCCAATGTTCAGGTTGGCGATCCATTTTTGGAAAAGCTTCTGCTCGAAGCCTGTCTGGAGGCCATGCAAACCGGCGCCATCGTCGGCATACAGGATATGGGGGCTGCCGGCCTTACCTGCTCCACCTGCGAAATGGGAGCGCGCGGCGGTGTGGGTATCGAGATTGAAATCGACCACATTCCTCAGCGGGAAACCGGCATGAACTCCTACGAAATCATGCTCAGCGAATCCCAGGAGCGCATGTTGCTGGTGGCCGAGAGTGGCCGTGAGAAAGAGATCTTCGATGTGTTTGAGAAGTGGGGCCTCGACGCGGTGGTGGTTGGCCGCGTGACCGACACCGGGCGCTTGCGGGTGCTGGAACACGGCATTCCGGTGGCCGATATTCCCAACTCCGCGCTCACGGACGATGCTCCCTTATACCACCGCCCCATGCAGCCATGGACTGCTCCAGTTTCTCGTGAAAAGCCCACGCACATCCAATTTAGGGCCAACGGAGACTTTACCCAGGATCTCAAGCGTCTTCTGGCATCGCCCAATATCTGTTCCAAGAGATGGATCTTCGAGCAGTATGACTCCATGGTGCAGTCCAACACGGTGGAAGGGCCAGGATTTGAGGCGGGTGTGATGCGCATCAAGGGGACAACCCGCGCCCTGGCCATGTCGCTCGATGGCAATAGCCGCTGGTGCTGGCTTGACCCAAAATTGGGCGCGATGCACGCGGTGGCCGAGGCCTCCAGAAACGTTTCTTGTACAGGTGCGCTGCCGGTCGCCGCCACCAACTGCTTGAATTTCGGTAATCCGGAAAAGCCCCAGATCATGTGGCAGTTCTCCCAGGTCATTGATGGAATCTCCGAAGCCTGTGTGGCTCTCGACACTCCAATTACCGGCGGCAATGTAAGCCTCTATAACGAAACTCTGGGCGAGGGCATCTATCCTACGCCGGTGTTGGGCGTGGTCGGGATTCTCGATGATGTTCGGAGCGCCATGACGATGCACTTCCGTCATCTGGAGCGCGAAATAGTTCTGCTAGGTGGCGAAGATGCTTCGGGCACGGCCGAAGAGGCGGTGTTTGGCTCCTCTGAGTACGCCAGCGAAATATTGGGTACCGTTTGGGGCGCTCCTCCGCCGCTCGATCTGCAGCAGGAAGCTGCGCTTCAGAAGTGCCTGCGCGAACTGATTCAACAGGGGTTGATTGAGTCGGCGCACGACTGTTCGGAGGGTGGATTGGCGGTGGCCCTTGCCGAATCGGGCTTTTTGGCGGGTGTGGGTGTGGACGTGAGCCTTAATGCCGAGGGATCATTTTGGGAATCGGCGCTTTTTGGAGAAAACGCGGGCCGGGTGGTGATAACCTGCGACCCGAAAAAAGCCGATGACATCAAAAGAATGGCTGTAAAATGGAAAGTAAGCGCTGACCGGATCGGGCGCACAGTCCCTGAAAATCTGACAATTAGGATCAACGGCAATCGTGTGGTGTCAGCTTTGGTGTCTGAACTAAGGCAGGCCTGGGAGTCAGCTTTAACCCGCGCTTTGCATGCGGAGACGCCTGAGCATTTGGTGCCGGAGATTTTGCAGAAAAGCTGAATGTCGGGGTCTGCCGCCATCCAGAAGTGAGGCAAATGCTTCTACACATTGACAAATTTCGTGAAGAATGCGGCGTGATGGCCGTTCATAGCAATCCTGAAGCGGCAACCTTGGCTTATCTCGGGTTGCATCAGTTGCAGCACCGGGGGCAGGAGTCGGCGGGCATGGTCTCTTCGAACGGGGAGCGCCTACAAGTGCACAGGGCCATGGGGTTGGTTGTCGATATTTTTACCGAGGATGTTCTCGACAAGCTTCGGGGAAGCATAGCCATCGGCCACACGCGCTATTCCACCACCGGAGATTCGGCCATTTTGAATGCCCAGCCAATTCTGGTGGACTGCAACAAGGGAATGATCGCGCTGGCTCACAACGGGAACCTGGTTAATGCGCAGGAGATTCGCCATCGCCTTGAAATGAACGGCTCGATCTTCCAGACGAACAGCGATACGGAGGTCATCGTTCATCTTATCGCCCAATCCAGGGAGCAAACGCTGCCTGATGCGATCTGCGATGCCTTGCGTCGGATTGAAGGCGCGTTCTCCCTGGTCATCATGACTCGCGACCGTGTTTTTGCCGTTCGCGATCCGCGCGGCTTTCGGCCGCTCTCTCTGGGCCGCGTTCCTAATGGAGCAGGGCCGGAGCGGGATACGATTGTCTTCGCTTCCGAGACCTGCGCTTTTGACATTATCGGCGCAACTTACGAACGCGACGTAAAACCGGGAGAGTTGGTGGTTGTGGGTCCGGAAGGCATCTCATCGCGTTTCTATGCGGGGGAGACGCGGCAAACCAGTTGCATTTTTGAGCATGTTTATTTCTCCAGGCCAGACAGTGTGATCTTTGGCCGTCCGGTGCAGACCAGTCGTGAAGCCATGGGACGCCAGTTGGCGATCGAAGCGCCGGTGGAAGCCGACTTGGTGGTGCCCGTACCCGATTCTGGAGTCGCCGCTGCGCTTGGATATTCGACCGCGTCGGGCTTGCCATTTCGCTTTGGACTCATGCGCAATCATTATGTCGGCCGCACCTTTATCGAGCCGGAGCAGCAGGTGCGCGACTTCGGCGTGAAGTTGAAATTGAATCCGGTGCGCAGCATTCTTACCGGTAAGCGTGTCGTCCTGCTCGATGACTCAATTGTGCGAGGAACCACCAGCCGTAAGATCGTGCGTATGGTACGGGACGCGGGGGCCAAGGAAGTACACATGCGTATCTCTTGTCCGCCCACGGTCTCGCCTTGTTACTACGGCGTGGATACGCCGATCAAGAGTCAGCTCATCGCCGCCAACAAGACGGTTGAGGAGATACGCGACTATATCGGCGCGGATTCACTTGCCTATCTTTCGCTGGATGGTTTGCGGCAGGCGTGCGCTGAGGGCGAAAAGACTACCTATTGCACTTCGTGCTACACCGGAAAATATCCCACAGACTTTATTCCCGTCGATCAACTTCAATCTGTGGCGGCCACAACCAGAAAATCCTAAGGACGTCTTTAAATCCCCGGATTGTCTACATGGGCCGTAAAGGAACCAGTTTCCACGCGGCCCGCTCGTTTGATCTGCACAAAGAGGCGGTAATCGCCGGCTTGCGGAAATCCATACGGGAATGAAACTTCCGCCGAAGGTCCGGCGTGGGCCATCATGTTCATCCCGGGCATGTCGTTCGAATTGCCGGAGGAATTTCCAGAATCTCCGTTTGCGCTCTTGGCTGTTGGTTGGCTCGCATCCCCGCCCTTGTCGTTGGCTCCTGCGGTTCCCGCTTGTTTCTGGATTGTCTGGCCCTGCGCTAGAGACAACGCCGCCATCGAGATGGAGCCTTCCGGATGAACATGAGCAAACACCTTGCCGCCATTCCCAAGGAATACCGCATGGCCTGCCATGCCCATATAGTTTTCAAGATCCGTGGCCGGTTTGCCATCTTTGTCTTCAATACGGAAGCGAAACAGTACAGGCTGCTTGGCGTGCAGCGGGGCCGAATCGCGCTCCCAAACCATGTGATATCCATCGGATAGCTGGGCTACGGTCTCCGACGCCGAGAGATCGGGATTGCCGGAATCGTCGCCTGCCGTGGAAGCCCCATTGATTTCAGGGAGATCGATTGAACCAATCTGCGTTTCGGGGAAGCCGCTTCCGTGAACTACATCCGCGAAAATCTGATAATGCCCCGCGGGTAGGGAGGGAAGAGCGGCCGTAAATTCTCCATCGCTACTCTGGACCTGCTCGGGATGCAGATGCCAGAAGCTCTTCATGTCTGGCATGCGAACCAGAAATAGGTGCATCAGGTGACCGTGATCCGGCACCAGATCTCCCATGCGCGGACGGTCCGTCCATGAATACTCCCAACCTTCAGATTTTTTGCTGTTGGGGTTCTCCAGATGGAGCAGCAGATGGTTTCCCGATTGTAGAGTCGGCGTGACCTGCGGAATGTGGTAGGTCATTCTTTCATTCGCACTGGCTTCCGATCCCCACCAAAGGTTGCCGCCTATCAGTATCGCAAGCACCACCACAATGCCTATACTCATCCCAATCCGTGAGCGGCGCTTCAGGGGCGCGTTCAGCTTCTCGCCGGGACTAAGCTGCGCCTCGCCGTTTGCGGCGCGGACAATACTCACCAGCGCGGCCACAAGGATGAATCCAAGCCCGCCAAGTAACATGCCAAACCCGCGATTCATGTGGGCCGCGGTCATCGAAACGGCTGCTACCGGAACCGCAAGCACGCTCTTGCCCTGCTTGCCGTCCACGGTGATTTGTACCTTCCAAGAACCACGCAGCATGATCCACAGGTTACCGTTGAAAATCTGCGGATCGGCTGGGGAGCGTTGCATCGTATCTGGACGAGGCGCTAGATCTGCGCCAGGGCCTTGCATAGCAACCGGCAGGATTGCAATTTCTCCAATGTCAGCCGAGTTGTTGGAGAGATTACGAACCTGGATCTGGGCCACTCCTGGGATGACTTCCGGGGTGCGAATCGTGATCAGAAGGTGGTACGAGCCTGCGTAGCCTTCAAAGTAAACATCCGGGCTGCCAACGTGGGCAACAGCTCCCACCGGCATCAACAACGCCGCAAAAAGAATCAACAAGAGAGAGGAGACAAGAAGGTTCCGCATCTGAAAAATCACCATTTTCTTCCTGTTTTTTTTCTGCGCTATGTTTCTATGAGGTGCGCCAGCTTTACTCTTCAAGAGCTATCTAGCGTCGGACCTTCCTCATCCAGTTGCCAAACATAATTCCCAGACGCGTAAACAGGGTCGCGAACACAAAAGCCAAGACCAGGTTGCGCGAGAATTGCACGGCGTTGTCTTCAAAATGCACAAAGACGTTGCGAACCTCGGGTGCATTGGCTGGAATCATGTAGGCGAAATATCGCGTGCCAAAGAACCCGTTGGAGGCCAGTGGCGACATCAGGAAGCTGCCGAACGGCCATTCCACCGCGATCAGGAGCAGAACAAAAACCGAGCCGATCAGCGCGGCCTCCAGCCACTTTATGCCAAATCCGGCATCGGGCCAGCGGGCATTGAGCTTCGGCCAGAGAAGATCCATCACCACGCAGGGCACGATGATCAGCACCGGAAAGCCAAGTGGAATCATGTGCGTCACACGCTGGTACACGGGGCCAAGTTTGGGCTCAGCCTGAAACAGCGGGAAGATCCAGACGGCCAGCATGAAATAAGCCGTGTAGATGGTAGCCATGAGGGTGCGTGCCCAGCGGTATCCTGAAGCGCGAGAGTAGGTTTCCAGGATCATGGGTGCGCCGATGCTGAGTGCCATGTACATGACGGCACTGTGCGTCAGAACGCGATCGGTGAACTCCAGCCTACCCATCATGTTGTTGATGAGAATGAATCCGCCCAGGAGCACCATCAGATGGCTCAGCCGGTCGCGAATGGCTCCGTAAGAGCGGTTCATAGCGCCGGCAATCAGAATCACGGCGCCAAAGCTGATGCCTTCAATGCCCAGGCCTAGCAATTGATGGGGAGGGCTGATGATCTTCACGTCGAGGCCGTAGGCGTTGTGCCACCAATCGTCGAAGGGCGCCGAGATTAGCATTGCGCCTGCGCCCCAGGCGCAGATGAATGCGCCCAGCGGTCCATAGAATCCCAGTACGCGGACCGAGCCTTCTTTAGCTGTGGCGTCGCCGAACAGCGTGGTACGAAAGATCAGGTAGGCGGAGGACAGGCCCGCCAAGACGGCTCCAAACTGAATCAAAAGATGAGCCGGAGTCCAGAAAGTGTCGCGGCCAATCGTAAGGTGCCACGAAATGTCCCAGTAAAGCCCTGAGCCGATGCATGCAGTTGCAATCACGCAGGTCCAGACATACCAAGGTATGGCTACAACCGTAGACTCGGCATAGTCGGCGGCCAGGGTGGGCATATGCGAGCGTAAGGTGGTCGCATTCATCGCTAGAATCCTCCCCCCAGAAAATTCAAGTATCACTCAACGATATAGGATTTTTCCCTGAGTTCCCACATTTTTTCTGATGAGCTGCATGAAGTCCTAAGCCATCTCCGAGAAATCGAAAGCGAAGGAGGTAAATCCTTCATTCACATGTAGTTAGGTGGAAGGGTGCTTCAGCATTTTTGCGTCAATTCGATTCCAGATCAATACAAGTAGTGTCTTGGCAAAATGGGGGCAAAAAATTGATACACAAATGAGTCCAAGTGCGCAATCACGCCCGTCCGCACAACTTGAGTCTTCTAGTCTTTTCTATTAAGATCCATTCGCTCTGACGGCCACTAGCCTTCGAAGCGAAAGGGTTCGACTGATGCTTCCCGCCGCAGGAACCAGTGATGATTACACTTGCTTCATGGTTAGTGGCATAGTCCTGGTCAGACGAATTGGGGAGGCGATCCGACTGCACCCAGCGGACCTCGTAGATGTCCCATTGGCCCGTCACAAGCAACGGCTTTCTCTCGTTCACTCATTGATGAAATAGGGACGGGTTGTATTTACATACAAAAGCATCAGCAGCGAAATCGAAAACGCGAAAATAGACAAAAATGTGGCAAGTTGAAAATCATACGCCATTTTCCGCACAGGGTTATTTTGTTCGCGATCAACACGGCTTTGAACATTGGGTTACTGGTCTACGCGCATCTTTCCGAATTGGACAAGATGGCCGCGTGGAGATAGCGGATAACCAGGAGTCGCTCAAGTTGAGTCCGGTTTACGCGGATGGAAACTCGGAGGAATTGGCTGTAGATGGAGACCTTGTACCTTTTCGGCCCAATACCGATCTTACGTTTTCGGGAGTAATTGTGTCCCCTGGAGGGAAAGAATTTAAGCACCTTGTTTTTGGGTTTCAGGTAAACAACGTTAGCAAAGTGGGAGTTGCATTCGGACACCGCAGAATTATTAAGAGGCGTTCCACCTGGTATTCCCATCTAGAAGAAGCAGTGACTTCTGTTCCATTGTCTTGGCGGATGGCGATGGGCGGAAGAGATCCCTTTTCAAAAACCAAGGAGCCGGGGATACACGAGCAAAATCCTATCGGAAAAGGTTGGTCGCGGACCTACGAGAACGCTGCTGACGGGGACATACTCGATCTCCCGGAAATTGAGAGCTATCAACAGCTCTTCCATCCCTCGGCGCCGCCTCCGCCACCTTTTGGATTAAGTCCCATTCAGCCTAGCTGGAGACCGCGCCTAAACTATGCTGGTACTTACGATGCACGGTGGGAAAGACATCGTGCCCCGCTGCTGCCTGAAGATTTTTCTCCCCGGTTCTACAACGCTGCACCCGCGGATCAGATCCTCCCATTGCGGGGCGGCGAGCAGATCTCACTGCACGGCTTTCATCCGGATGGCTCCTATCGTTTCGTACTGCCGCATTTGTTCTTCCGGGCGACGACACTTCTCGACGGACAGCACGAGAGTTCTGCCATGAGGCTGATCGCAGTTCAAATCGACGCCACCAATAAACTTCTCAGCATGGTTTGGAACACACATGTACCGTGCAATGGGCGAGATCACAAGGTGTACAGCACGAAGATCGTTATGAAACAAGTGGTAGGAGCGATAGCATGACGTCTGACCCAGTGATCGCTTCTATAGGCCTTTGTTGCCCACTCGGGAAGGATTTCGAATCGTCGAGCACCGCCTATGGAGAAGGCGACCGCGCCTTAAAGCGCGAAGAAGCGTTCGTAGCGTCCGACGGGTTAGCGCCGATTCTTGCATGTGTGCTATCGCCTCAAGCGGAGCGCTCCTATCTGCGGCGGTTGAGATTTTTATTGGATAGAGCTTACTCGGACTGCTTGAATCGAGCCGGAGACTTAACGCATAGAATCGCTCAGCCACTCATCATGTGCCTCCTGTTACCCAAGTGGATGGAGAATACACCTCACGTAAACGAGTTTTCAAAGACCTTCATCGATGAACCATTGAAAAACATCGCTAGGGTCGACTTTTTTTTCGGTGAGCACTCCGAAGGTGTGGGGGTCCTGCATTATGCGTTCAATTCGATCAGCCGCGACGGTTCCGCGGGAATTGTCGTGGCGGCAATTGACAGCTACGTCGATTTTGCGATGCTCGATTGGCTCGCTTGCCGCGACGTTCTGTTTCTGAAAAATCAGCCCTATGGCTTTATTCCAGGCGAGGCCGGAGTGGCGGTTTTTATTGCCCGGGGCGCCCTCGCGCCAACTTTTTGTTGGGGAATTGTAGCGATGGCGTATGGTCGTGAGCTCGAAGAGAATTCACCGGGAGCAGTTGGCTTGCGGGGCAGGGGCCTGGCCGAAGCATTGCTCACGCTTGCGCAAATGACTCCTGGAGCAAGGTTGGCTCGGGTTCTCTCCGACTTGAACGGTGAGCGATGGCGCTCCGAGCAGTACGGTTTTGCCACGTCAAGTGTCGGGAATGTATTTGGAGATACTCTGAGAAATCCTGAATGTCACTGTACGGCAATGGGCGATTTGGGAGCCGCGACCAGTCTAACCATGCTTGCGTTGGCCACAGGGCCTCGACAACCTGACAGTCGGCGACAAAAGGACAACCCGGCGGAATATCCGGCGCTAGTGGTGTCGAGCAGCGCCACTGGTTTTTCCGCCGTTTTGCTGCTCACACCCGCGAAGAGATCCCATGGATGAAACCATAAAGATTAACGACCTCACGCTTTGTCACAAACATACGGAGGGTTTCACTATGTCCACTCTGCCCGATGTTTGTAAGAGCCCGTCTGCACCGGTGCCATACACTAACGTGGCGTACGCTCGCGACTTGGCCGATGGCACAGTTACAGTGTTCTCACACAACGGTGCGATGAATGGTATTAAAGGCTCGCGATTTGCCAAGTCCATTGGCGACAATCCGGGCGTAGGCAAGGGAGTGAAGTCGGGCGCGGTTATGGATGAGGCCACATGGCTATCGTGGTCGCCTAACGTGTTCATGGAAGGCCAGCCAGTGACGCGGCTGACCGACAAAATGTTGATGAACAAAGGCAATACGATCTCGGCGGGAGGGTACTACACGAAGTGGCCTCGTGACTCAAAACAGGCAAAGCTGTGCGACGTTGGTTGTGAGTGTTGGGTTAAGTTGCGCGGTTCGAGCAAGGCAGGGCCAACGATAGACGCAGTTGCTTCAGCTGTAGGGGTTCGCAGGTACTCGGCGTGTTTCAAAAAAACCGTAGATGAGTGGTATCCGACGACTGAGTATGGAAAACCCGGCACAGCGGGCCTTGATTCAGAATTGGGATTCTGGGACCCGAATAATCCAAACAACACTGTAGACAATGGAAAGCCACCTGGCGGGCAGATCACCCGAATACCATTCTGGTTCGGAGGAGACTTGAACAATGTCTCAGGCTCGCGATGGATCGATGCGGCCTGGATTGACGAGCAAGGAAAAATGACGGACATTTGGGACATGAAGTTCGGGGCAGACGCGCCCAATTCTCCCGACAAAGCCAAGGCATATGCCGACATCGCCGATCAAAATGGGGCTGTCGATCATGGTGAATTCAGGGTGCCTGACGAATGCGACAACTGTGATGAAAGGGAGGAGGAATGGCAACAGAGTGCCAAGAGTGTGTTGAACTCCATCGCGAAGTCCCTCGCAAAGGGACCTCGAATCCCTATATGGGTCCCCGGTCCGGGCGATCGTCCTGGGTACCCGTAGCGCGAATCTGGGAAAGGCGACAATATAAGGTAGCTTCATAATGCCAACTACATACTCGCAGGGAATGACTGTTCTGGCTGATTTAAGTCGACGGAATAAGCTTGCAGACTTGGACGACATCTTGTTCCCTGATGCCGGAAACAGAGATTTTGCTTTTGGCGTTAGGGCGGAATTCTTCTTCCACAGCTTTGGAGAGATTGCCGCGAAAGAAGCGATGGTGAGTCTTGCGGAAGCTTATTATCGCGAGTGTACTCCGGCGCCGAACCTATTTGTGCAGAGCGATGACACGCGGATGTTCGAAAACGAAGCAGACATACGCTCAATTTTGAACTTGAGCCGTGAGGATCCTTCAGCCGGCGATCTAAAATCCCAGTTTATCGATCCAGAGCGGACTCTGTCGTTTTACGTAAAATGGGTAGAGAAACGGGCGAAGCCAGCCGATCCTGCATATCAGAGTTTCGAATGCCTCGTCGATAGCAAGAGTTCCCGGGATGGAGGGCTATTGAAGTACAACGCCTCTTTCGGAGAGGTGGAGCGTGACCCCGGGTTGTATGTGAGGAGATTCGTTGAACGGGCGCAAACGCTGAAAGTCTACTGGGCAGTGGCAGGTTGTGCGCTGCTGTTTGGGTATTTCAGCCGGTCGAAACTTATTGCGGCGTACGGATTGTACAGGAGATTTCCTGGGTTGCTGCATGACACATTTTCCGACCTGTCGCGAGCAATGCGCCGACGGGATGATGCCATCTGTGCGGTCAACTGGTTGACTGCGATCAGCACAAATCTCTTGGATCGTGTTGGAGGGCTGGCAAACGCCCAAAAGGAGTGCGGCACAGAGGTGCAGATCCACCCATATGCCGGCGGCGTTGTATTCCAGGCTGGAGAAAAACCTGTGCTGGGCGATGTGAATGCGGGAGACATTCCTGACGCTTACCGTCGTGTAAACCGGCTCCTGCGACCGTTACGCTTCAACGAGTACCAGAGGTCAAACTTTATTCCGGTGCCGCCCGAGGTAGACGATGCAGCGGCAACGCAGGCTTGGATCTCGCGGTTCGATTAACCAAAATAATCCCAATGTCTTCCGTCAACAAGCAAACCGATTCCACCAGCGCTCAACAGGGCAACGCGAATGACTCGCGCCTGCTTGATCAGGTCATCGAAAGTCAGCCGATCCCCCCGGGAGCTGGAACAACGCCGCTGGCGGAATCCGACCTTTTCAAAAAGCTGCTTCTGCTGGCTGAATGCATTCAAAAAGATCCAAACACAGGCGATCTAATCTTGCAAAATGGGAAGGCACGAGCCATTTTGAAGGCAAACGGGGAAGTTCGACTTGAAGGCGTAAAGATTATCCAGGTTGCGAATGAAAATCTAACAATCAATGCCGCTTATATTGAATTGAACTAAAAAGCGTCATATCCACTTTATCTTCCTATTCCTGCAGACTGAATGCGGCCTTGATGCCCGCCACCTCAAGGATGTCGCCTTCAGCTAGCTCCCGTTGACCGGCTACATCCTGGCCATTGATCTTGATCGAGACTTTGTTGCCCGCAGCTGCGATGAAGTACTTGCTGTCTCGGCGGCTAATAAGGGCTGCCGTAGTGGGCGCGAAAAAGCCTTTGAGCTTGATGGAAGCCATATCCGATTTCCCGATCATGGTGGCCTTACTGGTGAGCACGTACTGGTGCTGGTCTGTTTTGCCCTCCAGAACACTAAGCATTCCAGTGCGCTCCTTAGCGTGCGGAGCGCCAGGTTGGGCGGGCATAGCGCCTCCGGCTGCTTTGGCAGCGATCATCTCCTGGGCCTGCTTGGTATCGAGCAACACGGTCTCTTCCAGCTTGGGCACTGCCGGCCCGGATTTTTCGGGTTTCAGGCCAGCGGGTTTCGGACCTTCATCTTTGAATTGGACCAGATGCTTCCCGATTACTACCTGGTCGCCATTGACCAGCGTTGTCTTGTTGATGCGCTGATGATTGACGTAGGTTCCGTTCAGGGAGCCAAGGTCTTCGATGACGTAGTGTCCCTGTTCCCAGTAGATTTTGGCGTGGTGGCCGGAGACCGCCAGATTTTCAATAGGTAATGTGTTGTCGGGCAAGCGTCCAATGGTCAGGGTTGACTGCGTGAGCGTAATTTCCTGAAGCACTGCTCCGTCAAACGTCAAAAAGAGTCTTGCCATTGCGGACCTCCTGATAGCTTGCCAAAAATGTTTTTGTACCACGGCCGTTCCACGATTTTGAGGAGAAGGCAGGTAATGTTGTCGTCGCCGCCCTTGTCTTTCGCCGCCTGGATCAAGCCATCGCATGCCTGCTGGAGCGTTGGCGAGGATGTGACAATCCGCAGGATTTCTTCGTCCCGGACGTACTTTGTCAGGCCGTCGGAGTTCATCAGCAGGATGTCTTCCGGAAACACGGCCAGATCTTCGATGTCGGGCACAACGCGCTGCTCCGATCCCAGGGCGCGCAAAATGATGTTCTGCATTTCGGAACGTCCGGCCTGTTCGAGCGTAATGTAACCCCGGCGAACCTGCTCCATTACCAGCGAGTGGTCCTGAGTGAGTTGCTGAATGGCGCCATGGCGAATCAGGTAGATGCGGCTGTCGCCGACGTTGCCGATCGAAAGCGAGTTCCCTCTTAGAAGGGCGGCCACAATGGTTGATCCCATGCCTGCGCGAGACGCTTGCTGCTTGCCGGTCTCGTAAATGGTCAGGTTTGCCCGCTGGATTGCCTCGTGCA
The DNA here is from genome assembly GCA_035295685.1 of Candidatus Angelobacter sp. GTDB lineage: Bacteria > Acidobacteriota > Terriglobia > Terriglobales > Acidobacteriaceae > Angelobacter. The sequence goes on from DATGIO010000157.1 coordinate 19,026, forward strand.
GCTCGTTTCCAGCTAGCGAGACTCCGTTCAGGGGACCTTCGGCGGGGCTTTCCTGGTTGTCTGATACCTGTTTGCCTAAAGAACGGAAGTAGCCCAACAGGCTGTCCACGCCCATTTTGCTTGCGACTTCTCCGGCGGCCTGTCCGCCCATGCCGTCGCAAACGACAAAAATGCCATAGCGCGAATCGAAGCCAAAATTATCTTCGTTGTTCGTGCGCACGCAGCCCACATCGGTTTTGCCGGCGATATCCACCGCTAGAGCCATGTTCGGTCTCTGTGTCCGATCCTAAATGACATCCTCATTCTCTTTCCAACCGTAAGAACGAGGAGCGCACCTTAATAAGGCGCTTATGGAGTCCATATTAATGGTTTGGAGCTTGGGGCGGGAAGGTTACCAGTAGGCGTACTCAGAAGAATTACCTAGACGGTGAGTCAAAACAGCTGTGTGCAGGAGTGAGGGCTTATTCCCTTGTTGCCTATCAACTGCCATCGACTATCCGCCAATGTGAACCATGGTTCGCGAGGGCTTTACGAACCCTGGCTCCCCAATGTGGTGCCGGGCTTCTTTCTTGTCCACAACGGAATGGATATAGTCCGCTAGTTCCTCGTCGGTAGCGCCTTTGTGCATGCGTCCGGCGAGATCGTGATCGAGCAGGGAGAATAGGCACGTCCTGATCTTGCCGTCGGAGGTAAGCCGCACTCGCGAACAATGCCCGCAGAATGGATGGGAAACGGGAGCGATAATCCCCATCTCTCCAGTGCCGTCGTCAAAAGTGTATCGGCGGGCGGTCTCGCTCAGGCCGTTGGGAAGCGCGCGGACCGGACGAAACTGTTCAAGTTTGGCGAGAATCTCGTCCATGGTGACCACCACCTCGGGCGACCAGACGCGATCTTCTTCTAGCGGCATAAACTCGATAAACCGTACGACGACGCCTTCATCTCGCGAAAACTTCGCAAACTCGACAATCTGATCTTCATTAAAGCCGCGCAGCAGGACGCAATTGACTTTTACCGGATCTAGACCGGCGCGCTTGGCCGCCCTGACTCCCTTCAGAACTTTCTCGAAGCTGCGGGGAACGCGGGTAATGCGGGTGAATTTCTCCGGGTCAACCGCATCCATACTCACCGTGATACGTCCCAACCCTGCCTCTTTCAGAGGCTCCGCCATCTCAGCCAATAGATGCCCATTGGTTGTGATCGCCAGGTCCACCGGACGATTTTCAACGGTCTTGAGTGTGGCGGCCTGGCGCACGAAATCAATCACGCCCTCGCGCAGCAGCGGTTCTCCCCCGGTAATTCGGACCTTCTCGATCCCTAAGCCGGTGAAAATTCGAACCATGCGAAGGTATTCGGAAAAAGGCAAATCGGAATACATCGCGCCTTCATTGCCGGTTCGGCAATAGACACACCGGTAGTTGCACCGATCGGTGATGCTGATCCGCAGGTCAGAAATGAATCGTCCGTGTTGGTCTCGTAAACGCATGCTTCGAATGGCTGAAAAGACACGAGCAGGGACGGGCGGAAGGGAAGTTGACATCTGGTTCCTTTCCAAACACGGGAGGCGCAGGCGTTTCCGCCTGAACCCTTGTCCCTGCAAAACTGCAAGGGAGCCGCCACAAGCGCCATGAATGAATCGAAGGCTATTTGTGGTCGGAACCTGTGCTTATTATAGATGCCCCGCAGGTGAGGAAGATAGCAGGAATCGATACGAAAAGATGCGAAAAGGAACGATTTTCTTGGACCTTTCGAGAAATGGCTGCAAGGATGGTCTGCAAATATGGTCTGCAAATTAAGACTGCTTCGGCAGTTGTTCCAGTCGCTAGAGATGAGCGACTGAGGGTGGTTTGGGGCTCTTCATTTACCCAGCTCTTTGCTTACGGAATCCAACACGCCATTGATGAAGTGAACGGATTCGGGCGATGAGAACTTGCGGGCGATCTCCAGCGCCTCGTTAATAATCACCGGGCTGGGTGTGTGATAACTGCCCAAGAGCTCAGCGACACTTGCGCGCAATACATTGCGGTCTACCGCCGCCATGCGCTCCATGCGCCAATGCTGGGAATGTTTCTGAATTAGGTCGTCGATCTCCTGATGCCTTTGGGTAGCGTCTAGAAAGAGATCGTCCGCAAAGGTGCGGGTGGCATCGTCCACTTCGGCGCGTTCCACCCAAAATGTTTTTTGAACTTGCTCCGGAGCCTGCTTGCTCATGTCCCACTGGAAAAGCATCTGCATGCAAAGTTCGCGGGATTTGCGCCGTGTTCCCATCAGGCTCGCCTGGACTTTCGCCGGTTCGGTTTGGACGCTCCGGACTTCTTCGTTCCGGCCGCCTTGGATGCGGCCCTGTTGGCTTTAACTTTCTTCGACGCGCCAATTTTGGTTCTTGCCGCTATAGGAGCGGTTAAGGTGCTTCCGGTCTTCTGTTTCAGGCTGACCATTTCCACCGCGGATATTGCCGCCTCAAATCCTTTGTTGCCGGCCTTGAGTCCGGCGCGATCCACCGCCTGCTCAAGGTTCTCGCAGGTCAGCACGCCATAAGTGTGAGGAACGCCGGTCTCCTGCGCGGACTGGCCGATGCCTCGCGTCACCTCTGTGGAGATATGCTCGTAGTGGGTGGTTTCGCCTCGTATCAGGCAGCCCAAAGTGATGATCGCGTCGTAGTTTCCGGTCTCCGCCAAGGTGCGGGACTGTGACGGAATCTCGAAAGCGCCCGGCACCCTCACCACAACCACGTCTTCCGGTTGGCACCCGCTGCGCCGCAATGCGTCCAGAGCGCCTTGCAGCAGACGTTCGGTGATAAACGAATTCCACCGTGAAATAACGATGGCGAAACGCATTCCACGGGAATTCAGCTCGCCTTCGATCGCATCAGCGCGCGGAAGGTTGGGTTGCCAGAAGGCCACCCGCACATCCTTGGCCGGTTCTGCTACCAGGACTCGCGAATCCCAGTCGGTCTCTTCAATGCCGGAGACTAGCCTGATCTTTCGCTTCTCTAGCAATCCGTGGACGGTGTCGAGGTCGGATACTTCGACCCAAAGATCGGTGGGAAAAGTCTCTTTCCCATCGATAAACTCTAGTTTACCCACCGGCGCCAGGAAGTATTGACCACGGCTTGCGCCGTTCTTCCACTCTTTGCCTAGCTCGAATCCGAGCGCCGCAAAAAGCTCGCTAACTGTCTTGTACTCGCCGGCACTGCCCAGAACACGGATTGTGTTGACGCTCTTGATCATAGATTCTTGATTCTTCGACCCTTCATCATAGATGAAAGAGTCATCTAGGATGAAGAAAGAGATTCTTTGAATGGTTCGACAGGTGGTTCGTCCCTGTTTAGGATCTGCTTCTCGACAAAATCAGCAATGTGTATTGCGGGGATTTCCTAGTGCCATGCTTCCTGCACCAGATACTCGTCTGACGGTGCCCACGGCTACGCTTCGCCGTGGGCCATTCCTGTCGTCGCTGGGCCGATCAGAACTTGTTTGGGACCGGATTGTTTGGATCGGTGTAGTCGTAGAATCCCTTCCCGCTCTTCCGTCCGTACCAGCCAGCCATCACCAGGCGCTTGAGCAATGGAGGAGAAGCAAAGCGGCGCTCCGCAAACTCGTCGAACATCACATGAGTAATGTAATAAGTGGTGTCTAGCCCGACAAAATCGAGAAGAGTGAAAGGGCCCATAGGATATCCGCAGCCAAGCTTCATGGCGTTGTCGATATCCGGAATGGAGCCGACGCCTTCCTCGTAGGCGCGAATCGCATCGAGGAGATAAGGAACGAGCAGGCGGTTCACAATAAAGCCGGTTTTATCGCTGGTCCGTACCGGCACCTTACCAAGGCTCTTGCCGAATTCATATCCAGCTTCAAATGCGGCATCGCTGGTGGCGATGGTGCGCACCACTTCCACCAGCTTCATCAACGGGACAGGATTAAAAAAATGCAGACCGATAAAGCGATCCGGGCGCTTGGTGGCCGCGGCTACTTCGGTAATCGAGATAGAAGAAGTGTTGCTGGCGAAGATCGCATCTTTCTTCACGATGCCATCGAGCGCGGCGAAGGTCTTCTTCTTCTCCTCAACGTTCTCGATGATGGCCTCGATTACGATATCGCAGTCGGCAAGGCTCTCGGCGTTGGTAGAGCCTTTCAATCGTCCGCGCACCTGCTCCACAGGCTCTTTCAGGTTCCCTTTTTCCGCAAATTTGGCCAGGGACTTCTCGATTCCAGCGAACCCTTTGTCTAAGAACTTCTGGTCCTGCTCCAGGACGGTGACTTCATAACCCGCCGTGGCGCTGACCTGCGCAATTCCCGAACCCATCAGGCCACAGCCAAGCACACCTACCTTCTTGATGCTCATCCTTATGTTTCCTCGTTTGTAAGTTATCGAGCGATGAATTGTTGTCCGGTTGGAGCGATAAAGAACGGCAACCCAAATCCGGCTGCCGATTACCTTTGCAGGTTTTCCACGATCATTGCAATTCCTTGTCCCCCGCCGATGCAGGCAGTTGCTAGTCCGTAGCGTCCCTTGCGGCGGCGAAGTTCGTGCAGCAGCGTAATGACCAACCTTGTTCCGGTGGCTCCCAGTGGATGTCCCAGGGCAATCGCTCCACCATTCACGTTGACCTTGGAGCGGTCGAGTCCGAGCTCTTTTTCCACGGCGAGATATTGCCCGGCAAAAGCCTCGTTCACTTCGATCAGATCGATCTCTTCGAGCTTCAGCGTCGCTTTCTTTAGCGCCAGCCGGGAAGCAGGCACTGGACCGCTGCCCATGATCTTGGGCTCAACTCCGGCAATGCCCCAACTCACAATTCTTCCCATCGGTTTCAGTCCGCGTTTTTCCGCTTGAGAAAGCGAGGTCAAGACCACCGCGGCTCCGCCATCCACTATGCCGCTGGCATTCCCGGCTGTAACAGTTCCGTTTTTGCCAAATGCCGGCTTCAGCTTGGCCAAACCTTCCATGGTTGTTTCGGGACGAAGGTGGTCGTCCTTTTCAAACATCTCTCCGCTAGGCTCACCCTTCTTGTTCTTGAGGGCGACAGGAACGATCTCTTCCTGCAATCGGCACGCTTGCTGCGCAGCGGCGGCGGTTTGCTGCGAGCGCAGCGAGAACTCGTCCATCATCTCGCGGGTAATGCCTTGTTGCTCCGAATAAAGTTCCGCAGTATTCGCCATGTAGAGGCCGCAATGGGTGTCGAGCAGGGCGACCATCAGCGAATCTTCCATCTTGCCTTCGCCCAGGCCGAAGCCCCAGCGGGCGCCACGGATCACGTGCGGGGCCTGGGACATCGATTCCATTCCACCGGCAAGCACCGTTGCCGCTTCGCCAAGCTGAATCAACTGCGCGCCGCTGATCATTGCCTGAAGGCCGGAGCCGCAAAGCCGGTTTACCGTGAGCGCGGGCGTTTCAATAGGAAGCCCAGCTTTTAGCGCCACATGGCGGGCGCCATAGAGCGCGTCGCCGGAGGTCTGCTGCGCGTTGCCGAAAACCGCGTGGTCGAACTCTTTGCTATCCACTCCGGAGCGACGCACAGCTTCTTGCGCCGCAACCGCTGCCAGTTCGATGGCGGTGAAGTCCCGCAATTTTCCGCCGTAACGGCCCATCGGCGTTCGCACGCCGCTGACGATCGCAATATTGGTAGTCTGTGATTCCATGAGGGCAACCTGTATGAAGGATTTCGGACGGTCGTGCAAACATTTGATGGTAACAGCACGCCCGTGCGATTAGCAATTTGAGCGACGCAAGCTCCGGACAGCGAGCAGCTACAATCATTTCCAGCCATTCATTTGCCATCGTCATTATTCATTAACTCGCTAACTTAACCCGAGGATTCCTCCGTGGGGAGAAACGAGCTAAAAGAAGAGTGGGCACGACTGGCGCCCGCCTGGATCAAGGAGTCGCGGGAGGGACGCAATCCATCGCGAGTCGGGCTTCTCGATAAGCCTATGCTCGCCGCTTGTGGAGACGTTCGCGGCCTTGAGATGCTCGATTGCGGATGCGGCGAGGGGCGGTTCTGCCGAATCCTCCGACAACGAGGTGCGAAACGTGTGCTGGGCATCGATCTTTGCGCGCCGATGATCGATGCCGCGAGGCAGCTTGAGAACGTTAGTGGTAGTGACAATTACCGCCTTGCCGATGCCCAGGATCTGAGCTTTCTAGCTGATGCGAGTTTTGACGTCGTCGTCTCCTATCTGAATCAGTGCGATCTGCCCGATTTCCAGGCAAACAATCGTGAGGTCTTTCGTGTGCTCAGGCCCGGTGGCCGATTTGTGGTCGCGAACCTTCATCCCATGCGCTCCGCGGTCGGAACCTGGCTTAAGACAAATGAGGGTGTAAAACAGCATGCCATTTTGGATCGCTACTTCGACGAAGGCGAGCGTTATTGGAAGATGCTGAATGCAGATTTCACGAATTTTCACCGGACGCTATCGACTTATCTAAGGAGCTATGTGGCAGCGGGCTTTGCTGTCGTCGATATCGTGGAGCCAACCGTCGATGCTGAGAGTTTGCAGCGCTTCCCCGAACTTGACGACGAGTTGCGAGTGCCGAATTTCATTATCTATGTTCTAAAAAAGGTTTAGTTCATCGATATGCGATATGGGCGAGGCGTGCCTTGTTGCAGGTTGGCTTACTCCTCGATCTTGGAACGAAGGTCCTCGAGGAGTTCCTGGAACACATCCTCGCCGATCTTGTCCACCTCTTCCGGCAACAGCGACATACTCAAGGAGTCGAGGTTGGCGATGAGTGCTTCTGACACTCCTTCTGTCAGTTTCCGTTGAGACCAGACCATGTAGCCTGGCAGGTCGATGAGAGGCTAGTCTTTTGCCCGAGTTTGGAAGTCGATCGCGCGTTTCGCAATCTCGTGGTCGTTTTTCGTTGGTCACGAAATCCTCCAGGTTCAGAAGACTCGAGGGTAATGATCGCATATCTAATACAAGAATCGGGCGAACATAGGAGCATCCACTCGTGTTTCCAGACAGGTGAAATTTCCCGCTTTTCGCCTTACAATTCGGGCCATGCCTGCCACACGAACAGCCTTCGCTCTACTCCTGAGCCTCTCATGCTTCTTGCCGGTTGCAGCACAGATGCATGCCCCACCGGAGCGTCCGGTGGTTATTCAGGCCGATACTGTGCTAGATGGAAAAGGCCACGTTTTGCACCAGGTGCAGATCGTAGTTCAGGGCGGCAAGATCCTGCGGGTGGAGCCACAATCGGGTACGGCGGCCTATAACCTTCATGGGTTGACGGTAATGCCTGGCTGGATCGACGTTCACGACCATATCACTTGGCATTTTGGCCCAAATGGCAAGGCTGAAGACAAGAACGAAACGCCTCCGCAGGCCGCGCTGGCGGCTGCCGGGAATGCCTGGGCCACGCTTATGGCCGGGTTTACAACGATCCAAAGTTTGGGCTCTCCAGAGGATAAAGACCTACGCCAGGCGATCGCCCATGGCGGCTTGCCTGGTCCGCGCATTCTCACGGCGTTGCGGCCCATTTCCGACGCAAGCCTCACGCCTGATCAAATTCGTGACTTAGTCAGGAAACTGAAGGCCGATAGCGCGGATGTCGTCAAGATTTTCGCCTCTAGGAGCATTCGAGAGGGTGGAGGCCGCACCTTGAGCGACGAGCAGTTAAAGGCCGCGTGCGGCGAGGCCAAGGCGCAGGGTTTGCGTAGCGTTGTCCATGCCTACGGAGCGGCGATTCGCGCGGCGACGCTCGCGGGATGCTCCCAGATCGAGCACGGCACCTATGCCACGGAAGATGACCTTCACCTGATGGCTGAGCATGGAACGTTCTTCGATCCGCAGGCGGGCCTGGTGATTGAGAACTATCTGGATAACAAGGAAAGATTTCTAGGTATAGGGAACTACACCGAAGAAGGTTTCGCTAAGATGAAAGAGGTATTGCCTCTGAACCTGGACGTCGTGCGACGTGCGGTGGCCACCAAAGGGTTGAAGGTGGTTTTCGGAACGGATGCGGTCGCAGGCGCGCATGGTCGCAATGCCGAAGAACTGATCGATCGGGTTCAGGCCGGCCAAAGCCCGATGGACGCCTTGACGGCTGCCAACTCCCTGGCTGCCGAGTCGCTTGGCCTACAGAACGAAATCGGGACTCTTGCTGCGGGAATGGATGCTGATCTTATTGCTGTTGACGGAGACCCTTTGAGCGATATCTCCGCAGTGCGGCGTGTGGTGTTTGTGATGAAAGGCGGAAAGGTCTACAAGAATTTAGCTGGAATGCGGTAGAACAATGCCTCACCCACCGTGCAAATCCCGTCCGGTTAAGCAATACATCGTCCTGGCGCTGTTGCTGGCAATCTCGCTCTCCTACCAGGTTCGCAGGGTCGCCGTTGTCTATCCGGAATGGTTTGGGATGGAGCCAGTTGCTCCGCCCTTTAGCTTTCTGGCCACACAAACTTTGGATGGCGCCAAATTTCCCGCCGTTATTGCACCATCGACCCCTGACGCGCGCGCTGCCGGCCTCAAGACCGACGATGTGCTGCTATCGGTCAATGGCCGGGATTTGAGAGGCACGGGCGTCTTCGGGGAAGAAATAGCCAAGGCCCATGTGGGCGACGTAATGGCGATCAGGGTCCTGCGGCGCGATGCAAAAGGCTCTTCTTCCGAAGTAGCCCTACGGATTCCGATCACAGCCCAGCCTAAACTCCCTCTGAAGTCCAGGCTACTGTTTATTTTTTTGATCGTGGCCATGCCCGCCTTTGCTTCACTGCTGGGGTTTTGGGTGGCTGCGGTTCGTCCACGGGACCCGCTTTCCTGGCTGGTTCTGGCTCTCATGCTCAGCTATTTGGGCTTCAATCAACCATTCATTGAAAGCTGGGGGCCAGAGGTGCGCGACTTCGCCGAAGTTTTCCGGAGCGCGGCGACCTCGGCATTTGCGATTTCATTTCTGTTATTCGGGATCTATTTCCCCGAGCGTTTTCCGGCCTCCAGCCGATGGGCAAGGCTGGATCGGTTGAAATGGCTGGTGATCGCTCCATTGGTAGCGCTTGATTTGGTGGAAACGATTGTTTCAGTAGGCAACATAGAAAATTTTGCGGCTGTGCAGCCGTTGAACCGGCGAATCATTACGCTGCTGCCAGTCGATCTAAGCTGCACGTTCTTGGCATTGAGCCTCGGTGTTGCCTGTCTAATCGCCAAAAACCTGACGCCTCTTTCTTGCGACGCAAAGCGTCGGCTTCGATTGCTCATGGTGGGCAGCCTGGTTACGCTTTGTCCCCTCATTGCATTGCAGGCGATTGCCTACGTCAGGCATGAGCAGCCTCAGACGACATTTCCGGCTTGGGTTACCGCCGTTTCCTTCATCCTGTTCCTGCTCTTTCCGATTCTTCTTGCCTACGTGATCGCGGTGCAAAGGGCGATGGATGCCCGCCTGGTCTTGCGCCAGGGCTTGCAGTATGCGCTGGCAAGGAATGGGATTCGAGCGATCCAGGTGATCGTGATCATGCTGGTAAGTTTCGTGGCGGCATCTCTCCTTGGGGATAGCGCGCGCGGCCGCGGGGAAAAAGTGCTCACGCTCCTCGTTTTGGTGGCCGCAGTTTTCAGTGCGGGCCGAATTGCCAAATCCCTGCTCCGCTGGACCGACCGCCGCTTCTTTCGCGAAGCCTACGATGCCGAGCAGGTACTGAGCGATTTGGGCGACAAGGTTCGCACGATTGTGGAACCGCGTTCTCTTCTGGAGATGGTTACGGAGCGAATCTCCGCGACGCTGCATGTGCCGCAGATCGCGGTGTTGCTGGATGCGGGCAGCCCCTACCAGCCGGCCTATGCGCTCGGTTACGAGGGCCTTCCCAAGCTGAGCTTCTCCTCGCAGTCGGCCACGGTGCGCTTGCTGCAAACGCGCCAGGAGCCGTTGCGTGTCTACTTTGACGACGATAGCTCCTGGCTCTATCGAGATGCCCAAAGCACCGAAGAAGACCGAGAAAAGCTCGCACATTTGAAGTCGGAGTTACTGTTGCCGCTCACCGCTCGGGAGAAGCTGCTGGGATTCATCAGCCTGGGCCGTAAGCGCTCGGAGGAGCCTTTTACCGGAAGTGACCTGCGCCTTTTGAAATCGGTTGCCAGCCAAACCGGGTTAGCCCTGGAGAATGCTCAACTACTCGCGGCCATTACGGAAGAGGTAGCGCAGCGCGAGCGGTTGAACCGCGAAGTAGAGATTGCGCGCGAGGTACAGGAGCGGCTCTTCCCGCAGGAGCTTCCCGCCATTTTGGGACTCGACTATTCCGGCGCCTGCCGCCCCGCTTTGGGAGTGGGAGGCGATTACTACGATTTCCTGGCATTGGCCGATGGACGCCTTGGAATTGCGATCGGCGATGTTTCGGGCAAAGGCATTGGCGCGGCGCTCATGATGGCTTCGCTGCAGGCTTCTTTGCGGGCGGAAGCTACACGCACTCCGGAGGACCTGGCGCGCGTGGTGGGCAAGGTCAACCGGCTGGTGTATCAAGCCTCCACCAGCAACCGCTACGCAACATTTTTTTATGCTCAGTACGAAGCCGATACCTGCCGCCTCACGTACGTGAATGCCGGGCACAATCCGCCGATGCTCTTGCGGAAAGAGCGGGATGAGTGGCAAGTGATCCGCCTTACGGATGGAGGAACAGTCATTGGTCTTCTGCCAAACTCCACTTATCAACAGGAGTCCATCGTACTGAAGCCGGGAGACATGCTTGTAGCCTTCACCGATGGAATCAGTGAGGCCATGAATTCCCAGGACGAGGAATGGGGTGAAGAGCGTCTGCAGAGAACCGCTACCTCGTACGCCGCTTCAAATTCGTCCAATTCTTCCGAGATCCTTGCCCACATTATGAAGGCCGCAGACGCATTCGCTTCGGGCGCGAAGCAATTCGACGACATGACGCTGGTGGTTTTGCGTATGACGGGTAAAGTCACAGCTTCGCAACCCATTACCGTTGGAGCAAGGGCGGAAGCGTAGCACTATCCCGGGCAACGCGGTAAAACGATCTCGCAGCAGTGGTAATCTTTCTTCCTGAAAGATGGCAAGATTGACCCTGAATCCAGCCCGGAATCGTGGAACATGCTCAAGTCATACCCAGGTTCTCCACCCTATAAGCAGTATGCAATCCTGCTTTTTTTGTTCATTGTTACCTTCGCTTTTCAATGGCGAAGAGCGCAGGATCTCCTTCCCTGGTTTAGCCGGGAGCCGGTTGCCATGCCCTTCGCCTTTGCCAATCGGGTGCTCGCGAGCAATCCTTGGCCGGATGCCGCGGTTCTGCCCTTTACCACTCAATCTGCCGATGCCGGATTGCTTAACGGCGATGTTCTTTTGTCGGTAAATGGTAGGCCACTCAAGGGCGCTGCCGTTTATGGGGAGGAGTTCGCAAAGTCGCGCGTAGGCGATCGCATGGTGGTCACGATTCGCCGCCGCGAGAAGGACGGAACAGCATCCGAGAAGACCTTGCAGCTGCCGTTGGTTGCATCCTCCTCGTCTTGGCTGAATCACCTGCCCGATCTAGTCTACGTTGTGGCTGCCGCTTTCCTGGCATTACTGGGCTGCTGGGTGGTTCTGGTAAGGCCGCGTGACCGGCTTTCCTGGCTGGTGTTGGCGCTCATGCTGAGTTTTGGATGGTTCACCAGGCCTGTGCTGATCGAGAGTTGGGGGCCGGTTGTGCGGGATCTGGCGCTCGCATTCAATACGGTCTTGATTGATAGCTTGGCGATTTGGCTCCTGTTGCTGGCGCTTTACTTTCCCAAACCATTTCCACCAAACGGCCGCTGGGCGCGGCTTAACTCTCTGAAATGGGTGCTCATCACTCCCCTCGGCGTGGCAACAATCCTAGACATCATTATCTTCACAGGGTTCTTAGAAGATTTTTCTCTTTTCCGGCAGCTTGGCCGCCTGGACGCCCACTTAACCCCGATAAACGGCGTATTGTTCCTGGCCGCGGTTTTAGCCGTGCCGGTTTGCTTGATTCCTAAATATTTGGCTGCATCGTCCACTGACGATAGACGCCGCTTGAAACTACTGGTGGTGGGTAGCATGGCAACTCTTGTTGCGGGGCTGCCCTTCCTGGTGGTTCTCTTTTTCGGGAATGCCCCGCCCACCAAGTATCTTCCTCTTTGGTTCATTATTGTTACCACCATTCTCTTTACCCAATTTCCCGTTCTTTTGGCTTACTCGATCGTGGTGCATCGAGTGATGGATATCCGGCTTGTTCTGCGGCAGGGCTTGCAGTATGCGCTGGCGAGAAATGGGATTCGCGCCATTCAAACCATTGTGACTCTGATCGCCGGTATTGAGGCCGGCGTTGTTTTTTCCAGCGACAACTACACCAGCATCCCCAAAGCCGCCGCCATTCTGATGGCGGTTGCTATTGCTTTCAGCATCCGACGAGTCGCCGAATGGCTGCTTCGCTGGATCGACCGCCGCTTCTTCCGCGAAGCCTATGACGCCGAGCAACTGCTCAACGAATTGGGTGACAAGGTTCGAGGCATGGTCGAACCTCGCTCCCTGATTGAAACGGTTATCACCCGGCTTTCCGAGACCCTCCATGTACTGCGCGTTGCCATCTGGCTCGATATGGGAAGCCCTTATCGCCCCGCGTACGCGGTCGGTTACGAAGGACTGCCCAACTTGGCCTTTTCTTCCCAATCCGCCACCGTTCGCTTATTGCGCACTCGCCAGGAGCCGCTGCGCGTCTACCTCGACGATTCCGATTCATGGTTGTACCGCGAGCCGGAGAGCACCCAGGATGAGCGCGATAAGCTTACCCACTTGCAGGCAGAGCTCTTGCTTCCGCTAACGGCAAGCGAAAAGCTGCTGGGATTTATCAGCCTGGGGCGTAAGCAATCCGAGGAGCCATTTACCAGAAGCGATCTGCGTCTCTTGAAATCTATTGCCACACAGACCGGCCTGGCTCTGGAGAATGCGCAACTTCTGGCGGCGGTAACAGAAGAGGCGAGGCAGCGGGAAAGGTTGAACCGCGAGCTTGAGATCGCCCGGGAGGTCCAGGAGCGTCTCTTCCCGCAGGAATTGCCGGCCGTTGCCGGATTGGATTACTCAGGAGCCTGCCGTCCCGCCCTTGGAGTTGGCGGCGACTACTACGACTTTCTAGCCTTGTCCGGCGATCGCTTGGGCATCGCGATTGGCGACGTTTCAGGCAAGGGCATTGGAGCGGCTTTGCTCATGGCTTCTTTGCAGGCTTCGTTGCGCGGCGAAGTAACCCGCTGTTGCGAAGATATTTCAGGCTTGGTCGCGAACGTCAACCGCCTGGTTTTTCAAGCTTCCAATAGCAATCGTTATGCAACGTTCTTCTATGCCCAGTATGAAGCCGGCACCTGTCAACTCACCTACGTGAATGCAGGACACAATCCGCCCATGCTCTTTCGCCCCATACCTTGCGGCGCAGGCGAGACGTCGTGGCAGGTGACGCGCCTCTGTACTGGTGGGCCGGTGGTCGGTCTGCTCTTGGATTCGTCGTATCGACAGGAGTCCATTACGTTGAATCCTGGAGACATGCTGGTGGCATTCACGGACGGCATCAGCGAAGCCTTGAACCTGGAAAATGAAGAATGGGGTGAAGAGCGGCTGGCGGGAACGATCACCGGCTGTGAAGCGCCACGATCGCATGAACTTCTCGCAGACATTATGAAGGCTGCGGATCAGTTTGCCTCCGGCGCAAAGCAGTACGACGATATGACGCTGGTCGTCCTGCGCATGACTGGCAAAGCAGCCGCATCCCATCCTATGGCAATTGGGGCGGGGCAGGGAGCGCCGAGCTAGCCAACTTCGGTTACCGTGGCGGACAAAGACCTTCCTCAATTGGCTTAAAAAACTGCCGCTCCCGCTGAAACCATCTCCTGCAATCGAGAGACTTCCTTCAACGGGAGTAGCCTTGGGCGGCCACGCCGCGCGATCAGCGAACGGATCAGGAGATGCGCTACGAGAACTTCTTCCATGCGAGCCAGGATCCTGTCGTTCTCCGCTAGCAGCGCAACGGCTTCGCCGCGAATGGCAATCACCATCTTGCCGGGTTTCGAGGTAAGGTACCGCTCTGCCCATTCTTGCGCAGGGCGTGCTGCATCTGCCCAGATCACCTTGGATATGCCATAGAAAACGTCATCTGGCGACAGGGCGCCGGTCTCCTGCCAAGGTATTTCACCTTGGGCGGCAGCTTGAAGCGCTCGATGGCGCGACACAAGCACGTTGCCTTTCCAGTCGCGGAAGCGCTGCTTGAGATAACCATGCAGGGAGTCCGCCCACATAAATGCTTTAGCCGGGAGGGGGGCCAATTGAAGAAATTCCGTGTCGATCTTGCCAAAGAATTTTACGGCGGCGTTCACGGCCTCCTTTGTGCCTCGAATGACTCGGGCGGCATCCGGCCCCGAGCATACAAGGCCGTGGTTCTGAAGCACGAAGCATAGAGTCCGCTCGCGCGCGGCGGAAACCGATTCATGCCTGTCGAGCGCGGCCGCAAGCGTGAAGCCGGGCGGTTGATAATCGACCCAATGGAGATGACCAAATTCCGCCAAGGCTGTCTTTCCGTCTTCCATGCAGGAAAGGGCATTCGCATAGACCGGATGGGTGTGCAGCATCAGCTTGCCGAGTACGGCGCTCATGGGAGTTTCAAGCGAAGGAATCATGCCGCGCTTTTTCTCAACCGCAATTTCCGGTGTTTTGAGAAGAGACTGCTGCGTAGCATCGGAGGCGCATACCTGCGGATCGCGGGCCGCGCGAATCAGGTTCCCGGTGGAGAATCCTAGATAACCGTGGTCTTCGGCCAGTTCCGACAGGCGAAGGCCGGCGGCTTTGACCCAGCAGACCGATCCATCGTCGGACTTGACGGAGATGCTGCCACCATCCGCGGGAGCGAGCAACAAGTCGTCAGCCGCGAATTCGGCAACGGTCATGACCTCGGAAGCTAGCTCGGGTGGAAGGCCGCACCGGCGGGCTCTGGCTCCAGTCATCGGCATATGCAGCGGGAAAAGGCGGTTCCTCTCTTCAGGGATCGGTATTGAGCCAAAACGAGGCCCAAACTCCTTATAAGGCTTTGATGCGGCATTCGTTCTACGACAAAAGATCGAGCGGGTGCTAGCTGGGGATTGGAGATTATAGCTTGTGAGGAGCCAGCGAATAGGAAGGCGATTGGAAGCGCAGATAACGACGGTGCTTGGCCACTCGTTCTCAGGAACCTGATTTCGTGTTTAGGGAAAACGATCTAGGAATTCTCCGCTTTGCTCCCTGCTTCGAGCTTCGCATTGTCCGTAATGAGGCGGGCGCTGTTGTTGAAGGTGAGGTAATCCCAGGCCCACTCCGTCATCACCATAAAGCGGTTGCGAAAACCGATGAGAAAAAACACATGGATGAAAAGCCATGACAGCCAGGCGAGAAATCCGGAGAAGTGCAGCTTGCCTAAATCCGCTACCGCCTTGGTGCGGCCAATGGTGGCCAGGCTGCCTTTGTCTCGATAGGCGAACTCCTCGCGCGGCTTGTTCTCTACGGCACGCTTGATCTGTTTGCCGGCGAACTTGCCCATCTGGATGGCCGCTGGCGCCACGCCGGGAACGGGTTTGCCGTCCTTGGTCTTTACCGATGCCAGGTCGCCGATTACAAATACCTCTCGATGACCCGGTAGGGTCAAGTCTGGTTCGACCAGGACGCGACCCGCTCTGTCAACTGGGCCTCCCAGCATCTTTCCTAACGGAGACGCCGAGACTCCGGCACCCCATAGCACCACGGAAGCGGGAATCATCTCCTCACCTACCGTTACAATCCCGGGCTCGATATTGGTCACCATCGCATGAGTCCGTACTTCCACGCCCAAGTCTCGCAGTTGCTTCTCGGCGCTTTGAGAGAGGTCCTCCGGATACGTTGGCAACACGCGCGGCCCGCCTTCAAGCAAAAGAATCCGCGACTGCGATGGATCGATGGCCCGAAACTCCCGCTCCATGTAGCTCTTCGAAATGTCGGCAATGGCGCCGGCCAGTTCCACGCCGGTAGGTCCGGCCCCCACCACTATAAAGTTAAGTGTTGGCCGCAGGCCCTTGGTGATTGCCTCTCGCTCCGCCCGTTCGAAGGCGAGCAGGACCCGGCGGCGAATCTCGGTGGCGTCTTCTATGGTTTTCAAGCCGGGGGCGATTTCTTCCCACTCAGGATGCCCGAAATAAGCGTGGGTTGCCCCTGCCGCCACCACCAGATAGTCGTACTCCAGGGCCACATCGTCTGCTTTTACAATCCGGCGCTCTGTATCGAAACCCGTTACTTCGCCGAGGAGTACTTGAATGTTATCGGCCCCGCGCACCACGCTCCGGATGGGAGAGGCGATCTCCGCCGGTGAAAGCACGGCCAAAGCGACCTGATAGAGCAATGGCTGAAAGGTGTGATGGTTTTTACGGTCCAGAAGAATAACACGGACGCCCGCGCCCGCCAGGGCTTTAGCGGCGTTGATTCCGCCAAACCCGCCGCCAACGATCACAACTCGGGGACGAGTATCCGGTAGTGCCATCAGTAACATTGTAACGGTCGCCGATACCCCTTAGACTTGAAGCCCAGTGCGATTGACCGGGAGATGGCTCCGACAGGGTTAGACGCCGCTCCCTGTGCGCCAGGTGGAAGTATCGGAAAACGGACTCCTATTCCTAGCGGCCTCGCCGGATTGCCTTTTCGAAGGCTCCGTGATACGTTCAGCGAACATCGGCAAGCTCGTGCCGGCTTGAACTTCCGGCAAAAAACCAACCAGGGACCGCACCTAAGAAAACACAATGCATGTTGACGATCTGCTTCGCATAGCAATGGAGCGCAAAGCCTCCGACCTGCACCTGAAGGTGGGAAACTACCCTCACGTGCGCGTCGATGGCGAACTCGTTCCATTGACCGACCAGCCGCGCATCTCCGCCGAAGATATGCTGAACATGGCATTCAGCATGATGTCGAACCGGCAAAAACAGAAATTCAAAGAGACCGCCGAACTGGATATGGCTTACGGCGTGGCCGGCCTCGGCCGTTTTCGCGTCAACGTGTTTCAGCAGCGTGGCAACGTCGGCCTGGTTTTACGCGTGATTCCCACCAAGATTCGCGCGCTCGAAGAGCTATACCTGCCCAAGGTGATTGAGCACATCTGCGAAGAGGCTCGTGGCATGGTTCTGGTGACCGGCGTGACCGGTTCCGGCAAGTCGACCACCCTGGCCGCCATGCTGGACCGTATTAACTCCAGCCGGCCTGAGCACGTGATTACCATTGAAGATCCAATCGAATTTCTGCACCGCGATAAAAAAGGCTTTGTGAACCAGCGCGAGGTTGAGGTGGACACTCCTTCGTTTGCTTCCGCGCTGCGCGCCAGCCTTCGCCAAGACCCGGACGTGATCCTGGTCGGCGAAATGCGCGATCTGGAAACCATCTCTACCGCGCTGCACGCCGCTGAAACCGGACACCTGGTTTTCTCCACGCTCCACACACTGGATGCCGTGGAAACCATTAACCGTATTATCGCGGTCTTCCCGCCACCGGAACAGAAACAGATTCGCATGCAGCTTTCCGCCACCCTGCGGGCGGTGGTCAGCCAGCGCCTGGTCAAGCGGGCCGATGGCGCAGGCCGCGTTCCAGCAGTGGAAATTCTGATCTCGACCGCGTTCGTCCGTGAATGCATCATCTCCCCGGAAAAGACCCGGTTGATCCATGAGGCCATCGCCACGGGCACATCGCAATATGGAATGCAGACCTTCGATCAGTCGCTGTACGACCTTTACCAGCAGGGATTGATTACCTACGAAACCGCGCTCGAAAACGCCAGCAACCCAGACGATTTCAAGCTGAAGGTGCAGGGCATTGCCTCTACCGCAGATGCTTCGCGCGAACAGATGGAGCAGGCCGGGTTCAGCAGCGGACGTATCTGAGAATCTCGTCTTTACCGAGTGTTCTTGCAAGGCCCGTCACGCGTCAATGCCGCAAGCTACGGCGAAACCCGATGCCGATGGCATAGTTGAGCTGGATCAGAACAATGAAGGCAATGCTGAAGTAGGTGCCGATGGCACATAATGCGGCTCCCAGGGCATAAAGCGACTGGGCGACTACGATTCGTTTGCGTACGGCGGCATCTACCTCTTCGGAAACTTCGTCATTGAACAACGCCTTGCGGGCGGCGTACCGCCAACTTCCGTAGAGCACAATCCCCAGCAGCAAAATGTTGAGCCAGTAAGCGAGCAGTGCGACGCGATATTCCACGAATTCCGCGAGGAGCGACGTGGAGAACGGCATTAAAGAAATCGTGAACAGAAAAGCAATGTGCAGCCAGGTGAGATTCCGGTCTGTACTCTTAAAATAATTGAGCTGAGCCTGCTGCCCCACCCAAAAGATGCCGAGGGTAAGGAAGCTCATCAGATAAATCAGGATGCGCGGCGACAGCCCAACCAGCGCCTTCCACAGATCCTGCTCTGTATGAATCGTATGGCCGACGGGTACGTGCAAATCGAGGACTAGAAGCGTCATCGCCACGGCAAAGATGCCGTCGCTGAGCGCCGCTAATCGCTCAACGCTTCGGCCGGCGATTTGGTTGTAGCTGCTCATCGCGACTGAGACGCCCGGGCTGCCATGCTCTCCTACTCCTTCACGGCAATTCCCAAGGCCTTCATCTTGCGGTAGAGGTGGCTGCGTTCCAGGCCCAGCACCTCGGCGGCGCGAGTTACATTGCCGTGGCTCTCATCCAACTTCTTCAGAATGTAGTCGCGCTCGTAGGCTGCGCGCGCCTGGTGCAAGGTCGAAAAGCCCGCCGGCATACGACCGGTGCTATCGCGGTGAACCAACGGCGGAAGGTGTTTGCGCTCGATCTTATGAACCGCCGGATTCATGATCACGAGCCTCTCAATTACATTACGCAATTCACGGACGTTTCCCGGCCAGGGATAACGAGTGAGCACCTCGATTGAGTCGTCGGTAATCTCTTTCGAACGGCGGCTGTAGGCCGCGGAAAACTCCTTAAGAAAGTGCCGGGAGAGCAGAGGGATATCTTCTTTTCGCTCGCGCAGCGGCGGCACGTAAAAAGGAACAACGTTGAGCCGGTAGAAAAGGTCTTCGCGGAAATTTCCGCGCGAAATCTCCTCTTCCAGGTCTTTGTTGGTGGCGGCCATCACACGCACATCTACCCGAATGGGCTCCTCATCCCCAACCCTCGTGAAACGCTGCTCGTCGAGTGCATGCAAGACCTTAGACTGAGTTTTTAAGCTCATGTCGCCGATTTCATCGAGGAACAGCGTTCCTCCATCGGCTTTTTCAAACTTGCCTTCCTTGTCTCCAGTTGCTCCGGGAAGAGCATCTTTGCGATGACCGAACAGCTCGCTCTCGATCCATGCCTCTGGGATAGCGGCACAGTTAATCTCGACAAACTGGTTTTCCTTGCGGAGGCTCTGCGCGTGGATGGCGAGGGCCACCAGTTCCTTGCCCGTGCCGGACTCGCCATAAATCAGGACGCGTCCATTCGTTGGGGCCATCAAAGCAATTTGCTGGCGCAGCGCCTTCGTGGGAATGCTCTCGCCGACGATCACGCTCTTCGATTGAATCTGCTTTCGGAACTCGGCATTCTCCTGGCGGAGACGGTGCGCATCGAGAGCGTTCTTGATGAGAATCAGGGTCTTATCGAGCGAAAGAGGTTTTTCCAGGAAATCGAACGCGCCGAGTTTGGTGGCCCGCACCGCCGTTTCAATGGTGCCGTGGCCGGAGATCATAATGACTTCCGGCCCATCTTCCAGTTGCTTGATCCGCTCCAGAACCTCGAGACCATCCATGTTTGGCAGCCAGATATCAAGCAAGACAACTTCGCAGCTACGTTTTTTGAGCTGCTCCAGGCCCAACTCCCCGGTTTCCGCCAGAAGGACTTTATAACCCTCTTCTTCGAGAATGCCCCGCAGAGACTCGCGAATGTCGCGCTCGTCGTCGACCACTAGAATGCTAGGCATTCCCGCGCTCCAGGGTCACGGCCTCAATTGCCAAAGGGAGTTCTACGATAAAGCGTGCTCCCAGCGGCTGATTGTCCTCCACTCGAATCGATCCGCGATGGTCCTCAACAATGCGGCGCACAATGGCCAATCCAAGGCCCGTGCCGCGCTTCTTGGTGGAGAAATAGGGCAGAAAAAGCTTCTCTTTCATCTCGGTGGTTACACCGTGCCCGGAATCCGCGATGGTGATCTCAACCGCATCCTTGCTTTCCACCAAAGAAGTGGCGATGTAGATTTCACGATACAGAGAACTCTGCATGGCCTCGGCGGCGTTATCAATCAAATTAGCCAAGGCACGCTTCATTGCCTCGGGATCGGCCATCGCCAAGGGCAAGCCCGCATCCAGATGCTTTTCGAGGTGGATGCCATCGAGCCGTCCGTTGAACATTCCCAGCGTGCTCTCAATAATCGTGTTCACGTCCGCGGGACGAAGCTGGGCGGTAGGAAACCTCGCCAACGAAGAGAATTCATCGACCAGGGTGCGAACGGTCTCCACGGCGCCTGTGATGGTAGCGGCGCAGCTTCGAATCACATTCAAAGATGCTGCGTCGGGAGCGACGCCTTTGTCGAGATGCCTCAAGACTCTTTGCGCGGAGAGAGCTATCGGCGTGAGCGGATTCTTGATTTCATGAGCGACGCGGCGCGCCACTTCCCGCCAGGCTACCTCTTTCTGCGCCTTCAACAGGTCGCTGAAATCCTCGAAGACCACAACATAGCCAAGCCGATGCTTTCCATGCTGCACGGTCGAAACCGTAACCGCGACATTCAGCTTATTCTGGAGCGCGGGTATCTCGAGCTCAGCCGCGGCGATCTGCCGCCGGTCGACTTTGCGCAGCAGATGCTCCAGGTCTGCCGCCACCTCCACCGAAAACAGATCGGTGAGGCTTGCGCCCAGCAAGACGGCAGGGCCATCGGGCCAAAACATTCGCTGCAAGGCCACGTTGCTATGTGTAATCCGGAGGTCCGCATCCAGCGACAGTACGCCGGTCGGAATGCTTTCCAGAATCGTTTCGATATGGCGGCGGCGCTGGTCAAGCTCGTTATTCGTCTCGGTGAGCGCCCGCGCTGACTGGTCGATTTTCCTGCGGCTTTGCTCCAGATCGGCGGCCATGCGGTTGAACGAAGCGACGAGTTCGCCAAGTTCATCGGCTGCCGAGATTTCGACTCGATGACCCAGGTGGCCTTGCGCGATTTCACGCGTGGCTTCGGCCAGAGCTTCCACAGGCTTGGTCACCAGCTTCGCAACGAAAAGAGATACCCAAGTGGCGACGAAGAGCACCAGGACGGTCAGGAGCGTAAAGACCATCATGTACATGCCGCGAATCCGCTTGTTCTGGCGGCTCAGGTCAAGGTAGGTCTTCTGGTTCTTGCTGATTTGCGCCAAGGTGGTCAAGAAATCGTTCGGCAAGGGAAGGCCTATTACGATCTTTCCTGTGTGCCCTATAGGCGCGGCACTCAGCAGGTACTCCGAACCGCCGTTCGACCACTCCATGGGTTGGCGCTCCAGTTCATCGAGCGAAGGAATCTCTCGATGCAGCGCGCCCCAGGGGTGCGGTGCGTTCCAACTCGCCACCGCGTCTCCATCGAGCGTGGCGATGGCGAAGCCGCCTTCCAGAGTCGGCTGGTGCTCACGAAACTCGCGCAATACTCCAGAGTAGTTTCCAGTCTCATAGGAATGTTGCACGTCGCCGGATGCGGCAATTTCGACCGCTTGCTGCCGCGCGTTGTTGCCGGCGTAAGCGGAGAGCAGGGTGCCGATGTGCCCCGAGTCCTCGCGAAGCTGCTCCATGGGCTGCGAAAACCATTTATCGATGGAGCGATTCATGAGCCCATAGGCAAACATGAACATGACCAGAGCGGGCGCAAAGGAAAGCAGCAGAGCGCCTATGACCATGCGCGACCGGAAGCGCGATCCCAGAACGCCGATTCTGCGTTCCGCGTAAAGTTTCAGTAAATTCCGCAGCAGAACGAACGTCAGGGCAACAAGCAGCAGGAAAATCAGGGCTGAAAGCGCCACCAGCACCAGGGTCTGCTGCACTGAATCGGGCCGAAGCTTGAGGTTGAAGGCGGTTTGCGAAAAGACGACACCGAACAGGACGAAGATGCCCAGTGCGAGCAGCGCCAATACAGTCCTGCGTTGGCTTAAAGGAAGCGAGCTTTTGCGTTGTTCTTTGCCTGGCGTGACCACAAAAATAGGCTCAACAGAACCACTTTCGGCTGAAGCGCTGGACCCATTATAAGGGAAGCGCCAAACCGTTAAAGAGCGGTTATTCCGCTCAGAACCTACTGGCGGCGAATCTAGGTTTTCCACCCGAAAGAGCCCGCAGCATTGGATATTCCGTCGCGCCCCCATGCCAGCAACGATTGATTTCTCATCCATTTCCCATTGATTTTTGAGTGCTTTTGAAAAGACTCAAAAAATCAATGGGAATGAAGTTTTTGCAGCCTGACAACATAACCAAGAGCACCGCGAAGGCTTTACACGCGCCTTAGACCTACTACGCGGGCGTCCAACCTAGACATCGATTTGCGCCCGCTGCAGGCGGTCGGAATAGTCGATATAGATTGATTTCCACTGCGTATAAAAATCAATAGCTCCCAGGCCGCCCTCACGATGTCCGTTGCCGGTTGCCTTGGTTCCACCGAAGGGCAAGTGTACTTCCGCGCCGATCGTGGGAGCGTTGATATAAGTGATCCCTGCATAGATGTCGCGCATGGCGCGAAAAGCGCGGTTTACATCACGGGTATAAATCGCAGAAGAGAGGCCGTACATCACTCCGTTGGCAACATCGATGGCCTCTTCAAACGTATCGCAGGGAACCACACTCACGACCGGCCCGAAAATTTCTTCCTGCGCGATCCGCATCTTCGAGTTTACATCGCTGTAGATGGTTGGCTCGAAGAACCAGCCATGCGCGTGGTCGGAATCGGTCAGGCGCTTGCCGCCCAATTCAAGCTTCGCGCCTTCCTTGCCGCCAATCTCCGCATATTTCTGGGTAGTCTCGACCTGCTGCTGGTTGATCTGCGGACCCATCTCCATGGACTCATCAAGGCCGCTTCCAACTTTAAGACGTTTTGCCCGCGTTACAAGTTGGCTTACGAACTCCTTGTAAATGCCTTTCTGCACAATCACCCTGCTGGTGGCGGTGCAACGCTGCCCGGTGGTTCCGAAAGCGCCCCAGAGCACGCCATCCAGCGCAAGATCGAGGTTGGCATCGTCGAGAATGATGATGGCGTTCTTTCCGCCCATTTCGAGCGAGCAAGGCTTAAACATGCGTGCGGCGGTCTGCCCTACAATGCGGCCGACTTCGCTCGATCCTGTAAACGATATAGCCCGAACATCTTCATGCTCCACGATGGGCGCGCCTGCTTCGGGACCAAACCCGGTCACGATATTGACCACACCCTTGGGCAAGCCGGCTTCTACCAAGGTGTTCACGAGATTGATCGTGGAAAGCGGCGTATCTTCCGCAGGTTTAATCACGCAAGTGTTGCCGCACACCAGGGCGGGAAAGAGCTTCCAGGAAGGAATGGCCATCGGGAAATTCCAGGGCGCGATCATCCCGCAGACGCCGATGGGCATACGGACGGCCATCGCGAACTTGTTAGGCAGCTCCGAAGGCACGGTTGCGCCAAACAAACGGCGTCCTTCACCTGCCATATAGTAGGCGGTGTCGATTGCCTCCTGAACGTCGCCGCGCGTCTCTTTCAAGACCTTGCCCATCTCCCTGGTCATATCACGGGCATATTCTTCCTTGCGCTTCTCCAAAATTTCGCCGGTGCGGAAGATAATCTCCGCACGTTTGGGGGCGGGGACCAAGCGCCACTGCTCGAATGCCTGTTTGGCGGCCGCTACCGCGTCATCTACGTCACTCTTATTAGAACGCTGAAACACGCCCACGACATCGCGGATATCCGCGGGATTCAGGTTTTCAAACGTGTGTCCGCTTTTGGAGTTTACCCACTCTCCGCCAATCAGATTCTTGTAGGTTTTTGTCGACATTCGCGCAGCTAAGTCCCTTCGTTGTATGCAAACTCTCTATCGTATCAGGCGGGTAGCAGGGCAAGAAAGGCGAGTCGCGAAAGAGAGTTGAAGGACACGTTAAGCCCAAGACGACGCCCCGTTCGAGACGGGGCGTCCTGTAGGGCTTTGAATTTTGCTAGTCGAATAGCGCCAAATTCGAGTTGCGTTAGGCGGTCGCGGCCTGGATGAAGGGATTGCGAATTTGCGCCACCCCGGGTGTGGAGGCCACCGCGTTCCAATACCCGGTGAGTACCGAGTGCTGGAAAAGAAGTTCCTGGACCCACCCGGCGAGATCGTCGAACGCTGCTTTGTCGACTTTGAAAAAGGGAAGTTCGGCCAAGATGCCGCCCAAAACCGGAAGTTTCTTCACATCGTCATGTAACTTGTGGAGGGCCTTCTCGAGCAACGCCTGGATTTCCGCGATTGCGGCTTCTTCTAATGGGGACGGCTTGTGCTGCAGAGAGGGCGGCTGGCAAACGCCCGCTAGCGCGTTGCTATGTCCTATAGACTCCTGGTTATAGCTGACGTGGAGCGCGCCAAGCAGGAGCCCAAAGCCATCGATAATGATCTTGAAAGGGCCAGGAGCCGGGCGGTTGCAATCTTTCCAGAGGCGCTTGATATCGCTCAAGCCGGCGAACGCCATGGGCACCAGATCGAACGTGTTGAACCAGCGGGGAGAAAACGGTAACCTCTGCTCGTAGAGTTGGATGAATCCATGGTTGCCCGCAGTAGGAGCGGCAAAGGTGTTGGGCACAATCTTCGTCTCAGCGGGAAGTTTCGCGGAAAGATCAAGCGCCAACACGGTCGTCAGGCAGCCTCCCAGGCTGTGCCCTGTAACAACGATGGGCGCACCCGGATTGCGCTCTACAAAACTCTTGAGGTATTGCTCGATGGTCCGGTTGCTCGAATCGGTGAACTTGTTCAGCACGTCCAATCCAACGTGGCTGCCGCGCGCGATTTTAGAACCCGCCTGGTTCTGGGTTGGAAATTCGACCTGAACCGTCGCATCCAAGTCCTCAATGATCTGCTTCAACACCCCGGACGGCTTGGCCTGGGTATCCGTGCCGCGAATCACGACCGATGAAAACACAACCATACCGCTCACGGAGTCCAGGAACTCCGCCGCGTACATCAGGTTGCTATTATCGTGCGAAACCTGCGGCCCCCAGGCCAGATTCCATCGGCCCTGCACCGTCCCCTGAGGCACAGGCATAGTTGGGAGAAGACGGGTAATTTGCTGAACCGCTTCCTGGCCGCTGTTGCCCGTTGTATAAGCCAAGTTGCTCAGCATGAGATAGCAGAGAGCGAAAAAGTTACTGGTTTCAACTTGTTTGCGAGCGGAGGCTACGTCGCCTGGTGTGGTTGCCGGTGAGGCCATTGTTCTTACTCCTTCTTTTTTGGCGAGATATTGAAAGGTAAATGTCAAACCGGACGCTACAAATGAAGCGGCAAAATCTTATATGAGGTCGGCGACCGCAACCTAGAAATTTCATTTCGCATAGTTCAAAGAGATGTTCCGCCCCTCGATTGGGACGAAGGATGATTTTTATGAACGGTTACTCAGGAAAGATGGGAAGGCATTGGCTTGGAGGGCAACTGGAGCTGTAAATCTCTGCGGAGCCGGTTTTCAAGGGAGAAACAGCCAGTGCAAATAGATTTCCCTGAGGAGCGTACCGCCCCTCAGGTCTAAAAACTATATAAAGACTATGGCCACTATATCCCTTGCGCTATCCCATCCTACAAACGGCCATGTTGTGGCATACGGGATGCCGTCCTGGGATACAGGTCAATCTAAGACGGGTTAGCTGACTGTGCGGACAACAGCTCCGGATTTTGCCACGCGCTTACGACCGAGGGCGAACTGATAGCCGTTATAGACCTTTTCAAAAACCGAATCCCAGGAATGGGCAAGAGCGTAGCTTCGTGCGGCATCTCCCATTTGCCGCCGGGCTTGCGGGTCGGTAATCAGGCGGGCAACCGCTTTAACGAAATCCTCCCGGGTGCGGGCCACAAACCCGGTTGCGTTGTCATGCACAATGAACTTCGGTCCACCACTGTCGGACACTACGGCGGGAACGCCTGCCGATTGCGCCTCCAGGACAACGTTGCCGAACGTGTCCGTCGGCGACGGGAAGACGAAGATATCCATATTGGCGTAAGCGCGCGAGAGGGCCTCACCACGAAGGACGCCGGGCAATTCAACATGCTTCATGTTCTGGCGCAGCCACTCACCCTCGCTGCCCTGGCCTATCACCGTGAACTTGAATCCGGTCAACCCTTGCTCCAGCAGGGCTTTTTCTATCTCGGCCAGTAAACGCACATTTTTTTCAGCGGTCAGGCGGCCTACATAACCGATGTTAACCGTATCGTCTTCGCGCTTGCGGTGACCCGGGGAAAAGAGGGACGTATCGACCCCCCGGGACATCAAGAAGCACGGACGCTTGCAACGCCTTTCGAGAAGCGCGCACAGTTCGGCATTGGGAGCCAATAAGACCCTTCCAAGCTGGTAGTAACGAAGGCAGGCGTTCAAGGTGTGCAGTTCCGCCTGATGCGCGAGTTTTTTCACCCAAGCGGCCGGAAGCGATCTCAATAGGCTGGCAGTTCTGCGTCCGGAATACTCATGCAGATTGGTATGCCATGAAACCACGAGGGGAATACGCAAGCGGTGGGCGATCAACGCCCCGAGCATGCCGTTATCGTTTGGCCCGGTGATGTGAACCACCTCTGGTGCAAACTGCCGGCATTCTTTCTCAATTCGATCCAGATGGCGCAGATAAAGAATGTCGAAGATCAGGTCGCGGTCGAGTCCGAAGGAAACTGGGCTGCGTTTCAGCTGAATGCGCCGCCAGGACTGCACCGTCTCAGTGGCCGACTCCTGCCCGGCGTGAACACAAAGAAACGGATGCCCTTGCCGCTTTGCATACTCCGCAAGGTGACGGCTGGTATGGGCAACGCCGTTTACTTCAAGATACGAATCGGGGAAAAAAGCCGTACGAATCATGAGATCACTCCACCGCGTTCATTCGAGGGCCTTCATTCGAGGATGTTTATTCCAAAACACTCGATTCGGACCCGAGCGCCAGAAAAACCTCGCGCTCTTTCCTTTCGTTCCGTAACGCATTCCGCAAGGCGCTCCGAATAGGCCGCCGCTCCAGCAAACGCACAATCGCGAGAATTATCTCGATAAATTTCGGCGGTCCAGTGTGCCACATCGCGCTCACCGGAAGATAGGTTCCATCCGGCTGCGGATGAAAGACGCGGCCGTCCCAACGGCGGCTGCCGGGGGCATGGGATGGATAATCCCGGATCACATCCAGCACTGTCTGCAGAACCCGCAGCGCCATCGGCTCTCCGTATTGCCGCATTAACAAAACATGGCTTCGGCGGTCCCTACGCACTTCATGCACGAACTCGGCAAACGATGAGGCGTTGGTAAGGCTGAGGGTGGCGTTGGGCTCGCATCCATGGCGGTCGCCACCGGAGATCACCAGCATGTTCCAGCCCTCGGCCAGGCGCCGAACGTTCCGATTCTCTTCCCAATCCCGCAAGCCGTTGAGTTCCAGCGCATGAATCAGATTGCTGTGCTGCTTCAAAAGGTCGTTCAAGGCCGCCAACTGCATCGGCATGCCCTTGTCATAAAGGTCCCAAAGAGGATGATTCAGAATGATCAAGACCTCGGGCATGGAATGGAGAAAGTCGAGAAGCTCGCCCATCCTCGTGTCTTGGGGATTTTCCGTGTAGGCCGCCAACTCCGACATAATGGCCCCCGCCTTGGCGGGCGGCAAATTGTGGATGCCAAAATGAAACAGCATGTCCTGGAAGGGCGCACTCCACTCTACGGATATCGGCACATCCTTGGTTTCTTCGACCACTGCCAACATGGCTGGCGCTTCGATGTTGTCGTGGTCGGAGATCGACACCAGAGGATTCAGTCCAAGCTCTTCCGTAATCTGACGCCGCTCAAGATCGAGCGCCATACGGGGAGTAAGGGGCGGCGTCCAATAAGAGCGTTCCAGATCCACGGAAACGCCGGTGTTCCGCTTGCATGTCTTAACCTTGTGATCGAGGGCGCTGGCGATCCATGGGATTTTGCGCCCCAAATTGACGATGAAGTCCAGACTTTCGCGCGACTGATTGGTGTGGCTGTGGAGAGAAATCCCCGTTCGATATCGCGATGCGGCGTCTAGCTCCGTCCTCTGATACAACACCCTGCAGTCCATGCGTTGCTCCCTGGGCTGGAAAATCTACAACGGCCTGACATAGCGTTCTTGGGTTCGGCAGGGTCAACATAACCACAATTTGTGTAAAGGATATTTCAGTTTGAATATTTTTTGATGAATGGCACTTCAAACATTTCCTAAGCTCCATGTTTGTGTCCTATCCCTATTTATCTCTGTAACTTTCTGCTTTTATTCGCGGAAACGTAACAATTTTGTCATCTTCAATTAACACACGGCAGGCATTCTGATCTCGCTCACTTGCATCGCGAAATTCAAAAATCTCTCTGCTTGAGGGAGGAGCCAACTGAATGAAGGCTGGCGAAGGTCCGAGAGTTTTTGACGTATTGCTAGAGATCGTACGGCGGCCGCAGTTACTCCTTCTGCAATGGAACTGGAAATCGGCGATCTTCAGCGCCGCCTATCGCTGCCCGATTTTCTTCGTTGCAAGCGTGCGGCATGGACTGAAGCTGGCGTTGGCGGGGACGCTGGTTGAGGCCGCATTCAACGCGTTTGGCGCAGGGGTTTACGGCACCTTTCTTCAGGGAATCCGCAAGGCTACGCCGGCATGGCTGGCGGTACTGGTGGGAACCTGTCTGCTGCCCGCTGCTTTCCAGATTCTGGAATTTCTCTTTCACCTGGCGATAGGGACTTACGTGCTACGGCGGGGCATTGCGGCGTCGATCGCCATGTCCATCCTCTCTGCCATGTTCAATATGTACGCAATGCGGCGGGGCATCCTGCTGGTAGGAGCGGAAGGGAAGCCGTTTCGCCAGGATCTGGCAAAGTGGCCGGTCATTCTACGCGACTTTTTCCTCCTCATTCCAAGGTGGGTTGGGCAGCGGGTACGCCCGCGTTCTGGCAAATTCATGGCCGATGTCTCTTTGAACGCTATGCCTGTTCGGACCGATGGAAGCGGGAAAACGGCATGAAGACCCTCCATTTGACTTGCGCATGGCATGAGACTTCCGGGGGAATCGCCACTTTTTACCGCCAGCTTATCGCGGCAGCCAATGCCAAGCGCCACGCCATCCGCCTGGTAGTGCCCGCTGAGAAAGACAGCGTTGAAGAAGCCGGGCCCTACGGACGCATCTACCATCTGGCATCCCCAAAGGCACCTCTCAATTCGGCATACCGGATTATTTATCCGACACAATTCATCTTTGCCGGAAGCAAGATTCAGCAGATCCTGGATCATGAGCGTCCCGACCTGGTTGAGATTTGCGACAAATACAACTTGAACTATCTGGGCGGGCTCCTTCGGGAGCGCCTGTTGGAACTGACAGGCTTTCGGCCAATCGTGGTCGGCCTCAGCTGCGAGCGCATGGATGACAATCTTTCGGCCTATCTAGGCGGCGGATTCCTAGCCAAGCATTTCTCCAGAATCTATATGCGCTGGCTGTATTTCCCAATGTTCGACCACCACATTACAGTCTCCGACCACACGGCCGCCGAATTAGCTCCGGCTTCCAAGGGCCACCCGGTGCACAGGGGGGTCTGGGTGAGGCATATGGGTGTCGATACCGCGCGGTTCTCGGCTGATCGCCGCTCGCCCGAGGCACACAACAAATTGACGGCCCTTGCATCACCGGCCAGCCAAGACCCAGACCAGCTTCGGCTTCTTCTTTATGCAGGCCGCCTGGTACCGGAAAAGAACCTTAATCTGCTGATCGAGATGATGGAGTGCCTGCCTCCCGAGTGCCACCTGTTGATCGCAGGGCAGGGCATGGAAGAGCCACGGCTACGAGAACTGGCCGATTCGCGGGTGCCGGGCCGCGTCCATTTTCTAGGGTTTGTCGGCTCGAAGGAGGAACTGGCGTCCCTGTATGCCAATTGCGACGCATTCATCCATCCCAATCCCAGAGAACCTTTCGGCATCGCTCCCCTTGAAGCAATGGCCTCAGGGCTTCCCCTGGTAGCCCCAAACTCCGGCGGCGTGGTTTCCTATGCCAACCCGGAAA
Source organism: Candidatus Angelobacter sp. (assembly GCA_035295685.1). GTDB lineage: Bacteria > Acidobacteriota > Terriglobia > Terriglobales > Acidobacteriaceae > Angelobacter. The sequence continues at coordinate 49,171 of DATGIO010000157.1, forward strand.
ACGCGTGGGTGGTTGAGCCAACCGCTTCGGCTTTTGCCGGCGCGGTGAAAGAGTTGTTGGGCGATGCGGCGCTCCGTGCGCTTAAAACCAATCGGGCGCTGGAGACCGTTGCCCAGTACTCGTGGCCATCGATGGCCGCTCGCTTTTTGGAACTGTACGGGGAGATGTTGCGCCTGAAGCATGAGGACCCAAATGGTGCGGCCATCGCTCCGGCCTTCGTGTCGGTTCCTCCGCCGGGAGGCACCAACAAAACGGCGCGGCAAGCGGCCAGGACCGCAGCATCAATCCTGGCGGTTTATAAGCGCTGGAAAGAGCCGCGGATCACGAGCGCGGCAGTCGCAAGATTCCAAAGCCACACGACGGGAGACGAGGGATGGGAAAAACATATTTAACCTATCTAAGGTTCGCCGCAATCGCAGTTTTGCTAGTAGCCGCCACAATGCTGCATGCCGTTTCCGGAACCGCCTCGGATTCCACCACGGCCGGCAAATCTCCATTGACAGCAAGTCAAGTCGTGGACCAGATGCTCGCACACAATGCGACACGCGCCCAGGAACTGAAAAGCTATGAAAGCCGCCGCATCTATCGGGTGGAGTACCATGGCTTTCCCACCAGCAAGACCGCCGAGATGGAGGTTGCCGTAAAGTTTACGGCGCCCGCGACCAAGGAGTTTACAGTCATCTCCCAGAAGGGCTCGGGCCTGTTGGTCAGCAGGGTGCTGAAAAAACTTCTAGAGAGCGAGAGTGAGGCTTCCGACGAAAAGGCGCGCGAACACACAGCACTTTCCCTGGCCAACTACCAGTTTGCCCTCGACCATACCGAACAGGAAGGCGGCAGGCTGCGCTATGTATTGAACGTAACGCCGCTCCGGGAAGACAAATTTCTCTATCGGGGCAAGATCTGGGTGGATGGCGACGATTTCGCCGTAGCCCGTATTGAAGCCGAACCGGCAAGAAACCCTTCTTTCTGGCTCAAGAAGACCGAGATTAAGCACCAGTACACGAAAGTCGGGGATTTTTGGCTTCCGGCCAAAAATGTATCGGAGTCGAAAATTCGCATCGGAGGACACGCCACGCTTGAGATTGAATACATCGATTACCGTGTCAGTCCCGGGGAGCGCCAGGTGGCAGGAACATCCGTTCAGGTCCCCAGTTCGGCCCCAAGCCAGCCAGCGAACCGCTAGAAGTAGTTCCCATAAAATCCCTTACTTAAGAGAAGAACCAGAAGCGCCGCAGGAATCGCCTTGCGGCGCTTCTCTCTTGCCTGATATCGCGTTCCAAAGTTTCTTAGAATTGTTAATTCCTTTCAGCTTGTTGAAAGTCGACAGCCTCCTCACCGTGAAGGTGGAGCGGAGGCATCACTGAGACTACAATAGAGAGCGTCAGATGAAACGCACCCCAGAGTGCGGCTATGAGAAAGCTATTTCTTACCCAGAGAAGAATCATTCAAGAGACACTTATTTAAAAGGAGATTCAGATGCACCATTCCAATGAGGAGACTTCCAGGAGGCAGGGGACGCGCTTGATGAGATCCATTGCACTGTTCGTGCTAGCGACCGTAGCAACCGTGGTGGTTTTTGCCGATACGTTGGGGAACGCCGACCGCGAAAAGGCGATTGCCGAACTTGAGGGATCGCGCAAAGCATTTCTGGACGCGACCAAGGGACTTTCTCCCGCGCAGTGGAACTTCAAGGCCGCGCCCAACCGCTGGTCCATTGCTGAGTGTGCCGACCATATTGCGCTGAGCGAGGGCTTCATTTTCGGCGTGATCACCGACCGGATCCTCAAGTCTCCAGCGGCTCCCGAGAAGCGCGAGTCCGTGAAGGGGAAGGACGAAGCCATCTTGAAGATCATGCAGGATCGCAGCTTCAAGGCAACAGCTCCCGAACCAATCGACCCGACAAAGACGCCCATGAGCGCGGAAGAGTCGGTGAAGAAGTTCCTGGACGGCCGCAGCCACACGATTGAGTTCGTGAAGAGCACGCAGGACGACCTGCGCAACCACTTCGCCGACCATCCTGTACCGGCAATCGGCACCTTGGATGCTTATCAGTGGATTCTGCTCTTGTCCGGGCATACACGCCGGCACACGCTCCAGATCTTAGAAGTAAAAGCGGATCCAAATTTCCCCAAGAAGTAACTGAACGCTCTATAAACAAAGCCAAAGCGAGGGCAGATGGGAACGCCCTTGCTTTGGCTCTATTTCATTTTGGCATTCAGGCATGATCGAGAGCTCGTCCTTTCATCACTCACAACTCATCATTCATCACTCACAACTCATGGCACGTAAATTCCACTCTGTTGGCCCGCAAATAGGAAGCTACCGCTAAGCAGGATATTTCTCCGGTGATGCACTTGGCCAAAAACTGACTGAAGGGATATTGGAAGACTTCCGGGTCGGAGTGGCGACCGAGAACCACAACCGACCAACGACCGCTAACCCCTGCGGTCTGCCAGCAGAAGATATCGCCGTCAATTGAAATTCCCCACGGTAACAAACCGCCAGGCTCAAACAACAAAGGGAACGGGCAGGACTCCGGAAACTCTTCTTTCAGTTGACTGACGGAAGCCAACAGGTGAAAGAACTGCTCAGTGAGGGAAATATTGGGGTTCTTACTGAAGGGATTCAAGACGGAGAGCCAGCCGCCAATCTGTCCCGATCCATAGCGTTCAATAAAGATCATATAGTCTGTGGGAAGCGGCTTGCCAAATAGATTTGTGATGCGCGCCCAGTCGAGATTTGTTCCACCCTCCTTCGGACTTTGTGGAGGAGGCACCACGTGAATGAGATCGTCGATGATCATGCTCAGCGGGGAATTATGACTTAGCAATCTTGCGAGCCGCAACGGCCTGTGTCTCCGGCGGTGGTCCAGTCCTCAATAGGAAGGCCTGAAGGAAGACGGAAACAGAGAAGGCGATTGCAACCTGAAATCTAGAAATTTCTAGATTTCGACAATGACAGCGACGTTACGATGTCGACATGAGGAGAGTGAATGATTCGACTGTTGTTAAACGCCGATGCCCCTCCATCGATGGCTCCCGTTACTCGCTTTGGTGGACTTCCATTGATTCCTGGGGACTCGAACTTTCAGTGGCCGCGCTGCTCAGGTTGCGGCGGGCACATGCAGTTCCTGGGGCAAATTGCTTTGGAAGATCACGATGCCAAGCGATTGGTCCTGTTGTTCATGTGCCAGAACGACCCCGGATCGTGCGACGACTGGAACGCAAATTCGGGCGGAAATCGCGCCATGGTTGTGATGCCCGATCGTGCTCCTAGCCTCGCCGAAATACCACAAGATGGTCTTGCAGTTCGCGAAACCGCGCACGGCGCGCATCTCGAAGAGGTTGATTCGGAAAGCTATGGCGATGCGCGAAAACAATGGGCCCAACGAAATAATTGCTCACCGCTTCAGATACTCGGACAGTTTGACGGCGAGCCCTCGTGGATACAGGCGGATGAAACGCCGACCTGCGACATCTGTGGCAAGCGCATGCAGTTCCTTGCCCAATTGGAAGAGGGACCGGACTACAAGACTGCGATGAATTTCGGGGGCGGAGGTTGTGCTTACGTATTTCGTTGTTCCTGCACTCAACACACCGCGAAATTTCTATGGCAATGTAGTTGATGAGTGTATGTTTTGACGAGAAATTGATCGTCCCTGCTCCAATGTGTTTCCATCCTGCGCACGCGTGACAGACCGATTGGCGCAGAGAGTAAGACTCGGAGCCACTATCGCCTTCAGTAACGGCAAAACCCTTTGCCGCTTGAGAATTCCCGATATATGCTTTTGGGCTCCGAGAGAACTTTATTCGATACTAGGAAGGATTTTACGTATGAGTATAAGTTTCGATGCCCACATCGCTTATGGTTTGTGTTACTGGGTGGATAGTGGCGGCAATCTTCCCTCAGGGTGGCAACCCCTATGGACTCCGAGCGGCCCTGGTGCCGGTTATTCCGTTGTCTTCCAATATTCGAACCAACCCGTTTATGCGTTTGTGTCGCAAGGCACCAAGGATGTATGGGAGACGATTCTTGAAGCGGTGGTCGCCCACCAAACTTCCTTTCCTTATATCCAGGGGAACGTCAACGTTGCCCGCGGCAATTTTGATCTTTTGCACACCACCTTGGCGCTTAAAAACAGCACAGGAGTCCGACTCGGTGATGTGGTTACCGAGTTAGCTCAAGCAGGCAATCAGATTTTAGTGACCGGACACAGCCTGGGCGCAGCTACCGCCACCCTCTTAGCTCCTTATATAGGCTCTCTTATCAATGGAAGCGCCATCTCGGCTCTGCCAAGCAATATAACTGGCATGACGTTTGGCACCCCAGCCGTTGGCGACGCCAACTTCGCGAACTTTCTCAACCATCAATCCAATTACACGGCCCATTTCAATATCCACGACGCCATACCTTGCATCTGGAGTGAGACCGGCCAATTCTCAATTCCCAACATGTATGAGCTTTTTCCCGCACCGGGACCCCACCCGATGCCGCCGTTACTGCGGGCTTCCATCCAAGACATCGTAGACCGGATGAAAAAGAATAACGTCAGCTATCAACAGACGAAGGCAGTAACCTTCCACTTCAAATCAATTCCGGAAAGCGGAACTGCCCCCTGGCTGTCGGAGTTGATGTATCAGCACAATACCGCCTATGACGTTGAATTCGGCATCAAGACTTCGGCCGCCAAGAAAGGGCATGACTAAGGATGCCACGCAAGCTCTTCCGATATTCCGCGAGGAGCGGCTGAGTATCGATAGAGACCATGCGGCTTTTCTTGCTTCTTTCGAGGGAAAAGCCGCATGAAGATTCAGGTTCTGCCAACCTGGTGTGCCGACAATGCTCTAGAGAGTTTTCAAGATCGTCTGGACGGTGTGAGTGATGTTTCCGCTAGTGTAGGTGAAGGTCAGCGTAAAGGTACCGATCGGCGTGGTCACTTTATGCGTCTGAAATATGTGGCTAAGAAAGAGGGTCTGTCCGGCGGCGAGATTGAAGGAAGCAGTTCCATCGCCGGTGGTGGCTGGAGGCGCTCCCGTAATCGTTTCCTGAATGGTCCCGCTGAAGCCATTCAGCGATGTGATAGTGATGTCATAAACGGCCCCGGTGCCTCTCTTGCGGCTTTCCGTCGCTGGTGAAACGGAGACTGAAAAATCCGGCGTTCCTGCCTGAACGACATTGGCTGGCATCGATGCGGCGCACACGGGCACTGCCGACGACACAGTGGCCAAGGTCAAAAGAACCAACAAAATCGCTTTGAGTGGTGTTTTCAACATTCGCAAATCTCCTTGGATTTGATGATTTGAAACCAACGGCACGACAGCGAAACTAAGTAGAGCGAAGTATTTTAGCCACGGAATGTGCAGAAATGGCTGCGATTGAGTGAAATTCTTAAACACGCAAGAACAGGGCCGCCCCAAGGAACGCCGCGCCGCTCCTGATCAGGGTAAGACCGCAAGCGACGAGGACGCAGCATGAAAAACTTGCGTAAATCGTAACCCGATACGTTATACTTCAGGCCCGAAAACGGAACACCGTACTCAATTCCGCCACGACAAATTTGCCGCGGCCATTTTCTTAAGATCTTCCGGACTGTTGAGGTTTTCAAAAACATGGGAATGTTTTCCTTTCTCGACCGCAGTCATTCTGTTGCCAAGCCTGGATTCAACCGGTGGCTTGTGCCGCCCGCCGCACTCTCCATCCATCTGGCGATCGGGCAAGCTTATGCATTCAGCGTGTTCAAGAAGCCGCTTAACTATCTGGTACAGATTGCGACCGTGGGCGGTGGTCTGAAGGCCTTGCCCGCAGCCATCGACAGTCCCAATCCCGCCGATTGGAAATTTACCGACCTTGGGTGGATCTTCAGCATCGCCATCGTATTTCTTGGGCTCTCGGCAGCGGTCTTTGGCAAGTGGCTGGAGAAAGCGGGTCCCCGCAAAGCGATGTTCGCTTCGGCCGTGTGCTTTTCGACCGGCTTCCTGGTTTCCTCGCTGGGCGTACAACTTCACCAGCTTTGGTTGATCTACATCGGCTACGGCGTCATTGGCGGTATCGGGCTTGGCTTGGGGTATATCTCTCCTGTGTCTACGCTCATCAAATGGTTTCCCGACCGCCCGGGTATGGCGACCGGTATGGCCATCATGGGATTTGGCGGCGGCGCTTTCATCGGATCTCCGCTGGCCACCGAACTCATGGCGGCCCTGCGCACCGATCATGATCTGGCTGTGGGTACCACCTTCCTCATCATGGGAGCTATTTATTTTGTGGGAATGATGTTCGGAGTCTTCACAGTCCGTGTTCCTGCGGAAGGCTGGAAACCCGAAGGATGGACGCCACCCGTCACGGTAAAGCCCTTAATGTCCGCACACGACGTGGAGGTCAATACGGCCTTTACCACGCCGCAGTTCTGGATGCTCTGGGTGGTGCTCTGCATGAACGTAACCGCGGGAATCGGCATTCTGGAACAGGCTTCGCCGATGATCCAGGAGTTATTCAAAGGTCAGATTTCGGCTGCGGCAGCCGGCGGATTTGTGGGCTTGCTCAGCCTCTTTAACATGGGCGGCCGGTTCTTCTGGTCTTCGGTATCCGACTACATCGGTCGAAAAAACACCTATTTCATCTTCTTTATTCTGGGGGCGATCATCTACTTCTTCGTCCCGCGCACCGGGGCCAACGGCCTCAACAGTGTCCCCCTCTTTGTCGGTCTATGCGCCGTGATCCTCACCATGTACGGCGGGGGATTTGCCACCATTCCCGCCTATCTCCGCGATCTTTTTGGGACGATGCAGGTAGGGGCCATTCACGGGCGACTCCTGACAGCCTGGTCATTAGCCGGTGTACTTGGACCGCTGCTCGTCAACCGAATCCGGCAGTATCGCGTGGACAATGGAGCGGCGCCGGCGGACTCCTACTCAACTGTTTTGTACGTGATGGTCGGACTGCTCATCATAGGGTTGATTGCCAACTCATTGGTTCGCCCGGTTGACTCAAAATATTGGTACAAGACAGCGGAAGCAAAGCCTCAGCGAGACGGCCAATTAGCATCCGCCAGCGCACGGTAAAAAACGGCTCGTCTAAAGCGAGTCTTTTATTCAATAGCTCTTATTCAAGAGCTTTTATTCAAAAACAAGGAAGATTTGTGGGAGGAATCCACATGGAACAAACATCGAAGAAGACACCCATTATTTTGGTAATTCTTGCCTGGCTGTTCGTTGGGATACCGGGCGGGTGGGGAATTTATCGAACCTGGAACAACGCGAAGAAGCTATTTCAGGCGCCTGCGCCAGCCGCCGCTCCCGCCGCCACAAATAAAAAGTAGCAAGCAGAGGGGGCTAACCACCGTCGGGCCGCCCCTTATTTTCCGTTGTTCGCTTCGTTGCTTTTGGGGGCCGTTTGTATTTGCACAAACTGCCAGCCGAAGCGCCCCTTGATGCAGAGATTTCCATGAGTCACGCTGTGGTCGAGCGGTGAGGTTACGCGGACGATCTGCCCTTCCTGCGCGTGAATCGTGAGATCGCATCCTACTCCGCAATAAGGGCAGATGGTATCGGTGCTCGTTTGGCGCGACTCATCCCATGTGCCCGCCTGCCGCATGTCGTGCTCACTCTTAAACATGAGAGCCCCTGTTGGACACACGCCGATGCAGTTTCCGCAATAGACACAAGCCGACTCGGGCAGAGGAACTTCGTACTCGGTGCTGATATGCGCCTTGAAGCCTCTCCCCGCAACCGCTATAGCAAAGGTATTCTGGGCGTCGGTTCCGCAAGCCTCAACGCACTTATAGCAGAGGATGCATTTGGAGTAATCGCGAACATAAAGATCGTTATCGATCTTGATGGGTTGCGCCACCGTAGCTGCAGAAGCCCCAAAGCGTTCCGGGTGGGCGTCATATTTCTTCAAATATGCGGGAAATGCCGGAGCGGTCGAGACGTCCACGGAGGAAGCGAGCAACTCCAGCACCAGCTTGCGGCTCACGCGCACGCGCTCGGAGTCGGTCTTTATCGACATGCCTTCTTCCACCTTGCGTGAACAGGCAGGGACCAACGTGCGTGAACCTTCCAATTCAACCACACACACGCGGCAGACATTCACCGGCGTAAGGCTCTCCAGAAAACAAAGCGTGGGAGTATCGATGCCCGCTTTGCGCGCGGCCTCAAGAATGGTGGAGCCTTCCGGCACGGAGACGGCCCCCCCATCGATCTTGATCGCGATGGATCGCCGAGGCGCAGCCGGCGGAGCCTGGGGCACAGGGCCGCGCGGTAGCGGAATGAGGCTCGATGGCGCCGGGGGATTTTCAACGGCGGGCATTGTGGCTGCGAGTTCAGGTTTGTTCACGAAAACAAGCTCCAACGATCCAGAGCCGACTCCAAGGCACTGGAAGCAGTTTGACCAAGTCCACAAATCGAAGCGTCGCGCATCGTCTGTCCGATTTCGCGCAAGGCATGAATGTCGTCCTTCGCCGAATTGAATGCGCGGCCTTCGACCAGCCGCTGCAGCGCCTCCTGTTGGCGAACTACGCCGACGCGGCATGGAACGCACTGACCGCAGGTTTCGTGGCGGAAAAACCCCGCAATCCGCAAGAGGATCTGCTTCAGGTTCACGGTATCGTCAAAGAGCATGACAACACCGGAGCCGAGCGTGGCTCCAATGGCCCGCGTACCTTCAAAAGTTAAAGGCGTATCGAGTTCTTTAGGGGAGACAAATGCTCCAGCCGCGCCACCAAGAAGGATCGCCTGAAGACGGCCATTTCCTCCCATACCACCCGCCAAGGCAATCAATTCGCGAAGAGTAACTCCCATGGCAGTCTCATAGACACCTGGACGGGCAACATGACCTGAGAGGCAAAACAGACGATAACCTGCGGAGTTTGCGGTTCCCACCGCCGCGTAGGCGGCCCCGCCCACGCGGATGATCTCGGGGACGTTGACCAGCGTTTCCACATTGTTGACGACCGTAGGCCGACGGAACAAGCCTGCCTGGGTGGGAAAGGGCGGCTTATTGCGCGGCTCGCCCCGATACCCCTCAATGGAGTTGAACAGCGCAGTCTCTTCGCCGCAAATGTAAGCGCCCGCGCCCCGGCGCACCTCAATGGAAAAACGCAAGCCTCGCCCGAGAATGTTCTGACCCAACAGCCCTTGTTCCTGGGCGGCTTGAATGGCATGGCCGATCTTTTCCGCAGCCAGCGGATACTCGCCGCGAAGGTAGATATAACCTTGTTCAGCGCCGGTGACCAAGGCAGCAATCGTCATGCCTTCCACAACGGCGAAAGGGTCCCCCTCCATGAGGATACGGTCCTTAAAGGTTCCCGGCTCGGATTCGTCGGCATTGCAGATCAGATAATGAGGCTGGCCCAAATGTTTTTGAACGTGGAGCGCTTCCCATTTTCTGGCAGTTGGGAAGGCCGCGCCGCCACGCCCAAGCAGCTTGGACGCCGCAAGCTCGCGAAGCACACCCTCGGGACCCAGGTCGAAGCTTTTGCGAAGGGCTTCGTAACCGCCCATGCGCTGATAGTCCGCGAGGCTCTCCGGCTTCACCTGGGCGACTCGCCGAAGCAGCTTGAGCTCCCGAGAACCGGCTTGAGGCACAGAGAGTTGAGGATTCAGGACATCGGGATGTTTCGGCAGGCAATCTTTGATGGCATCTTCCAACAGCGATTGCAGCCCCTCCGGTTTTGCGGGGGCCAGTACGCGCTCCCTCGGCTTTTCACCGGCAGCGGAAACCAGCGCAGCCGGAGCGCGCTCGCACAACCCAAGACAGGTACTGCGGAGCCATGTTGCTTTTCCTTCAAGGCACGGCACCCCGGCGGGGCCGAGCTTTTTTTCGAGATCGCCGCAAAGTGCATCGGCGCCTCGCGCGGCGCAGGCAATATCGTCGCAGATGTGGGCGACTACCTTGGGCCGGGGAGAGAGCGAGAACATCCCATAGAAGGAAGCCACGCCAAAAACTTCAGCAGGCGGAACGCCCAGCCGTTGCGCGGTGTAGTTGACCGCGCCGGAGCTAATCCAGCCGATGCGCGACTGAATCGCGTGAAGCACCGGCAACAACTTATGCCGATGGGAACGAGACTGCTTGCCTCCCAGCGCAGCTCGACCATCCACTTCGATTTGCCGCGGGCCACCATCCCATCCTGATGAGGGCGCTCCAAGCAACCCGTCGACAGCTTCACGCTCTTCGGTTGTAGGCCGCTCTGCGGTCAGATGCAGGTCCACTCAATTCTCCTGTCAAATGTTATGCGCCAACGTGGCCATCCACTTTGTCGATGCGGATGGCAGTCGCCTTAAACTCCGATGTCCCGGACTTTGGATCGAACGCGTCAATCGTGAGATCGTTGGTAGCCACCTGATCGTGAAAATGGGTGGTTAAGAAAGCCAACCCTGGCCGCAGCCCGGAGTCAAACCTTACGGGCGCAACCACGGAGCCACGCCGGGAACTCACCCGGACCTTCTCTCCTTCGCTCAGCTTGTAATGCACGCCATCTTCCGGCGAGAGATCCAGTGTTTCAGGACGGCGCAACGGCGAAGCATAGCGTCCGGTTTGGACGTTGGTGTTGTAAGAGTCGAGCCGCCTTCCCGTGGTCAAGCGGATGGGATACTGCTCGTCCAGACGATCGACCGGAGGCACAGACTCTACGGTACTGAACGGGGTGCGCGGCCCGATCAAGGGCTCATGCCAGAGGCGACCATGAAGATACAGCTCGCCGGGATGGGTTTCGTCGTAACAAGGCCACTGGATCCCGCCAAGCTCTTCCAGGCGGCGGTAGCTCATGCCTCCATGCATTGGACTCAGGGGCCGCAGCTCTTCCCAAAGCTTTTCCGGAGAGGGCGTTCCCCAATCGTGCCCAAGCCGCCGTGCAATCTCAAAGATGATTTCTATATCGTCACGAACGCCCGCCGGAATCGGCACGGCGCGCCGCACGCGCTGCACCCGCCGCTCACTGGAGGTCACGGTGCCTTCAGTCTCGCACCACCCGGCGGCTGCCGGAAGCACCACATGGGCCAACTCCGCCGTCTTGGTATAGAACATGTCTTGCACCACCATAAACTCCAAGCCTTGCAGGAGCTTGAGGATTCTATGGCGGTCGGCTTCCGAGTCCGCTGGATTCTCGCCCACTACGTAGAGCGCGGTCATTTCTCCACGCTCCATGGCGTTAAACATGTCGGAGAGATGCCAGCCGCGCTTGGGTGGAATCTGCACGCCCCAGGCACGCTCAAACTTGGCGCGGAGTTCATCGTTCTCCACATGCTGGAAACCGGGGAGCCGGTCGGGAATCGCTCCCATGTCGCCGCCGCCCTGCACGTTGTTCTGGCCACGAAGCGGATTGACGCCACTGCCGTAGCGGCCCACATGTCCGGTGAGCAGGGCCAGGTTGATCAGCGAAACAACGTTGTCGACCGCGTTGTGGTGCTCGGTAATGCCCAACGTCCAGCAGAGCTGGGCGCGTTCGGCCTTGGCATAGGCATGTGCCGTCTCACGGATGATCGCGGCAGGCACGCCGGTTTCCCGCTCCGCCCGCTCCAGTGTGTACTTGTCTACAAAAGACCGAAATTCCTCAAAGCCGCTGGTGGCATGCTCGATAAACCGCTGATTTGCGAGACCGGCGACGATGATCTCCCGCGACATCGCATTGGCCAAAGAAATATCGGAGCCTACGTCAAGGCCGAGCCACACATCGGCCCACTGGGCGGACGTGGTCCTTCGCGGATCAACCACGAACAACTTGGCGCCGTTGTGGACACCCTTTAATAAATGATGGAAGAAGATCGGATGCGTC
>DATGIO010000158.1:0-3220 GCA_035295685.1 Candidatus Angelobacter sp.
CGGCAATGCGCCCTCTTGCCCGGCGATCCCGGGCCGAAGCCCGTTCCGGCCACCGCTCCTGAGGGAGCTCCAATTGTCTCAAGCAGACACACGACGGCCTGAAATGGATCCTCTAGACAAGCGTTCGCCCATGAGCAGGCAGCCTTCGTGGGAACGCGCCAGTGTCTATGACCGTGCGCATCGAGCTTAGCGACGTACTCCTTCGCCTGGTTGAAGGTGATGGTCACTCGCCACCATTGTGGGCGATGATCTGTGCGGTGACTTCGAAGCCGAAGCGCGGAAGCGCCTCCCGCATTCCACTGGCGGGGGCGAGGTCGTCCGTTACATCGCGCGACATGGGCAGAAGCGAGTTCTTAAGGCCGTTCTCATCGCCGCGGTGCCGCCACTGATGCTCAAGACTGAGAAGAATCCGGGTGGCCTGCCGCTCTCGGTTTTTGAGGATATCCGCGCTCACGTAGTCAACGACCGCTCGCAATTCTTCAAGGATCTGACTCTTACCTTTTATGGCTATAATCAACCGGGAGCGAAAGTCTCCGACGGCGTTCGTGAATCCTTCTGGTTGCAGGGGATGATGGTCTCCATCGTCGGCGCTTACGATTGCATCAAGGCATTCTCTGAGACGGATCAAACTGAGGATTTGAAAACAATCGACGTCCCAACTCTCGTGATCCATGGGGACGCCGATCAGATCTGGACGTAAGGGCCGAAGAGACAAGCGGCGCCCTCGTACTGCAGCAGCGGTAACAGTATCGGGGCGATAAATTATTGCACGCGTGAACCGAAGTGATCACTTATAGGCCAAAGGTCCGTCGGGTCACACACGTTGACCACTATTCACCCTGGATCGCGCGACAAGCTTTTGCGGCCAGCGCAAAACTTGCCAGCGGGTGCGGGGACCAACGGGTGCCCCCAAGGCTGAGGTGTATACTTAACCCCTCACCTTTTAAGGGGGGTGATTCATGCTCAAAAGCAAACTGATAAAGACGTTGACGACCGGGGCGACATTCGTCGGCGTTCTGATGCTGGGGATTTCGATTGTTCCTTCGCGGGGAAGGGCGGACAACGACAACAATGGCTCCCAAGACGAGAAACAGATGATCAAGATCGGTCTCACGGTTGCTTCGACCAGTGGGATTCGCCTAAACATGGTCGGCAAAGACGAGGACATGGTTGGACTGGGAAGCTTTCTGGTCAATGTTAGCGGCGATTGCAACGGTTGCCACACTGCGGACCCTTCCGTCCAGTATCTTCCCCCAGGGAATCCCTATCTGCTGAGGCCTCCTAATGGCCCGTTTGGCGGAGTCACAAAGATCAATCCAGCAACCTATCTTGGGGGTGGCTCAGATTTCGGGGCGTTTCCAAGTCCAGGCGGAACGGTGCATATAATCTCACGCAACTTGACCCCTGGCAAGGCCGGGTTACCGGAAGGCGACCACACGCTCGGGCAGTTTATCCAGATCCTTAGGACAGGCATTGACCTGGACAAAGCACATCCGAACTGCGACGCCAGCGCAAAGCCGCCGATAACCACCAACTGCCTACTGGGGCTTCCCGGTTTCAACCCTCCTGGAGTTCCGCCGTTCGATGGTTCTAAGCTTCAGGTCATGCCTTGGCCAGCATTTCAGAATCTGACGGACCGTCAGATCACGGCCATCTACACCTTTTTAAGTGCGATCCCGTGTCTTGAAGGCGGCCCAGGCGAAAAGCCCGGTCGATGTAACTAGGAGAGTCTCAAACCAGAAACCCGCGTAGGGTGATGGTTGAGAAAGATTAAAGGCCTTCGGACCGGCACCGGAGGCTTTTAGAACAAGTGCCTGATGGCCTTGCCAGTGCCCTTCAGTATTTTGGCAGTGCCTTTCACGGTCCCAACTCCGACGTTCTTGCCGGTGTTTGCCGCGCCTTTGCCCAGGTCGGTCGCCGCGTTGACGGGATGAAGTGTCGCCAAGTCTCCGGCGGCTTTCCCCGTTCCTTTGGCTGCGCTACCGACGCCTTTCGCTGTGCCTTTGCCAATATCTTCGGCACCACTGCCGACGTCTTGTTTTGCACTCGTGGAGACCTTGGCATCCGTTTGTGGCGTAGGATCAGATGTCTGCGCGAAGGCAACCCCGGCCAGGCCGACTGCAGCCAAGAGTAAACCTCTCTTCATCACACCTATTGAGATGAGTTCGGGTCAGCCAGGGTTTCACACGTTCCGGGCCGTGCTGCGAACCTGCGCGATTCCGACGGTTGCCCGACAGATTAGAAGTGACGATAGTGACGTTGGTGATGGTCCCGAAGGGAAACGAGGACAGACTTACCTCGAAATCATACCGATGGTCCCTAGCCAAGTCTCTACTAACCGAGGCCACAACGTTATCGGAAACTTCATGGGACGCAGTCCAAGGGCATGTTTGCCCTCCTCTTACAAATGCATTTCTACTGGAACCCAGGGCGTTTTTCAGCGCAATCTAGTAGACCAGCGAGTTGTTGATACTGTCCACGTCATCGTTCTCGGCCTGTAGCAAAAAGGTAGGAGGCGTCTGGCGAGTAACCGGAACATCCGGATTCGATTCAAGCTTCTCGTACGTAGAAACCCAGAGATGCCCCGGATAGAGCATCACCGCTAAATCCGGTCGGCAGCTTTCCTTGTCAGCCGGATCAACGCCGTGTAATAACGTTTGCCGAAGTGCGTGCTTATCTCGGCGACAAGGTGCCAACCTGCCGAGAATCCAATCACGCCGATCTTGTGTGGATCGATATGATACTCGGCGGCGTGGTAGAGGACCAGACCCACGCTCCTTTGCGCATCTTCGAGTGCCATCGGCGCTATCGGATTCACCTGACATTTGCATTGGTCATTCCGCTGCGGCGCCGTGTGGGGAACGCGGTACTTTCAAGAGCACACACGTGATGCCCTTTGATGTGAGCCAGTCGCAGACTTCCGTGCCTTCGACATCAATCGCGAGTACATAATAGCCCCCGCCAGGAAGCGGGAGCCAACCATATCGGAGTGAGATGGGATGCGGGCGGGGCGTGTACGTTCCTCAGACTCAGGTTGAAGCTGAAGTCCTTATCGGAATGCGAGATGTACTCGACCTGTGCGCCGATCCACATCGGGGCGACTAAAGGCCCGTTGCCTCAACGCATCTTCACTTTTCAATATTCGAAAAAATATTTGCCTTCTTGTTATATACTGGCCTGAATCTCTGAGAAGGAGCACACCGTGGCAAATGAGAACGTG
>DATGIO010000159.1:0-12025 GCA_035295685.1 Candidatus Angelobacter sp.
CCGAATATCAAGACCTTGGAGCCAACTTTCTGGAGCAAATCCGCTCCGAGCACCTCGTCCGTTTTCATGTCAAAAGGCTCGAACAGCTTGGATTCAAGGTGGAGGTTCAAGCGATGGCAGCATGAATTTTCAGGGCAGAGGTCACAGAGGAAAGGCACAGAGGACGCAGAGGAAGAGCTTAGGAGCGTCACCAGTGTCCAAATTAGCATTTGCTCCTTATTTGAGCCGCGATCCGCATCGCCGCGTATGTAGTATCGTTAGAGCAGCTACAAATGACCAAATTTGTTTACCCCTTCCTTGCATTGTCTGTAATTGGCTTTGCCGCAGCCTTGGCGATCCATGTGGCAGCGCTCTTCGGGATCACCTATCCTTTCGACCATTTCTTCAAAGTTGTTTTTTTCGGCCTATTCGGGACGTTTATACCCATGGCCTTTGTGATGAATCAACTAACCCGGGATTTCAAACAAAAGGAAGTTTGGTCCGTCGCCCTTCGCGGCTGCCCAAGATGGATGCGGCGGGCATTATGGACAACCATCGGATATATATTTTGTAGCGGTTTTATCCTACCGCCCCTCTACCGCGGCGCCATCGATTCGCCGGGCAATACGGCCCGGTTTATGGCAGCGGGGCTGATGGCTTTTTATGCGACTACATTTTCAGTCTTGTATTCGGCTACCAAGGTTCATGATTATGATGAATTCAGGCGCTGTCCCCTCGGACATCGTGTCTCGCCGGTGGCAAATTTCTGCGAAGAATGCGGCGCACAGATTAGCAGTTAGCGAAACCAAGCTTAAAACCAAAACCTTTACCACAGAGGTCGCAGAGGAAAGACCGGAGGGCACAGAGGCAAGCTCTCAGCGACCGACAGTCGGCAATGAACGGTCAGCGAGATCAAAGTTCGAAACGGATGCCTTCGGCATGCCCATCGTCTTGGTTAGTCAAAACCACTTCATCAACAAGACGGAGCGTCCGATTGGTTTACCCACCGCAGGATAGGACATACCAACAACCCAAAGCGAATCATTGACAAGAAAGGTTTATGAACTTGTGGGCAGGGGTTTTGTAGTGTACCGATGGACGGGGCATCGCTTAAGATTACGAGGCAGACATAGATCAAATGGCTTAAGAGTTACTGTAGCTCTATCATGGAAAATCAAGTGGCTATAACATAATTTAGCTAAGTGGCTATTGCTCGACCTACAAGAAAATGGTTATTGTAAGAATGTGCATGCATTAAACGCAGAAAGATCCGCGTTGATCGTGAATGATGCGATAGCACATCTCCCACCAGCCACGAATATCCTTCCAACCATTTTTCAAGGTAATCAGCAGCCTAGGCGGCCTGGCTTCATCAGCATGGAACAAGCGGAGGAGGAAGTTGTGTCCCCACCTGCAATTCATCTTCACAAAACAACAATAAAAATCAACACCGGCTTGTGCAACTTTCCTTCAATAGAGCGTTCTTCGCTTGAAGAGATCGATACTCGACAGATGATCGTTCAAGGAGGCTTCATTCGACACGATCATCGGTCGAGGACATCATCTCGATTCAAATGGCGACTGCACTCTAGAGAAGAGCACCGCCACGGCCCAAGGAAAGGACTATGAAAAAAAGTACTCCGCGCAAAAGTAGTGTCGTCCCCAGAAAACCCTCACTAAAGAAAAGCACTCCTCCGGGACACCATGCCACAGAGGAACCGCACATCTCTCATCCCGAGCCATCGACTCACGATCAGCACTTCCCTCCCGAAATCGTTCAAGCCGCTGAAAGCAGCATGAGAAAGTGGAGAGTGCCAGCCTCGGTGACACTCGCGCAATGGGCGCAAGAGAGCGCATTTGGAAAGGACATGCCGACGGGCAGCAACAATCCGTTCGGGATCAAGGCGGTGGAAGGCCAACCCTCGGTTTCCTCCTGGACGCATGAACATATCCACGGCTCCGATGTAAGAGTCGTTGCTAAGTTTCGCAAATTCCAGACGATCGAAGAGGCGTTTGAACACCATGCAGAGCTGCTGGCGACGGCGCCCGTCTATTCACATGCCATGGGATTTGTACACGAACCCGATCAATTTGCGGATGCGCTGACGGGCGTGTATGCCACCGATCCACATTACGGAGCCGAGTTGAAAAATTTGATGAAGACCTACAATCTCTATCAGTACGACCGACCGGCAGCGGAGGCGGGACCGCGACGGGGAGCGAGAGCGAGTTAAAGAGCAGTCAGCATTCAGCGATCAGCATTCAGCAAAACCAAAACCTTTACCACTGAGGACACAGAGGGAAACCTGAGAGGTCACAGAGGAAAGGCTCAGCAGTTCGTACACGTTTCAGCTAGCCATCACGTGAGAAGAGATCAACTCGATCTTTTCTCACGCTTTTTATTTGGCGAAGGAGCCAGCTTGCCAGCAATCAGGAAGACCAAAATCTTTACTACTGAGGGCACAGAGGAGAAGCCGGGAGGTCACAGAGAAAAGCTTAACCAGGGTAGGAGACGATTCAGCTGGCCATCATGTTAGAAGGATCGATCTTTCTCCTGTCTCTCGGCACCAGAGTTTTTTCGAGGCAAGTGCATTCCACTGGCGCTAAAGCGCGGTGTAAATAGGCCGGCTGACGCATAGCTAAAGCTATGCTCTTCCACGGTTATGCCAACAGTATGAGTTGCAATAGCACGTTAGCATTTGGCATGTAGCATTCACCAAAATCAAATACAAGACCAAACCTTTACCACACAGGGCACAGAGGAAAGCCCGGGAGGTCACACAGGAAAGACAAGAAGGCACGGAGGCATGCGGTCAGCAGCTAGGTAAAACAAGGGCCAAATCAAGATGCCAAGTAGGCGGTTGCGTTCGTCATTGAAAATAGTTCAGACAGGCAGCAATACCAAGTTTTATCGATTGCTACTCACCAAATGCAATCTTGTGGAAGATAGTTACAGATCACCAAAGCGGAAAGAAGCGATAGCCGCCCGCATGCAACAATCGAGTCAACTGCTTCCACGCCTCGCCCTTCCGAAGAAACTTGATTGCAACCTTTGTTTCCTCTATTTCCGAGCTATTGTGGACCAGAACGAAGAGATGGTCGTTTTCGAACTGCACACGCGAGTAGCTCGTGAACGAGATTACGCCCGTACCCTGATGGCATTGGTGGCACCCTCGCAATATAACCCCTGCCTGACTGCCGTCCCACCCGTCTTCAAAGCCATCCTGACCTTGGGTACTGAAGACCGAAAGGCCAGTCTCCTCTTCTCCCACACGGCGCAGATCAATCGTCCCCTGCAGGAGGCCCCGCCTCGTCAGTTGAAATTGGGCCACTTGCTGCGTGCCCCTATCGAAATCCACTCGGGTATCCGCCGGAATTTTGACGTAGCGCCGTAACTGAATGCTTTCGGTAATCGGCGACGCCACCGGCCGACCGGCCGCGTCAATCAGGAGCGCACGCCGCACCAACGCCAGTTCCGTGCCCTCCGGAAACTGCGGAGGACTGCACGCGTGAAACGTACAATTGTCCCCCGGCGGCCGCTGTTTACTGTAAGCTCGCATGAATTCCAGATACTTGGAAGCATTGAGCGGACCGGATGGAGGCTTGAGATACACGAAAAATATAGACCTGGGAAAATAGTCGGCGTGAATTTCCGCCGCAGGCGTGCCGTCATCACGCCCGATCATCATCCAATCACCTGCTGTGTCCGGCAGCGCCAAGCCATCGGCAGTGGCCGAGCCGCGCAACTGCGCGTAATTGCCGGGCAGATGCTCGATTTCCGACGGCGTGAGCGCCACAACCTTGATGATTGCCGCTAAGCGGCGTTCCAGCTCTTCCCGTTCACGCGGATGATCATCGGTGGGCAGCGCCAGCCAGTTGAATACGGCCCACATGTCCCGCTGAAATATTGCGCGGCTCAACGGATCGCGAATCAGGCTCTCGGCATGAGCGTTGATGAATTCGTCCAGTAGGCGGATGGTTTCGGCATAAGCCGGGCCTTCCAAGATGTGTTTCGAACGCCGCAACAGCAGTGGGTCAACTTCATCGCAGCCCCAGGCTTTCCCCTTTGCGTCACGGCGCTCAAAGAGCCGGCGATACAAACGGTTCCATACATGATTCGGATCGGTCGCGTATGGCCGGAAATCCGCGCAATCCACGGTATTGGGCTGGCTTGCCGTTCGCTCTTCTGATTTCGAAATGGCAGGATGGCTGTTTTTGGTGTGCTGAAGCTCCGGTGCGGCATCACGCGCCGAAGCGAGGAGGAGCATCCATAGGACCAGGCTGAGCTTACGGCGCATGTTCGTGGCGATGTAGCTGCCAGATTATACGTTCTCGGTGAACGAGCGGTCAGTCTCTCAGGCGCAACAGAACCGAAACCTTTACCACGGAGGTCACAGAGGAAAGACCGGAGGGCACAGAGGAAGGCTCTTTCAATGCGCGGCGCGGTTGTGTCCCCGCCTGTAATTGACCCTCACAAAACAGCAATAAAAATCGACATCGGCTCGTGCAATTTTCCTTCACCGGAGCGTTCTTCGATGAAGAGATCAATCTTCAAGAGATCCGTATTCGAGGAGGATCTTCATTGAGGAGATTATATTCGAGAACATCTTCGTTCGAGGAGATCATCTCGATTCGAGTGGCGAATACCCTCTAGAGAAGGCTATTCTAACCCCCTTCCTCAAGGAGATATTCATTGAAGCGCAACCATGCGGTTTTTTTGTCCGGAATGCTTCTTTACATCTTAAGTTTCTTTTTGCCCGCTATCGCCGACTACCAACGCGATGGTCGCGGGAGACTCATGTTTGCAACACCATTTTCCGGATTCTTTTGCGCCATTTTTCCATTTTCATTCTGGGGAAGCCTCTTAAGAGGCGACTTTGCAGAATTTTCCAAGCCTTTCAGTTGGGTGCTTCTTGCCGTTCCACTGATCAACCCTGTCTTTCTCATCACCGCGGCTCTGGCGGCCACCAACCGCAACAATCGAACCCGCTCGACTCTAAGGATCGCGATATTCTTCCTATTCTTCATTCCCATCCCCGTGTTCTATAACCTGCACCTCCATCCCAGGATTGCCTATTTCCTGTGGATGGCCGCCATGCTCATCGTGCTCTTTCACAAGAAATTGACTGCATGGAATGGGACGGCGCCCACAAGCGAAGATCATAGCCGCATGAGTGAGTTCAGAATTGGATGGAAACAACCGTGCCCCTGGGTGAATTTCCCAAAGAATCACAATTACGGCTTTGATCGTTTCTCAAAGAGACATGTATTGAAACGCAATCGTGCGATTCTTCTATTCGGGATGCTTCTCTACATCCTAAGCTTCTTCTTGCCCGCAGTCGTTGTACCGTGAGCTGAGCGGTTATAGCACATCGCTTCCCGGATATTTTTGCGCCATTTTTCCATATACCGCGACAGGGGGCGGCAAAGATTTGGGTATATCTGGCATTTTTTACTACATCCTTTATGCCCCTCCACTGATCAACGTCTTCTTTCTCTTCACCATACTTTTGCAGGCTATCAATCTCACCAACCGAAGCTACTTGGTGCTGAGGGCTGCCCTATGCGTCCTATTTTTCGCCCCTCTTGCGGTTTTCTATAAACTGCACGTCGATCCGACGTTTGGCTATTTCATGTGGATGTCGGCCATGCTCATCGTTCTCTTTCACAAGCAATTGGCGTCATTGAATTGGACGGCACCACAGGAGAAGACGATTGCCGGATGATTGAGTTCAGATTAGATAGCATTCAGCAAAATCAAGTGCAAGACCAACATCTTTACCACAGAGGACACAGAGGAGAAGCCGGGAGGTCACGGAGAAAAGCTCAAGAATAGTGCTCATCGGATAGCCAGCGCAACTTGAGAGTAAGACTAAGCCGGATTTTGGTCTTTGTTCTTAATTCTTGACCTTTTACCTTCTCATGTCTCTTATTGGGAGCGGCCTACGCATAGCTCAAGCTATGCTCTTCCACGGCTGCGCCAACGGCATGGTTGCATTGGCAAGAATGAAGTAGTGTCAATGGTGTTCAGAATAGGATGGAGATGACTTCGCCCTTGGGTGACGCGATCCGAAATTCATTCGTCCTGCGGAAGGGCAGCGGCTCGGTGAACATCATCTTGCGCATCGATCGGAAAGACCACATACCGCCGGGTAAGCAAAGGTATTCGTGCTCTGCCGCTAGTCGAACTTTCTCCTCGCCGAAGCTGAGGAAATAATCCTCACCATTGGCTAGGTGCACGAAAACTACAGCCTCTGCCTCCATGTCTGTCGGATTACCTATAAAGATGGAGGCGGCCACTGGGAGGTCATCAACCTTGACCACGCCCCAATCGACTCTTCTCATCCAGTGGGCAGGCGCGTACGCGGAAATAATCCACAAAGCAATCAAAGACGCATTCGCGAGAGCCAATGGCCATCGTGCCGCGTAAGCCGCGAATGACACAAGGAGCGTGCAGCACGAGATGAGCAGCAGGACATCGGTGAGATGAGAACTATCAAAAAGTCCACCATAGGGCATTTGCGCTTTCATCAAGAGCACGACAAACAGAACCCAATCGGCGAGAACAACCGGCACGATTACCGAGAACAAACGCCGATTTCGTGAATTGGAGTCGGACTGTCGTGTTCGTCTCCCTATCCGCAAGGCGAGAAATAGTAGAAAGGGCGGTGAAAATAGCCATGCAAGGAAAATCGCCGCGCGTACTACGCCAAAGAAGGTTAGTGAAGTAATTGTATTCGGCATTCAGCACTCAGCAAACCAAAAGTACAATCATGCTTTAAGCATACAGGATATACAGGAGAGCCGGGAGGTCACAGAGGACGAGCTCAAGTGCAGCAAGTAGCATCGGCTAACGGCAGCATTGAGAAGAAATCGAACTGGGCCTTTTCACTTTTACTATTTCACTCTTACCGCCTCAGCTTTGCCGTACCAGAGAGTGCCAAAATGGGCTATTCTATGTATATCCGTCAAGGAGACAATCTATTGAAACGCAATCGCGCGGTTCTTCTATTCGGGATGCTTCTCTATATCCTAAGCTTCCTTTTGACAGCTATTGTCGATTACAGCAAACCCGATGACCCACTACCACTTCCCGGCTATTTTTGCGCCACTTTTCCATTTTCATTCTGGGGAGGCCTACTAAAAGGCCACTTTACGGAATATTCCAAGCCGTTCAGTTGGGCGCTTCTTGCCGTTCCACTGATCAACCCCGTCTTTCTCATCACCGCGGCTCTGCCGGCCACCAACCGCAACAATCGAATCCGCTCGACTCTAAGGATTGCATTATTCTTCCTATTCTTCATCCCCATCCCCGTGTTCTATACCTTGCACCTCCATCCCAGGATTGCCTATTTCCTGTGGATGGCAGCCATGCTCTTGGTGCTCTTTCAGAAGAAATTGGCTGCAGAGAATTGGACGGAGCCACAGGCGAAGACGATAGCCGGATGATTGAGTTCAGGATTGGATGGCATTCAGCAAAATCACGTGCAAGACCAAAATCTTTACCACAGAGGACACAGAGGAGAAGCCGGGAGGTCACAGAGGACCGCTCAGCAGTAATATGGGATTCTGCTAAGCCATCGTGTCAGAAGGAATGGGATTCTGCTAAGCCATCGTGTCAGAAGGATCGGATTGATCTTTTCTTTTTTGTCTTTTCTTCTTATCTTTTCTTCTTAATCTTTTCTTTTTGTCTTTGCTCTTTTCTCCTGTCTCTCGGCACCAACGTTCTTCTTATCAGCCGTTCTGGAGGCGCCCCGGGCGCGCGGCACTTGCCATGCCCTGTTAGTAGGGCAAACGCCGCAATTTTATCTATACCCAGAGAAATGAAACATTTTCTGTAATTTTTTGAATGGATTCATCACTATATAAACTGGGAATCTATTTCTTTTATCGATCCCCTGAGTAATTTCAAAAGGAAACTAAATTGACCCCCAAACGACTGGTTGTCTCGATGTTTCTTTTGGCTGCGTGCCTGGTGGCAGTAAGCGCGTCAGCCCAAATAACTTTCAAACTAAAACCAATACTGAAAACTGGTGACGATGCTCCTGTACCAAGTCTTTTAAGTTCGGTCGGGCAAGCATCTTTCAACAGTCAAGGACAAGTTGCTTTCATCGGCGATGGCGGCCTTTTTCTGAAATCGGGAGACAAGCTTCAAGCGTTGGCGGGCCCCGGTGAAGCGGCTCCAGACAGTGGGACTTTCCTGCAGATCAATTCACCCTCGATCAACTCCCGGGGAGATGTTGTTTTCGAAGGCGCTACCACCCAGAATGGCGGGCTCTTCTTGTTTTCGCAGGGAAGGATTACGCTCCTGTTGCCGGACGGAGTCGTCTCCACCACCGGTGACGTCGTGTTTCCCACCCAACCAGTGATCAACGACTCCGGCGTGGTTGCATTTGTGAACAACGGCATACCCGACTTTCCACTCTTCGGCCAGGGAATATTCCAGTTCGCGGACGGCGTCGTTACGAAGATTGCTGCGGATGGGGATGCCGCACCCGGCCAGGGAACATTCACGGGCTTCGATCCGCCGGCCCTGAATGCTTCCGGGCAGGTGGTCTTTCATGCCGCTTTGCAGGAAACATTGGCGGAGCCCTTCCTTCCGACAAATGGCCTGTTCCTCGCCTCGGGAAACAGCGTCACCAAGATCATCGCTTCGGGAGACGCCACGGCGCATGGCGGCATATTTTTCGATGTCCAGGGCTCACCCTCTATCAACGACGCGGGCCAAGTGGCCTTCGCAGGATCTGCCGACGGCCCTGTAGCTGATTCAGGAGTCTATCTCTTCTCCAGCAGCGGCCTGCAAGTGGTTCTGCCGATATTTAGCGCCGGATCGAACGGAATCGTCTTTCGGGACATCCTGCAGGCGGATATCAATAACGCGGGGCAAATTGCGTTCGAGAGTCTTACTCTTGGGAATTGCTGCGGTGGGGCCGTATTTCTTTCATCCAATCATACGATCTCGCAGATCATGGTTCCTGGCCAAGGCACTCCCGATGGGGATACCTTTGGACCGGGCGGTGTTTCTGAGTTGGCCCTGAATGGGGCGGGCCAAGTGTTGTTTGCCGCCGACTTGCTTCAGCACAACAACGCACTTTACATATCGTCGGGAACCCAGTTGGCGCGAGTCGCTGGCCAGGGCGATTCTGTCAGGCGAGACCCACGGTTCGCGATCCCATTCGCAGAAGGCTTGAGCAACGCCGATGAGGCTTTGGCCTTCGATGTGACCTTCCCTGGCGGGACAGGTCTGTATACGACCCACAGCCATCCTGCGCATACCGCCACGCTGGATGCTCACGTCGGCCAATCTTTCGGAAGTGCGGGCGTAATACAGGGCTTCTTTGAGAACTTCGCGATGAATGGCGCGGGGCAGGTCGTCATGAACGCCGACCTTTCAGGAGGACTTTCCACCCTTTTGTTGAAATCCGGCGACTCACTTACGGAACTGGTGCGAGCGTCCTTTTCGAGCGGCGATCCAGCGCCGAGTGGCGGGAAATTCCTTGGCGTTGCGCAGTCCTCGATCAATGGCCTCGGCCAGGTTCTCTTTTCTGGAGAAACACTCAACAATAGCGGGTTGTATCTGATTGCCAACGGAGAGACCTCGTTTGCGCTCGATGCTACTACCACGCTACCGGATGGCACGGGCACGTTTGGCTCGATTTCGTCGAATGCCTTGAATGACAATGGTGATATTGCCTTTCTTGCACAATCTTTCCCTCAGCCCACCGGCATGTATGTACGCTCCAACAACCAATTCATCACTCTGGCTCGAGATGGCAGCCCCGCCCCTGGAGGCGGCTCTTTCAATCTGTTTTTCCCCGATCCGCGCCTGGGGCCGGTGATCTCTGACAATGGCAGCATTGCCTTCGCGTCCGACCTGTCCACCGGCGGCCGAGCTCTATTCTTGTTCTCGCAAGGCGCAGTCTCTCGTATCGCCGGTCCCGGTGACGTCTCTCCCGATGGAACTACTTTTTTCTCCGCCGACGCGCCTACTATCAACTCCACCGGCCAGGTCGCATTTTCAGGACAGACCGGCAAAGGGTTCGGCGTATTTTTGTTCGCCAATGGAACGGTCAGCAAGATTGCCGCTCCTGGCGATACCTTGCCCGACGGGCGCATCATCGACCTTGCCGACCTTCCCCAGGTGAACGACCGAGGCCATGTGGCTTTCGGAGCCGATCTGTTGATGGGCAAGACCGTAATCTTTATCGCCAGGCCGGTCGATGAAGACGGCGAAGACGATGCGGAAGTCACTACAACTGCCGGACTTCCCGACGCCGCTACGCCCATGTCACGGGCCGCCGCCAAGGCGCGCCATCCAGGCAATTTCATCCGCAAATCCAGAAAGGACTTGCGCCACTAGAGCGCTTTCGACTCACAGTCGAAAATCGCAGCAATCTTCAACCGGGCCGGTTCGCGCGAACCGGCCTTTCTTGTTTTCAAAGACCGGCTATCGCGATATCTCCCCAAACCGTTGCGAGGAAACTTGGGCTTCCAGGACAATCGAATGAAAACTTTTGATAGCCGCTTATGTGAGGGGGAATGCTAGTTAGAAGCAAGCCTGGGTGGAAAGCGTCGAGTGCGATGCCTTGGAGCACAAATGAGAACAAGAGTTCTCACATGTGCTCCAAGGCATGAAATTTATTGGGCGTGCTTGACGGGGCCCTGACCCTCGTTTCGACAATCGCTCCCTCTCCTACATCTTTTATTGTGCGGCTTTTCTTCGACGGAAAAGCCGCGTCAAAAAATTCAATCCCTGGATACCATGCGTCGAAAACGAGGCACGGGCCCCTCTTCCACAGTTGTGCCAGCTTCATCGCCAGCCTGAGTATCGAGGGCCGAAGAAACACGCGAGCCGTGAGACAAAGTTCGAGATGGCACAAACCGTCAACATTTTTTCATGCGATTGCCCTGCTTGGGCCTCCAGGGCAGGAGATCTAAGCCGCACCTTAGCCGGGCTTACGATTGCCATCGATGCCAATCAAATTCGTAAGGCATTCTGGGAAACGCCGCTGCGTGGTATTGGCGCAGCTCTTGCCTACGGTCCACCGTTCATCTTTCGTCGTTCGTCTTTAGATCGTTCATCTTTCATCGTTGATCTTTCATCTTTACATCTTTCATCGCTTAGCATTCGTGACCGTTTGCTCATCTCCATATTAGATGCGCCTAACAGTGTGAACAATCTAATGAAGGTTAGATTTACAACTATCAATAATTGTAAAGAGCGTTGAATCAAGCTAGCTTTCGTGTAGAGTTATTTCGCTGGATCTGCAAGTAGTCTTTCTTTCGTTCAAACGGTTAAGCGGTTCGCACCTTAACTCGCTCATCGCGACCACCCCCATAAGCCCCACATCCCCACAGTCAACAAAACAGGAGAAAGAGACCAGATGAAAGCTAAAGTATTCGTGTTCTCGTTGTTTCTATTTGTAGCGATGGCAGCTTCCGTACCCGCACACGCGCAGCAGATCAATGTTAACGGCGTTTGCGAAAACGATATCGCCGGCTACTGCCTGCCGAATACCATGTTTTCCGAGTCGTTCATTCAGATATTCGGCACGAACCTGAACAATGTTTTTGAAGTGACTGTTAGCTTTAACGGCAATCAGATTGCCCTTCCGATCCTCTTCAACAACGGAAACCAAATTAATGTTTGTCTGCTTCCCGGGCAGAATCTTATCGCGCAGAACGCAATTCTCACGGTCCACGGCCCCGGCACAAGCTCCGTAGTGATCAATATCAGCCAGAATCCCGGCATACGAACCTGTTGATCGCTAGAGCTTCGATCCATCGGCAGCGCAACAGCTAGTCGAGCATGGCCCCAGGCTTTGGCAGCCCTGGGGCCACCTGCCAATACGGATTTTGAGAATCAAGCGATACGATGATTCTGGGAAGCATGCCTCCTAACGATATGCCAGGGCAATCGCATGAAAGCTTTTGATAGCCTCTTTATGTGGGAAGGTTAGAGGCAAGCCTCGGCGGAAAATGCCTAGTGCGATGCCTTGGAGCACAAATGAGAACAAAAGCTCTCATTTGTGCTCCAAGGCATGAA
>DATGIO010000160.1:0-115345 GCA_035295685.1 Candidatus Angelobacter sp.
AAAACCGGTGCCCCACAAAATTTGCTTCCATCACACGAACTTCCCACAGGCCCGGAAATCGGCGCCACACTTCATGGGCTATCTCTGCGCCAACTCCGCGCCTCCGGTATCCACGAGCCACAAAAAACTCGGCCATGTCCCAAATCATCTCGTTCTTGGAGATTTCTGATCCTCTCTTGACCAAGACCAACCCTGCCAGCTTGCCGTTCAGCCTCACGAGAAATGGATGCCGTGTGGATTCGACCCAATAAAGTGGAAGACTCTTGTACCCGAACCTGCCATCCGGCCCAAGTTCGAGTGCATGAAACTCGCTGAAATCATGCGCATACAACTCGAGAAGGTTAGCCAGAATTGGCTCCTGCTCGCGGGTAGAGGGAATTACCTCCAGTGTTGCCGTTGGTTCTTGTGGATGGCTTTTCATAACCGCGAGACGGCACACACCTGATGGGTACTCCTTGCAACTTTCGAGGTAACAGGAACCAGGAACAGCCCTGAAAACTGTTCGGGGCTCTCCTGCCTGTTGCATTTGTCTTGTCGCTTGTCAGTATTAGCTGGTGGCATGCGGATCGATCTTCAGTTTCGATCCTGTGCTCCACTCCGTCCTTGGCTTCACCGTGCGCACTTCCTGATCGCGGTGGTTCCAGCTTCCACGGATGTAATCGCGATTCATGGTGGCGATTACCTCCAGCGGAATCTCCTTGGGGCATGCGCCGGTGCACTCGCCGATATTGGTGCAGCCACCGAAGCCCTCCGCATTCATCTGCGCCACCATGTTGAGAGCGCGAGGATCGCGCTCCGGCAGACCCTGGGGCAGGATGCTGAGGTGTGCGATCTTTGCGCCGGTAAAGAGTGATGCCGATGCATTCGGGCATGCCGCTACACACGCGCCGCAGCCGATGCACGCAGCCGCATCCATGGCGCGATCGGCCGTCTCCTTGCTGACCAGAATCGCGTTGCCATCCGGAGCATTCCCAGTCGAGGCCGAGACATAGCCGCCCGACGCGATGATGCGATCAAAGGAGCGCCTGTCGACGACCAGGTCTTTGATGGTAGGGAAGGCCGCCGCGCGCCACGGTTCGACCAGCAACTCCTCGCCATCCTTGAAGTGCCGCATCGTCAACTGGCAGACGGTGGTGGCGGGCAGCGGGCCGTGCGGCACGCCGTTGATCATGAAGCCGCAGGAGCCGCAGATACCTTCGCGGCAATCATGCTCGAATGCGATTGGTTCCTCGCCGCGCTCGATCAATTGCTCGTTCAGCACATCCAGGCACTCCAGCATGGACATCTCCGGGTTCACGCTATCTACCCGGTAGCTGACGAATTTACCGTTATCGTTGCGGGCCGCCTGCCGCCAGACTTTCAGCGTCAATTTCATTTACTTATAGCTCCTCTGGCTGGGGTGTACGTATTCGAACTCAAGCGGCTCTTTGACTAGATCCGGCGGATTGCCGGTACCGCGATAGTCCCATGCCGCAACATAGGAGAAGTGGTCATCGTCGCGCTGCGCCTCGCCATCCCCAGTCTGGAACTCTTCGCGGAAGTGTCCGCCGCAGCTCTCGTTGCGATGCAAAGCATCGATGCACATCAGCTCGCCCAATTCCAGGAAGTCCGCGACACGCCCCGCTTTTTCGAGACTCTGGTTCAGATCGTTGCCCGAACCAGGGACGGTGACGTTCTGCCAGTATTCATCGCGCAGCTCGCGGATCTCGCCGATGGCCTTTTCAAGCCCCGCCGCCGTGCGCGACATCCCGCAGTACTCCCACATAATGCGGCCGAGTTCGCGATGGAAGGAATCTACCGTACGCTTGCCTTTGATGGAGAGCAGCTTTGCGATCGTTTGTTCCACGCAAGCCACCGCGTTGCGCACCGCTTGATTTGATCCGTCTACCTTGGCCGGTTCCGTTGACGCCAGATAGTTGCCGATGGTGTACGGAATAATGAAGTAGCCGTCCGAGAGCCCTTGCATCAAGGCGCTGGCGCCCAGCCGGTTCGCGCCGTGGTCGGAGAAATTCGCTTCGCCGATCACGAAAAGCCCCGGGATCGTCGATTGCAAATGGTAATCCACCCACAATCCGCCCATTGTGTAATGGATCGCCGGATAGATGCGCATCGGCACCTTGTAGGGGTTCTCATCGGTAATACGCTCGTACATGTCAAAGAGGTTGCCGTAACGCTCGCGGATGGTGTGCTCGCCCAGGCGGCGGATGGCATCGGCAAAGTCGAGATAGACACCCAGCATGCTTTCGCCGACACCGCGGCCTTCATCACAGACAGCTTTCGCGTTGCGCGAGGCCACATCGCGCGGCACGAGGTTGCCGAAGCTCGGGTAGCGGCGCTCGAGATAGTAGTCGCGATCCACTTCCGGAATCTGATCGGGCTTGCGCTTGTCGCCTTTGTTCTTCGGCACCCAGATGCGGCCGTCGTTGCGCAGCGACTCGGACATCAGCGTCAGTTTCGACTGATAATCGCCCGAGACCGGAATGCAGGTTGGGTGGATCTGCGTGTAGCACGGATTGGCGAAGAGCGCGCCGCGCTTGTAAGCGCGCCAGGTCGCCGTTACATTCGAGCCCTTCGCGTTTGTCGAAAGATAGTAAACATTGCCGTATCCGCCGCTCGCCAGAATGACAGCATCCGCAATGTGGGTCGTAATTTCTCCGGTCACCAGGTTGCGGGCCACAATGCCGCGCGCCTTGTCGTCGATCACGATCAGGTCCAGCATCTCTGTGCGCGCCAGCATCTCGACAGTGCCGGCATGCACCTGCCGTTCGAGCGCCTGGTAGGCGCCCAGTAGGAGCTGCTGGCCTGTCTGTCCGCGGGCATAGAAGGTGCGCGACACCTGGGCTCCGCCGAAAGAGCGGTTCGTCAGGTTGCCGCCGTACTCGCGCGCAAAGGGAACACCTTGCGCCACACACTGGTCGATGATCGCCGTGCTGATCTGCGCTAGCCGGTAGACATTCGCCTCGCGCGAGCGGAAATCACCGCCCTTTACCGTGTCATAAAAAAGCCGGTAGACGCTGTCTCCGTCATTCTGGTAGTTCTTTGCGGCGTTGATGCCGCCCTGGGCAGCGATCGAGTGTGCGCGGCGCGGCGAGTCCTGGAAGCAGAAGCACTTCACGTTATAGCCGAGCTCACCAAGCGTGGCCGAAGCCGATGCTCCAGCCAGCCCGGAGCCCACCACGATAACGGTGTGCTTGCGCTTGTTTGCCGGATTAACCAGCTTCATCTCAAACTTCGTTTTGTCCCACGCCTGCTCAATCGGGCCGGTCGGAGTGCGAGAGTCGAGTGTCATTTATTTCACCACCGCCAGCATGACGCTGATCGGAATCGAGATGTATCCCAACACAATCAACATGGCGATTGCGCATGCTGCGTTCTTCAGAATCGGCGTATGCCGCGGATGATTCATGCCGAGCGACTGGAATGCACTCCAGATGCCGTGCCGCAGATGCAGCCCCAGCAGGATCATCGCGAAGATGTACCAGACCGAGACCCACCACACCTGAAAGCCTGTGATCACGTTGTGATAGACATCGCCCTCGGTAAATGCCGCGCCCGGGTGAATGTATCCCGCCGTTAGATGGAGCAGGTGGAAGATCACGAAGGCCAGCACGATCGGTCCGCTCCAGTACATGGTGCGCGAGGCATATGAAGAAGCGATCGCTTTCTTCGCCGAATAGCCGACCGGCCGCGCTCGTTTCTTCAGGAGCGCAAGCTGCACTGTCGCCCAGATGTGCAGCACGACGCAGATGAGCAAGATGATCCGCACCGGCCACAAAAACTCGCCTATGCTATGCAGGAAGGCACCATAGGCATTCAGCTTGGCCGGCCCTTCGAAGACCTGCAGGTTACCCGCGAGATGGCCGATGACAAAGGTGAACAGGATCGCGCCTGTCACCGCCATCACCGCCTTTTTGCCGTTGGTCGATCCCAAGAAGCCAGGAGCGCGCTGTTCGCGCAGCTCTACCACACTCGTACTCATGCCGCCCGCCTCGTCGTACTCAAGATCACCTCGTCCATAGCTGTAGATTCCACAGGCAT
This sequence comes from Candidatus Angelobacter sp., assembly GCA_035295685.1. Lineage (GTDB taxonomy): Bacteria > Acidobacteriota > Terriglobia > Terriglobales > Acidobacteriaceae > Angelobacter. The sequence continues at coordinate 4,039 of DATGIO010000160.1, forward strand.
ACCCCACTCTCCGACGCGGATGCGCGCCTGGAGCGATCGCCATTTAGGCTCCAAAGATTACTCAGGGATTGGCGGATCGATGTGGAGAACCCACTCATTATTATGGGTGACGCAAAGACAGTCAACTTGGAGACGATCGTCTTGAGAATTGGCTGCCTGGTACCCAGATCGCGCCCATAAAGTGGACAGCCAAAATGCAATCCGATCAGACGACCATGCTATCGGTATTCACTCGCCGATATCTGCCCTGTTGCCAAACCGACATCATTATCGCCGGTGTCGTTGTCACAATTGGATTCGCGCCCGTCTTACACTAGATGGACGAATCGTAAGCGTATCCCAGTATTGTCAGTACGTTCACATGGCCCTCATGACAGGCTGGGAGAGCGGCAGATAAGAACAAAAGCCTTTGCTACGATCTTGAAAGCGTCCCTCGTTTATTTTGGCTTTGCATTCGGCGGCAGCAGTTGGTTCAGCCTCAGATACATTGCTGCCATCCCATAGTGGTCAGCCCAACTGCTGGCTAAACCCATAAACGCCCAGGCTCTCGGCCTCGGCTTTCCATCGAGCCAGGTGATGTTGTCGTTCAGTTTGGAGTCATCGGCTTTCGCGAGCGCAGTGCGACAGAACTCAAACGAAGCTTTCAGCGCCACCACCAGCTTGTCCTTCTCTTCTGTCCCCTTGAGTTCGTCCATTTTCACCTGGGGGACGTCGCCTGCGTTGGCGCAGAAGAAATAATTGCTCGATACGATATGCGCCGCCAGATGGCCGAACGTCATTTGATCGGGAGTCGGTTTGTAGGCGTATTTGTCGGCTGGCATCGCTTCAAATGCCGCCACCGTGTTTTTCTCCCGGCCTGCAAGCATCTCCCGCGCAACATCGGATACCCCCGACTTCGACTGTGCCAGAGCCGCAGTAGCCACAATCAGGATCAACCCCACACAAAAGCGCTTCATGAATCCTCCTCATCTTTCAGGTGGGAAGAATAAATCGGGATTGAGGTTAAGTCCAATCTGGGCCTAAACCCTTCCTCCGGCGCCTGGATTTTCGAGCCCGTTTCGAGCAGATTTGTGAATCCAGTGTTTTGGAGGCTCGCTAAGGAGGTTCACGATTTCCGTGGTAGGCGGAGAGCGCTGCGGTTTGCATGGCACGTCATTATCAATCGCAGGATCTTGCTAGCAGGGGTGGGCGCGTATACAGAGGCGACGATCAATGTGTTGTTACCTTTTCAACAATGCTTTGGGCGGGAAAGCGCCCGTATCCAGGGCGATTTGCAATGTCTCTTGATTTCTATCGGTATATACGGTGAATTTTTTGTTAATAAAAGCGAACGTGCACAACATATCCACTGCGGGATAGGCGACCCCTATTCTCTTGCGTCGACAACTATCCCTTGGTAAACGGATAGAAAAGCTAATTCAAAATGCGACTCCGAAGAAACTCTGTGGCCTGAGCATTTGAAACGGTCATGCCTTCAAGTTTTTTCGCTCGTTCAGTCGCGCACCGATCATCTTCGGAGCCCGCTTTGGTTGGCAGATTGCCCCAAGACAGCGACAACCTCTGCACCCATATCCCATCTCGGCCAGAAAACCTGCAAGAATTCAGCAGGACAAGCGTTCACAATTTAGTATGCCTCTGTTTAACCGTTCATTGGCGCGGCAAGGTATACGTACTTGCTCACTGAGAGGAACAAGATGCAACGTGCGATTACTTGCACCATAACCTTATTGGCTCTTTCGATCCTTGATGCAGCTCAGGAAAGCCAACAAGAACGGAGAATACGAGACTGGAGCGAGTCGCGGGTTGAGGAGATTATTCAATCCAGTGACGCCGTCAGAAGGAATGAAGCAGTCGTAGACCAGTCGATAGGGCACAAAGCGGAAGGTGCAGATTCATTCGAGGTTGTAGAGCATTTGAAAGTGACGTCTTCCACGCACACACAATTTGCAGCCACCGTAGTTCTGGCAATCGGTTGCGACCAGGAGGGAAACTTTTATGCTCGGCTGCTCCGAGACGGCAGAGGAGCAGCTACCTTTAACGCGCCTCTGTACAAAATCAGCCCCGATGGCAAGATCGATGCCACGTTCGACGGAGGGAATAACTTTGAAGAAGGTAATAGGACGTATGGACTGGGAGCCTCCATAACTGACGATGGTGATATATATCAGATTCGCTGGTCCGAAAAGCGTTTGCCAGAAGCTCCTGTTCAGCAGTTTATCGTTCGATATTCCAAGGATGGATCCATCAAGTCAAAGGTAAAGCTGGAGTCGCAGGGACACACATTTCGTCAAGTTGTTGCCTTTAAATCGGGTGACCTCCTCGTGAGCGGTTCTGCAGACAAGGGTGGCGCTTTTACTGCTGTACTGGACCCCGGTGGCAAAATGCTGAGCAATATCTCCGATCCTGACGACGAGCAGCCTATTGATCCAGTGACGCCGATCGATGGTTCCGAATCGAAAAGAGGTCCCGCCCGGCAATCGTTTGATCAGGGGCACGCAATCGCTGCCTCAGACGGAAACATCTATTTGATGAGTAGTGTCTCGCAGCCCCTGATCTATGCGGTCTCTCCCAGTGGACAGATTGTCCACAAGTTTCGTGTCGATCCCGGGCGCTCCGGTCTTGTGCCTCTTTCCATCTTCTCGTCTCCTGGCCAGCTCGCAATTTTCTTTGCGTTTGAAAAGTCCCAATCAAGTGGAGGCCTGTTGAAGGTCATTAGCTTTGAGGGGAGACCGATTGCGACCTACGATGTGGACGCGGGATATCTAAGCTGCTATGCACCGACTTACATGACGGTTGCCGATATTGATGCGGGCATGCTGGTGCTGAACCGGGTTGAGCCAAAGTAGATCTGTAGGACCGATCACCATCAACGGAGTTCATTTTGGGGTATCGCTCGCAGCTGGATCGGTAAGTTTCAACGTACCACAGCAACGATCGGTGCCTGGACAGACACCTCCATCACCACAGGTACCATCAGGGGCCGCGACGGGGGAATGTGGTTGTTGCAGCCGCAGGTGGCGCCATACGCAACGGAGTTGGTTTCACCAGCTCTGCCCAAGCCGAAAATCAGTAGCTTGTCGATAAGCGAAAGGCAGGCGTGGGTTGGCCCGTTATGATCAACGGCAATGACTTCGGCGCCACCCAAGCGAGTGGCACGGTGAGCTTCAACGGAGCCAGGGCAATCGTGACTTCTTGGAGCAACACCAGCATCAGTTATTTTCTACTCATATCCAATCTATCTAAGGCAACAGATCATAACTTACAAATGCAAACTTCTTTGAATCAGGCGACCATGAATTGACATTGATAGTGCCCTGGCCTCCAAAAAATTGAGTCAGGATCGGGATCGGATGATCATCGTCCAGCGGCACAGTCGCAGTTACGTTCTCGATAGGCATCGGTATCATGCGCAGATGGACTGCCGTTTTAAAGTCATGTCCCCTTGTACCGGGCGGGAAAGATAAAAAGAGAAGCCACTTGCCGTCTGGAGAAGGATGCGGAAACCAATCTTCTTCACTGTCGGCGGTAATTCGAACGGCCTTGTTATCCTCTGACCCGGCTCCTTCGGCCGGAAATCTCCAGATGTCCCAACCTCCAGAGCGAAAGGAATTGACATAAATCCATTTTCCGTCGGGAGAGTAATCAGGTCCGTCGTCAAATCCGGGATGCGATGTCAGGCGCTCCTCATTTCCACTGCCGCTGACAGGGATTCGAAAAATATTGAAGTTGCCGCTACGCTCTCCTACAAATGCCAACCAGCGGCCGTCCGGGGACCATCCGTGAAAATAACTGGGAACTTGCGGCGTGAGTAACTGCGGCTTAGCTCCTTCCATGGAGGAGACGTAGACCTGCGATCCTTTTTCGCTTTCAAATTTTTTAGAGATATGTTCGGCGGAAAAGGCTAATCGTTTTCCATCCGGCGAAATGCCGTGATCATTATTACATTGGTAGCTGGAATCAAGAGCGAGAGCTTCAGGTTGTACTTGGTCGTTTGCATTCAGACGAAAACGGTAAAGCCTGCCTCCCGAATTCGCCATGAGGTATTTACCGTCGGGAGACCAGTTGGGCGCTTCCCAAAGCTTGTCTGCTGAATGCACAACATGCACGCTCTTGCTTTCTAAGTCATAGATAGAGATTGTGCTGCGTACTCTTTCCGGATTTGTTTGTACTTCTGCGGCGGGATGTTCCTGGATGCTGACGTTGGAAAATATCGCGGTTTCCAGCACATTCGCATCGTGTGAGCAAACCCCAAGGCCAAGATAAACCGGCCCCTTCAGAGCAACGGTCACCGGCCCTGACCGTACAAGGCTTTGTTCCGTCTTGCCAGCATACATCGTGAATTGCGCTCCGCGCCGTTCGATGCGTAAACGAACCGGTGCATTCTCGATAGACCGTACTTCTGAGGTTTCGACGCCGGCAATGGGACGGAATTGCAGCGCAGTGAGTCCATCTCCATGCAAGGCTACATCGGCATAAGCAGAGTTGGCCTCGAGATTCTGGCGCACGACCAGCACGGCTTTGCGATGCTCAATGACGCCTTCACCTATGAAGTGGACATCGGCCGTCATGGTGAAATCGCCGGTCACACGTTTCCATAAAAAATGAAATGCATCTTTCTCCATCCACATATTGGCTCCGCCACCGATCAGGCGATATTCGCCGTTGGAAGCATCGTAGGAGACAGAACCTTTCTTCGGCGTTTCGCCTACATCTCCATGGTTCTCAAATAATCCAAATTCAGTTTGTGGAGAAGCTGAGGGAGCGATTCCAGAAAACGCTATAGCCGATAAGCACACGAGAACGAAGCGGGTGAGGAATGGCAGAGCTCTCATAAGTTGGACCGATCCGATAAAATTTGACCAAATCAAGCAGGGTGCAGGGCTATTTCGAAAATCTCAACAGCTGAGACAAGCGCTGCCGGCAGACGTCAGCCGGAGTATAATCGCGTCGCCTCACAATTGAAAGCCTGCAAGAGGATTCCATACAAATGATGAACCGCCGCGAATTCATTCGATTGTCTACCATAGCCCTGAGTACTCTCGCTGGAGGCATGCTGGTGGACTCTCCGGCACAGCGGCCTCTTGGCGTGCAGTTGTATACCGTTCGAGATCAGGCAGGGCATGACTTGCAGGGCGTCCTGGCGGCCATTCAGCAGATTGGCTATAAAGAGGTTGAACTCTATTGGGACTCCTATGATCATCCCGCCCCGGCCTTGCGGCGCATGATCGAGGATCATCATTTGCGCGCTCCAAGCGGCCACTTTAACTATGAAGGGCTCGCCAGCAAGCTTGACTATGCGCAGGCACTTGGCCTGGAATATGTAATCTGCCCCATGCTGCCAAGAGAATCATCGAACACGCTTGACGGCTTTAAACGGGCAGCCGATCAGTTTAACCGATGGGGGGAGGAGGTACACCGCAGAGGAATGCGTTTCGGATTCCACAACCACAATTACGAATTCCGAAAGTTTGGAAATATTACCGGGTTCGAGACATTGCTTGAACACACCGATCCAAAGCTGGTTGCTCTTGAAATGGACTGCTATTGGATTACGCAAGCGGGCGAAAACCCATTAGAAATGTTCAAGAAATACGGCAGCCGAATTGCCATGTTGCATCTGAAAGACCGTAAATCGGGATTTCCCTCGTCGCAGACCCTCGACGAGACGGCGGAGCACTTCACGGAAGTCGGGAGTGGAACTATCGATTGGCGTGCAATACTCTTGGAAGCCAAGAAGAATCAGGTGCGGCATTTATTCGTGGAACAAGACACCGGCGAACATCCGCCATTGGATAGCCTCCGCATCAGCTATAAAAATCTGCAGTCTCTCCTTTAAGTTTCATATGTCGGATAGTTTGATTTCCTAAGCTCATTGCGGGTCAGTGTTCTCACAACGGACAGCGTCCCCTGGCCTTTGCCTAATACCTTCGGGCAGGGAACGAGCCGATCCTTACGCCCCATCGCAGATGCCTAGGACTGAGATTTTGTGTCGATGCCTAAGGCCATCTCTACCCGTGTATTGGCGAAAATCCGGATTCGTCAAAAGCGCAAAGTCAGATTCGACCAATCGCGTGTTCACTAGTCGAAATGACGTCAAAGGACAAGTCCGCAATATTGTCCTTAAGCTCAATGCTCATGACTGTACAGACGCGGCCACCATCGCACTGAAACATCGCCCCTGGAAAAAAGGATTCTCGAACTCTCTGTTAAGCTCCACGTCCATTTCATCCTGTGAGAGACTCACATCCGCGCTCCCGGAAAACAGTCCGAATAGGAGTGCAGATCCGATTTTTGTACCAGTTCCTCTATTTGGGCATGGTGAAAAAATAGAATACCTCGCAGAGAAGTTACTCCATCTTGGGGAGGAATTTGGATGGCTCTCAGCAGTTCGCTATCAGCAGACGCAGGTTTCAGCGAAGATCGCCGATTGACGGATTCTTATCGGCACTTGCACAACAAATTTGGCAGCCTCGCGGCATAGAGTTTATGAACCTTTATTCAGTAATTGGCCTTGCTCATCGCTAGTGGCGGCCCGATCGAGAAATATGAAGGTGATCCCAAATGGATCCTGAAATTTATTTGCAATCACTGGGATACACGTTCCCTCGCATTTCGATGCGAGCGGGATTGGAGGTTGAGTTGACCAGCAACCAAAGCGATCTCGCAGCAATTTGCCGGATATTGTCCGAGGCTGGAAGTAAGCAGGAATTTCAGCGCGTTCAATGCGTTTGGTTGAAGATGGCCTTGTCGCTGAATTCAAAGCAGATTGCAGACGCAATCGGGTGGACATCAGCCTCCGTTCGCAGAATACAGGCCCGATTTGCAAAGGAAGGGCCTGCTTGTTTCATGGATGGCCGCTCTGGCGGACGCAAAAGAGAGAACATCTCTATTGAGCGCGAAAGGCAGATCCTTGCCAAATTTGAACGCCAGACAAAACGCGGCAATGTGCTGAATGTACAGCAAATCAGGCAGGCTTATGAGCTATCCGCAGGACGATCGGTGCCGTTGTCTACGATCTATCGGCTCATCGAGCGCCATGGATTGAGGCGATTTCTGCCAAGAGCTAGCCGATCGATCATCAAGTCCACGTCGCCCAGACATCCCGATCATGCGCATAGTGATTGCAATTAGCTTCAAAATAAATCCGTGGTAGCTTGACGAAAATATCTGCCGGAAAATATAACTCAAATTCGAAATCGGCTTTCGAAGCTAGAAAACGTTGTACCTGACACTTCCACTTCGTCTACGTTGAAATTGCTTTATTAAACGCATTTAATAAACGCTCCCGGGAACCGGGCCCATGTGGAAAACCTCCTTCCAAGTGAGAAAAGCGAAGCTCTGTCCAACGAACGTGGAGAGAAAGTCCAATGAATTGCACTGTCATCCCCCGAGATTTTGAGTCTGAGTCAAAGTATTTTGAGGGCAAAGGCTGGTTTGCAGTTTTTACCACACCTCGACACGAAAAACGGATCAAGGAACATTTTTGTCTGCGGCAAATTGAAAATTTTCTCCCTCTTTACCGGACACCACGCCAGTGGAAAGATGGATCGAAGGGAACGCTGGAATTGCCGCTTTTCCCCAGGTACATTTTCGCCAGAATTGGCGCGGGCTCGCGCATCCCTGTGCTTGAGGTGCCGGGCGTGATATCCATTGTTGGGAGTAGCAGGGAATCCTTGTCCATTCCTGATTCCTATGTTCATCTTCTGAGGGATGGGCTTCGGCTTGGAAAGGTCGAACCGCATCCCTACCTAGCGGAAGGGGCGAAGGTGCGCGTTCGCTCTGGTTTAATGGCCGGCATGGAAGGCATTCTACTGTGGAACAAAAACAACTTCCGCGTGGTATTGACCATCGAGATGATCATGAAGAGCATAGTCGTAGAGGTGGATCGATATGACATCGAAGCTATCGACCCTCATGCCGGAGCCTATATCGAGAGGGCTGCCGGGTAGCTTTGTGTGGCGCGCGTCTCTCCATAGTTTATGTGGGAAGCTCTCTATATGGAGGCTATACGGCGGCATAAGGGCATCGAACTAAAAGGCGATCCAAGCCATTCTTTTCACCAGTATCACTCACTTCGCTAACACCATCATTGAGCCAATGTCTGCCGATCAAGTTGAATTTACCGTTGTCATCCCTGCATTGAATCTCAGGTCGTCTGTGGAGCTAATTTTACGTGCTCTCGATGCTCAGTCTTACCCTCACGACCGTTTCGAGTGCGTTGTTGTTGACGATGGTTCTACCGACGGCACGGCGGATTTTCTGGCCCAATGCAAGCCGTCCTTCCCGCTCCGCTACCTTGTGAATAAGATTCCGCAAGGGCGCAGCGCCGCCCGAAATGCAGGCTGGAACCTGAGCCGAGGATCTACGATCGCTTTCCTGGATGGCGACACTCTTCCTTCGCCTGGGTGGCTTGCGGATTATGCGGCTGCATACGCCCTTGATACGCACGATGTAATTTCCGGTGGAAGATATTGCCTTGAGCTGGATCCCAAGCAGGCTGATTTTCTGCAGCAGTTAGCCGACACAGCGAGAACGTCTCCAGATCGATTGCTTCGGGGGGAGGTTGCAGTGCAGTTCCGCAACCTGGACAAATCTGCCGCTCCTGGGCCCTACCGCATGGAGCCATTCGAACTCTTTGAGCGCCAACTGCGCGAAGCTTGCCTTGCATTCCCCAATAGTTTGTTAAGCGCGTATTCCTTTGTAGGCGCGAATGTCGCGGTGCGCCGTTCCTGGTTGGAAAGAATCAACGGGTTCGATCAGTCGCTGCGAAGGGGAGAGGATACCGACGCGGGAATCCGGCTTTGGGAGAGCGGTGCGCGTTTTGGATTCACAGACGGGGCCGCAGCATACCATATGGCTATCTCGGCGGAACTCAATCGCCAGATGGATCCTATTGAGGCCACTGGTTTCTTTTATAGGCATCCCTATAGGCTGGTGCTGCTGGTTTACCTGTGGTTCGTGCGGCATTTCTCTGGACAAAGCGGGCACCCCGCACTCGACAATCTGGCCGAGCTTGCCGATCAAATTTCCACTGAGTCGGATTTGGATATTGAAGCGGAGTTCCGCCGATTCAATCAGCCTCCGATTCCTGTGGACTGCGTATACACCAAGGAGGATTTGGTCCGGTTTTATGTGGACTCGTATCGGATACCTTCCGCCTCCGTTTCCGACTTTTTGGATTGCGCAATAAGCCAAGGCCTGTATACGAAAAAGTGCGAAGCGGGAAGATTGTTCGATTTCTTTCTGGTCTCCAATTGGCTTCGTTATCGCGCGCCAATTCACGAGTTTCTCTTAAAGGGAAGCTGCTTCCGCCACTATAGGTCCAGATTTTTCCCGCAGCGCACAGCGCATGAACCCCACACGTTAACCAGTCGATGCTCCTACGAGATCAGGATCGATCCCAACGTGCTTGCGGGCGATCAAGTCGATGCTCTAACGAACATTCCGCTTCCTGTGGACGGACCTCTACAAAATATCACCAAGTTTCACCATTGCGAGCCTCCGGACTTGCTAAGTTATCGTGACGAAACCAAGCGGATGATCACACGTTATCCCTGGCCGAAAGAACGCAGTGAGATTTATATCCGTTACGAATTTGACTGCGTTATTCAGGAAGATTCCGGAAAGTTGAAGCCCAATGGAGCTTCTAATTCTTCTGACCTCGATAAAACATACAGCCGTCCAGCACTTTCCACGAAGGACTACCCCAAAGCCAAAACGATTCTGAAAAAACTTGGTTTTAGCAAACACATCGAGCAGATAGAGATTGTCAGGCGCATCTATTATTGGATCCTGGAGAATACAACCGTGAACGAGGGCCCAACAGGCGCGAATATCCTGGATTCCGGCTTCGGGATGTGCGTTGACGAGGCCGGGCTCTTCGTCAATCTCTGCCGGCTCGCAGGCATGCCCGCAAGGCATCGCTGTGGCGCTCTCTTTGGCTGGAAGCCACCGGATACAAGCCAGGAAATGTTTGTCCACAAAACCATATGCTTCAGTCCGTTCATGCATACCTGGGCAGAAGCCTATGTAGATCGACATGGCTGGGTTCCCGTCGATTTTTGCACATGGTGCTATGGACGCCGCATCCTAACTACCCGCAATCTATACGATACGCAGCTTCGCCGGGAGGTTATCGACGAAACTGCCCTTTACGATGAATACTACTTTGGAAATCTCGATCCTTATAGAATCCATGCGAGCGAACACGCAAATTTGGATCATGTATCTTTTGAAAGGGCCGATATGCCTGGCAAACCATCGTGGAAGATGCGAACCTGTTTGAAGCATAGCCTTACGTGCACCATCCTGCAGACTCAATAGCATAGAAACAGGCAAACGATCACTCAAACGACCTTCAGGAAAGATCCAAGCACATGCATAAGTTCATCACTATGTGGGTTGGCCAACTATTCTCGCAGCTGGGGTCGGCCCTATCGACCTTCGCTTTGGGGATTTGGGTCTATGAGCATACCGGTTCCGTTTCCAAATTTGCCGCGGTATCGATTTCCTGGACCGCGGGCCTCATCTTCATGTCTCCTATTGCGGGAGTTCTCGTGGACCGCTGGGACCGCCGTAGTTTGCTGATCCTTGCGGAAGTTGCGGGAGCTGCGCGGGTGCTGTTTTTCCTTTTGCTTCTTTCCATTGGGAAGCTCTCGCTCTTTGCAATATGCTTTGCCTCCGTAATCATTGGAATTACCGGCTCCATTGGTTCTTCAGCCTATCTGGCTTCTATGACCATGATTCTGCCAAAAGAGCAACTGGGGCGGGCCAATGGAATGCAGCAATGTATATGGGCTTTCGCCCAGATTGTTTCGCCTGTACTCGCAACCATTCTCTTGGCTGCATGGGGACTGCGTCTGGTATTGACCATCGATCTCTCGACTTTCCTGATTGCAATTGGCTCGTATCTCCTCGTCACTATTCCCAACCCTGAGCGCACTCTCGCAGACCAGACAAGGGGCCGCCTGAAGGCGTTGTGGGATGACATCGTTCTCGGCGCGAGGTATGTGAAAGCGCCATCTCTTATGCTCTTGTGTGTTTTTCTGAGTGGATTAAACCTGGCAGCAGGCGTCGTTGGGGTTTTATTTCAGCCCATGATGCTTGCGTTTACCTCACCTACGATTGTCGGGCGAGTCGCGACAATCGGGGCTCTGGGCATGCTGGTGGGCAGTTTATTGATGTCGATTTGGGGAGGGCCAAAGCAACGACTGCGCGGCATCATGGTCCTCAATGTGATCTGCAGCCTTTGCTTGATTGCCGGAGGAATGAAAGCCTCCGCAGTGGTGATTGCCGCTGCCGGCTTTGCGTTTTTCTTCTGCTACCCGCTCCTCGCGGGCACCGCTCAAGCCTTGTTGCAGCAATCGGTAGCGCCGGAGGTGCAGGGACGAGTCTTTAGTTTCGTACGGCTGGCCTGGTCGTGGTCTGTGCCTACGGGCCAGGCAGTGGCCGGTCCGATCGTAGACAAACTATTCGAACCGTGGCTGCAACCAAATGGATTGCTGGCGCACAGCGTTGGCCGAGTCATTGGGGTGGGCGCAGGACGGGGAAGCGGATTAATGTTTATCGCGCTGGGAGCGCCCTATCTCTTGATGAGCCTGGTGGTCCCGCTTCTTCCCCCATTTCGATCGGTGAAGGATCTGACCGTAAACTCCTCGGCAGGGGGAGAGGCCGACGGACCACCTCTTCTGCCTGAGGAGGGCAATCTATCCTATTAAGACGATAGGCCCTCGTTGTCTTCCCGGCTCTCAATCTTTTCAATCTCTCAATCTCTCAACCCTTGTTTCTGAGTGATTTCTATCGAAACCCTCATCTTGATCAAGCGATGTCCTCAATTCCTGGTGCTGCTAAAGTCCGATCGGTTCCTCGACCGAGAAGGATTATGACCAGCACGATTCGCTTAAGCGGTATATCGATTGGAGAGCTTCTGTGCGCCCTGTGTTGAGTACGTTCGGTTCCAATGGTGATATGCAGCCGATGCTGGCGTTAGCCGCTGAACTACGGCGGCGAGGCCATACACCTCTGCTTGCTCTGTCGCCGAACTACAGAGATAGAGTCAAAGAGGCGGGGCTCGACTTTGCCGCTATCGGTCCAGAAATGCCGTTAGATCGTATTCGCGGCCTCATTGCCGCCCAAATGAAGAATCAAAAACCTGCCGAGCAAGTTCGGCACTTTCTGGAAGCCGTGCTGCCCTCGCTGCCCGGCATCGGCGAGAGCCTGCGAGAGATTTGCCGCAACGCAGACATGCTGATTGGATCGCCCTATCAGCTAGCCTGCTCCATCGTTCACGAGACTACTTCTATTCCTTATGTGTCGTTACACCTGTCCCAGTTTGCGGACTTAGGTGGAGCCGATATGCGTGAGCTGAGCGCCAGCCTGATTAATCCCTATCGAATCCGGGAAGGCGCTCGCGCTGTGTCAGATCCCCTGGGCGCGGATGGAAACTCCGACCAACTGGCGCTCTACGCCGTTAGCCGGCATTTTCTGCAGCCACCAGCAAGATGGCCGGCGCACCACAAGGTGGTGGGATTCTTTTTCCACGACGACGAGCACTGGCAGCCGGAAGATGGATTGAAGGAATTCTGCCTTAACGGCGAGCGTCTGGTAGTTCTGGGCTTCGGCAGTATTGTGCATGTGGATCCTTCCTCGGTCACCGCTCTTGTTCTGGATGCGGCACGGCAAGCAGGATGCCGGATGATTGTTCAACGCGGGTGGGGAGGCTTGGGCGAGCAGGAATTGCCGCCCAATGTATATGTGACGGGCTTTGCGCCACATGCATGGCTCTTCTCCAAGGCTTCACTGATCGTTCATCATGGGGGAGCCGGCACCACGGCGAGCGCGCTGCGCGCTGGCGTGCCATCGGTTGTAGTTCCCCACACCCTTGATCAGCCAATCTGGGCTGAATTTGCACGGGCCAAGGGTTGCGCCAGAAATGTAATTCCGTTCTCGCACCTGAATGCGGGCCGCTTAGCTGTAGCGATCAAAAATTCACTGGCAAGCACGCAGCTCTATCAACAGGCTGCCGCATTTGGCGCTCAAATTCGCGCTGAAGAGGGAGTGAAGGCTGCGGCACAACTCATCGAACAACTCTGGCTATCGCAGAAACAACCGATTCAAATACGTGGGCTGCAAGAAGTAGCCAGTGTTCAGCCGTCGGCTGTTGTTCCGGTTCCGCGCCGGCCGGAGATGCCGGTTTCCTATGCTCAACAACGCTTGTGGTTTGCCGACGAGCTGCAGCAGGATGTAACCGTTTATAACATGCCCTTTCTTTGGCGCTTTGAAGGGGAGATGCGGCCTGCCGCTTTGCAGTACGCCATGGATCAGATGGTGCAAAGGCACGAAATATTACGGACTACATTTCCTCTGCGCAACGGGATGCCAGTCCAAAAGATTGCCGCAGAAATGCGGTTATCGCTAGAAAAATTCGACCTTCAACGTCTTCCCGAAACCGAACGCGAAATCGAACTCATACGAATCGCCGGACAAGAGGCTACGAGAAGGTTCGATCTGGCCAATGGGCCTTTGTGGAAAATGGCCTGGATCCAACTGGATGAAAATAGCCACGCGCTGCTGGGCAATATGCACCATATCGTGAGCGATGGTTGGTCGCAAACGATTATGTCCAAAGAAATTTCCATGTTTTACAAAGCCTATTGCCGAGACGAAAGAGTCGATTTGCCGCTGCCGGAAATACAGTATGTGGACTATGCGGTGTGGCAGAGGCAGCTCTTTTCAGGAGAAGGCACTCATGAGCAGATAGCCTATTGGCGTGAGCAATTGGCTGGGACATCGGTGTTGACCCTGCCGACCGACTATCCCCGCCCGGCAATCAAGGGTCACAAGGGCGAAAACGTCAAGTACCAATTCGCTGATGATTTAGCCTCAAAACTGAAAGCCACAGCACGGAATGAAGGTGTCACATTCTTCATGATCGTACTTGCAGCCTTTCAGATCTTGCTGAGTAAATATGCCGATCAGGAAGACGTGCCGGTTGGCACTCCAATCGCAGGCCGCACGAGGAAGGAATTGGAGAGCATCCTTGGATGCTTTATCAACATGCTGACGTTGCGGACCGTCTTGACCGGCCATCCAACCTTCAAGGAAGCCATCCATCGCACTCAGCGAGTGGCCTTAAGCGCCTACCAAAATCAGGATGTTCCCTTCGAAAAAATTGTTCAAGAAATGCAAATTGTGCGGGACGTGAGCCGCACGCCGCTGTTTCAGGTCAGCCTCTTGTTTCAAAATATCGAGGCCGTTCAACCGGTATTCCACGGATTGCGCTTTACAACTGCGTTCGAACTGGTTGAGTCGTCTCCTTTCGATTTGACATTGGAAATCTTAGACGCCGATCAGCCGCACTGCTGTCTCTGGTATGCAAGCGACCTATATTGCCGGGAAACCGCAACCCGTATGCTCGAGCACTTTAACAAGACCCTGGAGACCCTGGCGGCCACGCCCGAAGCAAAGATTTCGGAGTACAACGTATTAACGTCTTCTGAATGGGAGCAGGCACTGCTGAAATCGCGTGGATCGCGTGCCGATCTGGGCCTGCATGGCATCCATGAGGTGATTGAGCGGCAGGTGATGAAGGCTCCCTTCGCCATAGCAGTTGAGTATGAAGGAACAGCCCTGACGTATATGGACTTCAATCAACGGGCCAATCAAATGGCGCGTTACTTGCAAAGGCTCGGTGTCGGGCTGGAGAGTCCTGTGGCTGTTTGCATGGAGCGAGGGCTGGAGCTGGCAGTTGCGATGTTAGGAATCTTCAAGGCAGGCGCCGCGTATGTACCCCTTGATCCGAGTCTACCTGCAGGGCGACTAACGTGGATGCTAGGCGATCTTGAGTCTCCTGTCGTGCTCACCCAAAACGCAATCGCTGAGAGGTTAACGGCGGGGAGGGCAATATGCATCGATGATCCCGAGGTATCTGCAGGGGTAGCGCTTGAGTGCGAAGAGAACCTGCAAATTCCCATACAAGGGTCAAATGCCGTCTACATAATGTATACCTCCGGTTCCACGGGCAAGCCTAAAGCCGTAGTTGCTACGCACGCCGGCCTGATTAATCTCGCGACGTTTCAGCAGAGGTTTTTTGGACTTGTGCCTGAAGACAGGGTCTTGCAGGTTGTCGCTCCCACTTTCGACCCTTCCATCGGAGACTGTTTTACTGGCTGGGTGGCTGGAGCCGCAGTGATTCTCGCGCCTGACGCACGGCAAACGATGGGGCGCGATCTTGCCCGCTTGATTGAAACCGCCCGTATCTCATACACAGGCATCACTCCCTCCATGCTGTCTTCTATGGGCGAAACCCAACTTGGCGGACTGAGGATATTGCTCACCGGAGGAGCGCCCTGCTCTATCGAGTTGATGCGTCGGTGGGGCCGTGGACGGCGTTTGTTCAACGTATATGGACCGACTGAAGCGACGATCTGCGCCGTTTCTACCCAGCTCTGCAGCGACGACCATGCAGTCCCTATTGGTGAGCCTATTGCCAATGTTCAGACCTACGTGTTGGACCGCGGCATGAATCCCGTTTCCGCAGGCATGCGGGGTGACCTTTATATAGGGGGGATCGGAGTGACCCGAGGCTACTGGAAAAGTCCGGATTTGACTGCCGACCGCTTTGTTCCTAATCCCTTTTCTGCAAGTGATGGGGAGCGTCTTTACCGGACGGGCGACATCGTTCGCTGGCGCACCGATGGCAAGCTTGAGTTCGTAGGCCGCGCGGATGAACAGGTTAAAATTCGCGACCAGCGTATTGAACTGGGAGAGATCGAGTCGGCATTGCGGCAATGCGAGGGCGTTCAAGATGCACTCGTGATTGTCGGTGAAGGCAAGCCGGGACAGAAGTGCCTCTTAGCTTACGTGGTCCCCACCGAACCTGGCCGCAAGGCGTCTCTTCCCCGGGAACTGCGCACGGCTCTGCGGGGCAAACTACCCTCCTATATGGTGCCTGCGCATTTCGTCATCATGGGCGTATTGCCGGTAAATGCGAGCGGCAAGATTGACAGGCATGGCCTTCCTGTTCCCCAGGAGCCTTCCGATTCTCCTTCTTCAGGGCTGGCAGTCTCGGATGCCGTGACCGATCTTGAAAGAACGATTGCAAGCGTATGGAGTGAGGTTCTCCGTGTGGAAGAGCTGAACCTGGACGATAATTTCTTCGATCTGGGCGGCGATTCGTTTCAGAGCATTCGTGTCCAGAATGAGCTAGTCAAGATTCTTGGGCGGGAGATCAAGATTGTTGAGCTATTCAGATTCCCCACGGTCCGATCGCTCGCTGAGTACATCTCCCAGAAAACGCCTCCAGAAGCTGCATCAAACGCCACTCTTCGCGCCGCATCCCTCGATGCAGGCAAGGAAAGACTCAAGAAGCAACTAGGCCAACGCGCCGCCTCCGTAAAGGCTATGGGCGCCCCTAGTATCCATTAAGAATTTTCTTCTCAAAACTCAAACTCGACTGGAGGGATTTTCTATGGAGCCGGCTCATCAAATGACGGGTTTGGAAATTGCCATTATTGGTATGGCAGGACGTTTTCCTGGAGCGAGGAATCTGCGCGAGTTTTGGGCGAACCTGGTTGCGGGAAAGGAATCCATCTCCTTCTTCTCGGATGAAGAGCTGCTTTTGTCGGGAGTCAGCCCGGAGATGATCGCTCGCCCTGAGTACGTGCGCGCGCGTGGAATTCTGGAGGCTCCGGAGTCGTTCGATGCCGGCTTTTTCAAGTTCACGCCTCGGGAAGCGGAGATCACCGATCCCCAGCACCGGTGTTTTTTAGAGTGTGCATGGGAAGCATGCGAGGATGCCGGCTATGTGCCCGATGCTTTTGGTGGATATGTTGGAGTCTTTGCCGCAGCCGCTACGAGCAGCTATTTCTTTCATCAAGTGATCCCGGGCCTGGGAAGTGATTTCGCTTTTGGCGACACCATGTCGGTTTTGGGAAACGAGAAGGATTTTTTGCCTACCCGCCTCTCTTACAAGTTGGGTTTGAAGGGGCCGAGTGTCACAGTGAGTACGGGATGTTCGAGCTCTCTCGTGGCCACCCACCTTGCCTGCAAGTCCCTCCTGGCCGGCGAGTGCGATATGGCGTTAGCCGGGGGGGTATCCATCCGGTTTCCCGCAAAAATGGGCTATCCCTTTCAGGAGGGTGGAATAGCCTCGCCAGATGGACACTGCCGAACTTTTGACGAGCAGGCCCGTGGCAGCGTATTTGGCAGCGGCGTTGGCGTGGCGCTTTTAAAGCGGTTGGAGGATGCGCTTGCGGACCGCGATTCAATTTACGCCGTCATCAAAGGATCGGCCATTAACAACGATGGATCGCGCAGAGTCGGCTTTACCGCTCCGAGCGTTGAAGGGCAATGTGAAGCGATTCGGCTCGCCCGATTGATGGCCGGAGTCGAGCCTGAATCTATTTCCTATATTGAATGCCATGGCACTGCCACTCCCATTGGGGATCCGATTGAAGTGCATGCGCTGAAGGAATCGGCCGGCCCTGGGGCGCCAAAGAATTTCTGTGCCCTTGGCTCGGTAAAAACCAACATTGGGCATACCGCTGAAGCGGCGGGAATGGCTGGACTGATCAAGACCGCTCTTGCGCTAAGAAATCGCAAGATTCCCGCGAGTTTGCATTTTACGAGCCCTAATCCCAAGCTCGAACTGGAAGGCGGTCCGTTTTATGTGAATGACAAGCTGCGGGACTGGACTCCCAACGGGCATCCCTTACGCGCGGGCGTGAGCTCGTTTGGAATCGGCGGCAGTAATGCTCATGTCGTAGTCGAGGAAGCCCCGCGGCGAATTGCCGAAGCATCTCATCGCAGACGCCATCTGCTCACGATCTCCGCAAGATCGGCCTCCGCGCTGGAAACGGCCACCGATCAGCTGTGTTCTTTCTTGTCTGAAAATCCTCAAATCAACTTGGCGGATGCAGCATTCACAACTCATGTTGGAAGAAAGCCATTCGATCACCGCCGCATCGTGGTTTGCAGGGATGCCGACGACGCCGTGAAGACGCTCAAAACCCGGGTCTCGGGCAGGGTCTTCTCGAATTTAAAGCTGTCTTCGGACGCACCCAACGTGGCCATGATGTTTCCTGGCTTGGGGAACGATCAGACCGGCATGGCTGCGGACCTCTACCAAACGGAGCCATTTTTCCGCTCGGAGATGGATCGCTATTTCGAATTTTTGCCACAAGAGACCATCTCAGAGTTGCGCGGCATCTTGGGTTTGGATATAGAAACCGGCTATTCGTCCGGTGGAACCGCGCCGCTCCGGAAGCCCGATCTCCGCACGCTTTTCAAGCGTGCTCCTGAGGTCCCCGAGTCCGAATCCAGTCAAAGAACGGACCTGGCGCAGCTTGCGTTGTTTCTTACTGAACTCGCGCTGGCGCGCCTTTGGATGCATTGGGGAATGAGGCCAAAGGCTTTGATCGGTTATAGTCTCGGTGAATTCACCGCCGCCTGTGTGGCGGGAGTCTTCTCCCCTCAGGATGCGCTCAAGATTGTGTCGGCCAGGGCAAAGCTGATTCAGTCTCTGCCTCTGGGAGCAATGCTGGCGGTGCCCTTGGCGGAACGCGAATTGCCGCCCGATGCGCTGGCTGATTTGTCGATAGCTGCTGTAAATGGCCCCTCTCTCGTAGTTCTGAGCGGTCCACTGGAAGCCATTGAAGCGCTGCAAATAAGCCTTAAGGCGTCCGGCGTGGATTCACGACGCTTACAGGCCAGGCATGCCTTGCATTCTCCCTCTATGGCCAGTATCAGCGAATCCTTCATTGAAGTGATGAAGCAGTTTCCCGCAAGTTCCCCTCAAATCCCATACCTCTCTAACGTTACCGGCGATTGGATTCGGCCCGAGGAGGCATGCAACCCGCACTATTGGGCAAGGCACCTTTGTGGAACTGTGCGCTTTGGCGATGGCGTTGAAAAGCTCTGCGAGGCTGGGATCAATCTTTTTGTGGAGGTTGGTCCAGGGCAGACATTGTGCAGCCTCCTATTGCAGCATCCAGCCTGCCGGGGTACGAAATCCACCGCCGGATTACAGTCTCTTTCTGGCGCCTTTGATACCGAGGGGGATAGCTCGGTCTTACTGACTACAATCGGCAGGCTTTGGCTGGAAGGTTGGTCTCCAGATTGGACTCTATTCCACGGTGATGAACGCCGCTCCCGGGTTCAATTGCCAACCTACCCCTTCGAACGCAAGATCTATCGTGTTCAGGCTACACAAGGCTGGAGTGTTCCCGCTGTAGGATCAGCTTTTCCAGCTACGCAGGCAAGCGCGGAGGCGCCCAGTCAGGTATGGATGTCTCGATCTGATGGATCCAATAGGTCCGAGGAAGAGGAAATGCCGCTGCTTGCCACCGGGGAAGGGATCCTGCCTGGTACCGAACTGCAGCAGAAGATTGCCACCCTCTGGCATGAGTTATTGGGAATTGAAGAGATACGTATCGACGACAATTTCTTTAAGCTGGGTGGAGATTCTTTACTGGGAACGAGGCTAATCTCCCGCCTGAAAGAGATATTTCCCATTGAGCTTCCATTGCGGACGCTAATCGAAAGCCCAACGATCGGGCTTCTGGCGGAGACGGTTGAGCTCTTGCTCTTACAAAAGATCGAAGGACTTTCCGACCAGGAAGCCGCCGAGCTTGCAGGGAAACTAGAGTAAGGGATAGTTCCCGCACTTTGACGAAAACAATATCACCAACTTAAGGCCTCCCACCGCCCAGGCTCAACCTCATTTCCAAATTTTCAGAAGTTGAATCCAACCTAGGAGACATGCGTTCAATGAAAACCATTGCCAAGCCATTCGCCGGAATGATTGTTGTATTTATGTTATTCCTTGCGTCTTCCAGCGTCGCTCAAACTACGCCGCACTGCACGAATGAGACATTCCAAGGCCGCTATGCGTTCCAGATCACAGGAATCGCCGGAGGTTCTTTCCAAACGGCATTTGTGTTCAACATCATCGCCGATGGTCATGGCGTGATTCCCAGCGGGGGTGGCGCGCAAGGATTTCCCGGTTTCATCATCAATAACATCACCCTAACCGGGACCTATTCCGTAAATGCCGATTGCTCCGGTCAATTAACAGTCACCAGCAACGATGGAGATGTGGGGATCGAAAACTTTGTGCTGATGGATGGCGGCAGCCGCCTGGTTCTCATCGATGACATTCCGGGCGATGTGTTAAGTGGAGAGGGAGAGAGGATTTCTCGCAACCCCGAAACCCACTGCACCAACCGGCTTGTTAGGGGTACGTACTCGTTGAAGGAGACCGGCATTGAAGACGGAAACGCGCTTTTTTCCTTTGTGGGCAAGTTTACCGCCGATGGTAAAGGCAATGGTTCGAACGGAAGCGGCACAATTGCAGATGGCCCAGTCATAGTCAACAACCTGCCTTTCAGCGTTCATTTCTCGGTAAATGCCGATTGCTCGGGCACGCTGGCTCTTGCGAATGTTCCGCCAAACTTTGAAGCCAAGACGTTCAACATTGCGGTACTCGAGGACGGAAAGAAGCTGTTTTTGATCGATACCGACACGGACGGAGACATTGAATCTGCGGTGGCCCAACGGCTCACAGGCAGCGACGACTCCGACGAGGATCGATAGCCAGGTATTGACGCCGAGTAAATCCTTCAATGGTAACTAGCCATAGTGGAGATTCGGCACCCGGATCTCCACGAATCGCTCCGTTCGATAGTCCAGAAAAGAGAGTCTGCCATGGAGAAAATTCTCATCGTAGGCGCAGGCCCCGTCGGCTGCTTACTCGCCCTTCGGCTGGTGGAGAAGGGCTATAAGGTAACGTTGTTGGAACGTGGTTCATGGGAAGAGATCGAGAATGCCAAGGACAATGGCAAGGCTATCAACCTCACGCTTTGCGACCGAGGGCTCAAAGCCCTGGCTGGCTTGTCGGTTAGCGGGGATATTCATCAGTTATCCGTCCCGGCTTATGGCCGATGCATTCATGACTTGGACGGGAATACTGTTTTTCAGCCCTATGGAAACAGGGGAGAGGCTCTTTTTTCCATCCAGCGCTCGGACTTGGGTAAGGCGTTCTTAAAGCAGGTGATGGGACACCCAGATATCGACCTCAGGCTGAAGCACAAGTGTTTAGCCATTCACTGGTTACCGCTGGCCGTGGAAGTCAAAAACCTGCAGAATGGCAGCACCTATCTTGAGCCGGCGGACCGGGTGCTTGGAGCCGATGGAGCTTACTCCTCCGTTCGGAGCATTCTGCAAAGATCCGGAAGGTTCAACTATTCCCAGGAATTTCTCGATCAAGGTTACAAGGAGATCGTATTTCCCAAGACAGCGCGCGCCCCTTGGGCCAATACCAAGACGGCTCTCCACATGTGGCCCCGCGACCGCTACATGCTGCTCGGCTTTCCCAATGTAGACGGCAGTTTTACCTGCTCTTTGCACATGCCGTTCGAAGGCGAATCTGCCTTTTCGTCCTTTACCAGTCCAGGTGAGATCGCTTCTTTTTTGCGCCGGGCTTTTCCGGATGTTGTGGAAGACCTTCCCGGGCTGGCGGAGGTATTTCAACGATCGGGAGCCAATTCAATGATCAATATTCGCTGCTCTCCGTGGAGCCTTGAAGGCAAGGTTGCGCTGATTGGCGATGCGGCCCACGTAATCTTTCCTTACTACGGGCAGGGAGCAAATGCCGGTTTTGAAGATTGCAGCGTGTTGATGGAGTGTCTAGAGCAGACGCGGCACCATTGGCCTGAGGCGCTTAAGAAGTATGAGCGCCTGCGGAAGCCCAATATGGATGCGATCGCCGATCTCTGTAAGGAACACTACTTTGAATTGCGCAAATCGCTCGCCGATCCCCAATTTGTCTTTCGCAAGCAGATCGAGCGCCGGATATCGGAGTTGTATCCGGACCGATACCAACCGCTTTATAACATGATCGCGTTCACCCAAATGCCTTACGTTGAGGCTCTTGCCATCGATCAGGAACAACGTTTGCTGATTGAGGAAATTATGGGTACGGGTAATATCGGGCCGCAATGGACCCAGAGCCAGATTGATGCGGCCATCGACAGCGTGGTGCAGGCGTCCGTTCTTTCCTCGAGCCTCGTTGCACAAGCGCCCGCTTAGAGCTGAATAACTCATCTGCTGGGCTCAATAAATACAGCTGCCAAAACGGCATCGGCGAAATGACCGGAACGGCCCACTCGATCCTTATCAATTCAATCATCGCGGCTTCGGCCCTCGGGAGTAATCTGTGTCAACATCCGATCAGGGATCCTCACTCAATCTGACTGCGAAACAGTTGTTGCTGCAGAAGTGGATTGCCGGCAAGAGCGAA
The DNA here is from genome assembly GCA_035295685.1 of Candidatus Angelobacter sp. Classification (GTDB taxonomy): domain Bacteria; phylum Acidobacteriota; class Terriglobia; order Terriglobales; family Acidobacteriaceae; genus Angelobacter. The sequence goes on from DATGIO010000160.1 coordinate 26,336, forward strand.
AAAAAACAAACGGTTCCCACTGGTTCCCGTTCCACGCATGCTCCGCTTTCTTTTTCTCAACAGCGGCTGTGGTTTTTGGATCGGCTTGTGCCGGGTAGCACAGCCTATAATGTAGCGTTTGGTGCAAGCATCGCTGGAGTTCTCGATGTTTATTCTGCGCACCGGGCTTTTAATGAGATTATTCGCAGGCACGAGGCTCTGCGCACAACCTTCCAATCGCAAGATGGGGTTCCCACCCAGGTTATTCATGATCCGTTTTCGATCGACTTGCAAGTAACCGACATTCGAGGTGTTTCTCCATCCGGTCGCGATGCCCATGTCGAGAGGATCGCCAGAGAACAGATGGAAACACCGTTTGCTCTCTCGTGCCTCCCTTTGCTCCGCATTATTTTGCTTCGCGTGGGAGAAGAAGAACATGTTGTGATTGGGACCGCCCACCATATTGTTTTCGACGGGTGGTCGGCCTCCCTATTTTTCAAGGAGTTTATTGAGTGCTACCGCGCATTTAGTGAGGGTAAGGAGCCCCTTTTGCCGCGGCTCTTGGTTCAATACGCCGACTTCGCGGAGTGGCAAACCAATTGGCTTTCAGGTGAACGATTGAATGCTCAGCTTGCCTTTTGGAAGAAACAGATGAGCGGGGAGCTTCCCATGCTCCAACTGCCCATCGATAAGGCCCGGCCAAGCGTCTACTCATTCAAAGGAGCAAGTCTCTCGTTCGCTTTTAATCCGAAGTTGTTGGAGCCTGCCCGGCAGCTCTGCCGGCAGAGCGATGCTACCACCTTTATGCTTGTGCTTGGCGCATTGGGTGTTTGGCTACATCGCTATAGTGGGCAGACCGACATCCTTATTGGATGCCCCATAGCCAACCGCCAGTATCGAGAACTGGAAGAGGTAATCGGTTGTTTTGCCAACACTCTCGTGATGAGGGTTGCCTTGGCCGGGGATCCGGATTTTCATTGTGCTCTGCAAAGAGTTCGTGAAGCCACCCTGAATGCCTATGCCAATCAGGATCTCCCTTTTGAGAAGCTGGTCCAGGAACTACACCCCGATCGAGATATGAGCCGCAATCCTCTCTTTCAGGTCATGCTCAATTTCGATACAGTCCGCGGGCCAAAGATTTTGCAGTTGCCCGGATTGACTATCGCCCCGCTTGATCTTCATGGATCAACGTCGAAATTTGACCTGTGGCTTACCATCGCCGAACTGCCCGATGCTTTGAATACCTTGCTTGAGTACAACACAGACTTGTTCACCCGGGATATGGCACAACGCATGGCCGGCCATTTGGCGCGACTGCTTGAACAAGTGGTGGCAAATCCGGAAATTCCCATCTCTTCCATCTCGCTACTCACTTCTGAGGAATATCAGCAGGTAACCACTGGTTGGAATAATACCCGGGCTAACTATGACTTGGAATATGCCCTTCATCGCTTATTCGAGCTGCAGGTGGAAAAGACTCCCATGGCTCTCGCTTGCATCTTCGAATCAAAGCAGCTTACCTACGATGAGTTAAATCAACGCTCGAATCGGGTCGCCTTTTATTTAAGGCAGCGGCTGTTTCCCGGTTCTGTCGTGGGCATCATGGTGCAGCGATCCCTGGAGATGGTCGTTGGTCTTTTAGGAATTCTGAAGTCCGGCTGCGCCTATTTACCCCTCGATCCCGAATACCCGGTGGATCGGCTACGGTTCATGCTTGAAGATTCCATGGTCTCCGTTGTTCTGGTGCAGTCCGGCGCGGATGCTCGATTTGGAGAATTCAAAGTAGACTGGCTTCCTTTGGAGCGCGTAAGCCTGGACGGCGATCTCAGTCAGGAAAACCTTTTGTTGCAAGTGCTGCCCGATGACTTGGCCTATGCCATCTATACCTCCGGTTCCACGGGAAAGCCCAAGGCAGGTATGAATACCCATCGTGGCATCTGCAATCGGTTGTTATGGATGCAGGATGCTTACAGCCTCGGTCCAAACGATCGTGTACTTCAAAAAACGCCTTTTAGCTTCGATGTTTCTGTATGGGAATTCTTCTGGCCTCTGCTGGCGGGCGCGGCCATCGTCATGGCGCGGCCAGGGGGGCATAAAGATCCTGAATATCTCGCTCAAATAATCCAGTACGAAAAAATTACGACCTTACACTTTGTGCCTTCCATGCTGCAGCCTTTCCTGGAGTGGCCTGGTGTAGAAGAGTGTGCATCTTTGCGCCGCGTCATTTGCAGCGGAGAAGTGCTGCCGCCCGAGTTCGTCAAGAGATTCATGGCGCTCTTTCCCGCAGTTCCGCTCTACAACCTATATGGGCCAACGGAGGCCGCCGTTGATGTAACGGCATGGGATTGCAAGCAAGAGATCGGCCGCGCTTCCATCCCGATTGGGCGCCCAATTGCCAATACCCAAATCTACGTAATGGACAATCGGCAGATGCCTGTTCCTACCGGTGTCGCAGGGGAACTCTACATTGGAGGCGTGGGTGTTGGCCGCGGATATCTGAATCGCCCGGGCCTTACTGCCGAGAAGTTTGTTCCAGATCTGTTTTCCCATGAAGGTGGAGCGCGTCTTTACAAGACAGGCGACCTAGTGCGGTGGTTGCCTGGCGGCGTGCTCGAATTTATCGATCGCGTAGATAGCCAGGTAAAGGTCCGTGGTTATCGCATTGAGTTGGGTGAAATCGAAGTCCGGCTGCGTGAATCATCAGCCGTTAAAGACGCCGTTGTCATGGCGCGCGCGGACCAAACTACGGCAAAGCAGCTTGTAGCCTATGTCATAGCCGCCGCTTCGGCAGACTCATTTGGGCGTGAACTGCGGGCAGATCATGTCCAGCAATGGCGCTCGGTATTCGATCGGACTTATGGCGAAACTGGTGCGGAGCGGCAATCGGACTGCCGTAGAAATTTCGTTGGCTGGAATAGCAGCTATACCGGCAATCCCATTGACGCAGACGAAATGCAGGAATGGCTCGATCACACGATCGATCGAATTTTGCAGTTCAAGCCCGCTAGAATTCTAGAGTTGGGTTGCGGCGTCGGCTTGCTGCTCCTTGCCCTTGCTCCCCGCTGTGAGAGATATGTCGGCACGGATATTTCAGACCAAGGGCTCCAGTATATTCGCGACATGATTGAGAGCAAGCCGGAGTACCGTGGAGTTGAATTAAGACGGCAGCCTGCCGACGACGCAATCGAAGGAGCCCGGGGAGCGTTCGATGTCGTGATTCTCAATTCAGTCGTTCAATATTTCCCCGATCGGGATTACCTCCTGCGTGTGTTGGCGACGGCCGCTGGGATGCTGAAGGACGGGGGCCGCATATTCATCGGTGATGTCCGCCATCTTGGCCTTTTGAAGCCATTTCATCTTTCGGTAGAGATGTTTCGTGCAAAAGGATCATTCAGCGCAGACATGCTGCGCCAGCGTGTTCTGGCGAGGGTTGAGCAAGAGCAAGAACTCGCGGTCGATCCAGCCTTTTTCTTTTCGCTCCCTTCCAGGATGAACAACGTAACTCGCGTGGATGTATTTTTGCGAAGGGGGAAGAATTCAAACGAAATGACGCGGTTCCGTTATGACGCTGTGCTAGAGATTGAAGGCTCCCGACGTGAGGCCGTGCCGCATGCCTGGGACAATTGGAAGCAAAATGAGCTCCAGTGGGATCGTTGGAGCAAGTCGTTCCTCAACGATAAGCCTCCTTTACTGTGTCTTACGGGCATTCCTAATGGTAGGGTTGCGCGGGAACTCCATCTGGCAGAGATGCTTGTCAACGCGGGGCAAGAAGTGGATGCTTTGCACGTAGATAGTCTTCACGTAGGCGACCTGCAAAAGAGTGCCTCAGAGCAAGCCTCGGAAGGAATCGATCCGGAACTATTCTGGGATCTTGGCCGCGAAGCCGGATATAAGACCAGAGTCGGCTTGCGACCAGGAGATGCACCAGGTACGTTTAGCGTAATCATGGAACAGCTAGAACAGAAAGAAGTAAGCGAAGAAAGCCATGTTGCCTGGTTTGACGGTTCCCTGATCGCATCCGGTTTTGAATCTACAAATCGCCCGGTTCGCGAAAAGATGCTCCAGTCCCTGGTGTTCAAGCTGAGGTCTCATTTAAGAGTCAAGCTGCCGGAATTTATGGTGCCGTCGCAGTTTGTCTTCCTTGAAACGCTACCGGTAAATGCCAACGGCAAGCTGGATCGCGAAGCATTGCCCTTGCCGGGTTATGATCGCTTTGTGTCCGGCGCGTTTGTTCCGCCTACGAGTCCCCTGCAAGAAACCTTGGTGGCAACCTGGAAAGAAGTTCTTGGAGTCGAGCAAATTGGAACTGCCGATAACTTCTTCGATTTGGGCGGCGACTCCATCCGTGCTCTTCGAGCGATCGCGGCCATCCAAAAAGCGGGAATCGATCTCAGTGCCCAAGATCTCTTCAAGCACCAAACGATTGCGGACTTGGAAGTCATCATTCAGGAGCGGCAGATGAACGGCAATCGGACCTCGAATCCCTTCGACGACCGGAAAGCCTCATTTTTTTCCAATTCCAATAACGATGGCTCTTGGGATTTTGCCGATACAAAGAAAGACTTTCCCTTGGCGAATCTCAACTTTCTGGAACTCCAGGCTTATTTAGGCGAAGACGCGGATAGAGCGGATATAGATATAAGATCGGAGATAGAAGATGTGTTCCCCCTTGGGGCCTTGGCGCAAGAGATGCTTGTTCAGCACATCGCCGGCGGAGATCCGGCGATCAATCTAGTGCAGCGCGTCGATTTCTTCGACCAGGAACTGGATGTTGGTCTCTATGATCGTGCCCTGCAATTGCTCGCCGATAGAAATCCAATTTTGCGCACCTCATTTTTGTGGAAGGGGCTAAGGCATCCTTTACAGATTGTGCACCGGAATGCCCGTATTCCATTCTTCTATGAGGATTGGAGGGGGGGCGCGGAAAGCGAGATACAGTCAAAGTTAGATCACTATTTGGCGAAAGACAGCCTCCTTGGTCTTGATCTCTCGCGCCCGCCTCAGCTCAGGGTGTTTCTGGCTCGGTCAGCCTCGAATGCTTTTTATACAATTCTGAGTTTCAACTATATGTGCATGGAAGGGTGGAGCCTAGCTCTTCTTACTGCCGAGCACATGGAGCTATACACCGCGCTGCAGCGTAACTTACCTCCTCCTGAAGAGGCTCGCGCCGCCTACAAAGATTACATCGCGTGGTTGATTCAGCTGGATCGCACAGAAGCGAAATCATTTTGGATGAAAGAGCTTTCCGTTGTGGAAATGCCTACTCCATTCATCAAAAATATTCCAGGAAATGTACAGACTCCCGGAACGGAATTCCGACGGATTGTACGTGCGCTTTCCGGCCAGGTGACTCAGGACGTGCGCGAGTTGAGCCGCTCCCGGCGACTGACCGAAAGCGTGATCTTTCAGGCTGTTTGGGCACTGCTTGTAAGCCGTTATTCGAAAAAAGAGGACGTGGTCCTTGGCATTGCCGTGACCGGCCGCTCGGCTGCTTTCCAGGGAATACAACGGATGACGGGGCAAACTCTCAATTTTCTGCCGGTACGTCTTCGATTGGAGCCGGAAGTCGAGTTTCTTGTATGGCTGGAGCGTCTTCGACAAAAGCAGATCGAATTGATTCCTTACGAACATCTGCCTGTGCAGCACTTGCGCGACTGGCTTCAATTGCCACAAGACAAGCTTCTATTTGAGAGCATTTTATATTTTCAGAACCTTGGCGGCCCGGTGAACGACGGGTCAATGGGGCTTTTTTACGCCAAGACCGCCTATCCACTCAGACTTGATATTTTTCCTCGCTTGGCGGAACTGGGAACGCAAATCTACGCTTCTTACCATCTCAAGTATTTCGATCCAGCCACGGTCTTCCGCATAATGGATGATTTCGAGCGTACGCTCCATTCCATCACTGTAGATCCCCTCCAAAAAATGAGGGAGTTGATCCATATCGGCCCCTCCCTGGAAGAAACTCATTTGCAGGTTGGCTAGCTCTGCCTGGCCTAAGCGTACGTGGCTTCGAGTCGTGGCAGCTTGTGTCTTAACTTAAAGGTAGAAGCGTACCGACCTCAAGGAACGTTTTTTATAAATGGAGCGACGTGGTCTTTGTTTTATAATTAGGTCCTCAATTTTGCGTTACCTCTGCACTTTAAGCCGCATCGGATTCTCAGATTCAAGATAGATCGCTTTTGAGTCATCTTTATGGAAACCCTGATCCAAGACGTCTTATACGCTCTTCGACTGGTTCGCAAATCACCGCTCTTGGTCGCGGTGGTAACCATTACCTTGGCGTTCGGAATCGGTGTCAATACAACGATTTTTAGCGTCTTGAATGGCTTCTTGCTTCGCCCGCTTGCTGTGCAAGATCCCGCCGAGATTGTGGTGTTGGCCACAGAGCAGAAGAATGCTCCACTAGGTTCCTTTTATTTTTCCTACGCCGATTTGCAGGATTTCAAAAAGCAGGCTAGCAGCCAATTTTCCGACATATTCGGCTATGAAGCGAATTTTGCCGGATTGAGTGCGGATGGCAAAGCGGAAGAAGTCGCGATTAGCTACGTTACCGGAAATTATTTTTCGGCGCTTGGCCTTAAGCCCGGTCTTGGCCGCCTGATTGTCCCCAGCGAAGGGGAAATGATGAGTGAAGATCGGCCGTTGATCTTGGGATACTCTTATTGGAAAAAGAGATTCGGAGGCGACTCCGCAATTGTGGGAAAACAAGTTCACGTGGATGGCGGCTTGGCCACCATAGCGGGAGTGGTTCCTAAGGAATTTGAAGGATTGGTGTTCGGCGTTGAGATGGATTGCTATATGCCGCTGAACAAGGGAACAACCCTTCAGGTAGATAGTCCCAGCGGGTCCGCTGCCAACCGCGCCAGCCGCGGTATTCGAGCACTGGCCAGGCTGAGGGCCGGCGTCACCCAGGCGCAAGCCCAGCAGGCGGTAAATGTGATCGGTGAGCGGCTTGCCGAGCAGTTTCCGGTGACCAACAAAGGAGTCATGTTTCATGTGATTCCTGAAAGACTTGCCCGGCCCGTTCCGCTGGGAACTAACATTATGTTGGTTATTGCCGTGCTCTTCTTGCTGCTTGCAGGTTTGGTTTTATTGCTGGCTTGCCTCAATGTCGCCAACATTCTTGCGGCGCGCTCGATGATCCTCCGACGGGAGATGGCGGTTCGGGCGGCCTTAGGCGCCGGCCGTTTACGGCTTGTCCGTCTGGCTCTGGTCGAGAGCTTGTTTCTCGCGCTCGTGGGTGGAAAGATAGGCGTGGTTCTTGGATGGCTTGCAAGCAACTGGTTGAGCGGGGTACGCCCAGTCGGCAATGTGCACTTCAATTTCAGCTTTGACTGGAAAGTATTCGCATACGCGCTGGCCGCTGCCGCCTTTGCTGGAATCGTGGTGGGAATTTGGCCGGCTTTGCGAAGCTTTCGCGCAGATTTGAATTCAGTATTGCGCGAAGGAGGGCGAAGCGGTGCTGCTGGTGGCTCCCGTCAAAGGATGCACAGCGTGCTCGTTGTCGCCCAGGTGGCCGGATCTCTCACCATTCTGATCGTTGCGGGCCTCTTTGTCAGAAGCCTTGCAGGGATGCAGCGTATGTATCTGGGTTTTGAGCCTGACCACATTTTGAATGCTGTGTTGGATCCGCACCAGGTTGGTTACGACGAGCACCGCACCAAAGACTTCTATCGCGATCTTCAATCGCAGGTGGCCACATTGCCTGCAGTTCAATCCGTTAGTCTTGCCTTCAGCTACCCCATGGGCGGCTATTACGATGCTTCCAGTATCTATATTGAAGGTCAACCGGCTCCTGTTGGACAACAACCCCCTCTCGTTTCATATAACTCGGTTGGCCCAGGTTACTTTGAAAACCTCCATATTCCATTGTTGCGGGGTAAGGCATTCGTGGAAGCCGACGGTGAAACAGCCTCTCGGGTCGCGGTCATCAACCAGACGATGGCCAACCGATTTTGGCCCAGGCATGATTCTCTTGGGAAAAGGTTTAGCGTCTCCGGCGACACAGGGCCCTTTGTTCAGGTGATTGGAATCGTGCCGGACGGCAAATATATGTTTCTGGGGGAAAGCCCACAACCTTATTTCTACTTTCCTCTTGCTCAGAACTACCGTGCCAAAAGGGTCTTACAGGTGCGATCGTCGCTCTCGCCGGAATCATTGAGTGGCCAAATTCAACACGAGATTCAATCGTTGGATCCTGGTTTGCCGATCTCCGATTTTCGCACGATGCGGGAGGCTTTGAACGGTCCGTCCGGCTTTTTCATCTTCCGCATGGGGGCGGTATTGGCTGGGGCAATTGGGGTCTTAGGCATGGTTTTGGCGGTTGTCGGCGTTTATGGCGTCGTTTCCTTCACGGTGAGTCAGCGCACGCAGGAAATTGGCATACGCATGGCCCTTGGCGCCGATCGAGCCAACATTCTGGCTTTGATCTTCCGCCAGGGGTGTGTACTGATATTTGCAGGATTATTGGCTGGACTCACTCTGGCTTGGGTCGTCAGCCGGACTATGGCTAACCTGTTTGTGGGCATCAGCGCAACTGATCCACTGACCTTTCTTACCGTGACATTGTTGCTCACGAGTGTCGCATTTTTTGCTTGCTACGTCCCTGCAAAGCGAGCCACTGGAGTACAGCCGACCTCCGCCCTTCGCGCTGAATAAGTCGAAGGATGTTGTCTAAGAATGGACTATAGTTTTGGGCGAGTTGCTATAACAAGCTAGAACAGGATTATATCCGTTTCACCCAATTCATCGAGAGCGCCTCGATTCCCGGCACCCTCGAGTTCCACGCTTCAATTCCCAACGACTGGAGACTCCTTAATGCATAGAATCTGCGGACTATGGACGATGATCTGTGTGATGGCGATGATATTGTCTTGGCCGAACCTGGCTTTTTCAGGTACCTGCAAACAGGAACAATTTGAAGGATCGGCAGTTAAGACAGCGGTCAAGATAAGAGAGCTGAAGGAGTGCGCATTTGTGATCCGCGATACCAACGGCGTTGCGCATATCGAAGCCCACAACGATCATGACCTGTTCTTTCTTCAGGGCTATGTGCACGCAATGGATCGCTTGTTTCAAATGGATGTTAGCCGGCGTGAAGGGGAAGGAACCCTTGCGGAACTTCTTGGCGTTTCTGCCTTGGCCCAGGATGTGCAGGTTCGGACTCTTGGTCTCGACCGGGCGGCCCAGCGGTCTCTTCCGCTTCAATCCCCACGCATGAGGAACATCTTGCAGGCTTATGCAGATGGCGTAAACGCTTTTGCATCGTCACACCCTCTGCCCCCTGAATACGCCGCTCTCCATTTGACGGAGTTTGCTCCGTGGACTCCGGGCAACAGCTTGGCGGTCGCCAAGTTACTCGCTTTTGAACTGTCATTCCAGTCTGACATTCAGCCGACTCTAGACTTCTTGAGCTACCAGGCTGCTGGAAATGCCAATGGATTCGATGGAGCAAAGCTCTATTTTGATGATTTAAATCGCTCCGCTCCTTTTGCTCCTGCCGCTACTGTGCCCGATTCATTGCTTCGAGTTTCCGATTCTGCCGCATTCGTCGCGTCTCCAACCATATTGGCTCGTCATGCGCTATCCGGCGATTTTCTCAAGCCACAAGCGGTTGAGCTCGCTAAGAAATATCAGAATATCGTCGATAACTTGGACATGTTTCGACGATTTCGCCAAAATCGCGAACAAGGATTCTCCAACGTATGGGCCGTGAGTCGGGCAAATACCGCAAATGGAGTCGGGATGGTCGCCAACGATCCACATTTGTTTCTGGGGACGCCCGCGATCTGGTACCCGGTGCATCTCAAGTCGCAAACCATCGATGTAATTGGCGAAGGTTTTGCGGGAACTCCTCTAGTTACCCTCGGGCACAACCGATTTGTGGCCTGGGGCATTACAGATAGCGGTTTGGATACTACAGACACCTTTCAGGAGCAGGTCGTTGCCGATTCAAATTCAGCCAGTGGGTTCAGCACCGTATTTCAAGGTAACAAGGAATCGCTTATCGCCATTCCGGAGACATTTTTCATAAACCAGGGGGGAAGTAGGATCCCCGCTTCTCCTGGGAATGGCATTCCGTCTGTTGTTCTGGTCTCGCCCCGGCGTAACCAGGGGCCTTTGATTGCTTTCGATCCCCAATCTGAATCGGGGATTAGCGTCCAGTGGGTAGGTTTTGCGGGCACCAGGGAATTGGAGGCGCTTCTTGCCTGGTGTGAAGCTACGAATCTGGAAGACTTTAAGAAAGGCAATTCCTTCTTTACTTCCCCTCCTTTGAATGTTGCAGTCTCCGATATCCACGGGAATATAGCCTACTTTGCCACAGGTGAAATCCCAGTTCGAGAGGATCTCCAAGCCGGGGTTGTGAATGGACTTCCACCCTTCTTCATTCGCCAAGGCACAGGAGGTAACGAATGGTTGGCGGTCTTGCACCAGCAGCAGAACCAGGCCTTGCCTTTTGAGATTTTGCCCGTTGCCGAGATGCCTCACATTACCAACCCCCCGGCAGGCTTCTTCGTAAATAGCAATAATGACCCCATTGGAGTTACTCTGGACAACAACCCCCTTGGCAAGCTTCGCCCTGGCGGCGGCATCTTCTATCTCTCTTATTCATTCGATGCAGGTATGCGCGCCCAAAGAGCGACTGATCTGCTTCGGCATCGGTTATCAAAAGGTAAAATTTCGCGCAATGACATGATTGGAGTACAAGCCGATACAGCCCTGTTCGACGCTACTTTCTTTGTTCCTTTCATCCTCCAGGCGTTCCATCATGCTGAGGCCAGTAGCCTTCTCCAACTGCGGACATTTGCCGCCGATCCCGGAATACAAGAAGCTGTTAACCGCCTTGCCGCATGGAACTTCTCGACTCCAACGGGTATACCGGAAGGCTACGACGCCTTTGATCCCCCAGGGACTCTGCATCCGCGAACAGCTTCTGAGATCGCCAATAGTGTCGCTACAACGATCTATAGTGTATGGCGAGGCCAGCTTACAGCCCAAACGATCGACGCAGCCATCGCTCCCTTTGGACTGACACCACCTGGGGATGAGCAGACGGTTGCGGCGTTACGGAACCTGATGGAAGCATCGACCCAAACCGGTGGAGTTGGTGCATCGGGGTTGAGTTTCTTTCGAGTATCTGGCGTGAACGACCCCGTTGATCGTCGGGATATCGTCATCCTTCGTAGCCTGGGGAATTCACTCTCCTTACTCTCTGGCCCTGCATTCGTCAATGCATTTGGCGGTTCGACCAATCTCGGAGACTATCGTTGGGGCAAACTGCATCGCCTGACTCTTCCGCATCTTCTTGGCGGACCATTTAGTATTCCTCCCGCCGGTGGAGCTTTTCCGGACCCATTGTTTAACTTGCCAGGGATTCCAAGAAATGGCGCATTTCAGACAGTCGATGCGTCCGCACATAGCATCCGGGCGGCGGACGATACTGCTTTCACCTTCTCTTTTGGCCCTTCCAAGCGATCGGTAGCTGAGTCTTGGCCGAGCGGAGTATCCAGTATTAGTTCTCTGCCAGGAGGGATCAGTGGTATCTTAGGAAACGAACTCTATTTCAATTTATTGCCTGGCTGGCTAGTGAATGATACCTATACGCAATTCTTTGGGGTGGATGAGATTCAGGAGCATACGGCGTCTGCAACGAAATTTATTCCCTGATTCACGAAGATATAGGAAGCTTCTCTGGGAATGATTTCGGCAAAATCGAATCCACGGGTGAAATCTTCCAGCTAAAATTCTTGAACAATTGCTTTTGCAGTGAACTTCTCGCCATTTCGCTGGAGCGTCAGGGTCCGCGTTTCTCCTGGCTTGCCGTGCATCGCAGTAAAAATTGTTCCCCAGGTGGCGGTATCTACCTTGAGCTCGTCCACCTGAAGCAGCCTGTCTCCTATCCGCACGCCGTCTACGGTTGGTTTGCCCTTTTGCGTGGCGATGGCTGCAACGAAATAGCCGCCCCGCTTGAAGGCCAAAGTTAAGCCAATTTGGTCGAGGTCATGAGAATCCGGCGCAGATTGTTCGCTCCAGTAGGAGATCTGGTTGGGGTAATCGAGCATGATTCGGAACTGCTGAAGCACGTTGCCGCCCAACCAGCCGATCACCGGGACCACATTTTTCTTGGAGTAGCAATCGATGAAATCTGAATGCCGCTCATCGGGTCCAATTGCTAAGGCTCCAACTTGCCGAATATGCAAAGCACCCAGTTGAATCTCGGAAATTCTCATGAGTGTGCCGCTCGCTTCAATCCCGTCATCCGACATTCTCATGTTGCTTACACCCACTGCGCCGATGCCTCTTTCCCATTCCGAGTGCCGGGTGAGCCATTCTTGAGCGACCGTTTTTTGTAACCAGGTGTAGCCAGAGCCGCTATCGATTGTGACTGGATACAGCTTTCCGTCGATCATGGCGTCGACGATGGCAAGACCTGTTTTGTGATTGAGTCGAAGAGGGACCGGCGTACCCAGTGGCGCAAGCGAATTTGGTTGGGCCAACGTTAAAGTACGCTGCTTGTAGTCGATAACGACCTGGAAGTTTTGAAGAATATCGGCGGACAATATTGCTTCTACCTTAAGATCACCCAATGGATAGGAAGGCGAGGGGCTGCTCTGCACTTCGCTGGAGCTTAGGGTGACAGGCATCTCTCCCACTCGAAAGATCAGAGACTTCTTCTGATTGAGACCAAGTTCGCGGAAAAGAGATAGGGAAACCGTCATCCGAGGGCTGCCTAGATCTACAAACGCCAAGCATCTGTGAGAGCCTCCATCCGGCAGCACAAATTCAAGTTCAGCGAATATCCGATTGCCTTCGAAAACAAATCGCGTTGTACCCATCCTTGATGGTGCTGCGTTACCGATTCCAGGCTTTGCCTGGAGTAAGTTTTCGTTGGATGGGCCTTCATTCGGGTGCTCCAAGCCAAAGGAACAACTGCTCCATATCATGATTGTCGTAAGGAATATCCGGAAAGCTTGCAAGGGAAGTGCTCCTGCGGTAGAACCTAGCGGCAAAGTAGAACCGTCATTATAGCCTAACTTTCGGCTCTCGATTCTAGACATCTTTCGCCAAGGAAAATATTTCGCTATCTCATAGAAGGGATTACTGTGAAAACACAGATTCTTGATTTGGAAACTGCGCAAACGGATCGATGGAAATGCTTTACAGCCATCCTAAACTGGCGCGCTCACGAACATTCTTCTAGAACCGCTGTAACTCTCTTGGATGTTGAAGGGTGCGAACGTCAAAACGTTAGTTTCGACGGATTGAATCAAAGAGCTCGATCCATAGCGGCCTTCCTGCAAAAAGAACGGATGGAAGGAGAGAGGGCCCTTATTCTCTTACCCTCCGGCCCGGATTTTGTGAGCACTTTCTTAGGTTGTCTTTATGCCGGCGCTATAGCAGTGCCAGCTTTTCCTTTTCATTTCGATGGGGCGCGGCGTGGCGCATCATGCTTTAATGCGGTCGCTGCAGACTCCGGTGCGAAATTGGCATTTGCAACTCCCGAAATGATAGAAAAATTGCCGAGCGCCGCAAACAACCCTTTAGTATCCGCCCTGCAGTGGCTTTCTCCAGGCGAAATTCCATTGTCATGGGCCGATGAATGGAGCCCCCCACATACAACAGAAGATGCCATTGCGTTCTTGCAATATACCTCTGGCTCTACTTTCGCTCCGAAGGGGGTGATGATATCGAATGGCAACTTACTGAACAACATGAAGGTAATCCAGGCAGCCTGCGGCATGGGGGAAGACTCTACTGTTGTGACCTGGCTGCCTCTTTTTCATGACATGGGATTGATTGGAACCGTGTTGCAGCCTCTTTATGTTGGCGCTTCCTGTGTCCTTATGGCGCCGACTACCTTTCTGCAAAAGCCGGTTCGATGGCTGCAAGCGATTTCCAAGTATCGAGCGTATAGCAGCAGCGCTCCCAATTTTGCTTATGAGCTTTGCGCACGAAAAATTTCCTGCGAAGATAAAGCAGGTCTCGACCTCTCGTCATGGCAGGTGGCGGTAAATGGAGCCGAACCCGTGCGCCAGGAAACTATGGAGAGATTTGCCGAGGCATTTTCGGAATGTGGATTTCGCGCCGAGGCCTTTCATCCTTCGTATGGCTTGGCGGAAGCTACCCTCATGGTCAGTGGCGGTAAGCGCGCTCCTGGGCTTTTTGAAATGCACGTTTCTGTCGATGGACTTGAACATAATCTAGTTCTTGAGCCCTCTGGAGATGAGCCTGCAAAGATTCTAGCTGGATGCGGAGGCATTCTGGCCGATCAAGAGCTAAGGATTGTGGATCCCGAGAAGCTGGAGGAATGCCAAAAGGGAAGGATTGGAGAGATTTGGCTGGCGAGTCCCAGTGTGGCCAAGGGATATTGGAATCGATCGGAAGAAACAAAAGAGACCTTTCATGCCCAGCTTATCTCTGGCGGCGATACTCGTTTCCTTCGAACTGGTGATCTAGGTTTCCTCGCGCAAGAGCAGCTATTTATCACTGGTCGCCTCAAAGACTTAGTCATTTTGAATGGCCGGAATCTCTATCCTCACGACATAGAGTTGACCGTTCAGCAAGCCCACCACAGTTTGCGTTTTGGCGCCGGGGCAGCCTTTGCTATCGAAGTCGATGGGCAGGAGTTATTGGCCGTCGTCAATGAAGTCGACCGGCATTCCGGCGTGCCTCATGATGCGTTGATCTTGATGATCCGAAATGCAGTCCTTCTGGAGCATGGAATTCAAATTCACTCGCTCGCGCTGCTAAGGCCCGGGAGCATCCCCAAGACCACTAGTGGAAAGATCAAGCGCGCCGCGTGCAGGGCCGCTCTTCTTGCGGGAGAATTGCAAATCTTGACGTCGAGTACGTTGCCTTTGAATGGGCCTGAACCAGTATTGTCTGCTGGTCCCGCGAATCGAATGGAACTCCTGCAAACCGATCCTGGCCTTCGAATCCAATGGGTTGAATCTCATCTGCGGCAGCTCATTGCCGAAATCACAAAAATCGACCCCCATAGGATGGGTTCGGATCAGTCTTTCGTTGGCATTGGCCTTGATTCGCTCGGCTCAACGAAGCTTGCCGAACGGATTGAGCGAGAATTTGGCGTTTACGTCGACGTTACGAGCCTGCTCGAAGGGCTAAATCTTTCCGGTCTAGTCAGGCATATCGTAGAGCGTGTTGGTGACACGGCCGATACCCAATTGGGTTCAGGGCGTTCACCAAAGAGCCATTCTTGGACCTTGTCTCACGGGCAAAAAGGACTATGGGTTCTGCACCAAGTTGCGCCCAACTCGGTGGCCTATACGCTATTCAGCGCTGTTCGAGTTACGGGCCGGTTGGATTTCGTCGCCTTGCAAAAGGCATTTTCGCAACTTATGGAGCGCCATCCCATGCTTCGCGCTATCTTTACCACGATAGAGGGCGAGCCAACTCAGATTATTCAACCCACTGAGGAGATTTCTCTTCCTCGCCACATCAGCCGTACCGAACTCTCGCAAGCCGAATCGGAGCACCTGCATGATCGGCTGACCGAAGAAGTGCAGAAGCCATTTCGCTTGGAGGAGGCGCCGCCCGTCCGGCTTCTCGTTTTCTCTCTCCCTTCGGGAGATGACGTTCTGATGCTATTGCTTCACCACATCATTGCCGATTTGTGGTCGATTGAAACGATTCTGGAAGATCTCAATGCAGCCTACTTAGCACAACGCTATGGTCATGCGGCATCTTTACCCGAACTAAGTCTTGATTACTCGGACTTTGTTTCCTGGCAGTCGTCTCACCTTGAGGGGCCGATGGGCGAATCTCTGCTTAAGTATTGGCGGAACCAGCTGTCTGGCGATAGCCCCATCCTCCAACTTCCCGCCGATCGTCCTCGTCCCCCAATTTTTTCATATCGCGGCGCTTCTGAGCCGCTCAGTTTGGGCGTCGATTTATATCAGTCGCTCCTGAGTCTTGCGCGCCGCGAAAACATTACACCCTTCATGCTCCTGGCGGCGGCGTTTCAACTTCTTTTGCACCGTGTTTCCGCTCAGGAAGAGTTGTTGCTTGGAACACCGGTAAGTGGCCGCAGGCAGGGGTTTGGCGCGGTTATCGGGTATTTTGTCAATCCAATTGTCGTTCGGTCCTTCTATCACAGCTCCATTCTGTTCACGGACTTCCTGGCTCAGTCAAGGCACACAATCCTTCAGGCTTTCAAGCATCAGGACTATCCATTTCCGCTGCTGGTCGAGCGATTGCGGCCGAAGCGCGATGGGGCTGCCTCTCCGATATTTCAGTCTATGTTTGTCTGGCAGGAGCTGCCAGGAAGTCAAGGACAAGCGTTGGCTGCGGCATCACTTGGGGCCGCTCGAGTGCCTCTGCACTTTGGCGAAGCTCCGGCCGATTTAGTTCCACTTGAAAATGGCGGATCGCAATTCGACTTGACGCTCCTGATGAGCGCTACGACTGCGGGTTTACTAGGTTCCCTGAAGTACAGTACCGATCTTTTCGACCGGGCTACAATACACCGTCTTGCAAAGCAATTTTCCGCGGTGCTCGCTGCGATTGCTGAAAATCCGCATCGGCAACTCTTTTCCTTACCCTTGATGACTTCGGAGGAGCGGCAGCAGCTGCTGGTGGAATTTGGAGCGGGGCGATCGACGCCGTACGGCGGACATGGATTGATTCATGAATTATTCGAAAGGCAAGCGGAAAATGATCCTTCCGCTGTCGCATTGATTGTCGGCGATAAAGAGCTGACCTTTGCTCAGCTGAATGCTCAGGCAAATCAGTTTGCACGCTATTTGCAGGGTTTAGAGGTCCAAGCCGAGTCGCTTGTCGGAGTATGTCTGCAGCGTTCAGCCGAAATGATCGCAGGGCTTCTTGGAATCTGGAAAGCAGGGGGAGTTTACGTGCCATTTGATGTGCGGGATCCACAGCCTCGCCTTGCTGCGATGATGGAGCGGATCCCCCTGACGGCCGTGATTACTCACGAGAATCTGCTGGATCGGCTTCCGGAGCAGTTGCCGCCCATCGTGATGCTCGATCTCGATCTTGATCTAATTGCTCAGGAGGATGACAGCAACGTGCATGTCCTCGTGAATGACAACAGCTTAGCTTACGTAATTCACACTTCAGGGTCGACCGGAACTCCCAAAGGCGTCATGATAGAGCACCGCTGCCTTAAGAATTTATTGGACGGCTTGAGCGGATCCATCTATGCATCGCTGGATCGAAAGTTGAAGGTAGCATTGAATGCGCCTTTTACCTTTGATTCCTCCATCAAGCAGTTGGTCGTACTCGCGATGGGACATACTCTTTGTGTGATTCCTGAAGAAATGCGCCGCAATGGCCCGGAGCTACTGGCTTACATCAAGGAGATGCGCCTTGATGTTTTCGATTGCACTCCTACACAGTTCGATCTGCTTCTCGATGCCGGATTGGAAAAATCCGACGATTCAGTCGCGTTTTTGGTGGCTGGAGAGCCTATCTCCGACCGCGTATGGGACATACTACAGAAGCGCGCCGGCAGAACATCATTCAATCTTTATGGGCCGACGGAATGCACCGTTGATGCCTCTGTCGCTCCTATCGCGCCAGGAACAGAGGTTTCTATAGGACGCCCCTTGAGTGGTACCGACATTTATATCCTGGACCAAAACCTGGAGCCTACGCCCATAGGGGCGCCTGGAGAAATATTCATTGGAGGGCACAGTGTGGGCCGAGGATACCTTGGCCGTCCCGACCTCACAGCCGAAAAGTTTCTTCCGGATCCCTTTAGTTCGGAAACTGGGACCCGTATGTACAGGACAGGGGACCAAGCTCGTTGGCTTAACGGGGGAAATATTCGCTTTACTGGGCGAGTCGACAGGCAGATGAAGATTCGAGGTTTTCGCATTGAACCGGGAGAAATTGAGGCTGCCTTGCGGCTTCAGGACGGCGTCCAGGACGCTGCCGTTGTGGCTACGACTTTTGCGGGAGGGGCCACCCAATTGGTTGGTTATATTAATGCATTCGATGAAAAGCCATCCAGCCACTATCGACAGTTGCTTGCACGGATTCTTCCCGACTACATGATCCCGAGCGTTTTTGTCAATGTCGCAGAGATTCCAGTAACGGCACATGGAAAAAGAAATTATGCAGCTCTGCCACCGGTCGATCCAGGAGAGCTGAACCGGGACGATTTTACTCCGCACCGATCGGTTCTTGAGGAGCATCTGGTGAACATGTGGATAAGCGTGCTACGAGTTCAGCGAGTCGGTGTCCACGATAACTTCTTTTCTTTGGGAGGCGATTCTCTCCAGGCAACTAAACTGGTGGCGCAAGTTCAACAAGAATATCCGAGCGATACCCCACTGCTCGCACTATTTTTTCAGGATCCCACGATCGCTTCTCTGGCCCGTTTCATTGAGTCCCGGCAAGAGGTCTCTGTTTCGTGATGCGGTCTCAAGGTTCACTGAAGAGTCTGCGTGAGAATCCAAAAAATCGGTTGGGTCTGCGTTTGAGGAAAGCAAACGCAGAGTCAATAGCAAGATAGCGGATTTAATCTTGCCCTCTGCTACAGAGAAGGAACTCACATCCAAAAGGGAAGCCAATCTCGAAGAGATGGCCACTGCGACCAATTCAGTGCAATTAATTGGGGGACTGTGTTCACAGTCCCCCGAAACTTATAAGTGGTTGCGGGGGGTGGATTTGAACCACCGACCTTTGGGTTATGAGCCCAACGAGCTACCAGGCTGCTCCACCCCGCAGATTGATAATAACAGTGTGTTCATATGCGGTCAAACTTACGAGGTTTTGTTCGGGTTTTGTTCTGATCGGTTCTGGAAGAATGGTTTTCGGAGCGAGAAATGAGCTCAGAGGGCTCGTTGCGAATGCTGGAGAAACCAGCTTATTGTGCCTGCTTTTTCACAGCCATAGCAGGAGCCTTTGAGGTTCCCAACGCAGCGGCTCCGCTCTTGTGCAGATCGGCAATCGCCTGATCGTTGTAGCCGACGCTGCGGAGAATCTCAGCGGTGTGCTCGCCCACTTGCGGGGCGGGCTTCGCCTGCATCTTGTCGACTCCCTCCACGTGGAAAGGGCTGCTGACCGTCTGTGGTCCGTATGATGTATCCACCAGCACACCGCCCGCGGCCATTTGCAGGTCGTGAGTCACGTCGCCATTGCTTAAGACGGGAGCCCAGATCAGGTCGTATCTCTTGAAGATGGTTTCCCACTCGGCCATATCTTTGGCTGCAATGGCCTCGTCGATTGTCGCGATCAGGGTCGATGCATTGGTGTGGCGAAGCTCGGGCGTGCGATAGAGCTCGTGGTCGATCAACTCTGGCCGCTCAATGGCTTTGCAGAAATTGCTCCAGTCTTTCTTGGGATCGAGGCAGCAGGTGAGAAACCGCTTTTGATCTCGTGTGACGTAGTGATTGACCAGCGCGTTGGCCACGGACTTGCGCGTTGTTCTAGGCAGAAACTGCGCACCCGCGAGAGCCGCTTGAATCATGCAGGCGTTGGACCATGCGCCGTTTGCCATCAGCGAGGTCGAAAGCTTCATGCCCTGGCCAGTAATTTCTCGTCGATAGAGTCCAAGCATTACACTGCCGAACACAGTCATTGCTGTGGGATGGTCGCCAAAACCTGTAGGGGAGCGGCAAGGCTCGGCGTCCGCGTTGTGCATGGAGAACATCAGGCCCGATTTCGCCCAATACGCCGTCTGGTCGTATCCCGGCTTGTCGCACTCATCGCCCGCTTCACCGTATCCCGTTACCTGCGCGTAGATCAGGCGGCTGTTGATGGCCTGCAACGTCTCGTATTCAAGACGAAATTTACGAATCAGCTGCGGCTGAAAATTGGTAATGAAAACGTCGGCTGAGGCTACCAGCTTCAGCAAAGCTTCGCGCGCCTGGTCGTTTTCCAGGTTGAGGGCGATGCTCTTCTTATTTCGAGCATCGAGCATCCAGCAGTAAAGCTGATCGGAGACCGGCATGCCCGGCGAGAGAGATAAGTAACGATAAGGATCGCCGTGGGGTGGGCGCTCTATCTTGATGACCTCAGCGCCAAAGTCAGACATCACGACTGCCGCGGCCGGGCCCGCTATATAGGTTCCACAGTCGATTACGCGAATGCCAGAGAGAAGGTTGTTCGAGTCGGTCAAAGCGGGGGGAATCATACCAAAGAAGCCCACGGCATGAAACGAGTGCGGAGGTTCCGGCACCGCGTGGCACAAGGGTTTGCAATAAGAGCCAGCCGGTCAAAGTCGTCAATCGTTTCATTTTTGCAATTATTCAATATTCGAATCACATCATTTCTACTTGATTTTTGGAGGGAGGAGAGAAATGTCAAAATAATGAAGTGGAATGATTGATTGAGTGCTGACAGCGACTTCCAGTCTTGCTTGGCCACCATTATTTAACACCTATCCAGTGAAATTCATCAAGAGTTTTCTTCGGGACGGATCTTTCTTACTGATGGATCTTTTTTACTGATGGATCGGGGACCACGTTCGCGTCATCGACTATTGACCATTGACCAGGTCAGATATTGACCAGGTCAGGTGCGGTGGTCTTGTTGATCTCTACTCATCATTCGTTATTCGTTACTGGGTCATCCTGCCCTTCGGGCTCGCTTCTTTTTGCAGATTGCAGGCGTGCCGGGCGATGGATGGCAATTTACTGCCTTCCTTGTGCAGTACGGTGGCACAGAGGCTGGGATGATAGGCTTCACCATCCCAATCGAACACAGTTGTTTCCACCTTGGAGTCGCTTACCTGGAATCGTCCAGTCAGAGAAGGGAATCCATGTTTAAAAACCTTCATCGGGTGTAAGGATTCAAAATTCTCTTTCAGGGAAAGCTGGTATCCCTGGGGCGATTTCAGATAGACGTAGGTCGCGCAATTCGCATTGTGGCAGTGGCATCCACCTTGGGGAGTTACGATCACTCCGATGTCCCGTCCGGCTGCTCCACGAAATACCGACTTCTGGACAGGATCTTCAAGGATAGAGGCTTCCTGTCCGGTTGAATTCTCTGTGCAGACAGCATCATGGGAGAGAGCATCCCGTAAGGCGGGTTCCAGATCCGCTATTTTTGACGGTTGAGCTTTTGACGATTGAGCTGGGGACAGGGAGGCTGCGACAAGGACAAATCCTGAGAGCAGAAAAAGAAACAACAGTGCTGCGCGTTTTTGAATCATGAAATTGTTAAAGCCCTACATCAATTAATGGATGGTATCTGCAAAATGGCGTTGGACGAGATGGCGAAATTATCGATCAAGCTTGCTGGTTCCATCGGATCGAGAGTTGTGGGCGGCACGGCTCGGGGAGATAGTTCTCCAGTCGGGCTGACCATCACGCTGCTCTCGGCAAAATCGGTTTCGGAAAGCTCACGCAACAAAAGGAGGCTGATGCCCTCGTCGAGTTTTGGGAGTTTCGGCCCACCCGGTTTTTCCTGGCGCGTGGGATAGGCATGGCCGGAGAGAAAAGATCCATCCGGCCCGAGGCGTGCTTCCAGAATGACTGAAAGTCCGGCTTCGCCGGTCAGATTAAACGGGCCATAGGTAGCAAAATTTCCCAAAGAATAAGCGATCAATTTGCCGCGATAGACTTCCATTCCGCGCACCACATGAGGGCCGCTGCCCAATACAAGATCGGCGCCCGCATCCACGATTGCATGAGTGAAGCGCCGCAAATACCCGCGATCTTCGCCTAGAAAGGTCTCGTCTCCATCGGGCACATGCTGGTGTGTGGTGCCCTCGGCCCCACCATGGAAGGAGACGATTGTGATGTCAGAGGCGGCGTGCGCGTCGCTCACTACCCGGATGGCGTCATCGAGGTTGAGCAAGTTATACGCTCCCGGATAAGTGGCAAAGGAAATCACCGTGACCCTTTTACCTTTGGCGGTCAGGTGGGCTATGTCTCCAACTTCTCCGGAATGGGCGATGCCTTGGGAGTCGAGGACATGCTGTGAACTGACGCGCCCTTCCGCGCCAAAATCCATCGCGTGATTGTTCGCCAGCCCCATCACGTTGAATCCGGCCGCTCGCAGGTGCTTTCCATAGCGGGTAGGAACTCGAAACGCGTAGCAGGTTCCGACTTTGCCGTGGCACTTCACCGATTCGCCGCCATCGATCATGGGGCCTTCCAGGTTCCCGAAAGTTACGTCGCCGCGCCGCAGAATTGGAGTCACCTCTTGCAGCAACGTTGCGCCGTCGTTGGGTGGCAAAGAGCTTCCGGTGTCATCCGGGAAAGTTGTTCCTAACATCACGTCGCCCACGGCGGTAACGATGATCTCGTCATCATTTGTATTGTTCGTGGGATTGGAGCTCTGGTCCTTGAAAGGCTGTGCCGGATTGAAGGGCTGTACCGGAGAAAGTACGGGTGAACCTTGCGGCGAGGATGTCGATTGGGACGAAGCTGTTGGCGCTGTCGCTGTTTGCCCAGCAGAAGAATCGGAGTGTGCCGGGTTAGCGCCTAACGCGGCCTGAGCCAAGAGGGGAGTCAAAGGAACCGGCAGCGGGCCGTGCGCGTGCGCCGATGCACAGAGTTGCACGGGACCGAAGTAAATCAAAGCAACGAGAAGCGCCGGGAAGGTACGAATGGAAGCACTCATCTTTAGATTGAAATTCAAATTCAAAAGAATTCAAGGTTGTTGGGGTCGTGCGTTTTTGAGTGGCCAGTTGGCTGCATTATATAACGCAAATAAGAGCCAATGGTTCCAAATGAATCTCAAGTAGTAACATGAAGCGCGCGCACTTAGCCATTTCCTGCGGAGTTTCCCTTATGGCCCAATGGGCAATGGAAAGCGATGAACTCGCGTCCTGAATGGATGCTGTAACATGATGGCCCACGCGCGCCCGGTGCTTCGATGAACCGGTTTGATCACACAAGCGCAATCGCGAAAGAGCTGCGCGAAGGAGACATGGTTTGCGAACCTTGAATGCCGAGCAGGAGTTAATCGTCAAAACCGTCCGCCAGTTTGTGGACAAAGAAGTGATTCCGGTTGCTTCTGGATTCGAGCATCGCAATGAATACCCACACGAACTGGTGGAGCAGATGCGCAAGATGGGCCTGTTCGGGCTCAATGTTCCGGAGCAATATGGAGGGGCCGAGGTCGATACGACTACCTTCGCCACAATCTTTGAGGAGTTGTCGCGCGGCTGGCTGGGGCTGGCCGGGGTTCTTGGAACGCACTCGGTGCTCTGCGATGTGGTGAATCATTTTGGAACCGTGAGGCAGAAAGAAGCTTTCCTGCCTGGTCTGGCCAGTGGCGAGCGCCGGGGTGGAATATGCCTCTCTGAAACCAATGCCGGCACCGACCTCCAGAACATCTCCACTGTGGCCGAGCGGCATGACGGCATATATCGCGTTAACGGCTCCAAGATGTGGATCACCAATGCCCGCTATGGCAATACATTCTTGCTGCTTGCCAGAACCAATCCGCTGGCGAAACCGGCGCACACTGGAATGAGCGCCTTCGTCATCGAGAAGGGAGCGCCGGGGATGACCGTGAGCCGCGATATCGACAAGCTTGGTTACAAGAGCGTGGAGACGTGCGAACTCCATTTCCAGGATTTTCCCGTGCCTGTGGAGAACCTGATCGGGGGAGCGGAAGGCGAAGGATTCAAGCAGGTGATGACCGGCCTGGAGGCCGAGCGCCTGAACGTGGCGGCTCGCGGCCTGGGCATTGCGCGCGCCGCATTTGAGGAAGCTATTCGCTATTCGCAGCAGCGCACTACCTTCGGAAAGCCGATCTGCGAGCATCAATCGATCCAGGCAAAGCTGGCCGACATGGCCACGAAGATCGAAGCTTCACGGCTCTTGATCTACTCGGCGGCTGAGAAGCGAGATTGCGGGGAGCGTTGCGATCTGGAAGCAGGCATGGCCAAACTCTTTGCGACCGAAACAGCCGCGGAGGTTGCTTTTGAAGCCATGCGCATTCTGGGCGGCAATGGCTACTCCAAAGATTTCCCGGTCGAGCGCTACTATAGGGACGCTCCCCTGGTGGTGATTGGAGGAGGGACGAATGAGCTGCAGCGGCTGATCATTGCTCGTCGGCTGGTGGAAAAGCACAAGGTGAATGGCAAGGCATAGCCTGCACAGACAGGCTCGGCCTTCCTACGATTCTTACGTTTCATTCGTGCTTAAGTGTACGAAGCAGTTACGATCAATCAGAATAGGCGATCATCACACCTCAGCGGGTGACCAATTCCATGTCAAAGCGTTTCCAATTCTCAGTTCGGAATTCTATTTTTAGTGGCATCTACCTTCGCTTGCTCTATTGTCTCTTTGCGCTGGCGTTGCCGTTTGCTGCAAGCGCTCAAGGGAGCCACTCCCTCGCTGCATCGACGCCTGCCGACGCTCAGAGGTATATCCACGACATTCAATCTTTGACCACGCCGGAAATGGAGGGCCGTGGCGACGGCACCGAGGGCCTGACGCGCGCAGCCCGCCTGATTGAGGAGAGGTTTAAGAGCCTAGGGCTGAGCCCTGCTGGGCGAAATCAGTATCTACAGCCGTTTACGGTGATTACCGGAACGAAGATGAAGGATGGAAACGCTCTTGAGGTTTCCGCCCATGGAGAAAAGATCGCGCTCAAGCCGAGCCAGGATTTCATTCCATTCAGCTTTTCGTCATCAGGAACAGTGAATGAATCGCTCGTGTTCGCCGGCTATGGAATCTCGGCCAGTGAATTTGGCTATGACGATTTCGAAAAGCTTGATGTGAAGGGCAAGATCGTGGTGATTTTCCGCTATGAGCCGCCTGGATTTGCAGAGCAGGCAAGCGGATCGAAAACCGGCCATGGGGCGCAAGGTCCAACGCAGCACGCAGCACTGATTACCAAGGCGATCAATGCGCGCAATCATGGAGCGAAAGCTGTTGTGCTGCTGAACGGAAAGCAAGGGCATGGCCAGAGTGAAGACGTGGAGGACCGCCTTGTTCCCTTTGGAATCCTCAATGATCTGGTGAATTCCGGAATCCTCATGGTCCAAGTGAAGAATTCCGTGGCGGAGAGATGGTTCCAACTGGCCGGCAAGTCTCTCGACGAAATACAGAGCGGCATCAACGCTTCCACCAAGCCAGCCTCGTTCGCATTTCCTAACGATCTCAATATCTCGCTGACTGTAAATGTTGAAAATACGCAGGCGACGGTCAACAACGTTTTGGCCTATGTGCCCGGCCAGACCGATGAATATGTGATCATCGGCGCCCACTATGACCATTTGGGTAGAGGGAGCTTTGGCTCTCTTGCTCCCGATCAAATTGGGCAATTGCATCCGGGCGCAGACGATAACGCTTCCGGAACGGCGGGCCTTTTGGAAATGGCGCGCAGGTTTGCGCCACTCAAAGGCAAGCTGCATCGCGGCATTCTCTTCGCCTCGTTCGCCGGAGAAGAGCTTGGATTACTCGGCTCCGCTGAATGGGTGAAAGAGCCGACCTTGCCGCTGGAGAAAGCTGTTGCCATGCTCAACATGGATATGATCGGCCGCATCAAGGACGATAAGGTCTATATTGGCGGAATCGGCACGGGCTCTATATTTCAAAGCATTCTCACGCAGGTGGATAGCAAGTTTCCCTTCAAGGTTGAGCCTTCTTCCAGTGGATTCTCCTCAAGCGATCACTTGTCTTTTGCCGCCAAGCAAATTCCGGTGTTGTTCTTTTTCTCGGGCCTCCATGCCGACTATCATAAGCCTTCCGATACATGGGAGAAGGTCAATGCGGCTTCGGCGGTAAAGCTGCTTGACTTGGTCGCGGGCGTCTCCGAACAACTCATCTCGGCTCCGGGGCGTCCGGCATTCGTGGCTGTTGCAGAAGACAAGCTTCCGGCGGGAAGCGGTAGTGGAGGCGGATACGGTCCTTATTTTGGATCGATCCCGGACTTCGGACAGACGGAGGAAGGCGTCAAGTTTTCCGATGTCCGCGCGGGTTCGCCCGCAGCCAAAGCAGGCCTCAAGCCTGGGGACGTGCTCGTTCAGTTTGGGGAAAAACCGATCAAGAATCTCTATGACTTTACCGATGCACTGCGCCGCAGCAAGGTTGGGGATGTCGTAGAGGTCAAGGTGCTGCGAGAAGGCAAGCCGGTTACCGTTAGCGTGACATTGGAGCAGCGGAAGTAGAGTCGGCGGCCAAATAGAGAAGCTGTCGGTTAAAGAGGGATACGGAGAAATACGTTCATTGCCCTTGTTGGCATTCGATGTGGATTGGGCGGAAATTCCTCTGCCGTGCCTCCGGCACTCGATTCTTTGTCATACATGCACCCACGGCTTCGCTACGCTTCGCCATGGGCTACCCTATCGTCGCGCCTCTGGCGCTTGGCGCATTCACAGGGAAACTCTTAACGCCAGGTGTCCGATTTTTGACGGGGTTTGACCTGGGTGATTTTGTCCAAATTCGAAAAGCAGGCTTCTCGCGTTATTTGAGCATTCTTTGCAAAAGCCTTTTGTTAAACATGATTCCATTCGCGGCTGGCAGCCTTATGCGATCAAAATTCGCCCAGGACGTGCTGAGACCCTTCGTGCGATTGCCATGGCATTGGCTTGACTCGTTCCACCTCTGCAATTAGTTTCATGAGCTGATCCGTTTTCGACCCAATTGCATCCAGGAATTGAAATCCAGGAAATGAAATCGCAGCGCGGCTTCCGCCCATGGTCTTCGCTCGATGGGCTGTGCTCAAAAGATTTTGCTCAGGAGAAGCCGCGCGGAAACAAGCCCGCCAGGATATGGCAGGTCGAAAAACGGATAGAATCCAACCTTCATCTAGGAGAAAACGTCCACTATGCGCATGAAGCCGTTGCTCGTCCTGCTGGGTCTGTTCGTTGCGCTCCGCCCAGATCTTGCCTTGAGCCAGCAGCCGTCTTATGAGGTCAAAGAGCACTATACCAAGTACGAATACTATGTGCCCATGCGCGATGGCAAGAAATTGTTCACATCGGTCTACGTCCCGAAAGATAGTTCTCATTCGTGGCCGTTTCTGATGGTGCGCACGCCCTATAGCGTTGCGCCCTATGGAGTGGATCATTACCGGGAGCGGCTTGGGCCAGCTTCGGCCTTCGACAAGGCCGGCTACATCTTTGTCTTCCAGGATGTTCGCGGCCGCTACATGTCGGAAGGGAAGTGGCTGGAAATGACTCCTCACATCGACAACCCCAAGTCCAGTTCCGATGTGGACGAGAGTACGGATACTTACGACACGGTGGAATGGCTCTTGAAGAACATTCCCAACAATAATGGACGAGTGGGCCTGTGGGGCATCTCTTATCCCGGGTTTTACGTCTCGGCCAGCATCGTCGATTCGCATCCCGCGATCAAGGCTGCGTCGCCGCAAGCGCCGATCACGGATTTGTTCAAAGATGACGATGCTTACCACGGCGGGGCCTTCATGCTGGCAGCCAACTTCGATTTCTATGCTTCATTCAAGCCGCTGGCCAATCCCACGCTTCCTCCCAGTTCGAGGGAAGGGTTCGACTATGGGACTACCGATGGATACGACTTTTATCTGAAGCTCGGAGCGATTGCCAATGCCGATCGCGTTTATCTGAAAGGAAGCAATCCGCTGTGGAACGATCAGGTGAATCACACCACCTACGACAGCTATTGGCAGGTTCGCGACATCTCCCGGCACATGAAAAATATCAAGTGCGCCGTGCTCACCGTGGGCGGGTGGTTTGATGCGGAGGACCTTTCCGGGCCTTTCAAAACATACGCCGCCGTCAAGAAGAACAATAACGGAATCTTCAACGGCCTGGTAGTCGGTCCCTGGGTGCATGGCGGGTGGGCGCGCTTTCAGGGAGGCCGTTTAGGCAACGTGACGTTTGGCTCCAGCACCGCCGACTACTATCGCGAGCGCATCCTCTTTCCTTTTTTTGAACAGTATCTAAAAGGCAACGGAGAAGCGAAGCTTCCAGAAGCCTATGTCTTTGAAACGGGAAGCAACGTCTGGCGGCAGTATCCAAGCTGGCCACCCGCGCAGGCCAAGAAGCAGACTCTTTATTTTCACGCGAATGGCAAGCTCTCGCTCGATCCGCCCACCGAACAGGAGCGCGCGTTTGACGAATATGTCAGCGATCCGGCAAAGCCTGTGCCCTACATCGGCTATTCTGCAACGGATGTTCCTCAGGAATACATGGTCAGCGACCAGCGTTTTGCTTCTAAGCGGCCGGACGTGCTGGTGTATGAGACGGAGCCGCTTGATAGAGACATCACGATTGCGGGGCCCGTGTCGCCGCACCTGCATGTCTCGACTTCCGGAACCGACTCTGATTGGGTGGTAAAGCTCATTGATGTCTACCCGGCCGATTATCCTCAACCGGAAACGCAGCAATCTCGCGCCGACGTCGCACCCCCGATCGACGTGCTGGGCGGATTCCAGCAACTGGTTCGCGGCGAGCCTTTCCGCGGCAAGTTTCGCAACAGCTTTGAGCATCCCGAACCATTTACAGCGGGCCAGGTTACCAAAGTGGATTTCGATATGCCCGATGTAAACCATACGTTCCGCCGTGGACATCGGATCATGGTCCAAGTGCAAAGCTCATGGTTCCCGCTTGTGGATCTCAATCCGCAAACGTTCGTCAATATTCCCGAAGCCAGGCCCGAAGATTTCAAAAAGGCCACGGAGAGGGTCTATCGTTCCAAGTCGGCGGCCTCCGGGATTGTGGTGAATGTGCTGCCCGAGTAATTTTTCGAATCAATAAGCAAGGGGCAATCCCGATATTTCCGGATGCGCGAAATCGCGGCGGTAGCGTTTGCGCATCCGGAGTTTTGCTACTGACCAAGGCTTGTCAAACATTTGCTGGATTCATTCGCGAGGTTGGCTCGCACTCCCGCCACTTCCTTCCGTCGAGGCGTGTATCTAAGATGTACATGTAAAGTTTTGTAAATATTCTTCTCCGTGCGAGAGATCACGCTCTCCCGAGGGTCTAACTATTGCAAGGATAACTATTACTTGCCTTAGTTGCTTGGTCCATTACTGCCGTGATAACCGCCGTAATGGAGATCAAAATGCGCTCCATTCCGATGGTAAGATTTGGTCAGTCTGCTGGTGGATGGAACGGCGGACTTTCACTCTCGGTTTTTGCGGCAAAATTTGAAATCGGTGTATTGCAAAATCTCCTGGAGGTGTTCTTTGAAGAAGTTGGCTCTTTTGATGTCTTTGTGCGTTTTTTTCCTGGTTCTGCCGGCGGCTTACGGACAACAGCTTGATTTGGGCTTTGCGATGAGCGGGCTGCTGGCGCCTTCGGCGACAAGCGCATCGGGCAATTTCTCGCCGCAGTCAATCGGCGGCGGCGCATTTCCGGGGTTCAACGGAGATTTTCTCTTCAGACACAACTTCGGCGTGGGAGCAGAGGTCAACTGGAGAGCGAAGCAGAACGTTTACAGGGGTTTTCAGCCGTTTCGTCCGATCCTCTATGACTTTAACGGAGTGTGGGCGCCAAGGCTGGGAAAAAAGGCATCTGCCGAGCTGCAAGCAGGAATCGGAGCGGCCAGCATCCGCTTCTACAATCCATTCGTGACGTGCAATTTCTTCGGATGCTCCAATTTCAGCAGCTCGAATCATTTCCTCGGGCACTTTGGCGGCGGCGTGCGCCTCTATGTTTTCCATAACGTATTTATCCGTCCCGAGGCTCACTACTATCTGATCCACAATAACTTTGAGTTTAGTGGCGCAAACTCTACGAGAGTGGGCATTACCCTGGGCTACTCCCTACGGGGCGAACAATAGCAGGCAGGGAATGACTTTTGCTTCTCATATTCGAGAGGACCGAGTTTATCTTGGTCCTCTTGAAGCACAAAGCAGGGCGAGATCCATTCGAGTCATTGGCTAGAGATATTTCAAACTTTTGAATTTGTGAAAACCCGCTTCCGTCAGCCTTGCCAGTTCGGCGAATAATTCCTCATCGATGACCGTAAAGTTGAAGCAAGCCTTTCCCTGCATGCGCTTCTTCAGGCCGGGAGACATGGCTTTCAGCAAATCGGGGCATGCATAGGCGGACATCAGATAGTAGCTCACGTAGTTTTTCCCCAGGCGCACACCCGCAAAGTACATGGGCCTGTTCTTGTAAGTGGGAGTCTTGCTTTCCAGGCTGAGATGGCCGGGTTTATCCGTCTGGGGTCTCAGTTCGTCCCTGTAAGGCTGTAACAGCCCGCACAATGCGGAAAACACTGGCGCAAGCTTGTTCACGCCGGTTTGGGAAGGTGAGGGCGTGGCGCGTTTCTTCACCGTGCTCTTCGCCTTCTTCAAGCCCGGCACTTTCAAGACTTTCTTCTTTATCTCCGCGTCGGCGTTTCTTTGGGTGGCAGCTTTCCTTCCTCCAGCGCTCTTTTCCTTAATGATCTTTTCCCTAGTGCTTTTCGCCATAGGCCGCAAAGTATATCGTGGCGTTTTCAGCGTTGCTGTTTCTCGTTTGCATTTCCTCCGAGCGGCTTGCTTTTAACTGAAGATCGGGTGATCGAAGATCAGGGGGGGAAGGACCGCGTAGCGACTTTATTCCGCTCCAACACTTTGCGCTGAAAACGCTCTCGATATGCGGTGTCGAGGGGCTGAACTCTTCAGGCTTCGCCAATCAGCCGGGAAGCTTTGTTTGATCGGGACCTGGCGTCGGAGGCGTGGAGTGGTTCATATTTACCAGGAGCCATTGATCGCCCTCTTTTCGGTAGATGGCTGTCCCACGCGCTGTGACAGGTTGGGACGATTGAATTTGCAGCTCATATTCCAGCCAGATTGCATCTCCCAGGGCATGATGCGAACGAGTGGTCATGGCGATGGAAACCCGCGGCTGTTTGGCAAAGAAGTTTTCTCGAAAGTATCCGAGCACCGACTTACAGCCGCGGTAATCCCCATTCACGGTAAAGAGCACGACCTCCGGGTCCAGACACCCGGCAAAGGTCTTTTCATCGCCCTGGTTGAACGCCTGTAGGCATGACGCTAGCTGCTTCTCCAATTCAGGAAACAAATCTTGCGCTTGCTGAGACTCCATTCCAAGACGGGCGACCCGGTTGGTGAGGTCGATGGTGAGGTTGAGCTTCTCCATCAGGTCGGCGCCCAAAATACCGTCGATCCGTTGGCCGCATGCGTGCCCAATGGCGGAAAGGTCGATCGCGGGAAGCCGAAGCTCGATGATGCGATGTTTACCGACGACGAAGTCGCGCAATACTACCTCGCGCGCGACCGTGGCTGATGCCCCATTCCATGCGTAAACCTTGACCCCGGTGGCGGCTCCTTCAAGAAACGACTTTGCATTAAGAAAGCTCGAAGCCGCCGTATCGAGCAGGAAGCGGAACTGTTTTTTCCCGGCGGAGATTTGAATGGTGGGCAGCCGGTCGCAACTGTCGAGCGGAACCTCTTCGGCAGCCAGGCCGAGGGTGACGATGAGCGAGAGCATAAGGGCACAGGTCCGGAACACGGGGCGACTCCTCTCTCGGGAAGCATAATCGGGAGTATCGCACAAATACGAACGTTCGTGCTATTATAATTTTGCGATATCATAGGAGTCGATGACGGCTTCCGCTCAAGTAGGCGCCCGCGTCCGCCGGGCGCGCGGTATTCGTACGCGCGAAAGTATCTTGCGTGCGGCCGTTGACCTGGCATCCGTAGAAGGGCTGGAGGGGTTATCGATCGGCAGGCTTGCCCAGGAGCTGGGCATGAGCAAGAGCGGTCTCTTTGCTCACTTCGGCTCCAAAGAAGAGCTGCAGCTCGCGGCGATCGATACCGCCAACGAGATGATCATCGAGCATGTGATCCGTCCCGCCATTGCCAATCCGCGAGGGATGCCGCGGCTCTGGTCATTGTGCAGCCGGTGGCTTGAGCATGTGGAAAAGAAGCTTTTTCGGGGGGGGTGTTTTTTTACGGCGGCCTCCTTCGAGTACGACAGCCGCACCGGAGTAGTGCGTGACAGAATCGCTCTGATGATGAGAACATGGCTGGGCACTTTGAGCCGGGCTGTCGAGGGTGCTCGCGCGTGTGGCCATATCAAGGCTTCGGTCGATCCGGATCAGCTTGCCTTTGAGATTGAAACCGTGGCGATTGGTGCCTTCTGGGCATTTTTGCTGCTCGACGATCAGGAGGCCATGGCCAAGGCCCGGGCAACGATCCTCAATCGGCTGAAATCGCTGGCTACCCCCAAGTGTCCTCGGTTTGCGCGGTAACTTCACTAAACGTTTTTTCTTTGAATACGGAGTGCCGTTCGTATTCCCCGCACATTCTGTTTCGTGACTGCCAACCCGGAAGTTCATCGGAAATGCCGGTTCATTTCTAGTTGGCCGATCATTTGTTCATCATTGGTTCATAATTAATGCCATGTATTCCTGGGAGGCTCTTGATCCAATTCCCCTCAAGCGTGGTGGGGTAGTCACCACTGCGTTCCTGGGAATCGCGCCTGATTTTCGCGCGGCTGCGCAATACGTGTGTGGGCTACCGTACGGGAGGAACTCGAATGCCGGCGATCCGCTCATCGTGTTGACCGAACAGCGAGGAACCTGCAGCACAAAGCATGCACTCCTTCGCCGTCTGGCTATTGAGCAAGAGCTTAATCTTCTGCTGGTTCTTGGAATTTTTGAAATGACCGAGCGCAATACTCCAGGAGTTGGGGCGGTTTTGCAGCGGTATGGCCTCACCGGTCTCATCGAAGCGCACTGTTATTTGCGAACGGCGGGCAAGCGTATCGATGTGACGAAGGCGTGTTTGCAGAGTCGGGGAGAACCCATAGGATCTTTTCTGCATGAAGAAGAGATCGAACCAAACCAGATCACGGATTACAAGAACGAAGTGCACCGGAAGTTTCTTAAGCAATGGATCGCCGACAGCGGCGGGCTAGCCGGGCGGTCGCTTGCAGAGGTTTGGGAAATCCGAGAGGAATGTATTGCGAAATTGAGTGAGTCAAGCGAAACGCCAGATTGACGCCGTATTCCGGCTAGCGTTACGGCAGGGATGGGAAGGGACCGCTTTTGTGGCGTTCCTGAAGCCCGTTTCTGAATAGCTTGCGGGGTTGCCGATCAACCGGAGATTACTCACCCCTAGAAGCATTTACCAATACCTTTCCTGCTTCACTGCGGAAACAAGCTCTCTGAGCGGATTGCCCGCGCATTCGCGCTTGCCAGTACCATAGTCCTGCTGTACACTAACAGTGGTACAGTTATGTTTAAGCTTAATCCACAAGCCGGCCAGCCGCTTTACCTACAGCTTATGCAGCAGATCCGACATGCAATTGACACTGGCGCCCTCCGTGCCGGAGACCAGCTACCGGGGATTCGTACACTCGCAGAGGAGATCGTCGTAAGCCACAACACGGTAGCTAAAGCATATTCGGAACTGGAGCACGAAGGCACTATCGAATTGCGCCACGGTTCCGGTGCATTCATAGCGTCCCGAAACAAGGTCCAAGCGCGATCGGAAAGGTTTCGCCATGCCCAGGACCGGGTCCGAGTCTTGGTCGAAGCGCTTCGCCGCGACGGCTGGTCAGACGATGAGATTCACAGGATGTTTGAAGCAGAACTGCTCTATCCGGAACGATCCTCGGTGAAGAGATAGAATGATGGATTACGTTATTGAAACACGCGATCTCAGTAAACAGTTCGGAACCGTTCAGGCGGTCACCGGCCTGAATCTGCGGGTTACCCGCAACCAGGTCACCGGGTTTTTAGGTCGAAACGGGGCCGGCAAAAGCACTACGATCAAGATGCTCCTCGGCATGACTCATCCCACCTCAGGGTCTGGCCTACTACTCGGGCACTCCATTACCGACCCAAAACAAGACCTCGAAGCACGACGCCAAGTGGCGTATTGCGGTGAAGACAAACAGCTCTACGCTTACATGACCGTGAAGCAGTTGATCAACTTCACCGCATCCTTCTATCCCGACTGGCGGAGCGAAGTCGCGGCCAGCCTCCTCGATCAGTTTCAGTTACCACCCGGTCGTAAGGTCAAAGCATTATCGAAAGGCATGCGCACCAAGCTGTCCCTCCTGCTTGCGCTTGCCCGACGCCCTGCCCTCCTGATTCTCGATGAGCCAACTGAAGGACTGGACCCGGTTGCAATCGAAGAGCTGTTGCAGACCTTGGCCGGCTCGCCCGCTGACGGAACAACCGTGTTTTTCTCTTCACACCAGATCTCCGAAGTCGAGCGCATCGCTGACCGGGTTTGCATCATTGATCGTGGCAAGCTTGCCGTCGATCTCTCGCTCGACGAGATCCGCCAAGATCATCGACGAATAACGTTGAGCTTTTGTCGCCAGCCTCCTGAACATCTTTTCGATCTGCCCGAAGTCCGGAGCATCGAGACTAACGGCAGCCAAATGATCGTGGTTTCCAGTCACGGCGTTGACGCTGTTGTCGAGCGAGCTAAAACTGCCGGTGCAGTCGTTGTCGATATCGTTCCAGTCAATTTGCGCGAGCTTTTTCTTTGGACTGTTCAGGACCACAAATGATGCTCCTTTACAAGGCATGGCTCGAAAGCCGGGCACGATTCCTGCTTGGCCTACTGGCAATGGCAGGATTGAGCGGCGTATTTGTCTTCTTCAATCACGACGTGCGCACCGTGGTGACCGATCATGATGTAAGCTACGCGGAATATATCTGGAGAGGCATTTTTAAAGGACAGCTCCGCGACATCTACGTGGTCCTCACCCTCTTGCTTGGCTTGGGCGGCCTCGATCGAGAGAGGTCATACGGAACAGCAGGTCACACACTCGCCCTTCCTGTCAGTCGCTGGCGATTGATTGCCGCACGTGGATTGACGGGGATTATCGAAACTGCGATTCTGGCCATTTTGCCAGCGAGCCTGGTACCGGCTCTATCGCCTTTTGTCCAAGAGTCCTATCCGTGGCGACTCGCGCTTCAATTCGGCGCACTTTGGACGGTCGGTGGCATTCTGATCTTTGCAATTAGCTTCCTTGCTTCCGTGTTGTTTTCGGGCGAGTACTCGGCTGCAATCGCTGCCATCATTCTTCTGGTCGGATACTCAATCACGACCGACCTGCCAGGCATGGAGCATTACATCGTTGATGTCCACGACGTGATGAACGGCTCGGGACCTCATGGTCCCACTACACTCGCAGCGATTTCGATCATGGCCGTCGCAACCATTTGGCTTGCAGGTTATATCACTACCAGGAAGGACTACTAGCGATGTGGTTAAAGGCCTGGCATGAGAGTCGAGTGAGATTTCTGGCGATTGCGTTGACCCTATCAGCGCTCTGCGCCTTTGCTGTCTTGTTTGAGCCCTATATCCGACAGCACCAGGTCCCAATTGCATTTCGTCTGCGTGAGGGTTCCTATACCGAATACATCTACAATTTTATCTACTCCGGAACCGCAAAAGGGGTCTATGTACTCCTGGTGATTTTTCTTGGATTGGGCGGATTGCAGCGGGAGCGCGCAAATCGCACCGCCGGGTTCACGCTTGCCTTGCCGGTGAGCCGTTTGCGTGTAGTCTGCAACCAAATTGCAGTTGGCACAATTGAATTGGCAGCGTTGGCTTTGACGCCCGCAATTCTTATCCCTTCCTTGTCAGCGTTCTTGCACCGTTCATATCCGCTTCCGGTCGCGCTTCATTTCAGCGTTCTTTGGTTTTTTGGCGGCCTGGTCATCTTTGCTACGTCATTCTTCTTGTCGGTCATTACCCCTGGCGATACACGGCACCTGTCGTTTGTTATTTGGCCTTGGTACTCCATACATTCGTGGCGGGTTGGCATCCGTTGGTCGAGTATCGCCTGAATCTCATGTGGATCATGGGAGAGTTTCAGACTATGCGCTGGAACGCCGAGCATAGCCTGTTGCAACCGCCACCACTGTCATGGTGGCAAATGTCCGTAATGGCATTCCTGGCCCTCCTACTACTGTTGGCGGCAATTCGCGTGACAGACAAGCAAGATTTTTAGTAACTAAACCTGCAAAGACTGTACCGGCGACGCTGGTCACCGAGCACTTCGACACACGCAATCACCAATGCGCTCACGGACTCCGGATCGGTACTGGTATGTCGGCATGGCATCATGTTTGTGCCCACACGGGTCCGCCGGGATTGAGGTCGCATGTGCGTTCCCGGATGCTTATCTCCCGCCCAGATAGTCATCAACTCTTTCGTCTTTCATCCTTCATCCTTCATCCTTTCAAGAAGGATGTGAGCAGGGCTTATTTGTTCCTAATCATCGCCGCGCGAACGAGGTGGTCCAGTTTAGGAAATTCTTTGTCCATATAGGCGTTGCCGCCTTCGAATATTTTGTCCTGATGTCCGGCACGCATCCCGCTGCCGGAGTTCTCTCCGTATCCACCGTAGAGCTTCTCCACAATTTCCCAGCCTTCAACGACCTTGCCGAAGGGAGCAAAGGCGGGTTCGGAATCATTGAGAGCGGAGTTGTCTCGGAGGTTAATGTAAACCTGTGTGGAGCGCGTTCCCGGGCCAGTGTTGGCAAAGGCGATGTAGCCGGGTTGGTTGTGGACCTTGAGGGTATCGTCCGGAATGGTTTTATGACGCCAGGATTGGGCGACCTTTGGATCTCCAGCGATACCAAACTGAACCCAACGCCCGGGAACGACTCGGAAGAAGCGCGAGTTATCGTAATAATGCTCGCGGACGAGTTCGTAAAAGCGGTCAGCACCGTTCGGCGACCAATCGCGGTGCGTCTCGACGACGAAGCTTCCGGCGGTGGTGTCGATCCGGGTTCGGAAGACAGTGGGCGCATGCGAAGAATGGAACAAAGGAAAAGCCAATAGGACTGCGAGCAGAAGCTTCATGCGGTCCAGTGTAGCGCGACTTGCATTCTTGGAGACCCACTTGAAACCCACCCTTTGTTTCGAGCGCGAGAATCAAGAGCGCGCTCTTACAAAGGATGGGGCACCCTCTCGTTCGCACATTCACTCTTGTTGAAGTGAAAACAGCGCGATTTTTGGGTGCAGCTCTCTTGGAATCGAAGGAATCGATCTTGTGAGTCGATCCTCTTGTAAGGAGATCTTCCTGTGAGAAGATCAGGCTCTATGTGCTCCTACCAAAGCCGGGGATGGAGCGATTGCGGAGAAGGCCTGATCCATGATCCGCAAGGCATCGTCGACGTCGGTTTTGGAAATGTTGAGCGGCGGCGAGGTGCGAATGACATTTCCGTAGAGTCCGCCTTTGCCGATGAGTAGGCCGCGTTTACGGCACTCTTCCATGAAGAGGTTCGTCTCCTGAGGAGCCGGTTCTTTGGTGTTGCGGTCTTTGACCAGCTCAACTGCCAGCAGCAGACCCATGCCGCGCACCTCTCCGATCAGCGGGTGCTTCTGCTGAAGGTCTTCGAGGCCCCGGCGATAGTAGTCTCCGACAACGGCCGCATTGTCCATGAGCTTGTCTTCCTCAATCAGGTCGATGGTGGCTTTGGCCGCGACCGAGGTGACAGGATTGCCGCCAAATGTCGAAATTTGAAGCCCCTGGAAACTCGCCGCAATCTCAGGGTGGGTCATGGTAACGCCGACAGGCACTCCATTGGCCAAGCCCTTGGCCGAAGTAATGATGTCCGGCGTAACCTCCCACTGTTCGATTCCGAACCAGCGTTTGCCGGTGCGTCCCCAGCCAGTTTGCACCTCGTCGGAGATAAAGAGCCCACCGTAGTCCTTCACGATCTTGAACACGATCTTGAAATACTCTTTCGGGGGCGTAATAAAGCCGCCGACACCCTGGATCGGCTCGCCAATAAAGGCGGCAATCCGTCCGGAGGTTGTGGTCTGGATCATCGATTCCATGTCTTTTGCGCAGGCCACTTCGCAGGATGGATAGGTCTTGCCGAGCGGACAGCGATAGCAGTAGCCATTGAGCCCGTGAACAATGCCCGGCGTTGCAACCGGAAGCGATTTGCGCCAGGTGTTGTGGCCGGTGAGGGACTGGGCAACCTGCGAGCGTCCGCTGTAGCCGTGGCGTAGCGCCACTACCTCGTAGTGGCCCGTCGACATCCGCGCCAGTTGAATCGCCGTTTCATTGGCCTCGGTTCCGCTGTTGGTGAAATATGACTGACTGATCTCTCCGGGCGTAATCTGGGCCAGCTTCTCAGCCAGGGCCACAATCGCTTCGTTGGGAAAGCAGGTCGAAGCATGCTGGAGTTTGTCGATCTGAGCCTTGACTTTGGAGGTCACACGCGAGTTGGCATGGCCTACGGAGATGGTGACGATGCCGCCGAAAAAATCCAGGTACTTATTTCCGTCTACGTCCCAAACGTACTGCATGGAGGCGTGGTCGGTGACGAGAGGGTCGGAATAATAATTGAAGACGGAAGGAAAGAGATATTGCTTGTGCTTCTTGATAATTTCTTCTTTGGTCATGCGCAAGCCCCGCGTTGGTCTTATGTCTAGTGGTCTTTGGTCTTCGGTTTAGGGTCTTATAGCCCTATGAGAATTTGCAGCCCGCCTATTGTAAACGCTAGGCCATGCGGTAATTCAACACGGGATCGCCTGCGGGGCATCGGCATGAAAACCTTTCATGGCCTTTTCTTTTTGGGAAGGGATCCAAATGACGCTCGGAGCATGGCGTGGCACACTTCATCATGCCCAGGCAATCGCATGAGCGGGAGCCTCTCTCGCATTACCAGCATTGCAAGGTCCTGGCCACGCTGTTTCCCGCGCGGCTTGTCCTTCAATTAAAATGATTGAAAGCCAGTAAGATCATGAAATAACGAGAGCCGAAAACGGTCAAACCAGGGGCTGAAGCCTCACCCTTTAGCAACACCTTACGGTGTCCTAAAGGACCCTCTTCCGCAAGGGACCCTCCTCCATCTGATTTTTAGAACTCCGG
This sequence comes from Candidatus Angelobacter sp., assembly GCA_035295685.1. Taxonomy (GTDB): domain Bacteria; phylum Acidobacteriota; class Terriglobia; order Terriglobales; family Acidobacteriaceae; genus Angelobacter. The sequence continues at coordinate 65,009 of DATGIO010000160.1, forward strand.
CTGTAATCCAGGCTCGTTCGGCAGTGATTTCGCTTGTTCCTTTCAAAAGTTTACATGTCAGGCAAATTTAAATACGTCCATGCAAGAAACATACTTTTTGCGCGTTCTGAATAAGGCTGGTTTGCAAACGCTTCCGGCTCGTCGAGCGCTTCGGTTGATCCTATGCAGGCCCTACGCGGGCAATGAGAATACGTGCAAACAGCATCTACATGCGATTCGCCTTATGGCGGCGATCTACTCGTTCTCAGATGGACGCAGGCTTTTTGCGTACTCGGCCGGGGCTTGTCCCACAATGGCCTTGAAGTCGCGGACAAAGTGCGCCTGATCAAAATAACCAAGTTGCAGCGCGAGGCTTGCGCCATCCACAATCTTTCCCGAGGCAAGCTGTTCGGCGGCCTCCACCAGCCTGAACCGCTGAATCACCCACTTTGGGCTTGCGCCAACGTAGCGGCTGAACAGGCGTTGCAGGGTCCGCTTGTTGATTCCAAAGCGGTCGACAATGTCTTCCACTTTCACGATCTGCCGATCGGCCACCGTTTGGGAGATGATTTCGGCTGCCAATGCGATGTTCGGATCTTTCTGGGGAAGCCGCTTGCGCAGGAAATTTCCCGCAATCTCGATCATCTGTTCTTTTTGAGGATCGTCGAGGGCCAGAATGGATTTTTCCAGCTCCTGGCCGTCGTTGCCAAAGATGGAGGAGATTTCAACAATCTTTCCTGTGAGCCTGGAGACCGGGGAGTTAAAGAACGGATAGAATACGCCCGGCCGGAATTTCACCCCAAACACCCGGCTTTTACCCTCGAGCAGGATCGAAAATTTTCCTTTCACGATTCCATAGATGCCGGAGCGGCCTTCTTGCACAACCAGATGCACGCTGGGGTGGGGAAGAGTCTCCTGGAGAAAAGGCTCGCATCCGCGAAGATCCCAGGTGATGATCCAATAGTGCTCTATGAAATAGCTGAGGTCGGGCGCGGGCAGATGCCGCGAGTATTGAAATCGGCCTTTCTCTGCGCGCAGCCGCAGGACGCCTCTCGGCTGGCCTTGGTAAACCTTCAACATGTTTTGGTTTCATTTTAAGCTAAGCGTAAAGCGAAGATCGCTCGTCTCTCCTGGCGGCGCGTGTAACGCCCCAAAAAGCCATCGTCCCATGACGGCGGCAAGCGCGGTGGATAGCCCTTGCTTCGCACCGCACTCCATGAGGAGGGCAATGGTAAAATCATAAAATCATTGACGTGGGGCCCTGTAGCTCAGATGGATAGAGCGACGGTTTCCTAAACCGCAGGTCGCAGGTTCGACTCCTGCCAGGGTCACCAGCTTAAGTTTTTCACAATCAAAACCTCAAAATTAACCTGGAAAGCCAATTTTTCTCACCGCGAAGAACAATTGAAGAACTTTGGCTCTGATGAGTTCGCGGATTTTTTTCGCAGTTGACCGCGCTCGAGCGATTGTAAAAAGCGCGTCATTCATTAATAACCGCAATCAATAACTACAATTAATAACCGCTTCTTCGGATTGAAATGAGAGGTTTACGGCGATGGAATGCAGAGGCCCCAGGCATCTGATCGATAGTCTCAAGCGCAACAACCAAGCTCAATTTTTTTCGCAAGCTCAGATTCATCGCATATTGAAGCGAACTTTATCCAACATTTTGGTCTTACTTGTCATTTCGACGGTAGTCTATGCATCAAGTACACACCGCAGTCCCGAACCCGCGCAGGACATCGCACATATAGTGGATTTCGCAGCAGCTTCGGTCGATGTGGAGAAGGACATTCAGGATGGCAATATTTCGCCAAAGCTGAACTCATCACAATACTGGGCTGTGAGCCTCAACCACCGATGGGAGCAAGCTCGTCGCTGGAAGGCGTATCTTATGAGCGACGGGACTTGGGAGACAGAGTTCGGAGAGCACCGTCCTTATCCAATCGAATATATCCTGCCGTTCTCCTATCGAGGAGCTTTTAGGGTTCGATGGAATGTTCCGGAGCGTTCGCCGCTTTTAATTCTGAATGGTAAAGCGGAAGCCTATATCCCAGCCAATGGCGTTTTCGCGACATCATCGGAGGGACCCGGCCCAGAGTTCTCATTCTCCTTCGAGCGCAATGGGGAGCGCATCACCATTCCGGTCTATACGTTTGACCAGGATGAAATCGGAGTCTTTCAAATCGGAATTTCTTGCCGGGAAGAGAATATTCGCTGTTATGACTATTTCGTTGGTTCACGCAAGGAATGGCATGCTTTACAAAGTAAAGATCACTCGCACTTCGTGATGGGCTCGACTGCGGCGGCGCTCGATCTTGTGCCGCGAGGCACGCCCATGGCCGATCTCAAGGAATTTCGAGGTATAACGCTCAATGGCCGCGCTGTATCGCTCACCAGGGACAGCATTGGCCGCACCTCTTGGAGATATATTGAACCCGAGACGAGTGTGCCGAATGCATCGGACATTACGAAGGACTTAGAGGGATATGTAAAGACCCTGGCGGGTTCCGATTCTCTGCCGAAGATTGAGCAACTAGGAGGAGACATAGAACAGTTGAAATCTTTGGTTAAGTTGTCTCGACTCGGCTCATTTCGACTTGTGCGGCTTCCATATAGTACGAATATCCAAGCCGAATTGCTCTTTGATAAAGAGCGGCATCCAGCGCTTCGCGGAAACGTTTACGATGGATTGATTTTCTTGCGTCAGCCTTCCGGCTGGAAGCTGGTCGCAGGGCATTTTGAGGACGCGCGAAAAGATCCCAAGAAACCAGTTGCTGCCGACACTCTCGATTCAAATATCACGGAATTCTCCGGAGAAGCTACCGCGGAAGGAGGGGTAACGGTTTGGTTGCGCCAGGATGGAACCTGGGATTTGGATACTGAAAATGTCAGCAATAGTTCGCTGTTAAAACCTGGAATTTATATCGGCCGCGATGTCAATGGGAACAAGCTGGAACTCGAACTGACTGTGGATGGCCGTAGAACTTGGCGCCAAACTGAAAGTTCGCAGGCTACCTACGAAACGGTCCTGCGGGACTTGAATCACGCTCTGGATCGTTACATTGAACTGCTTGCCGTCAACAAGGTGCAACAGTACGTTGAAGAATCGGAAGCGTCCGAACTGGCGCCGATGGATGAGGAGTTGGTAAAGAAGCAAACAGTGGACCAACAGCATGAGCTTGCTTCGTTAGTGCGCCATTTGGTGGCAGTCGATGTAGGAAAGACCGACGGACCGGCAACACTCAATGCTTTCCGCTGGTTCCGTACGCAAATGCCTGTGATCCGAAGGCAGCGATTCTCAAAGAAATTCTTCGCTGAGTATCAGCCCGAACCGACCGACTTGGAACCACCCAACACAGCGAAGATCTTAACTGGCAGCGGATCAAGTTGGATACCAATTTGCTTGGGATCTCGACCCATCCCTGGGGCCTGTTTGCCGCTGCCGGAAGAAGGTGACGAATAAGAGACCAAGCGGGCGGCTGTCATCTTGTCAGTGGTGAACGACCTTGATGATTCTCGGTTTTCAATGCGTACACAGAACCAATATTCTTGGTATTTTCTCGGGAATGTTGTCCTTCAACAAAACTCCGTTGTGGGAAGACCGCGTAGGCTCCATCCTCTTCTAAGGAAAATTTCCAAAGGTGCTTCGGCACGATTCCGATCTACGCGGGAATAAGCCTCTGGCCGATTCGTGCGGCTTTCATGCCATTAAAGCCTGCCTTGGCTTGTCGATGCTATTTTCAGCATAAAGGTGGTTGATGGACTCGATATCCCTACGCCTATTCTCCCTGGAACAAATGCCGATATCCCTAAGAATGAAGACAGATTTGTGGATTACGTATTGACCCGGCTTGCAGAGTTGCAGTAGACTCCGATTGTGATTTTGAAAATGAAATTCAATTTCATTTTCAAAATCAAATTGGCATCTTTGGGGTGTTGCATGTCCGTTTTATGGCAGGGAACCTGCCGCATTTTTTTCATTGGATTGCTGCTGTTATTGGGATCGACCTTCTTGCACGCTCAGGAAGTTTCCTTCGTTACTTATTCCCATCAGATGGAGGAGCCCGGTAACCTCGAAATCGCCAACAGATCGGTCTCCGGATTCCCGAAAGCGGGGAACGCCTTTGTTGGGAATGCTCTGGAACTTGAATACGGTTTAAAGGCGTGGTGGACGACAGAGTTTTATCTTGATTCCCAGGCTACGGTGGGGGAGAGCAGCGTGTTCACCGGATTTCGGGTGGAGAATCGCATCCGACCGCTTCTAAAAGAACATTGGATCAATCCGGTGCTCTACGTTGAATTTGAGGACATCAACAGCGCCGATAAGTCTCTTTTGGAAGTCGTGGGCCATGACGGAATCGCGGATTTTCTGGGTAGAAACGACCGCAGCGAAAAGGCGCGCGAGGCGGAGTTGAGGCTCATCTTATCGAGCAATTTCAAGGGGTGGAACGTTTCCGAGAATATGATTGCGGAGAAAAATCTTCGCGGAAACCCCTGGGAGTTCGGTTACGCCGTTTCAGCCAGCAGACCTCTCTCCATGGTTGCATCCGCGAAGGCGTGTACGATGTGCCGCGAAAACTTCAGTGTGGGAGCCGAAATGTATGGGGGCCTGGGCGAGCGCTATAGCTTTGGGCTGCACGATACCTCACACTATTTCGCTCCCCTAGTAAGCTTTCGTTCGCCGGGCGGCCCAACCTTTAATTTTTCTCCATCTGTAGGACTGAGTGACAACAGTCACGGCGTGCTGTTGCGTTTCGGCGTCTCCTATGAGATTGAGCAGATTGCCTCGAAGTTGAGAGGGAGCCATTGATGATGCGGCGATTTTTCTTTTTTGCACTGGTCTGCCTTGTGCCGATGGCGGCATTGGTGGCCACTACTACCGCCCCGATGTCCAACTCAATTTTTGAAGAGGGAAGCTGGAAGCTCAAGATTCCTGAAAAGCAACGCCTTCGCCAGAATCCCTTTGAGGGCAACTCGGATGCTGTGGCCGCAGGATCCAAACTGTTTCAACAGAACTGCGCTCAGTGCCACGGAGGTGAAGCTTCGGGCCGAGGAAAGAAACCCAGCCTGCGGACGGATCGCGTCCGGATGGCGACTCCGGGTGAACTTGAGTGGCTTTTGAAGAACGGAAGCCTCAAGTATGGAATGCCCTCCTGGTCGCGGCTTCCGGAGCAGCAGCGCTGGCAGATCGTGAGCTATTTGAAGAGCCTGCAATAGCTGAATTATTTTCTGTTTCGTCGTTCGTTGGGAAGTTTGTGCTGGTGGAGTATCCGGGCGGCAGGTCGCCGCCCGGCTGCATGGGCATCTAGATGCACGCGCTTAGATGATGGTCAGGGACATCTGGGCGGTGTGCACCAAATTTCCGCTGGTTGCGGTTACCGTGACCGTCGAGGTCACGCCAAGCTGAAAATTGTGTTTGTCGCTCTGAATGCCGATCGAGGATGACCCCGATCCGGTTACAGGACCGTCGTCCAGGATGTCTGTATGAACGCCAACGGGCAAGCCGCTAATTTGAAATGTTACAGTTCCATTAAATCCATTCACCGCTTGAATGGTCCTATCGATGAAGAATCCTGTCCCTCGCTTGAGCTGCGCTGAGGCCGGCGATATCGTCAAAATGAAGTCCGGCGATGCTTGAATGGCAGGCGCTGTGGTGGCATTTACCGCACGTCCAAGCATGGCTGGAGCGGTGAGAGTAGCGATCAGGCAAAACAAGGTGAAGAAGGCTTTGGTTCTTTTTCCGGACATGGTTCGATCTCCTTACAATTTGCAATTGTGTGCGCCAACGGGCCAACAGTGTAGCCATGCCCGTGGGTTGCGGCAAGACAGGCTTTCCCGGAAGCCTCCGAGCCGCATGATATAAATGTGAAAACGATGAACGTAATGGAAATGCGACATGGCGTCTTTGCAGAACCAGCAAATTCTCAGTCTCGTGGCGGAGGAGCGGTGGCCGGAAGCGGTTGCATTTCTTAGAGACCTCCCGGATGCGTCAGTATCGGAGTTGATCGCCGGTCTTGCCGACGACCAGCAGCAGGCTCTCTTTCGCGCTCTGCCGGAAGATTTGGCCGGCAAAGTTCTGAGTTACTTTCCTTACTATCACCAATACATTCTGCTTCATTGCCGTCCGGTGAACGAGATGCGCCAGGTGCTCGATGCGATGAACACCGACGACAGGATTCGTTTCTTCGACGAGCTTCCGGAAGAAGCGTGGCAGCGGCTGGAGCATGAGATTGGCGAGATTGAGGACTCGTTCCACATGGAGGTGGTTCCCGCGGCGCCCGCGCCGCAGCCCCAAGTTCACCCTCCTGTAGTCCCCGTACCTGCACCGTCGGAAACACCGGCAGCTCCGATTATTGAAGCTCACGGTGTGGAGAAATCGTTCTTACAGCCGGATGGCCGCCGCGTTCAAGTAATCGCGCCATTGGATCTGTCGGTTTATCCGGGAACTATCATCGCTCTGCTGGGTGCTTCGGGTTGCGGTAAATCCACGCTCTTGCGAATTCTTTCGGGCCTGGCGCAGCCAACTTCAGGCGATGTTCATTGGCGCGGCCGGCCCCTCTCTGAGGCCGTTCCTAATGTGGCGATTGTTTTCCAGAGCTTCGCTCTCTTTCCATGGCTCACGGTTCTTGAAAATGTGGAGGCGCCGCTGGTGGCGAAGGGCGTCGCGGCTCCAGATCGCTATCGGCGTGCTCTGCGCGCCCTCGATACCGTAGGTCTTAAGGGCTTTCAGACGGCGTATCCCAAAGAGCTTTCCGGCGGTATGAGGCAGAGGGTGGGATTTGCCCGGGCTCTGGTTGTAGAGCCGGAAGTTCTGTTCATGGACGAGCCTTTTTCTGCCCTCGACGTGTTAACTGCGGAAGAGCTTCGTGGTGAATTGATGGAGCTTTGGTCGACCGGAAAGCTGGGCACGGAAACCATCTTTATTGTGACCCACAATATTGAAGAGGCGGTTCTGCTTGCGGACCGAGTGATCGTTTTGGGCCGGAATCCTGCGCGCATTCGCGCCGATTTTCATGTTGCCCTGGCTCAGCCGCGCGACCGCAAAGCCCCGCAGTTTCTCCTGTATGTGGATTTCATCTACAAGGTGATGACCAAGCCCGACAGCGAGGTCAAGCCGCCGCCGATTTTGCGGGAGCCGGGTAGCATCTACCCGCTGCTGCCTCATGCGCGCCCAGGCGGCATTGCCGGTCTTTTGGAAGTCATGATGGACAGGGGTGGTGAAGAAGACCTTTATCATCTGGCGGAGCGCCTTTTGATGGACGTAGAGGATCTGCTGCCCATCGTGGAAGGAGCCGCCCTGCTGGGATTTGCCAAACTGGAAGAGGGCGATGCGAAGATCACGCCGCGAGGAAGAAAGTTTGCTGAAGGCGATATTCCCACGCGCAAAGAGCTTTTCCGCGAGGCGCTCTCCGGCATTCGTCTGTTCCAGCAAATCGTAACCACGTTGAATGAAAAGTCGGACCGCAGTATCCCGCTGGAGCTTTTCCGAGACCTATTGGATGAGCACTATCCCGACAGCGAGGTGAAGAGGCAGCTGGAAATTGTCCTAACCTGGGGACGCTATTGCGAGATGTTTGGCTACGACTCTGAGACCGAGCGTTTGTTCCTGCCTACGGAATCTTTGGCGCCCGAAGAAGAGGAATCAGAGGAAGAAGTCGATGAGCCGATGCACAAGGGCAGGCCATCGTGAGCGAACCTAGCCAAAATCAACATCCGGCGCATATTCCGTGGGCGGCCATCCTGCGCTCCAACAGTCCGGTCTTCACCGATCTTCCGGTGATCGCGTTTGGCCTGGCGCTGTTCTACTCGGTTGTGATGCTCGCCCATTACTGGAGCGGGCCGCTGACGCCCCAGGTGGAGATCAATCTCGGGGCTTCGGCGCTACCTTTGTATGCCTTTTATTCGGTATTGCGCATTTCTATCGCGTATTTTTTGAGCCTGGTTTTCACCCTGGTTTATGGATACGTGGCGGCCTACAATCCCCGGGCCGAGCGCTTCATGATCCCCCTGCTCGACATTCTTCAGTCCATTCCGGTGTTGAGCTTCCTACCTGGGGTGATGTTGGCCATGGTCGCTTTGTTTCCTCGGCGGCAACTGGGATTGGAACTGGGCGCCATCCTGCTGATCTTTACCGGACAGGTTTGGAACATGGCGTTCAGCTTCTACTCTTCTTTGAAGAGCATTCCCCATGAGATGCGAGAAGCCGCCAGACTCTACCGCTTCAGTTGGTGGCAGCGCTTCACGCAAATGGAACTCCCGTTCTCGGTCATCGGGCTGGTCTGGAACTCCATGATGTCGGTTGCGGGAGGCTGGTTCTTCCTGATGGCGTGCGAGATGTTTGTGCTGGGCAAACGCGATTTCCGTTTGCCGGGGCTTGGTTCCTACCTGCAAACCGCCGCGAGCACCGGAAACACGCCTGCCATTCTTCGCGGACTGGGAGCCATGCTGGCCGTGATTGTTTTGATGGACCAGCTTGTTTGGCGGCCTGTGATCGCCTGGGCGCAAAAATTCAAATTCGAGAATGTGGAAGCGGTTGACGTTCCGCACTCCCCGATTTTGAACCTTATCCGCCGCTCGCGCACGCTCGATTTTCTTTCCAGGAAGGCCGTTACCCCTGTTTTGGAATCCATCTCGCTGCGCTTTGCCAACACGCAGCCTCGTGAAGCAAGTGCTCCGCGTCGCGGCGTTCGGCCTTTGCTGGTCATAATGGGGCTGGCAGCAGCTGCCGGAACCGCATATGCGCTTTTTGATAGCGCCACTCTTTTGGCGAAGTTGGAACAGAGCGAATGGCGGGCGATCCTGCTGGGGGCGGGGGCCACGTTTTTGCGCGTGAGCGTGAGCCTGCTGATTGGAGCGTTGTGGACCATTCCGGTAGGCGTTGCCATTGGAATGCGACCGAAGATGGCGCGTATCGCCCAGCCTCTTGCTCAGATCGCGGCGTCGGTGCCGGCGACTGCGCTCTTTCCGGTGGTACTGCTGGCTCTCATCCGCGTGGGCGGTGGACTTGGCATTGGCTCCATCGTGCTTATTCTGCTCGGAACGCAATGGTACGTTCTGTTCAATGTGATTGCGGGGGCCAGCGCCATTCCCACAGAGTTAAAGGAAGTTTGCAGCGTCTTTCGCTTCAACCGGTTTGAACGATGGAGAACGCTGATTCTGCCCGCGATCTTTCCTTATCTGATTACCGGCCTCGTGACCGCTTCCGGAGGCGCATGGAACGCCAGCATCGTTGCCGAATATTTCCATCTGAATGAGAAGACCTATTCGACGACCGGGCTGGGGGCGGTGATCAGCCAGGCCACCGACAGCGGAAACTTCCACCTGCTTCTCGGAGCCACCATCTTCATGGCGGCCGTGGTTGTGACTGTGAACCGCCTTCTCTGGCGGAGGTTGTACGGATTGGCTGCCACCCGCTTCCGGCTTGAGTAGGCTTTCGTTTTAAGTAGTAAGGGCTATTTCTTCACAGGAAACTTCTCGTCCAGAGCTAGATTGAGTTCCAGCACGTTGACGCGAGGTTCACCCAGGACACCGAACTGTCTCCCTTGCGTGTGCTCGCTCACCAGCTTGGAAAGTTCGTCGCTGCCGATGCCTCTGGTTTTTGCTACGCGCGGAATTTGAAAATCGACGCCCGCTGGAGAAAGGTCCGGGTCAAGGCCAGAGCCGGAGGTCGTTACCAACTCCACCGGAACCGGCTTGCCCGGGTTCTCGGCTTGCAGGGTTGCCACATCTCCTTTCACTCGATCCACGAGCTTCTGGTTGGTGGGACCATAATTGCTTCCGCCGGAGTTGTCGGCGGCGTAACCGTTGGTTCCCGCGGCGGAGGGCCTGGGATGGAAATATTGCGGGCCCGTGAAAGGCTGGGCAATGATGCGCGAGCCGACGATGACGCCGTGCTTGGTGATGATCTGACCGTCTGCCTTTTCGGCCCAGATGCGTGACAGACCGGTTACAGCCAGGGGATAGATCAACCCAAGCAGCATGGTGGTGACAGCCGTCATAAGAATTGCCGTAATGAGGTTTTTCTTCATATAAGTCCCCTTTATGCAAGGCCCATGGCCCGAATGATCACGTCAATGACCTTGATGCCGATAAAGGGCGCAACTACGCCACCCAAGCCGTAGATCAGCATGTTGCGGCGCAGCAGAGCCGCGGCGCTCATGGCCCGGTACTTGACGCCTTTCAGCGCTAACGGAATCAGGGCGATGATGATCAGGGCATTGAAGATGACGGCTGAAAGGACCGCCGATTGAGGCGTCGCCAGCCGCATGATATTCAGCGTGTTGAGTACAGGAAACGTTCCAGCAAACATCGCTGGAATAATCGCAAAGTACTTGGCAACGTCATTGGCGATCGAAAAGGTGGTGAGAGAGCCGCGAGTCATCAGAAGTTGCTTGCCGATTTCAACGATCTCCAGCAGTTTGGTCGGATTGGAGTCGAGATCGACCATGTTCCCGGCTTCTTTTGCGGCTTGCGTGCCGGTATTCATCGCTACACCCACGTCCGACTGCGCTAGAGCGGGAGCGTCGTTGGTTCCGTCGCCGGTCATCGCGACCAGCTTGCCTTCGGCTTGCTCCTTTTTAATGAGGTCCATTTTGTCTTTGGGTGTGGCTTGCGCAAGGAAGTCGTCCACCCCGGCTTCGCGTGCAATAGCGGCGGCGGTCAGCGGGTTATCACCCGTGATCATCACCGTGCGTATGCCCATGGATCGAAGCTGCGCAAACCGTTCGCGAATGCCGCCCTTCACAATGTCTTTCAGGTGAATCACGCCAAGCGCGCGATTGTTTTCCGCGACCACCAGCGGAGTGCCGCCGGATCTGGCAATCGTCTCGACGGAGTTCTTCAACTCTTTGGGCAGGACGCTGCCATTCTGCTGAAGGTAGCGTTCGATGGCATCGACGGCCCCTTTGCGAATCACGCGGCCGTCAAAATCCACGCCCGACATGCGGGTTTGGGCGCTGAATGGAACGAACTGCGCCTGAAGGGAGCCGAGTTCGCGCCCGCGCAGGCCGTATTTTTCTTTTGCCAACACCACGATCGACCTGCCTTCTGGCGTTTCATCGGGCAGCGAGGAAAGCTGGGCGGCATCCGCTAGCTGATCGTTGCTGATACCGGGCGCCGCGACAAACTCTGTAGCCTGGCGGTTGCCGAGCGTGATGGTACCGGTTTTGTCGAGAAGCAGGGTATTCACGTCTCCGGCGGCCTCTACGGCGCGGCCCGACATCGCCAGAACATTGTGCTGTACGAGGCGATCCATTCCGGCAATTCCTATGGCTGACAAAAGTCCGCCAATCGTGGTGGGGATCAGGCACACCAGCAAGGAGACGAGAACAAATACTGTTTGCGGAGAGCCTGAGTAAACGGCGAAGGGCTGGAGGGTCACAACCGCGAGCAGAAAGATCACGGTCAAGCCGGCCAGCAGGATGTTCAGAGCAATCTCGTTGGGTGTTTTTTGGCGCTCCGCACCCTCAACCAGCGCGATCATGCGATCCAGGAATGTTTCGCCGGGGTTCGACGTGACCTTTACTTTGATCTGGTCGGAGAGAACGCGCGTGCCGCCGGTTACGGCCGAACGGTCTCCGCCGGACTCACGGATGACCGGCGCGGACTCGCCGGTGATGGCCGATTCGTCCACAGAGGCTACGCCCTCGATGATTTCTCCATCGCCGGGAATCAGTTCACCGGCAGCCACCAGCACCAGGTCTCCAGCGCGCAATCTTGAGCCGGAGATGTTTTCGGTGTTTCCATCGGGAAGAAGCCTGCGGGCTACCGTCTCAGCTTTGGCTTTGCGCAGCGTCTCCGCCTGGGCTTTGCCGCGCCCTTCCGCCATGGCTTCTGCGAAGTTGGCGAACAGAACCGTGAACCACAGCCACAGGGTGATCTGGAGATCGAATCCGAAGCCGGGATTGTGACCGGCAATGTCTTTGAAGAGCAATGCGGTGGTAATCACACTGCCGATTTCAACCACGAACATGACCGGGTTGCGCATCATCACGCGCGGGTTCAGCTTGACGATGGAATCGACCAGAGCCTGGCGCACGATCTTTGCGTCCCACATCGATTTTGACTTGCCTTGTTTGCCTGCCATTTGTGCGCCTCCTTAAAAGGTCTTGCCCGCATTCATCTGCAAGTGCTCAAGAATGGGGCCCAGACTGAGTGCCGGGAAAAATGTGAGTGCTCCAACGATGATGATCACGCTCACCAGAAGAACCGTGAACAATGACGTGGTGACCGGAAAGGTGCCGGGCGAAGGCGGCACGGATTTTTTGCTAGCCAGATTGCCGGCCACAGCCAGCATGGGGACGATCATCAGAAATCGTCCGATCAGCGTGGCGAAACCGATGGTCAGGTTGTACCAGCGGTTGGCGCCAAGTCCGCCAAATGCAGAGCCGTTGTTTCCGGTTGAAGAGGTAAAGGAGTAGAGCATCTCGGAGAGGCCGTGCGGACCGTTATTGGTAAGCACCGATAACCCAAAGGAAGGCGATAGGGACGAAATGGCTGAGAACACCAGAATCGACAGCGGGAAGATCAGCACATAGAGCATGGCCATCTTCACGTCGTACGCCTCGATTTTCTTTCCAAGATATTCTGGTGTACGGCCCACCATAAGGCCCGCAATGAAGACGGAAAGCACCACAAAGATCAAGATTCCATATAGGCCCGCCCCGACGCCGCCGAATACGATTTCGCCGAGCATGATGTTCACCAAGGGAACCATTCCGCCAAGCGGAGTGAAAGAGTCGTGCTGGCTGTTGATGGCTCCGCAGCTTGCGTCGGTGGTTACAGTTGCAAACAACGCTGAGTTGGCGATGCCAAAGCGGACTTCTTTGCCTTCCATATTGCCGCCCGGCTGCGTGGCGGAAACACTCTGATTGGTTCCGGCCAGCAAGGGATTGCCCTTGGACTCGGCCCAATAGGCCGTGATGACACCAACAAAAAACAGTACTGCCATGGCCGCAAAAACCGCCCATCCATGTTTTTGCGAGCCGGTCATTCTGCCAAGCGTGTAGGTCAGTCCAGCGGGAATCAGAAAGATCGAGACGATTTGCAGAAAGTTACTGAACGGCGTTGGGTTCTCAAAAGGGTGAGCGCTGTTGGCGCCAAAAAATCCGCCGCCGTTGGTCCCCAGCATCTTGATTGCTTCCTGCGAGGCCACCGGGCCTTGAGCGATGACTTGATCGGTCACGGTATCCATGGCGGGTTTTCTATCGGGCCCCATCACGGGTTTTCCGTCGGCACCCAATTTCGGAACTTGCTGCGGCTCAATCAGTTTGGCGGTGTCGTAAGGTTTGAGATTCTGCGTGACTCCCTGTTGTACGAGAAACAGCGCATAGACGGTGCAGAAGGGAAGCAGAATCCACAGGATGGCGCGTGTCATATCCACCCAGAAATTGCCGATGGTCGATTGCTCGCGGCGGGCGATGCCCCGGATGAATGCAACCGCCAGCGCGATTCCCACCGCGGCCGAGACGAAATTGTGATAAGCCAGCCCCGCCATCTGCGTGAAATAGCTCATGACCTGCTCGCCCGAGTAGAACTGCCAGTTGGTATTCGTGGTGAACGAAGCAGCCGTATTGAAGGCTAAGTCGGGAGCCACATTGGCGAAGTGTTGTGGGTTCCACGGAAGGGAGTGCTGCACGCGCTGCAGGAGATACAACACCAGCATCGAGACTGCGCTGAAGAGCAGCATAGAGATGGAGTATTCTTTCCAGCCCATCTCGCGCTTTTCATCGACCCCGGTCAGCCGATAGATAAGCCTCTCCACGGGACGCAGAATCGGATCAAGCCAGGTGCGCTCGCCGGAAAAAACCCTTGCCATCAGGATGCCCATGGGTTTCGTCAGCGCCAGCACCACGGCGAAGAACAGGAGGATTTGCAGCCAGCCGTTGAGCGTCATCAGAATTTCTCCGGGCGCAGTAGTGCGTAGATCAGGTAGATCATCAGCAGGAAGCTGACAATGAGCATCAGAATGTTTTCAATATTCATAAAGTCTCCGCCCGTTTTATCTGAGTGCGTCATTTGAGTGCGTCAGTGCCACGAGACGCACTCAGACAAGCCAGGGCCTCTTACTACTTCAGCTTCTCGCAGGCGGCCGTATAGAGAATGGCCACGAGAAAGAAGGCAACCGTTCCTAGAATCATCAGAAAATCCATATCGGTCTCCGTGTAAAGCTGACTTGTGTCTAGAACTTAACCAGGATGGCCATATTCAGCCGGTTCTCGCTCTTGCGCAAGTCGGGGGTAAAGCCCGGCACCGCCGATCCGAGAGGTCCGGTGTTGCCGCCCGGCGGCGTTACGCCGCCTTGGCCCGCGAAATACGGCACGTTCGAGCCGCGATGGTCATATTCAAAGCGGAACGTTACATACTGGCTGGGCATGTAGTCGAAGGTGCTCGACATATCGAAAGCCTTGTAGGGACCGCCAGGGTTCGTGGTGAAGTCAGGGGTCCCGGAGAACGCCGTGGCGCCGTTGATCGGAGGCAGAAGCACCAGGTAGCGTCCTGGGTTGTTGATCGCACCGCCTCCGAGCGTTACCGCATAAAGATCTTTGTGGAACCAGAAGCGGTTATAGAGCATGGCTCCCAGGAAGGACTGCTTTGGGCCGGCCTTGGAGTTCCCCATACAGCTTACCCCGCTGCCGCTTTCGCATCCGATGTCGCCAGTCAAAGAGAAAGCCATCTTATCGAGAAAATTGCCTGGGCTGTCGTAATACTTAACCTCGATGCTGTCGTCACTGTGGTAGCGAGTCCGGTGCGCAGCCCCGACAGTGTCACGGCCCACTCCATACTGATTGCCTACAATGGAGAGCCAGCTATTCGGGCGATACAGGAATTGCACTCCAAGGCCGGGCCTGCCGTTGGCCGTGCCGTAGGACTGCCATCCATTGATGAGCCAGGGCTCGATCTTCAGGTGCTCTGTGGGAAATATCTGTAAACGAAGGCCATTGAAGAACCAGGGTGTATTCGACGAAACATAGGAGGGCTGATAGGCCCAGTTGTCGAAGTTGTAATAGCTGAACAGGCCGATATAGGACATGAAGATTCCGGCATCGATATTCACGCCATGCATGATGTCGAAGTGGTATCCGCCGTATGCCTCGGAGAGATAACGGTAAGCGTCCGCGAGGTTCCACTGGCCGCGTCCAGGAGTAGCGTCATTACGGGGCGTCATGGTCGAATACATGCCAAACTGGGTCATCAGGCGGCCGCGCACATTGTCATAATGGAAGTCGCCGCCAACGCCTAACTGCTGCACCTGGAATTCGCCGGTCCTGCCGCTTTCCGTTGTTCCCACCAGGGTGTGGTCGATCGGATGATTGAAATCGTAGATGTAGCTGGTGTCGAAGCGAAATTCGCCGGTAAAGAACTTTGTATCGATCGGCGACTCTTTCGTTCGGGCATTGCCGTTCAGCCACGTAAAGTCTCCAAAGGCGAACGGTTCGGCGGGTTTCTTCGTCTCCGTGCCGGCCTGAGCCGCGGCGGCATCTTGAACTGTCGGACTCGCCGTCAATGAAGATGCGACGGCGGGGAGCGCGCCACCAGTTGTTCTTGCGTCCGAACCTGAGCCCGATTCGGCTGCAAGCTGGGCTTCGAGTTCCTGGATGCGGGTGCGCATTTCCTCAAGCTCTTTCAGAATCGCCGCGCTGGAATTGGCTGGTTTATTGGTTGTCGGATTGGATGTGTTGGTACCGCCCGTTCCGCCGGAAGAAGAGTCGGGGGCAAAAGCGCTCGATTGTCCCGTGGTCTGGGCGAAGATTGCGCATGGCGACAGACAGAGTCCTGCGGCCAGTGCGAGAAAACGGCAGAAGATTTTCATAAGCTTGTGTGGCTCCGTTCCAGAGCATTTCAGCGTTTTGTATCCGGTCGGATGTGTTCCGCGGCTTTTCTTCGGCAGAGAGCTGCGCGGAGGTTTTATTCCTGGATACGCTTATGCTGAAAACGCTTTATGGCCTTGCTGAAGTACATAAGAAGCAGAATCGATTGGACAAGGTAGGGCATAAAGATGGGCTAAGGAAATTATTAAAATTCTATAAAGATGATTTGGGCGTGTTGCGGTATTAAAGGCGGGAAAAACGTCCCAAACTCGTCCTACCCGCGCGTCATCGAGAATCGCAGGATCGAGCTATACCGATTCGTTCGGAAGCCAGCCGACATGGCTGAGAAAGAGCTTTAATCTTCAATCTTCCGACGCCGAAAGCTGAAACGCAGGTAGGACGGGCAGTTGGGGATGATCCTTCTCTCGCCAGTAAATCCGAAAGCAATCGCCCAGATGCTGCGGTTTCCACTCGCTGCCGTCTTCGTAGAGAATGTGGCTCGGAAAGAAGGCGACGCCGAGATTCTTCTTGGCGGCAAACATCTCCGTTCCCACCTCGATTGGCCTATCTTGCCCAGGTGGAATCGGGTCATCGGAGTTCCAGGCAAGCACCAGCGGTTCCACCGCCGGGCCGATCATATAGCCGGAAAGAAGGCTGATCTCGCGAATCGGCTTAAGAGTGGAATTACGAACCCGTATGGCGGACGTGCCCTCCAGTTTTTCCCAATTGTCCGCAGCCAGAGAAACCGGACACGAGGGCCGTGGCGCATAGATCGTATAGGTGGCCATCATGCCGCCTTCCATGTGGTCCGAGACATGGCATTCGAACAGCCACGTACCAGGATTGTCGGCCTGCATATCCACGGTGACCATGCTGGCGGGAAGCAGCTGAATCACATCGGTGCGCCTGCTTCCAAAGTACACGGTTTCTCCATGCCAATGGGCGGAGTGGACATCTCTTTCGTCGCCCATACCGAGCATGTGCCAGCGCACCTTTCCTCCTTGCGGCATCAGAAGGCCGGGCAGGTTTCCGAAGATATAACCGTTGATTGCGTGGAACAACCCAGGGTCCTGTTTGTGCTGCTCATCGAAGATCATGAACATCACGACAAACTCTTGCGCCACATCTTTGGGCGCGCCGTTGGCATCGGCCATTCCCGCCGCCGTAACGATAATCGGTCCAAGCAATCCGGAATTAATTTCTTTCTCCGGCTCCACATGAGCGTGATACCACCACACCACCGAGCTTGGCTGGCCCGGCTTTGGGCCGCTGTTCCTGTCCGCCAGCCACTTGTACGTGAACTTGTCACCCGGCTGTACTCCCGCTCCCTGACCGTAGGGAAGGTAGACGGAGCCTTCATTGTCCTTGTCGTAGTGGAGGCCGTGAGGATGAATGCTATGGGATTCCGATCCACGATTGAAAAAGTGAACGTACACGGTATCGCCCACCTCGGCGCGAATGATGGGGCCAAGAATTCCAAGCCAATCCGGCTGCCGTTTCTTCGTGGTAAAGGTGTCGTCGGTGTATTCGATGTAGCGGGTCTTCTTCCAGCGAGTTTGCGCCTTCCAGGGCAAAGGGATGGCAACGCCATGGATTAAATCTCTTCCGCTAGGAGCGTAATCCCACTCGACGTCCTCGGCGGCGATGTAGTAGTGCCTGTTTTTCGCAGCGAATCCCAGAGAAGGAAAGGTCAATACAATGGCGGTGGCAAAGAGAATACGGCGCAGTAGGAATGAACTCATTCGAGATTGCCTTGTCAAAGGAAAGTTCTAGCTTAACGGCTGGTATACGATCCACTCTGCAACCACTAAAGTACTCGGCATTCACCAACGGCGCAACATTTTGGGGTGGATTCCGTCTGGCGGCTTGCCGAAGATCAGTTTCCTTCTGGACGGAACCGATAGCCCACCCATGGTTCAGTGAGAATGTAGCGCGGCTGTTCTCCGGGCTCGATTTTCTTGCGGAGCTGGTTGATGAAAACCCGCAAATATTCGGGCTGCTGCACGCTCTGAGCGCCCCACACGGCGCTCAACAGCGCCCGGTGCGTGAGCACCTTGCTTGGCCGCCGCGCCATGTAAAGCAGAAGGTCGAACTCTTTGGGTGTAAGGTGCAGCTCTTTTTCGCGGACGGTCACGATCCGCTCGCGGGGATCGATATGGAAGTCGCCGATGTCAACCGGTTCCTCCGACGCCGGTTCTCTGGAAAGGCCGATGCGGCGCAAGTTGGCGCGGATGCGCGCCAGCAGTTCGTTAATGCTGAAGGGCTTGGTTACGTAGTCGTCGGCGCCTTTATCCAGGGCTTCGATCTTGTGCTTGTCTTCTCCGCGCACGGAGAGGACGATGATGGGGACCTGAGACCGGTCGCGAATGTTCTCGCACAGCTCGATTCCGCTCATCTTGGGCATGGAGAGATCGGTGATGACCAGATCGGGTTTCCAGTCCGCAAAAATGTTCAGGCCCGACGCGCCATCGTTGGCGATCTGAACTTCATAGCCGTGAGTCGAGAGGCTGGTTTTTAAGACGCGGGTAATTTGCGGCTCGTCGTCCACCACCAGGATGCGCGGCTTATCGGTCATTATTCACAATTCACAATTCGCAAAGGTCCGTGTCACGAAGGTCCGTTTCTCAGCGCGGTTCGCGCGTCACAATATGTACGTCAACGGCAGGAGCATCGCGAAGAAAGCGCTGGATGGCGTTGAGGTAGAGGTATTGTTGCCAGCCGCGCACCGCCGACCGACCAAAAATAATCTGCGTGATCTTGTATTCCTTCGCAAACGCGGCCATGGCCTTGGCGATATCCTTGCCGGGAAGGCGGATGATTTTGGCATTCAGGTTTTCCGCAAAGCGCAGGTTGGCGGCCAGAGAACGCTTGTCTTCTTCAAGCACGGCCTCGCCGGTCTCCACGTGGACCACATAGAACTCCGCCGCATCCATACCTTGTGACATACGCGCGCCCCTGGCAATCAATTGCTGTGATGCGGGCCGATCGCTGATGCAAACGGCAATCCTTTCGCAAACGCCCCAGTTCTGGTCGATGTTCTTTTTCTTAAGATAGCTTTCCAGGCTGCGGTCGACGGAGTGCGTTACCTGGCGCAACGCAAGCTCGCGCAGGGCCATCAGGTTGCCGCGGCGGAAGAAGTTTGTAAGCGCTTTTTCCGCACGCTCCACCGGATAAATATCGCCTCGGCGCATCCGGGTCTGCAGAGCTTCGGGCGTAAGGTCAGCCATTACGATTTCATCGGCGCGCTCCAGAAGCCAATCCGGAACCGTCTCGCGCACCGAAATGCCGGTAATGCTTTGCACGGTGGGGGTCGCACTTTCGAGATGCTGGATGTTCATTGTGGAGAGCACGTCGATCTTGGCGTCGAGCACCTCCAGTACGTCTTCAAATCGTTTTTTGTGCTTACTGCCCTCGACGTTGGTATGTGCCAGCTCGTCGATCAACACTACGCTGGGTTTCCTTGCTAGGATTCCATCCACATCCATCTCGTCGAAAATCGTGCCCTTGTATTCAAGTTTTTTGCGGGGAAGCTGCTCAAGTTGGCCGGCGAGTTCGGCAATTCCTTTGCGGCCATGCGTTTCAACGATGCCGATTACCACGTCTTCACCTCGGCTGCGGCGGCGAATTGCCTCGCTCAACATGCTGTACGTCTTGCCCACGCCCGGCGCATAGCCCAAAAAAAGTTTGAAGATACCCGCTTTTTTCTCCGGCGCGGCTTGCTCCAGCCATTGTTCAGGTGTTTTTTGCAAAGGGTACCTTCCAAGTCAAGTTGCCTGCTTCGGCTAGAATTGCGGTTATGAGAGCGCGGCTACAAGCTCCAATACGGTTCACAATTTGCGCGGTAACAGTTTCGCTGATCACATTTATTTGTTTCAAGTTGACCCACGTAAACCCCACCACGGCCGCCCTGAGCTTCCTGCTGGCAATTTTAGCCGTTTCCGCCACCTGGGGTCTGGCTTATGCGGTCCCCATGTCGATTCTGGCGGCCTTCTGCTTCAACTTCTTCTTTCTACCGCCCATCGGAACGCTTACCATTGCCGACACACAGAACTGGATAGCGCTCCTGGCTTTCCTCGTGACTGCCGTGATTGCCAGCCAACTTTCGGAAAGAGTCCGCCGGGAGGCGCTTGAGGCGACCCGCCGCCGTAAGGAGGTTGAGAGGCTCTATACCTTCAGTCAGCAACTTCTTCTGACAGATAACATAGTCGAATTGCTCCGGTCCATTCCTTTCTACGTCACGGAGACTTTTGGCATCGCCGATGCTGCCATTCACGTCGCTGACAAAGACAAAATCTATCGGTCCGGCGCCGAGACAGAGCAACTACCCCCTATCGAACTGCGTGAATCTACGGCGCACGGCGAGATTGCCCTGGACCACGAGCGAAAGCGCGCGTTTGTGCCGCTGCGCATGGGATTGCGAACCATGGGCACCCTTGGAATGTCGGGAGAGGTTCTGTCGCGGCAAACGCTGGAGGCCCTCGGAAGCCTGGTGGCGATTGCCATTGAAAGAGCCGGAGCTGTCGATACCCTGATGCGCAACGAGGCCTCGCGGGAGAGCGACCGGCTGCGTTCGGCCCTCCTCGATTCCGTGACCCATGAGTTCCGCACACCCCTCACGTCCATTAAAGCTTCCGTCACAAGTTTGCGCTCCAAAGCTCCTATGAACGATGAGCAGCGGGACGATCTCTTGGCTGTGATTGACGAGGAGAGCGACCGGCTGAATCGATTGGTCGGTGAAGCCGTGGAAATGGCTCGGCTTGACGCGCGCGAGGTAAAACTGGAGATGCAGCCTCATCCCATCCGCGAGGCCATCGATGCTGCGCTTGAAGAGTCACGCAACGTGGTGGGGCAGCATCCGGTGCAGGTTCGCCTTGCCAACGATTTGCCGAAAGTCATGATGGATGTGAGCTGGATCAAGAAAGTTTTGCAGCACTTAATCGAAAATGCAGCCAAATATTCAGATCCGGAGTCGCCGATTTTTATCAGCAGCGAGCCGAAGAATGGGCGATTGATTACCAGCGTGGCCGACCGCGGGGTTGGCATCGACGACATGGAGCGCTCCATGGTCTTCGACAAGTTCTACCGTGGACAAAGCCAGCGATACCGGGTGCAGGGAAGCGGCATGGGGCTGGCAATCGTTAAAGCCATCGTGGAGGCCCATGGCGGGCGGATCGAGGTGACCAGCCAGCTTGGCCAGGGCTCGGTGTTTTCTTTTGGATTGCCAGTCGCGGAATAGCCTGGTGTAGGCAGTTTTCCGATGACTTAATCCGGCGATCTAGATTACGCCAATCAGTTTCCAATAACCCACGGCGATCACGAGAGCCGCCAGCGTCGCCAAGGCGTAGATGCTTGCGTAACGAACTCGCTGTGCAGCGCTGAAGCCGCCCCCGCCGGTGATGCCCTCTCCCATGGCAATCCAGATGTTCTGATAGGACGCCCAGAAGGGCGCGGCCCCGAGAATCAGGGGCGCTACAAGAACAAGCGGTGGAATGCCCGCTGCCGTAGCCATATCCGCAATCGGTAAAAAAAGCACCGGTATTGCGACAAAGCCGCTTGGATCGAGGAACCGTAAGAGAAACATGGCGCAGGCCATGACCAGGAGAAAGAGCACAACGCTGAAGGTCAGGTGGCTAGCGGCGGGAACCATCAAGGTTGCGATCCAATCCGTCAGCTTATACTCCTGCAAAACATTGCCTAAACTGAGAAGGCCGCCCATGAATAGAAGCAGAGTCCAAGAGACACCACCCGAAATATCGCTATCTTTCACAATGCCGGTGAGCGTAAAAATCGACAGCGCGAACATGCCCACGAGAAAGCCAGGAAGATGATGGAATCGGTCGGTCGACCAATACGCGATGGAGAGCAGCACCACAGCGGCGGTAATCCATTCTGAGCGCTTTCCCGGTCCCAACGCCCGCAATTGCTTGCGAGCGAAATCGGGGGAAAGCTGAAGCCGGGACTCAGGACGAAAGAGCAGCAGGTTTGCGCCTAGCAAGAGCATGCACAGCACAATAGCGGGGAACGACATGACCCTGGCGTAACCAAGCCAGCTCAGGCTGAGGTGCTTTGCCTGGAAGAGCGAATCGACCACCGGTCCAAACAACGATCCATATAGAAAGGCGCAGCCCGGCAGCACCGCCATTTCAATGGCCGTGATCATGATGAGTGCGGAGCCTCGGCTTTGGCGCTCCAACCCAAGAGATTGCACGATGGCGGAGGCCAGGGGGACAACGATGGCAGTGCGAACCGTCATCGAGGGGATACCAAGCGCAAGCGTGGTGCCAATGACCAGGAATGCCAGGAGCACTCCAGCGTAGGTCGCTGGAAAGATCGAGAGAATGTAGTACGAGAGCCGCTGGGCGAGGCCGGTGCGCTCCATCGCGAATCCGTAAAAGAGCACGCACAGGAGAATCCAGAACTGCGGAGTGGAAAATCCGCTGAAGACAAGAGGCGTGCGCACGGGAACGAGCAGCATGAGCGCCATCATCAGGATCGAGATGACGCCATTGTTCATGGCTTGAAACATCCACAGCACAACCGTGAACGCGATGATTACGAGGAGATGGTATGCCGGCCTCGTGAGTCCAACTGGCATTGGCGCGGCCAGAATTGCCGCGGCGACGAGCAGCGCGGCTCCCAGTCCCAGCCAGCGATTCTTCGTGGCGGGCACAATGGCGGCACGTGCTACAGAACCGGAACCCATTCTCGAATCCTTTTGTAGATTGCTCGACCAACGCCTGGGTGATTTGCTTACGCTTGTCTGCTTACGTGCCATCTGTTCTATTTGCTTTGCGTTGCTGCCTCGTTCTTCTCGCGGGCCTTTTCGAGTTCTTCACTGGCGATGTGAAATCCGGTGTTCGCTGCCGGAACACCTGCATAGATCGCAGCCTGCAAGAGCGCCTCTTTCAGATCGCAAGGTTCCAGGTCGTGGGCGAGTCCAGCGCGTACGTGCAGCCTGAATTCCTCCCATCGAGCCAGGGCTGCGGTAGCCGTCAAGGTCAACAAGTAGCGCGTGCGCCGGTCGAGGCCGGGCCGCGACCAAATGCTTCCCCATGCATAGCGGGTAATCAGATCCAGAAAGTCGGCTGTAAATTCGGTGGCATTGGCTTTGGAGCGGTTCACGTGCTCATCGCCGAGCGCCGCTCTGCGTGTCCGTTCGCCCGTTTGCAAAGAATCTGTGGATGTTTCCTCTGAAAGCACAAAGTTGAGCAGCGCTGTTGTGAACGCTCTGGGACAATCGATGTTCGATAGATGTGCGGCCGGGAGTCGCGTTGCACGAGCCCCAGGAATATTCCCGAACAAGATCTCGCCATGTTCAGCCCACGGGGTGGATACATCGCGGTCGCCTGCAATAACCAGAGTGGGAACCTTGATCTTCGGCAGGGAATCGGTGAAGTTGACGTCCCGGATGGCCGCGCAGCATCCCGCGTAGCCATTTGGATCTGTGCCGAGAAATACGCTTCGAACCGAAGCTGCGCTGGCGCCGCGTGCGGCATTGGCGTCCGGCAGGGCAATGGTGTCCGGCAGAAAGAATCGCTGGATTGCGCCGTCAATGACCGCCCCAATGCCGTCCTTGAGAACTGCTTGGCGGCGGGCCTCCAAAAGATGCGAGGCAAATCTTGACGAGGTGTTGGCGAGCACCAGGTGGGTCATGCGGTCGGCGGCGTGAAGGGCAAGCCACTGGCCGATCGCGCCCCCCATCGAGAGGCCGCAGAAGGCAAATTTGGAAATCTTGAGCGTATCGAGCAGTCCGAGAGCATCTCTTCCAAGGCGCTCGATAGAGTACTCTCCCGCCGTTGCATCGGAGACGCCGTGGCCACGCGTGTCGAAACGAAGAACCTGAAAGTGCGTCAACAAGTCCGGCATCTGGGGAGCCCACATGCCGTGGTCGCATCCAAGCGAGTGCGAGAGCACGAGTACAGGCCGTCCGGCAATGCCTTCGAGGCGGTAATAAAGGCGCGTATTGTCAACGGCAACAAAAGGCAAGCAGGTTACTCCTTTTTGTTTTCGGCTCGGTCTTCTTTATTTTCTGCACGGGCTTCCTGGACCAGCTGCCGTTTACGGAGTTCATCGGCTATGCCCAGATAGCGTTCCGGGTCGGTAAGTTCCTGAAGCATCGCGCGGTCGAGAAGTTTAGCAGCCTGCGGCGTCCTTTCCAGAATTTCAATCAAAGATTCATTCGGCTGCCGATTTTGCAAGGCCTTCTCAATGATCTTATGGGCAGCATCGCGGCCTAAACTCGGCCCCAGCAGCATCATGGCCCGCTCCGCGAAGATCATGCCATGCGTGGCCTCGATATTTGTCCGCATACGCTCCTTGTCCACGGCAATTCCTTCCATCACCTCCGCCATCGATAATGCGGCAACGCCGCAGGCTTGAACCAGCGATGAGACGATCGGCCATTCTGCCTGCCATCCTCCGAGGCCGCGTTCGTGTTCTTGAACCATTGCCGATAAGAATGACGACACGAGCGCTGGAACGCGGAAGGATGCCGCGAGAGCAACCGCGCATCCGACCGGGTTGCGCTTGTTGGGCATGGTGGAAGAGCCGCCACGATTCCCAGCAAAAGGCTCAGCGGCTTCAGCAACCTCGCTCTGCGCCAGCAGGCTTACATCGCGGGCCATCTTGCCGAGGACGCCAGCCAGTACTCCGCAAGCGCTCATCAGGAAAGCAAGGCGATCCCGGTGCGTGTGCCAGGGCGCATCGGGAAATCCGAGGAGGAGTTCTGCGGCCAGGGCCTTTCCTACAGCAAGACCATCGCTGCCAAGAGAGGCGGTGGTACCGCTTGCGCCGCCAAACTGAACTACGAGGGCTTCAGCCAGCGCGGTGTTCAGGCGTGATTGCGTGCGCCGCAACGCGGCCAGCCAACCGGCGGCCTTGAGGCCAAACGTAACCGGTGGCGCGGCTTGCAAAAGAGTGCGGCCCAGCATCACTGAACTTGCGTGCTGCTCGGAAAGCTTCTGCAACGCTTGTTCCAGGCGGGAGAGATCCGCGCCAACTACTGCCAATGCACGCTTCAGGAGGAGGACAAGGGCAGTATCGGCCACATCTTGACTGGTGGCTCCCCAGTGGACAAATCCGGCGGCCACAGGGTCTAACGAGCGCACACGCTCCGTGAGGGCTTTGACTACGGGGATGGCAGGTGTTCCAGCCCTTAATGCAGCGCCAGCGATGGCTGAGATTGATTCCGGAGCAAATTCACTGGTATGGGCCACCTTGCTAATGATCACCGCGGCGGATTGCGGGATCAACTCCAGTCTTGCCTGAACGCGGGCTAAGGCAGCTTCGAAATCCAGCATTGCCTGGAAGACCAGTTCGTCGGAAAACAACAGCGAGAGTGGCGCTGTGGTAGCCAGGCTTTCCATGAACCGCACGGACATCTGAGAAGATCCTCCGCCTTTCGTTGTTGGTTCTAGCGCAGTCGAATCAAACGCTTTGATGCTTTCGCGTTAAAGATCAAAAAATACGGTTTCGCGCTCTCCACAAAGGTGGACTTCAAAATACCAGATGGTTGGATCATGAGGGCTGGGCTTGGCCATCAAGGTGTCACGGCGATCTTCCGGAACCATGGCGAGGATAGTGTCTTCGGCATTGGTTGATTCCCCGGCGAAGTAGATGCGCGTTGGCAGGCGCTTCAAAACTCCACGAGCAAAAACCGAAACATTGAAATGCGGAGCCTGCAGGGAACCGCTGGGGGCGGGAACGCGCCCTGGCTTGATCGTTTCAAACTCGCAACTCCCGTCATCTTGTGTAAACGCCCGGCCAAAGCCCCTAAAGCTGGGATCGACGGCGATTGTGTTCTCTTGAAGATCGTCCGGGTGTCTATACCTGCCATCGGCATCCGCTTGCCAGATCTCAATAGCGGCATCGCTCACTGGATCGCCAGCGCCATCGAAGACGCGGCAAATCAGGCGAAGATGATGGCCTCTTGCCGTGGAAGAGGCGATGATTTTGCTTTCTCTCAACCCAAGGCGGAAAAATGGACCGACAGTCTGAGAGGCCGAGGGAACCAGGTTTTCACCGCTCATCTGTGATCCTCAAACGGCGTACCCTCGCGGCCGCGCAGGACGATGTCGAAGCGAAAGCCAAGCGCCCATTCTGGCTGCGTCACCTGCAAGTCGAAGGATGCCTGTAGCCGCTGGCGCGCTCTTTCGTCTGGGATGGATTGAAAAATGGGGTCGAAAGCGAGCAGGGGATCGCCAGGAAAATACATCTGGGTCACGAGCCTCGTGATAAAGGACGGTCCCAGCAGGGAGAAGTGTATATGGGCCGGCCTCCAGGCATTGTTGTGATTTCGCCAGGGGTATGCTCCGGGCCTGATGGTTACAAAGCGATACTCCCCATTCTCGTCGGTAAGCACCCGGCCTGCTCCGGTGAAATTTGGGTCCAGGGGCGCCGGATGATTGTCCTTGGTGTGCAGGTAACGCCCGGCCGCATTGGTCTGCCAGATTTCAACCAGTGTGTGCCGAACCGGCAATCCACCGTCGTCCAGTATGCGCCCATTCACAATGATGCGTTCGCCTTGCGGCTCTCCTGAGTGCTGGCGTGTGAGATCGCTATCCGTTGGTGAAATATCAGCATGCCCGTAGACAGGGCCGGTCACTTCGCTGAGCGTGTGTGGAACAAAGATCGGCGGTTTTTTAGGCGCACGAAGCACAGTGGCCCGATAGGGTTCGTATAGGGAGCTTGGCTGGCTGTCGGGAGAATGTCGTCGGTAAGGTTGAATCATGACCGGTCAAGCAAAATCTATCAGCGTTTTGCACACACATCAATATAAGAAGGACTCCCAAGAGACAGCGCCGGCTATCTTTGCACAATGTCTCTTTCCTCCGACGCCGTATCTTTGTCTTCACAGGTTTCCCTCCTTTGCACTCTGTTCAACCTCACGTGGCTTCTGGCCTATCTGGCATGGCGAAAAGGTGAAATTCGGGGGATGGGTTTAATGTTCGGTTGTGAGCAATGACAGTTCGAATTTGAACACCTCTTGATGCCGCCGCCACCGAACCAAGTCGATGACTTCAACTATACAAGGCAGCCTAAACCCAACAGTTAACAGGAGATAAGAGCATCACGCGACATTGTTGCATCGTACTGACCTTGCAATGCTGGAGTTGGCTCGCGGCGTGCATCCATTTGCGAAAATTCCTTTACGGAGACTCGCATGACAAGACGTCTTTTCCAGATATTCCTGATTACCCATTTACTCACGGGGATATTGTGGGCCGCCAATGACCCGTTTGTAGGGAAATGGAAACTGAATTCATCGAAAAGCAGAATGCCTGATCGGATGAAAGTGGCGACGGCAGGCGAGAACAGATACGCCCTTACTTTTTCCGGCGACAATATCGAAACGATTGTGGCCGATGGAACAGATCAGCCTGCACTGTACGATTCCACTTTGTCCATCACGGTCTTAGCGTCAAATACCTGGAAGGTGGTGCGTAAAGCCAAAGACAAAGATCGCTTGCGAGTCCTAGCGATCTGGACTTTATCGAAAGACGGCAAGACGCTCACCGACGACTTTACCGGCTATAGAGACGACGGCTCCGTCGCGAAGATGTTGTACGTGTATGAGCGGAGTGGAGAAGCATCCGGGTTTGTCGGCACATGGCAGAGCATCAGCGAGCAAATGCTCTCTGCATATAAGCTTGAGATTCAGTCGAATGAGGGAGACGGCCTCTCTTTTAACTATCCCGATGATGAGCTCACCAAGAAACTGAAGTTCGATGGAAAGGATTATCTGAACTCCGGGCAGGGATCATCTTCTTCGGGGCATCGGGTAAGAACCCTTCAGATAACGGACAAGATCAATCATAAAGTTGTTCAAACTGAGGATATCGAGCTCTCACAAGATCTTAAGACCATGACGGTGACTTTGCGTGCGCAAGAGCAAGACAAGCCAATGATTCTTTGCTTTTGATCGAGAATAGACAGCTTTCTTCTCGATTCTGTTCCACACACCCACATGCCCTTATAGCGTTTTCAGCGTCTCTGTATCCTGTTTACATGCTTCCCGTGCGGCTTTTCTTCGACGGAAAAGCCGCGTAGTGACCTTGCTTCCCGTTCTACACTCACGCTGAAAACGCCGTAGTCGGGTTGATGCTCCTTATTTCGATAGGCCGTATCTTTGGCATTTGGTATTCATTCGGTGGCATTCATTCGATGTGTTGTCCCCCCTGTATTGAGAGCTAACTTTCTTTCCCCCATCATTCGTACATCTGATCTTTGGTCTTGGGATCCTTAGGCCTTGCGATCTTGGGGTCTTGAGCAAGAAAAGCGCCGGCCAAATTTCAAGCCGGCGCGATCCTGCACGCTAATTTCTTCAGCCCTTAGAACGTGAATTTGGCTGCTAACTGAAGTTGCCTTGGATTGAATGCCGTGCGGGGCGCTCCCACAGCTCCGCTGGGGCCGCTGATGCCATCGCCGAAGTGAGTCGGAGGAGTACCCACGAAATCCGGCGCGCCGTAGACCGAAAAGACCTCATCGACGTTGGCGCGGTTAAAGAGGTTGAACGCATCCACGGAGAGATGCAAGTCCAGCTTTTCTTTGAAGTGGATGACGCGTGATAAGCGTAAATCCACCGTTTGAAGAGTGTCTCCGCGATACGTGTTTCTTGCCGAGCTGCCCACGCGGTCCGTGACCGGATTACCGTCGTTGTTTGCGTCGAATCCTACGAACAGGGTAAACGGCCTCGCCGATTGAAGTGTAACGATGCTGCTGAGCTGGAAGTCCCGGAGGAACGATTTATCCGGAGCGCTGGCGACAAAATTGGCGACGAAGCGCTGGCGCGCATCCTGATTGGAGTTGGCCCGTTCAAGATTGCGCTGCGCATTGGATTGCGGGGTGCTCACGAAGGTCACAAAGGTGCCGTCATCCAGCGTGTGTGAGAACGTGTAATTGGCATTTAACTGGAAGTACTTGCCCGCTTTTTCTGTGACCTGCAGTGTCGCGCCGTGATAGACGGAATTTCCGCTTGAATCCGTGAAGTAGAAGATACCGTTCGTTCCCGGCGAGCCGCCCGGAGGCGCTGGAATGTTCGGATCGTTAATGGCAAAGGCGAAGATATCTTTGTTGGTGCCGGTTTCCTTACCTACTGCTGGGCCGATGTTCAAATCGATAGGCCGCACAAGGTGATGCCCGGCAACGAACAGATAGCCTGCGCCGATGGTCAGGCCCCCGCCGATGGTTCGATCGATTTCAAGGCTGGCCTGCTCGGAATAGGGCGGGCGTAGGCGCCTGTCGACCGCCGTCCCTCCCTGGACAAATGGGGAATTATTCGGGAAGGAGCCGTTGTTAATGAGATTTTCAAACGCGGAACTGAGCAGCGGCGGCGGCACAGTTCCCGGAGGCAGCGGCGATCCGGGCGCTACAGCAGGGCATCCAGCAAGCACACAGGGCGTCGGCAGGAACATGCTGTTCAGCAACCATGTCCCTGTCGTTTGATTGTTGACCAACGGCAGTCCTTGGATGATTGGCGGGCGCTGCGGCGCAGGCACAAAGAAGAAGGTCAGATTGTACTTGTCGTCGAAAATGCCATACCCGGCGCGGATCACGGTCTTTGAATCCGGAGAGTAGGCAAGTCCTACACGCGGCTGAAACTCTTTGCGGTACGGATTGACGAAGAAACCAAGCCCGGTTTCCAAGTCATAGCGAAGTCCATAATTCACGGTTAGCTTGGGTGTGAGCCGATATTGGTCCTGGGCGAAGAACCCGTAGTAGCTATGGTTGAGGTGGACAAAGAAGTCTGAAGACAGCGATGGCTGAAAGGCATTTTGCCAATTCGTAGACAAGGAAGGGGATGCTGCATTGTGATCGATGGGTCCGGGCCCAACCGGCGCACCCCAGAAAAAGGCGGCCAGGCAGGGCGCAACCAATCCAACCAGCGGCGGCGGACAGGGCGCAGAACCCCAATTCGGCTTGCTCGAGGCCAGAAGATCGCCCAAGCTTGGGAAGATGATGCGCGCCGGGGTGAATCCAGGCCAGATCACGAAATTGCGGATGTAGCTGGTGTCAAAGCCGAACTTCGCGTAATGATTGCCTTGAATGAGGGAAAATGAATCCGAAAACTGAATGCGCGTCTCGTTGTAGCGGTCGAAAGCGCCGAAATTGTGGCCAAACAAAAGCAAGTTAGGAACGTCGAGGTTAGGCTGCCCGGTTACACCGGCAAAACCATAGTTGCGGCGCGCCCATTGCAACAAAACGTCGTTGACGCGATTGTCGCTGAGTTGCGAGGTCCAGTTGCCAACCAGGCTCTGATCGCGCAGATCGCCATCACGTCCGCTGCTGGGGGCTCCAACTCCGCCGCCGTCCAGGGTCTCTCCCACGAGCATATTTAAGTTGGTGGAATCCTGAATGGAATAGCGGGCGGTCACACGGTTCTTGGAGTTGAACTGGTGATCGAAGCGCATGAATCCGTTGTCGGCATCGGCGGTCTTCAGGACGTTCAGATTCTCAGGCGCGATTCCCAGGCTTTGCTTGAGGGAATTGATGGCCCCTAGATTTTGGGCCAGCAAGGCTGGATATGTTGGGGACTGCCCTCGGCGCTGCCCTTCATAGTTGACAAAGAAAAACGTCTTGTCTTTGTTGATCGGACCGCCCAGTGTTCCACCAAATTGGTTTTGGCGGAAGGTATCGAATCCCGGCAGAGTAAGAATGGAATTGGCATTCAGGGCGTTGTTCTGAAAATACTCGTAGAGCGAGCCATGCAAGTCATTGGTGCCCGATTTGGTTACGATATTGACGATGCCGCCCAACGCGCGGCCATACTCCGCTCCGAAACTGTTATTGACCACCCGGAACTCGCTTACCGCTTCCTGCGAAGGGGTTGCGCGCTGCGATCCCGTGGCGGTGTTGATATTGTCTGCTCCGTCCACGGTCACGCTATTGTTCAAGTCGCGCTGGCCGCCAAACGAGATGCGGGTCACGGTCGGATCCGTAAATGTGGACTGCAGGCCGATACGTCCGGTGGTGACGCCTGGAGTCAACAAGGCGAAATCGGTAAACAACCTTCCGCTGATCGGCAGGGACTCGATCTGCTCCGTGGCGATCACCTGGCTGACCTCGGTGCGCGTGGTCTCAATGACAGGAGCTTCGGCCCGAACATCCACAACCTCGGTTGTCCCGCCAACTTGCATCGCCACGTCGAGCGTCGCAACCTGGCCGACTGTGAGCGTTAGATGGGGCACGGAGAACTTGGCAAACTGGCTGGCCTCCACCGTTAGCTCGTAATTGCCGGGCTGCAGCCCCGCAACGATGTAAGAGCCCTGGCCGTTCGATGTGGTTTTGTAGCTCTGGTTGGTGTCGATATTGCGCAGGGTGATCTCTGCCTTGGCAATTAGGCCCCCGGTCTGGTCGTGGACTGAACCGTTCAATTGGGCTTGTGCGGTGGAACCCTGGGCAGCCGCGGGGATAGCGGCGCCCAACAGCAAAGCGCAAACCGCCAGGCAGGGAACGAGAAGGCGTCTCATAATGCTCCTCCGAATGGCGCGTCCTAACGAACGTACGTTCTATCTTTTTGGGGATTCCAAAAGGCCGAAAAAATCGCCATTCTTAGCGCACTAATTCTGCATGAAGACAGTTCAATGTCAAGATATTACTTTGGTTTTCGCGCCCGATTTTTCTCTGCTGTCGTTGTACGCGGTCTAATGGGAAACCCCCACACGGCAGCCGAGAGTTGCAGGCCTTCATTTGGTGCCTTCTGTTCCTGGGGAAGATGCGAAGATACGGAGCGCTTAGGAAGAGAGTTTTCATTAGACTCTTTTCCTTGTGCTTTGGTGAGCGGTGGTGCTCAAGATCCTATCGGTAAAAAATGCGACTGTTGGTTGCCGGCGCATGTATCATCGTTGCTTTGTTCAACAAATGGATTGTCTCGATCCAACCGGGAGGTAGTTTTGCGAATCGTTCGTTCTGTCCTTTTCTATTGCCTAATCTGCATGATGTTCGCCTTGGCGGCGGCCGCTCAAAGCGGCCTGCAAAGCAGCGATTTATTCAAGTTACGCTCGGTAGGAGCGGTGCACTTTTCTCCCGATGGGGCTCGCATTGCCTACACGGTGTCGCATAACGGGCAGGAAGGGCGTCCCTATTCGCAGCTTTGGATCATGAATCTTGCCGATGGCAAGAGCTCTCAGGTGGGTGGAGAGAGTGATCGCGGCGGAAACCCGGTATGGTCACCGAATGGCCACTTGATCGCTTTCTCCGGCGCGATCGGCGGCAGAGGCGGTTTGTGGGTTGCGCAGGCGGATGGATCGAACCCGAAGTATCTGCATGAGTTGGACGGCACGAATAGTCCCCTGCCAACTACTGGCAATAGCGTGGCTTGGTCACCGGATTCGAAGCAGATTGCCTTTGTTACCGCGACTCCCGGTCCCGAGACCAAAGACCTGAATTCCGATCCAGTCGTTATCAGCCGCTATCTCTATAAGCCTGACTTCGACGAGGGCAACAGTCACTTTAATGACGACAAGCGTCTCCACATCTTCATCGTGGAGCCGGAAACGGGCAAAGTCCGTCAAATGACCGACGGCACTCATTATGAGCATTCGATTGATTGGTCCCCCAACGGGCAGGAACTGCTTTTCGTCTCCAATCGGGAGCCAAATGAAGACCAGTTTTTCAACTATGACATTTTTGCGTTGAAGGTGGGCGATGGAAGCATTCGCCGCCTAACGGCGACCGAGAATGCCGAGTACTCTCCCACGTGGTCGCCCGATGGCAAGTCCATCGCTTACCTGGCCACCAAACGGGGATTGACCGATTTGGAAACCACCATGGAAGACACCCACGTTTGGGTAATGGATGCCGATGGCCGGAATCGCAGAGAATTAGGCGCGCCCATCGACAATCGCCAGGGTACTCCGGAGTGGTCCCATGATGGAAAGTTCGTGTACTTCACGGTGCAGGAGCGCGGCAACAACCGGCTTTACCGCATGCCGGCCAATGGCGGAACGCCGCAGATGCTCATCGGCGATCGCGGCTTCGTAGGTTCCTTTTCCGTTGCGGCAGATGGAAGGATCGCCTATGGGTTTGTAAGCCCTTCCGATACTGCGCAGATGTTTTTGAAGAGCGAGAGTGGTTCGCGGAAGCTTACCGATCTGAATGCCCAAGCCCTGCGTGGAAAGCAGCTTGGAGAGGTCGAGTCGTTGGTATTTGTCAGCAACGACAATAAATTTGAAGTCGAGGCGTTTCTGACCAAACCGGTTGGCTGGAAGCCAGACGGCAAGTATCCGCTGATCGTCAATATTCACGGCGGACCCCACGGACAGCAAGGTCCGGGCTTCAACTTCAGAAACCAGGTCTATGCCGCAAGGGGCTGGGCCACGCTCATGGTGAACTATCGTGGGTCGACCGGCTACGGGCAGAAATTTGCCGATGGCGTATTCGGCGACCAGAACGGCAATGAGGGTCAGGATGTCCTTTACGGATTGAGCGCCGCCATGCGCCGGAACCTGTGGATCGATCGTGACCGGCTGGGCGTGGAAGGCGTGAGCTACGGAGGGCAGCTCAGCGCCTGGCTCATTACCCAGACCAGCATCTTCAAAGCCGCTATTCCAACCGCGGCCATTATCAACTTGGTCAGTTATAACTACATGACCTACTACAACCAATATGAGCAGATGGAGTTCGGCATATTCCCGCACCAGGGAAGCATGATGGACATCCTGTGGGAGCGATCCGCCTTGAAGCACGTTGCGGCGGCGCACACGCCTACCATGCTCATGCACGGAGAGAACGACGCCGACGTGCCGATTGCGGAAGCCGAGCAATTCTATATAGCTCTCAAGGACGTAGGTGTAGAAGCCGTGATGGTGCGCTATCCGAGGGAGGGGCACGGCCTCCGCGAACCGAAGCATCAGGTGGACAGCATTGATCGGAGCATCGGCTGGTACGAAAAGCACTTTCCGCCTGCAAGCTCTGGCCAATAACTGTTGTCAACGATCGTCCGCGGCTTGAACGAAGCCCACTTTTGAACGAAGCTACTTTAGAACGAATCCAATAGAAACGAACCCAACGTATATCGGCCCGAAACAAGATTTGCTTCGGGCCGATTCACTCAGCGGTGAATGAGGATCGCGTCCCGTGAGCATTCAGCCTTCCGCAGCGCTAACCCCCGATGTCTGTCTATTCAGCGCCCTTGAACTGGCGCAGATGATTCGCACAAAAAAGATCTCCGCGCGCGAAGTTCTGGCCGCGCACCTGAAGCAGATCGAGCGCGTCAATCCCAAGGTCAACGCGATCGTTTCACCGGCTATCGAGGCAGCCCAGGAATGTGCGCGGCGGGCGGACGAGGCTACAGCCGCCGGCAAGCCATTGGGCTTGTTACACGGATTGCCGATTGCGCACAAAGACTTGCAGCCTACGAAAGATATCCCCACGACGTTTGGTTCCCGAATTTTTCAGGATTTCCTACCCGAAAACGATTCGCTCACGGTCGAGCGGCTTAAACGTGCCGGAGCGATTACCGTTGGCAAAACTAATACGCCGGAGCTGGGCGCAGGCTCGCAAACCTTTAATGAGGTGTTTGGGGCAACGTGCAACCCGTATGATCTTGGCAAAACCTGTGGAGGAAGCAGCGGTGGCGCGGCGGTTGCTCTGGCCACTTATATGTTGCCGATTGCGGATGGCAGCGACATGGGCGGTTCGCTGCGTAATCCCGCAAGCTTCTGCAATGTGGTTGGAATGCGCACCTCACCGGGACGTGTGCCTGTGTGGCCCGCGCCCATGGGTTGGTCGACGTTCGGCGTCGATGGCCCCATGGCCCGCTCCGTAGCGGATGCGGCCTTCCTGCTGTCCGCGATGGCCGGGCCTGACGCCCGTTCGCCGATTTCGCTTCAAGAGCCGGGTGAACTTTTTGCTGCGCCCTTACAGAGAGATTTCCGCCGTGTTCGTGTCGCCTGGTGGAAGGGCCTGGGAGGATTGCCATTCGATCCGCAGGTGCGGCAAGTGGTGAATGAGCAGCGGCGTGTGTTTGAGTCTTTGGGCTGCATTGTGGAGGAAGCGGAGCCGGATTTTACAGGGACGGATAACGTCTTCAAGATTCTGCGCGCATGGCTTTTTGTGGTCCGCTTTGCGGAGATGGCAAAGCTGCATCGGCCGCTTATCAAAGACACGATCTTATGGGAGATCGAGCGGGGCGAAAAATTGACGGCTAGGGAGATTGGCGATGCTGAGGTAAGCCGCACCGGACTCTTTCATCGAATGAGAAAGTTCATGGAAACGTATGAGTTCTTCATCATGCCGGTGTGCCAGGTGCTGCCCTTCGATATCAATCAGCCTTACGTTGCCGAGATCGACGGTGTAAAGATGAGTACCTATATCGACTGGATGAAGTCCTGCTACTACATTTCAACGTTGGGCAATCCGGCTCTGTCACTCCCGTGCGGCTTTAGCCGGGAGGGTTTGCCGATCGGCCTGCAAATCGTGGGACGGCATCGCGACGATTGGGGAGTGCTGCAGATTGGCCACGCTGTCGAACAGCTTATTGGCCCCAGCCTTCGACGCATGCCGCCGGTGATTCTTGGTAATTGATGAGGCGAAGGCTTGAGCGACTCTTGTATCTTTTATCTTTTATCTTTCACACCGGTATCTTTCACACCGGAAATAATAGGCACTAGTTTTCAATATTATTGCGCGTTGCTGCTTGTGCCTTTACCATGGCACCCATGTCTTTGCGAGACCTCAAGCTATCTCTCTCGTTGAGCTTCAGATCATCTGCTCTCCAAATTTTTTCGGCAGTTCTACTGATTGCGGTCGTGCTCGGGACTTCCGGTGCATTGGGTGCGCAAGAGGCACCTACCGGCGACCGGCTCAAACAGGTCCTGGGATTGAAGCCGCTGGGCAACAATGCATCCGTGGCGGAGCGGGAGATGGCGCGGGTTGTCCACGAGTGGTTGACCGACCTTTCGGACGCCCGCAAGCAGCACGACGCCACTATGGCTGAGTTGCAGCCCGTGCTCGCCAAGCTCTACACTCCTGACTCTTTCTCGACCAAGGAACAAATGCAGGCGCTGATGGACACGCTCAACAGAATGCAGGATACCGATGGAGCGATGTTCGAGAAATTTGAGCATATCCTGGAGGACATGCGGAAGCGCTTTGACGCTTCCCACCTCAGCGCCAAGGACAAGATCGATGTTCTGGAAGGAGCTCAACGAGCCTACGCCGACTCAGAACTACTGGAGCTCTACCGTGAGGCACACAGCCAGGAAAAGCTATGGGTCTCAACCAGCATCGATCTCTACACCTTTGCGATGCAACACGGGGAGAACATCTCCATCCGCGAAGGCAAGCTCACGATTTCCGGGGCGGAATTGGTCGAGCAATTCAACAGCAAGCTCCACAACGCCAGTGCCTTGCGCCGGCAGATGAGAGCGACGAACAAGCGGATTGGGGACATCCGTGCAGAGAAGATGAAGCAATTGGGGGTGACCAACAGCGACCTTGGCCTGCCGGAAAAATCGACGCGTTGACACCAACCACCTCAAAAGACAAATTGCTACTGGAGGAAGCTTTGAAGATGAAAATGCGGCAGATTTCGGGAATGGCTGTGTTGACGATGAGCGCCATCATGATGATTGCTGGAACGGCGGTCGCGCAGCGAAGAAGTTCCGAGCAGCAGCCTGGCATTGGTTGGACGGAGCAGCAGTTGCGGCAGGCTGTGGCTCCAGCCCGCGTTGGCCGCAAATTGACTCCCGCTGCCTGGCCGGGATATGCCCGAGTTGCGGTCTGCCTGAGCTTCGATGTCGATAACGAATCCTATTTGCTGGCTTCCGGCGAAACCTCTCCCAATACTCTCTCGACCGGGGATTTCGGCGCCGAAACCGGCCTTCCCAGGGTGCTGCGCCTGCTGGATCGCTATGAGCTACCGGCATCGTTCTTTATTCCAGCGGTGAGTGCGCTTCTTCATCCGGAGATGGTGCCCGCGATTTTGAAGAGCGGCAAGAACGAGATCGGCGTTCATGGATGGATTCACGAATATCTGCCTGCACTGAAGAGCCAACAGGAAGAGGAAGAGTTGCTGGACCGCGCGATTGCCTATTTGACCAAAGCGTCAGGAAAGCGTCCGGTGGGATATAGGGCGCCGGGCTGGTCCTTTAGTGAACACACTGTGGGCCTCCTGCGGAAGAAGGGGTTCCTTTACGACAGCAGCCTGATGGCGATGGATGAACCCTATGAGCTTATGTCGAACGGTGAATCCACAGGAATGGCGGAGCTGGCTATTGACTGGACCCTCACTGAGACTCCATACCTCGGACGCGGCGGAACGATGCCGTCCCCCGAGCACCTCTTTCAGTTATACAAAGAAGAGTTTGACGGAGCCTACCAGGAGGGCACGCTCTTTGTGCTGACGCTGCATCCGCAGTTCATCGGTCATCGCGCTCCCATGTATCATCTGGAGCAATTCATTGCCTATATGAAGTCCAAGCCGGGAGTGTGGTTCGCCACCGGAGAACAGATCGCGCAGTACGTGAAAACGACGCAGCCCAGAACCGATAAGTAGACATCGTGGTTGGTGTCGAGCAAAGTTCGAATGAGCAAATCCGAACTTAAAGGTGGCTCACTCCCACGTTTAAATACGCGGCCTCTCAAGCAGGAATAAAAGTGTTGTGCCCATCGTGATGGTGTACATGGCCGCGTCTTCCGATACCCTCGCGTTCTTGCAGGTCCGCAAGTACTCCAGGATCGGTCGAGGTATTGGCCACAAAGCGTTGACTTGTTTGGTCCAATCTCCCAACCACTACGCTATATTCCGGGCCATTTTTTCCATGCATCACGGTATAACTCTCGATTGTCGCCGGGCCTGATGGATTCTCAACAAAAGGCGCTTTTGGAAGGGCATCCAACTCCGCCTGAAGCACACCGGGGGATTCACGCCGCCAAGGCCCACGGACCGGGGTTGTGGAATAAACGCCGAACGAGTGTTTCGTGATGTAGTTACCGTTAGCGGTTACCAGTCCAAACGTGCCTGGATGGGAGCGGAGCTTCCGCATCATCTCTGCAATCGAATGGGTCACATAGTTATTTCCGGGACCGCCAAAGTAGGGAAGGCCGCCGGTAACGGTAAGGCCTCGCGCGTCGTCTTCGGCTAATCCGATTTCCTGGCAGGCGACCTCCACAGCGGAAGGAAAGCAGCTATATAGATCGAAAAACCCGATATCGCTCAGCTTGCGGCCGGCCATCTTCAGCGCCTTCCGGGAGCCGAAGCGGACGGCCGGAGAAGAGTGCAGGTTGATTCGCTCTGAAAGATAAAAATGATCGTTGCCGTCGGCGCATCCATGAAGATAGACCCACTTTTCCTCGGGAATGCCCAATTGGCGCGCCATGCCGACCGAGGTCATCACCAGGACTGCCGCCTGGTCGATGAAGGCATTCGCATTCATGAGCCGGGGATAGGGGAATCCGATCCATCGGTTTTCATGGTCAATGGTCGCTAACCGCTCGGCGGAATATCCTTCACGCCGAGTCGCCAGGGGATTGTTAGCTGCGACTTGGGCAAAGCCGGAAAATAGTGTTCCGATGGCTTGCATGTGCTGAGAAACGGAGCACCCGCGAGACGCGCGAATAGCATTTTCAAACAGGGGATACATGGTGATCGCGGCACGCATGTTGTGCCGCTCTTCGCATTCGCTCCAGGGACGTTGGGGAAGCCCGACTGGTTCAGCCTGTCCGCCGGGATCTTCATGCCACGAAACCGGAAGGCCCGCCCGCTCCACTCCATGTTGCGTTCGTAGCGCCTCGCCGCCCGCGATGAGCACGGCATGAGTTTCGCCGTTGGCAATCGACTCGGCAAAAGCGTTTACCAGATATTGCGGCATGTTCCCTCCATGCCACGTGTAGATGTAGCGGGAGGCGTGGATGCCAACTCGCTGCGCCACGCTTTTCGGCGGGTTGGTGGAACTGCCAAGCTTGGTGGCGAAGCGATGAGAGGTGTCGGAGAAGAGGCGCAGCATGGCGACGGTATCGATCTTAGTGGCCATGTTTTCTATACCTGTGTCCGCAAGCGCCAGGAGGGCTGCCTGAGCAATCAGGTCGAAAGGCGAACGTCCAGCTTCGATGGGCGTGGTGAGATCGGTAACCTGGCCGCAGCCAACGAGGATGGGAGTCGAGTCTTCGATCATCACTTCTTTATCTTCTTTCATGAGAACGTATTGGTTTCATGAGAACGTATTGGGCGTTTTAACGGGGTTCTTCTGAACTCAATGTGACTCGCTGGGCGCGCGCCCGGTGCCGCCCCTTGACCGGGGATTCAGCATCGATAGAATCCGGCGGCAAAGAGGCTTATAATCCGCCTTGCCTCCGCTCATATTACTTAGCAGGATGATGCCCGTATCGGTAGAGCGGTCGATGCCAAGATAAGACGTAAAGCCTAACCGCAGCCCGCCATGCCCTACCGCAACAAAGGTACTGTCCTCATTTCGCACCGCGCTGAACGGAATGCCATCACCATAAACAAGGTTGGCGTCCGAAACCACCATTCCGGTGAAAGCCCGCTCCAGGCTTTCCCCTGAGAGGACGGAATCGGGTCCGTGGCCAAGCTCGAACATCATAAATTTTGCCAGGTCCTTTATGCTGGAATAGAGGCCCCCAGCGGGAAACAGGTATCCGAATTCCGTGTTTTGCCGTTGCGGCGTGTCGGCAGGGACATCGAGCCTCCCGAGGAAATACCCAGTGGCCATTTTGGCGCTCGCACGGTCGGTAAACCCAGTGTCGTTCATGCGCAGTGGCCTGAGGATTTCAAGTTCAATATAGTCTTGGAACTTTCGTCCAGCCGCATGCTCCAGAGCCGCAGCAAGAATCGCATAACCGATGTTTGAATACAGACGCCGAGTGCCGGGCTCATACACATATTGGGTATGCTTCAAGGCATGGTGCAGGTTCTCTTCCCATTGGTCCATTGTGCCTTGAGCGTCTGGATCATTTACTGAAAAGGGCGAGGCAGGCAATCCCGCGCTCATCGAGGCCAATTGCACAAAGGTGATGGGGGAGGACCATGGATAGGGGTTCTCAATCTCCTGGATGTCCGGATAATACCTGGCGACCGGCTCACTGAGATGTACGCGTCCGGCGTCAGCCAGTTGCAACAGCATTAACCCGAGGAACTGTTTGGTGATCGAGCCGATTGGATATTCCGTATCGACGGTGGCAGCCACTTTCTTCCGCTCGTCGGCATATCCGTAGCTCCGCGTCCAGACCAGCTTGCCACCTCTGACAATGCCGAAACCTATGCCGCCTCGTTTATCTTTTAAATATTCTTTGCGTAGAAGATCGTCCACCGCGGCGTAAGGGCTGCGATATGAGCCTTTCGCTTGACGGGGCGGCGGGTCGATAACGCTTTGTGTCCAGATCATCGGGCAAAAACTAAAAATGCAAAGCAAGAGCTGACCGAACCGGGACGATCCACGAGTGGGCGTCATGATCGAATTATTCTCACATCTTCCTTGTAGCTTTCCTAGCGGCATGCGCGCCATTTATGGAACTCAGCTTTTCGCTCACCTCCAAGCATTTCGTGAGCCCTTTGTTCTGATCACGTCCCGGTTGGAAACATTTCCTTGAGCCGTCGGTGACGAGGGAGCCCTTCTAGAATCCATCGCTGACGTTGCACGCACTGGACGCGTTTGCGGATAACCTTGGCCCCGGCGTTAGCGGCGATTACCCTGATTACGACGGTAAAGGATAAGGACATCAATCACGGCGCCCGTCATGGTGGCAAAGATAATCAACCGTCTCATTCATAAACTCAAGGCAACCCACCCAAACTGAGATTCCATCCTGCAGATACACCTGACAACAACCGTTCTTGAGGGGGAATTTGTGGGTTGATTGACCTAAAATGACGGCATTGATTGCCCTATGTTATAATCGTTTTGCGTTCAATTCGACACGGACGTTTGAGCAAGTTCTTGCCTTGAAGCGCAGTTCCTGCCCTGAAGAACTTCCGAATCCAGTTCAACGTAAAATATCAACAAGGAAAAGTGTATCTATACATGGAACAAGGAACAGTAAAATGGTTTAACGACTCAAAAGGTTTTGGCTTTATCGCGCGCGAAAATGGGGAGGATGTTTTTGTTCATCACTCTGCCATTCAGTCCAACGGCTTCCGTAGCCTAGCTGAGGGCCAGCGCGTGGAGTTCAAAGTCACCAAAGGCAAGAAGGGCTTGCAGGCCGAAGAAGTTCGCGCTCTTTAAACGCCCCCGGAAGGGAATGAACGCCGCAGGGATCGCCTGCGGCGAGCCAACCGCAGCACCCTGAAGGAGCCTTGATGCGTTCTGAGCTTGTATATCGCGCGAGTGGCAAGGTACCGAACCGTTTTCGGCTTTGCCGACTCACAGCTTCTTCCGCCCGGAGCATGACTCGAAGCTCTGTTGGCATGCACATCACAATCAATCAGGCCCTTGAGGCCATTAGCGGGCACGCCGCACCCATTGTTGCGCAACCGCCCCACGTGGAAGAAGACAGGATCTCGGGCGAGATAAACAGTCCGGTCCCCGGACTCGAACCTGCAATTTGAGCATTCCACGTTTTTGAAGAACGGAGATTTTTTGATATCCAATTTTAGTGAGCTCCCCATTTCCAAGTATTTGCAGGAGCGACTTTTAGTAAATAATTTTCAAACGCCCACCCCGATTCAGGGCGAAGCAATTCCAGCAGCGCTGAGCGGCAAAGATCTGCTAGCCACAGCGCAGACAGGAACCGGTAAGACGCTCGCGTTCCTGATTCCCGTAGCAGAAAGGCTGCTTACAGAGCGCGCCGCGGGTGTTCACGCCCTGGTGCTCGTACCTACCCGCGAATTAGCGATTCAGGTGCATCAGCAGTATGAGGAGTTGCGCGGAAAAAAATTGCGCGCTGCGGCTCTCGCCATTGGCGGATCATCCGAGCGTCAACAGATTACGGCGTTGCGCACCGCGAATATCGTCATCGCCACTCCCGGTCGCCTGGAGGATTTCCTCCGCCGCAACCTGGTTAAACTGAGTGGAACACAGCTATTGGTTCTCGACGAGGCCGATCGCATGCTCGACATGGGATTTCTTCCCGCCATTCGCCGCATTGCGGACAGCTTGCCGCATCAGCGGCAGACGCTGTGCTTTTCCGCCACGTTCGATCCGGCGACGGAGCACATTGTGAGCGATTTCGTGCGGAGCCCGTTGCGGGTTGCGCTGGGTTCGACATCAAAACCCGCTGCGAGCGTTAAGCTACAGGCGTTCGAGGTAGCATCTAATCAGCGGCTTTCGTTGCTGCTTCGGCTCTTAGGCGAGGAAGAAGGGCGCTGCCTGGTCTTCGTTCGTACCAAGCGCGGGGCCGATAGGCTTAGCCGCAACCTGCAGAAGAAGGGATTCAAAGTCGGTACGTTGCATGGAGATCGCTCGCAGTCGCAGCGTAACACGGCACTAGCCCAGTTTCATCGGGGAACGTCCCCCATTCTGGTTGCGACCGATATTGCCTCGCGCGGCATTCACGTCGACAATATCGCCCATGTCATCAACTACGAGCTTCCGCAACTGGCCGCGGATCTCGTCCATCGCGTTGGCCGCACCGGGCGGATCGGCGCGGAGGGCGTTGCGTCGGTTTTCGTTATGCCCCAAGATCGTTCTGAGTTCCGGAGCATGGAGCGAATGCTCGGTTTAAAAATTCAGAGAATGGCTGTAGACGATAACTTGGCGGTTGAGGAACGATCGGGCCCAGTGATGGTGCAAGGTGCACCGGTACAAGTGATGCCAGGCTCGAAGATGGTCCGGCTTCCGGGAGAAGTGTTGCAACGCTATGGCACGGTCTGAAAAGGGAAGGAAAGTCACTTCATAAGCCATCGGGAGGTTTTATGGCGGTTAGCCAAAGCTTTAAGAAACGCGAAAGAGAGCGCGCTCGAAGGGAAAAACAGCAAGAGAAGGCCCGGAAGAAGGAGGCGCGCAAGCTTGAGCCCAAGGAAAATCCCGAAGGCGGCGTAGGAGCCTCAAATCCCGCCGAACTCTTCGACGAAGAAGGTAACCCCCGAGAGCTGGATTTCCATGATTTCTAGCTCCAGGTAACCATGATTCTCTAGTTTCTAACCAGAAAACTCGTTTTCGCTGGCAGGCGGCACAGATTTTTGTGCCGCCTGCAGCTTTTTGGGCTAATTTTGGCGTTACCAGAGCTTGCTAGCATCGCTCCTCTTGCAGGGTCTGATCACGGCATAGCCTGGCTGACACTGCGGTATTCATCATTACCTGCGAAAACTAGCCGGAAGCGCATGTTCGCTCCGCTCGTTGTTTTACCGCGGATGCTGAAGTTGCCACCCGAGTCCGTCCGCTCTGTTCGTTCGGTCCGTTCCATGGCCAGCTGAAACCATTGAGGTGTAAGCCTCACACCGTATCTGGTTGATTCTCTCCCCGTGGCATCGAAGAAAATTAAGTTGACCGAAATGGCATCACTCGTTGGCCCCTTGACCGCATAGGAGACGGAAAATGCGAAAGGCTTGCCGCCCTCAACATCGAACCTCTGGCCATTGGCGATCAGTTGCTGGCCAGGGACCGCACGAAGATGCACTGCGTTGCTACGCCCATCACGCTCCCGTAAGGGCTGGAACTTATCCCCCGGGTAACTTCCCAGTATGCCCAGATCGCCCGCTACTGTTGCGCCGCTCTCCCTGCGGAAAAGAGGAGGCGCGACCGAGAGATCTGCCTGGCCGTTACAGCCGCACTCAGTATTCACACGCCACCCAATAAGCGCCTTGGTTG
The DNA here is from genome assembly GCA_035295685.1 of Candidatus Angelobacter sp. Taxonomy (GTDB): domain Bacteria; phylum Acidobacteriota; class Terriglobia; order Terriglobales; family Acidobacteriaceae; genus Angelobacter. The sequence continues at coordinate 108,504 of DATGIO010000160.1, forward strand.
CCTGGGTTGGAATATTGCCTCGGACCATCTGTTCATATGAATGAACGCCCGCGTTGTCCAGTCCTTCCAGGCTGACTGTGCCTCCGGCAACAGGAGAGCCATCTTCGCTCAAAAGGCGGCCAAAGATAGAGTCGGCAGTTCGTCCCGCTCCTGAAATTCGCGTCCTTTTGCGGAAATACTCAAGGATCAGATGCGTGAAGGTATCTGGCTCCCATTCCGGCAGGTAGCGCCTTGGATACGGATTCCACGTTTGAAAAATCACGTGATCGGGAAGCGGGCTGGCGCCGTCTTCGAAGGAGACAATGTGGTTCCTGGCATTGTCAAGCCACATCTTGTCGGACAAGTCGTTTGGTTCACCGTTATAGATCACACCGAATGCAATTGCCTTCTGTTGGAGCATTTGACCGAATTTAGAAAGTGTTGCCACATTGTTGCTGCGCCAGACGACATCCGCATGGAAGAACGCCAGTTTTGTGCCGATGATTTTTTGCCATGCCGTCGTCCACTCGGCGTATTGAGACAAAAGGTCGCCTTCCGGAGCGTCTGTAATAGGCTCGATGTCACCGAACGCGACGTTTGGAAAGACAGCTCTGAATGCTTCAACCGTCGATTTGGCGTTCTCTGCGATTTGCTCCGGAGTCCACTTGCATTCAGCCGGTCCCGAATGCCAATGGCCGTTCCAAAAAGGCTCATCCATCGCGACATAGGCTATTTCGCCGCCGAGTCTCTTGATCCTTTGTGCGAGGGCCGCGGCCGCTTTCGCCCCTCCGCCCGCAAACCCCTCGATGCCCACGCCACATTTGTCGATTTGATTGAGGATTCCAAACTCCACGGAAAAAGCCATGTTGTGGGTCTTAAGAAACCGAAAATAGTTGGATAGGTCCGAGTCGGAAGCCCGATTCAGAAAAGAGATATACGTCTTCATGACTTGAACCTTCAGCGCAGCGTTGGCCCATGGCGCATTCTCTTCAAAAAGATTGGTATCTCTCATAGGAGAGGTGACAAACCAGATTTGTTGCTGCCGGGCGGTGTCTTTTACCGGCATGGTATTCGAATGCATTGCGGTGCCCGCCAAAAGCAGGCTAAGAAACAGGCTATATAAGAGAACCATCCGAATGATGGGGAGAACAAGGGTACGGGTTCTGGGCATGATTTCTCTCAATCGCGTTTTGACTCGCGTGAATCTCTTTCATCGGAATTCGTATTTTAGCGTGCGATATTGGATGATTCGATTGACATACCTATACATCTAGGTATACGATTCACACGGCTGCTTACAGGGAGTTGCGGTTCATGGCGAAAAACGACCTTCAAGGAAGTCTGGATCTGCTGGTGCTTAAGACGCTTTCGCAGGTCGGTTCCTTACATGGATATGGCATCGTACTGCACATTGAGAAAGCATCGAATGAGCTGCTGAGTGTGGAGGAGGGTTCTCTTTATCCCGCACTCCATCGGATGGAGCAATCCGGTTGGATCAAGTCGGAATGGGGACTGACGGAAACCGGTCGGAAGGCAAAATACTATCGCCTTACAGCCTCGGGTCGTAAGCAGCTCGAAGTGGCCGAGCGAAGCTTTGAACATTTGGTAAAGGGCATCCAAACGATACTTCGTTTTGCGTGAATCCCATGGCATTCGTCTCCTTCGTCAAGCGAATTTTTAATCTTCTGACCCGCGTGAGGGTCGAGCGTGAGATTCAAGCCGAGATAGAGGCACACATTGAGTTGCGGGTTGAAGACAACATCCGCGCCGGTATGTCGCCGCAAGAGGCGCGCGGGGACGCTCGTCGCCGGTTCGGAAATTCCGCATTGATCCAGGAGCGGACATTTCTCGAAGACTCTTCCTTAATCTTCGAACGTCTTGGCTCCGACATTCGCTACGCATTTCGCCAGTTAGCCGCATCGCCCAGGTTCACGATGGTTGCGGTGGCAAGTCTGGCTTTTGGCATCAGCGGCGCCTCGACGTTGTACAGCGTCATTCAAGCCGTGCTCATCGATCCGTTCCCGTATCGCAGTGCAGATCGAATTGTCCATTTGCATCTCTACGACCAGCGGGCAACTCCCCGGGATCTGCTATTGACGGGACCACAGTTTCTTAAGTTTGAAACTTTCCCAGATCTGGAGGGGGCTATCGCCGAAGATAGGTTCAGCGAAGCTTTGACTGGCGAAGATCTGCCGGAGCAGGTTCAGGTGGGGAAACTCTCCTTAAATGCATTTCAGTTCTTTGGAGTGCCGGCACTGATCGGCCGAGAATTTGGACCGTCGGACTCCCAACAAGTTGCTGTCCTGAGCTATCGCTTTTGGAAGAAGCACTATCAGGGCCGCTCGCAAATCATCGGTTCTTCCATCCAACTCGACCATCAGGACTATACGATCATTGGCGTGGCCCCGCGCCGCTTTACCTGGAACGATCAGGATATCTACATTCCGCTGCCATATTCTGCCGATGCCCGTCGCATTGCCGGTGTTTACGCCCGCATTGGCCCAGGGATGACCCATCCGATGATGGAGCGGAAGCTGCAACCCCTGTTGGACGGTTTCGCGCAAGAGACGCCCGACAACTTCCCCCCGAAGTTCAAGGTTCACCTGGTTTCCCTGAATGAAATTGCCATCGGGGAATTTAAGAATGTGCTGGTGATTCTTTTCATTGCTGTCTCAGCGCTGCTGCTCCTCGCTTGTGTGAACGTGGCCATTCTGTTGCTGGCTCGTGGGGAAGCACGGCAGCCCGAGATTGCTATGCGCAAGGCCTTGGGCGCAAGCCGCCTCCGCATCGTGGGACAGTTGTTCGCCGAAGGATTGGCGCTCTCTCTGGCTGGAGGTCTACTGGGCATTTTTGCCGCTGTCGCAGGCATTCATCTGGTGAGCCGTTATCTGCCCCGAGGTACCTTTCCAACGGAGGCTGAGATCGCGCTCAATTTGCCGGTGCTGATGTTCAGTGCGGCGATTTCGGTTTTAAGCGGCATTGGGGCCGCGCTCTGGCCCGCGCTTCGCGCCTCGCGCTCACCCTTCAGGCAGGAGGCTGGCGACATTTTTCGAGTGGTGGGTCAGATGCATGTGCGCCCGGACTACATGGTCTTTCTTGCCGCTCAAGTAGCCGTTACCTTGGTTTTGTTGACCGCTTCGGCGGCGGCCCTGCGTAATTTGTGGCAGGTGCTGCATGCCGATCTGGGCTATGATCCGCAGAATCTGATCTCCGTTGGCCTGACCTTGCACGATGGCGCTTACCCGAGATGGCCGGACCGCGTGAACTACTATGAGCGGGTACGGCGGGAGATCGAATCGCAGCCGGGAGTCGTTTCCGTTGCTATTGCAGAAGGCCCCTTGCCCCCTGTCATGCTGGATTCCGCCCCATTTTCGATAGTTGGGGAAAAGTCCGATTCGAATGAGCAGGTGCTCCCGCTGGGCGTTAGCCCGCAGTATTTTGCAGCGATGGGAATTCGCCTTCTGCGGGGACGAGTTTGGAGCGATTCGGAGACGGTACACGCTGGCCATGTTGCCTTAATTAGTGAGGCGACGCGGCGTCGCTATTGGCCCCATAGCGATGCAATTGGCCAGACCTTTGTATTGAATCATGGCATTATGACCGGCAATGTTTGGACCCTGGTTGCGCCTGGGAACGCCGGCCAGTATCAGGTCATCGGTGTGGTTGCGGATTCTCCAAATCAGGGCCTCAACGAGCCGGTTATGCCCGCAGTTTACCTGCCTTACTCGATGGTGGCGTTCGATTGGTTCAACCTTGTGATCCGGATCCAGGCGGACTCTACAACCCTGCTTCATGCGATCCGCCAAAAGGTTTACGGCATCGACTCCGCTCAAGCTGTCGGCGACGCAACCACGGCCTTTGATGTTTTGGAAGAGGCAAGCCTTGGTCGTGAGCGTTTTGTTGCATGGTTGTTTACGGCGTTTGCATTTCTGGCTCTCGCATTTTCTACTTTTGGGCTTTACTCGATTTTGTCTTATCTGGTTGTGCGCAGGAAGCGGGAATTTGGAGTCCGTTTGGCCCTGGGCGCGCAACGGCGGCATATTGTCCGTCTGGTTCTCAGCGGTACGTCGCTCGCAATCACGGCAGGAATCGGTATTGGAATCATTGCCGATTTTGGATGCAGCTTCTTGTTTGCCCAATGGGCGCACGGCAACACAAGAGACCCATTGATCCTATCGGCAGCAATTCTTTTGTTGACGTTCATCTCCCTCTTGGCTGCTTTCGCTCCAGCGCGTACGGCTGTGTCGATCGATCCGATACAGGCAATTCGGAGCGAATGACGAGGACAAATTGTCTGGTCTCCCCATCGCGAGGACAAAGTCGCCCGACAGCGCACCAGTTTTGAGAGCTTATAATCGCAACTGCCTCCATCCATCACTTGGCGGCATAGTGATACTGTTTGAGCCAAAGGAAGGGACAAAAACGTGGCGATTGTGCTCACTGAGGCCGAAGCAAGAGTGTTAGGCTCGCTGGTGGAAAAAGAAGCAACCACTCCAGATTACTATCCTCTTTCTCTCAACGCGCTCATGAATGCGTGCAATCAGAAGTCGAGCCGTGAGCCGGTGATGAATCTGGATGAAGACGCGGTGCGGCGGGCGCTGCACGGCTTGGGCGAAAAGCGTCTGGCTGGGCCGGTGAGCAGCGCGGACAGCCGCGTGACCAAGTATGAGCACCGTTTGCAAGAGGTCTTCAATTTCACCCGGAGGGAGGCTGCGGTGCTGTGTGTCCTGCTTCTGCGCGGCCCACAGACTCCAGGAGAGCTTCGAGGCCGCACCGAGCGCATCTTTCGCTTTGAGGAATTGAGTGACGTGCAGGCGACCTTGCAGCGGCTGACCGAACGCGACCCTTCGTTGGTCAAGATGCTGCCCAGGCAGCCCGGCACCAAGGAGGCTCGCTATGCTCATCTGCTTTCAGGCGACGTGGAAGGCTGGGTTCCGGGTCCTGAACAACATGAGCTGGGCGGAGACGGCGAAGGAAGCGCGGAGCGCATTGCGGCGCTTGAGCAGGAGGTTTCCGAACTCCGTAGGGAAGTCGCTGAGCTAAAGAATTTGTTTAGCGAGTTTCGAAAGCAGTTTGAATAGCGGAGATGATGCAAGAGTCCATTTGGCACACGAACCGCCATGGCCTTTTTTTGAATGCTTTCCTGGCCTATAGCCTTACTAAAAGATGGCGCTGCATGTTCCTCGGAACGCTAGGGAGTTGAACGATGCCGGCGTTGAGAATCCTCCCACGATCTCATTCTGATCGTTGATCCCTACGATGGAAGTTCCGGTGGTATTGGGAACGTCAATCGAGGTGAATTTGCCGCTCGAAATCGAAAAAGCAAATCCATGCTGTGCCCGGTCTTGCGATAGATACGTCCCAACCACCACGCCGGCCTTATTGACCTTGGAGGCGCTCGTGCTGACGGCTCCGGGAAAATCAATTGTCGCAAATGCCCCATTTCTTACCATGAAGCCGTGATTGGTCTGTCCCTGAAAATAAGTGCCAACAATGATCGAGTTGTCATTGATGCTCGCTGCCTGTGTGCCATCCGATCCGGGAAAAGAGAAGAAGGTGAAATGGCCGCCGTGGCGAAGGAAGGAAATTCCAAGATTACTGGATGTGAAAAAGAAGCCCACGATGTCCCCCGAGTCGTTGATGCCCGTCGCAAAGGCTCCGGTGTTGGCAACCGGAACATCGACGGTCTCAAAGCCACCTGAGTGAGCCAGAAAGCCGTGAACCTGCCGGCCATCCGAATAGCTTCCAACAATTTGTGCTTGATTGTTGATGTCAAAGGCATCGGTTGCAATTGAGCCGGGGAAAATGAAGAACGTGAACTTTCCGCGGAACAGGAGAAAAGAGCGATCCTGATTCCGAGGTCCTCCCGCAAAATTCCCTACGATCGCTCCAATGTTGTTTACGCCGCTAGCAGAGCTGACGAATCCGTTGGGTACGTTGAGGGCTTGAAAGGTGCATCCCGCCGGGCTTACGGCATTCAATTCATCGGCACTGGATTCATCTTGAAGAAGGCTTGCTTGAGGTGCCGCATCTTGAGCGAATGAGTTCATTGGAAGCACGAGTAGGCTCAGCTTCCAAACGATATGGGCGGCACAACGCCATGGATTTTGCCGGGAACGGCCTTTCGTGAAACGGGCTTGCATGGAACCTCCAGAGGGAACTCTGGCGTACTTGCAATGTGAGATGTTGGAATTTATGGGAGAGTGGCACGCCGAGGGCAACCCGGAAAACTACGAGGATGGGAAGAGAGAACTGAAAAGAAATGGATGAACATCGGCCCAGAATGCCCGTTCTACTGAATGGGTCTGGGCCGTAAGACTTGCTCGTCTCAACGAATCGTGAAGAGAAGACCCGTCCTCAACTGGCGTCCAGCGAGCTCAGCGCGCCTATACTTCGGCGATTCTTAAAACAATGCCTTAAGGATGGCTTCGGGTGTAGCGTTATCTCCAAACGTCTCGCTGATGTGGACAAAGCGGTCAATATTCCCGGGACCAAAAACAAAGCTGCCGCCTAGTTGAAAAGGATCTTTACCCAGCTTCTTCTGGCTGTGCCCGCCTGCTTTTGCGCGTTTGCGGGCCGCAAGGTTATCGCTCCGGAACAGATGGAGCAGATTGGCTTTCTTGAGTTCTATAGCGCTGTAAGCTTGGCGATTCTCGTCGATCAGCAAAGGGAACTTGATTCCGGTCTCTTCGCGAAAGGCTCGCGCGTAGGAAACGTCGCCGAGTCCAACTGCGGCTAGGCCTACGCCTTTCGCCTGAAACGCCTGCTCGTGGTTGCGCAACTGCGCAACATGCTCCCGGCAGAAGATTCACCCATAGTGCCGGAGGAAGACGATGACCGCGGAAGAGTTCGACCATAGCGAT
>DATGIO010000161.1:0-14242 GCA_035295685.1 Candidatus Angelobacter sp.
TTACATTCCGCGTTGTGAAGAGGCGAAGGGTCAGCACCGATGGTGGGCACCCAATATCGCTCACGGCTAAATGGATAAGTGGGCAGCGGGGTGAAGTTGTACTGATCGGGCGGGAACAACTGCACAAACAAAAGCGTGCAACCTTGCACATGCATTTGGGCAATCGTGTCCAGATCTTTGAGGTACCGTCCTGCTTTCGCTGCGTTCCTGCACCGTCGTATACGTCGATTACCGGATCGATCGAGAGCGCTCTGTTCCTGCGGGTCCAGGAAGCTCACCTGTGAGGTCCAGACCTGCCGCGCTTGTCCACTTTCCAGCCACTGGGTTAAGCGCTGAACTAGCTCTTCCTCGGTGCCCGCCACACAGGCCAGGCGGTGGTTCATGTGCCGTCGACCCAACAACAGCGTATAGCTCACATTCCCACAGTTAATTGGCGTGGTCCGCTGGACATAGTCGAGGAGCTGCTCCACCTGCAGCCGCAATTGTTCTGAACTGCGGGCTGACAAAGCAAACAAGTAAGCTGGTAGCGGAACGCCTAGCCGTTTTACGATCGGCGCCTCTTCGATCACCAAGTGCGCATTCGTCCCACTCAAACCAAAGGAACTTATTGCGGCACATCGCTTCTGCTTTGGTTCAACTTGCCATTCGCGCAGTTGTGTATTGACATAGAACGGAGAGTTTTCGAAGTCGATGAGAGGGTTAACCTTCTCAAAGTGCAGCGACGGCGGAATCTGTTTGTGCTGCAAAGAGAGAAGGACCTTAAGCACTCCTGTAACTCCAGCCGCCGTGATGGTATGTCCGAGATTGGTCTTAATCGAACCGATGGCACAATAGGCTCTCTTATCTGTCTTACTGCGAAACGCTTCGGTCAAAGCCCGGCATTCTATTGGGTCGCCGAGCTTGGTGCCCGTACCGTGCGCCTCAACCATCTGAATCTCTTCAGGATGAATCTGGAAGGTTTCAAAAACCTCGCGCTGGAGCATCGCCTGAGAGGCTGCGCTCGGAGCGGTAATTCCGTTGGTAGCGCCGTCCTGGTTCACGCCTGATCCACGGATCACGCCGTAAATGTGGTCTCCGTGCGCCAATGCGTCGTTCAGGCGCTTAAGCACCACCACACCAACTCCTTCTCCCGGTACAAACCCGTCGGCTTGTTCATCAAAGGTGTGACAGTAACCCGTGGGCGACATGCCGACGCAACAACCCCATGAATAAAATGCCGGCGAACACTGCAAAAATACTCCGCCAGCCACTGCCATGCTAGTCTCTCTATTTCGGAGACTTTGACACGCCAGGTGGATGGCCACCAAAGAACTCGAACAAGCAGTATCCACGGCTACAGCGGGCCCTCGCAGATTCAAGTAGTAGGAAATGCGGGCAGGAATCACTGCGGCGCATGTAGCCCAATAGGCTTGCGGCGGAATCTTGCCGCGAAACAGACGCGGATAGTCCCCTGTTGTGCACCCAACGAACACGCCACAGGAACTCCCTTCGACCTCTGATCCCACGTGGCCCGCATCCTCCAGCGCCTTCCACGCCTCTTCCAGAAACAGGCGCTGCTGCGGGTCCATATAGGTGGCTTCCGTTCCCGAGATATCAAAGAATTTGGGATCGAAGCGATCGATATCAGACAAGAAGCTGCCACGAGGGCAACAATTGATGGGCTCTTGGCCATCATCAAAACATTTCTTGAGATTCCAACGCGACACATCCTCTGTCAGGTCAGTCCCGAGCGCGAGGTGTTCCCACAGCTTGCCCACATTGTCCGCTTTCGCGTACCGTCCACTCACGCCAATAATGGCAATTTTGCTGGCTTCTGCCATTGCCCTGTCTCGTTTATTCCGTGTGTTCACAGCTTTCATTGCCTCTTGAGTTTCTGTGCAGCATCCAAGCGGTCCGAATGCGATGACATGACTAAACCCGTCGTAACCACTTGGATGTTGTGATTGCATCTGGCCCGCGCATCAGGAGCGGCCGCCTACTTCGAATTGGCAAATGATTGAGGAGTTTCTGCGGGGTTCCATTGGGATATCTTCCAGCTTGCCCGTGTCACGACGATGCCGGGTCTTGCGAATCGCTGCTTCAATGGCTCCTACTTCCCGGAGAGAGCTCCGTAAAACTTCGCAGCCGATCGCTTAATAAACCAGCGGTTCCGCGCATAATGCACTCTGCGATATCCGCTACACGACGCCTGCGCCACGATTCCAGCTCGGTGCCTTTCACCCATTGATTGAATGCGCCCAAAGCTGGACCGCAATGCACCTGATAGTCAGAACTCTGCTCCGTGCTGCCGGCCAGGGCCAACTGTGTAGTGTGAAAAAAGTACCATTTAAAGACTGCGGCCATCCTGCGCTTGGGACTCGCCTTGATCTTCTCTGCTTCTGCGGAGTTTGTGTGGACATGATGGACCATTGCTTCGTTCCACACCTCTTCAAAGGAGCGCCGAAAGAATTTGCTCTCGATTTGGATTCTCGTTTCCCCGTCAATATCCTCAAGGCAGTTGTATCGCTGATACAACTCGTAGAGCTTATTGGCGCGGGCCGCGAAAAACGAGCCCCTTTTCAATACTTGAACTTTCGCGCCGAGCTCGAACATGTCACCTGCTGGAGCATAGGCGGTATCTTGAACGTTGATGTCTTGAAGAAGATCTTTCACTGCATTACTTGTGCCTGCCTCCACGGTGCACTGGTTAATTGACCCAGTCAAAACGAAGTCTGCTCCCATAACAAAGGCCGCCGCAGCTGCCTGTGGAGCGCCAATTCCTCCAGCGGCGCCGACGTGGATGGGACTTTCATATCGGTACTTGGCCATCATTTCAGCTCTCAGCGCTAGTACGACCGGCATTAAAGCGTAGGCGACACCCCGATCGGTGTGACCGCCGGAATCTGCTTCGACGCAAATCTCGTTGGCCATCGGGATGCGACAAGCAAGTTGAGCCTCGGTTGCACTCACCCGGCCTGCTGCCAAAAGGGCCTTGACCACCCGTTCTGGTGGAGGCTGCATGAATAAAGACGCAACTTCGGGTCGCGAAACTTTCGCCAGAATCCGATTTGCGCACTTGAGGTTCCCGTTTGGGTCAAGGGAGAGGCCTTTGACGCGATACCGAACCAGACTCGGCGTTATCACCACATATGCGGCTGCCTCGATGTAGTGGATCCCATGGCGGCAATACAGATCAACGGTGCTCTCTTCGAGGTCTGGCTGTTCCAGATCGCAAAGCAAGTTCATACCGTACGCTTGTTTCGCCCTGAGCTCCGATTGGATTCCGTAAATGGCGGCTTCGATTTCCGTCAAACTGAGTCCACCGGTTCCGAAATATCCCATCAAACCGGCACGCGCCAGGTTCACAACGAGCTGCTGCGATGCGATGGCCTTGTACATCGCGCCGCACAGATAGGCATATTTGATCCCGTAGTTAGTCTTGAAGAGGGGGCTGCCCAGCGACTCGGGGGCGATCTCCCGAGTTAGGTGACGCCTGGCGTGGCCCACCTCGGGCGGTGTGCCGTTCGATCGCATGGTTTCATTAGAGGTCTCGCTGGAGACAGTCAGCACGAGAGATTCAACGGTCGACATAGCAAACTCTTCAAAGCACCCCTCAAGCGATCCCGATGAGTGACGACGACAAAGTGAAACCGAGAGCTAAATACCTGCGATTTCGCAATTGCCGGCAGCACTCCCCTTTGTGGGATAAGGGCCTGCATCGAGGAATGTTAGTTTTCTTTTTCCTGCTGGATTTGTTGCACAGAACGCGTCAGCACATTTCCCGGACCCACTTCCTTGAAATGCGTGACGCCCTGGCTGATGAGATAGCGGATAGTTTGAGTCCATTGCACTGAATGCACGATCTGGTTCACCAGCATCGACTTGGCCGACTCCGACGCGTTTTCGGTTGGATACAGATGTGCCGTTACATTGGCAATGACAGGCGTTTTAGGAGCGGCAAAAGACATCGGGGCCAGAAAATCCGCGAATGCCTGCGCGGCATCTGTCATATAACGTGAATGAAAGGCGGCGCTGACTTGGAGCGGCATGTACATTCGCGCGCCTCCTTTTTCGAAAATCGGACCCGCCCGCTTGATGTCCTCGATGGGACCCGACACTACCGTTTGCAACGGCGAATTAAAGTTCGCGACGTCGATGGTCGCGAGCCTGTTCTCTGCGAGCACCTTTTTGATAATGCCAGCGCCCAGGCCGATTACCGCCGCCATGGCGCCGTTCTTTGCCTGCGACATCAACTCGCCGCGCTTCTTCACCAGACGCAGCCCGGTCATGAAATCGAACACGCCCGCCGCAAGCAATGCGTTGTATTCGCCCAAACTGTGACCAGCCAAATACGCGGGGCGCGTACCCTGATTGACAGCTTTGTAGTAGTACAGCGCGTTGACGACATAGAGACTCGGCTGGGTAAACTGAGTTTTGTTCAGGCGATTCTCCGGGTCCTCCAGACATAGCTTGCGCAAGGAATAACCGAGAAGGGCGTCCACATCTTTTTCGACTGCGGCGTATTCGCGCACTTCAGCGAACAGGCTTTGGCCCATGCCGCGTCTCTGTGACCCTTGACCGGGAAATAGCAAAGCAATCATTGAACTCTCTTCTTGTATTGGTTATGTGTTGCCGACCGCAACGGAGCCTTCGGTTAGACTGGGATCAACGCTAGACAGAAACTAAAAGCCGATGAGCAACGAACTCCATGGTTTGTTCAGAAAAGGAGACCACCTGGTCACAGCCTATCCGCGCGCTCTGGCGCAAGGCTAAGGATGGTGGTCTTTCGATGGTTGCGTCTCAGGGTATTCCAGTGGAAAAACGCTGTTCGGATCGACCTCCACGGCTACGCAACGTTGAAGCATTTCAACGGAAATCACGACCCGCCATGTTCGTCTCTGGATGAGAATTCCTTCTATACCCTGCAGTGGGCCCTTTTTAATGCGAATCTTTTGTCCTTCACGCAGGTAAGGGTACGGCTCCACATTCTGCCCGGAGCCAAGAGCCCTTCGAATGGCTTCAATCTCTCCACTGTCGATTGGAGCGGGGATGCCGCCAAAAGACACGATGGAGACAACGCCCAAAGCGCTCACGACGGGAGTGCGATACCTCGCGTCAAATCTGCAAAACAAATATCCGCGAAACAAAGGAATCCAGTTTTCGAACACCCGGTCGGACCACCGCCTTGGCACCCGATAGAGCGGAAGAAACTGCTGAATGCCTCTGGCTTCCAGAAATCCGGCGACGATCTTTTCGCAGTTTGACCTGGTGCGCAACGCATACCACGAGAGGTTTGAGCCCGCGGACTGGTCGACGTCGTATTTACCATTGCCGTTGACGGCGCTAATGTTCATGCAGCACCTCTCAAGCTCTAAATGGGTAGGCTTCGCCCCCTTCACCCCCAAAGCCCTTTGCTGTGCTCTGAACCACGTTCTGGCTTGCTGCTGATATTGCATCAATGCGCATGACGACGGATTCAGGTCCTCAGTAATCCCGATAAACAATTCGCACAAGATATCTCCGGCGTCCAAGGATGTCTGGTCAATATTGCTCACGGATGAAAAATGTGTTGGGACATTTTTCCTGAAAGGAATCGGAGAGAGCTGAGGTTTCCGATATTGAAACGCATCTTGCTTCACAGCAAAATAGAACTCCATGATCAACGTATAACTACTTGCAACAAGAAAGTCACTTTGGCCACAAAGAAAATATTGTGTTTTACACATTCGGTCGATTATTGTGCTTCGGCCCACAAAATTCAGGGGGATAGCGGGCATGGCAGCCGCAAGAGTCGCAGCATTCGCAAATCGCATCGAGGGCGAGCCTTTTCACAAATATCTTACGACAGGGGGCGTGGGTAAGACGGCTCTTAACGTGCCGAAAGACGCTGTCATTTATAGCCAAGGCGATCCTGCAGACAGTGTTTTCTACATCCAAAAAGGGCGAGTGAAGGTCAGTGTAACCTCGCCCCAGGGGAAAGAAGCCACGCTCGCTCTGCAAAGTAAGGGTGGTTTCATCGGTGAGGAATGCATCGCGGCAGTGAATCCGGTGCGTTCTGCGACGACAACGGCAATCGTGTCCTGCACGCTTCTCAGGATCGAGGGCCAAGAAATGCTTCAAGCCCTGAGCGCGGACATGGCGCTCGCGCGCGTTTTCCAATCTTTTCTTTTGACCCGCTGCATGCTGATGCAGGCGGATTTGATCGACCATCTCTTCAATTCCAGTGAAAAACGGTTAGCGCGCACCCTCTTGTTGCTGGCGCAACTCGAAGGTGGCATTGAAGCCACCATACCGTACATCACTCAGGAGACTTTGGCGGAAATGATTGGAACTACCCGTTCGCGCGTCAGTTTCTTTATGAACCGCTTCCGCCAACTGGGATACATCCAATATAAGGGCTACAGCGGTGGAGTGAATGTTCACCATTCTCTTTTTAACGTCCTTCTTCAGGAGCCCAACGACAAAGTGCACGATAAATCCCTGAAGGCCAAGCGGCCTTCAAACCCTTCGGCCGCTCCCTGAAATCTTCGGATCTTTCAACCATTGAATTGTCGTCAGCTTGAACACTGCGAAACCATGAACACCGAACTCGAAATCGCAGCCGGCGAGCCAAAAGTGGCACCGACGGAATCGACCTCGGGCCGGGTTTGGTTCTTACGCCAGCCAGCAGCCCGGTCATCCCCATGCAACTGCTCAGGAGAGCTGGGCTCCGACCATGACCATTAGGATTGTAAGGAAGGGCTTTGCCAGCGTGGTCATAGGGCAGGCGGAAACTTTACCCGTGGATTGCCACCACCGGTGAAAGGTTGGCACGTCGACTGCTTCAAAGCCATTCCACTAGCGACGGAGCATGTTTACAAGGCGCACACAATAGTTGTGCCCACGAGTGCAAATTGAAACTTACAGCAAGATTAGGTAACACCGGGCGCCGAGCAGCTCGTCTTTGGGTGATAGAACTGTGAACAAATTGAAGCAAGATGTCATCAACACAATCCGCCAGTTACTAAAGAGGCCGGTTTTCGCCATTGTGGCCATGCTCACTCTGGCGCTCGGGATTGCAACCAACACCACGATCTTCAGCGTAGTAAATGGCTGGTTACGGCCGCTGCCGGTGAGGGATCCCCGTCAGCTTACGGTGCTGGCCGCGCAGCAGAAGGGCGATACTCTGGGTGTCTTTTACCTCTCGTATCCAGACTTGGTTGATTTCCGCAAGCAGGCGGAGGCGTTCTCAGATGTATTCGCATACCAGATTGGTTTGGGCGGTCTAAGCTTCAACGGTAAGGCCGAGCCTGTGACTTTCAGCTATGTGACCGGCAACTACTTTACGGCACTGGGAATCCGGCCCGCCGCAGGTCAACTATTCCTACCCGACGAAGGAGAGCAACCCGGCGGGGCTCCCCTGATTGTGCTCGGGTATTCATACTGGCAAAAAAGATTTGCAGGAAACTCAGGCATAGTCAGCAAGCAAGTACGCGTGGATGGCAAGGCCGCCGTAGTGTTAGGAATTGCGCCTCCTGGTTTTCACGGTGTCTCATCCCACCTGGACATACAAGCATATCTTCCTTTAAGCATGGCAGGGGAGACAACGGGAAACGGTTTCTGGACGGACCGCAATCAGCGAGTGTTAACAGTACTGGGCAGGCTGAAACCAGACGTGAGCATTGCCCAAGCGCAAAGCTCGGTTGATGTGGTTGCCAAACGTCTCTCCCGGGAATATCCCACAACCAACGAGGGCGTGAGTGTAACCGTAGTTCCGGAGATGCTGGCTCGGCCGATACCGAAGGCTGCCAGCGCCATTCCGCTGGTTGCAGGCTTGTTCCTGACCCTGGCTGGCGTCGTGCTCGTGCTGGCATGCCTGAATGTAGGCAACCTCATGCTAGTGCGGGCCTCGGCGCGAGAGCGCGAGATGGCCGTACGTTTGGCGCTGGGCGCAAGCCGTGCCCGGCTCGTGCAACAGATGCTTACCGAGAGTATCGTTTTGGCACTGTTGAGCGGTTTCTCCGGCACCTTTCTTGGCATGTGGGTAAGCGGCATGATCGCTTCCGTCGATCTTGGAACCAAGCTTCCTATTGTGTTGGATTTCAGCGCCGATTGGCGCGTCATTGCCTACAGTCTGGCCGCCGCTTTGGTCACAGGCGTGATTGTTGGCGTCTTCCCGGCGTTGCGCGCCGCTCGTGGCGCGATTAGCGTCGGCCTTCAGGATGGGGGCCGCGGCGGTTCAGCCGGAGCCAGCCGTTCGCGGGTGCGCAGCTTCCTGGTGGTGGCCCAAGTGGCAGGTTCCTTGATGCTGCTGGTGATCGCTGCCCGCTTTGTTCGCAGTCTGGACTACGCCCAGCACACGTCTCTCGGCTTTGATCCGGACAACATTCTCAATGTAATGCTCGACCCCAGTCAGGTTGGTTACGATAAAGCTCGTACAAATGAGTTTTATCGTGAGCTAGAGAGCCATGTCGCATCACTGCCGGGAGTGCAGTCAGTTAGCCAGGCGTTCAGCGTCCCCATGGGTAATTACATCGACGGCAGCCAAGTCTATCTTGAAAATCAGCCCTTATCGCCCGGAGAGCGGCCTCCGCTGGTGTTTCTTAATCGCATAGGTCCGACCTATTTTGAGACTATGCGAACGGCCCTCCTGCGCGGACGCGCTTTTGCAAATTCTGACAACGCGACGGCGCCGTTGGTGGCAATTGTGAACCAAGCGATGGCTGATCGCTTCTGGCCCAACGAGGATGCGGTCGGCAAGCGATTTAGCACCCAGAGCGCATCCGGGCCTTTCATTCAGGTGGTCGGGTTGGCTCATAATATCAAACTGTTTGGACACCTGTCAGAAGCGTTGCCATGCTATTACGTGCCGGTCGACCAGAGTTTTACTTCCCTGCGAATCCTTCAGATACGTTCTTCGATTCCACCTGAATCGCTGATCACACAAGTGAAAAAGGAAATCCAGGCCCTCAATCCGGAAATACCTATTTCTGACCTGCAGACCATGCGAGAGACAATGGCCGGGGGCAATGGCTTTCTGATCTTACGTTTGGCGGCAATTCTCACGACAGTGGCGGGAGCGCTGGGATTTGTAATTGCAGTGGTGGGAATTTATGGAGTTGTCTCCTTTGCGGCTGCCCAACGCACCCGCGAGATTGGCGTGCGCATGGCTGTCGGAGCAAGCAATGCCGATATCCTGAAGCTCATTTTAGGACAAGGAGCGCGATTGGTATCCATCGGGGCTGTAGCTGGGCTGCTTGCCGCCGCCGCGCTTACGCGCGGCATGGCGAACCTGCTGTTTGGCGTCCACGCGGGTGATGCCGGCACCTTGGTTCCCGTCACCTTGCTGGTGCTCCTGGTCGCCCTGGCGGCATGCTACGTGCCGGCGCGCCGGGCCACACATCTTGATCCGGTGGTTGCCCTGCGCCACGATTAGAGCGCCTGCATGGCGCACGCTCGGTTCTCACTTCGCGCCTGTGCGGCAAGTCCTGGCCGCAGACATGAACCTCCTCCTCGAGCACAGGGTTCTGGCTCCGCCTTTCAGGCCCTCGACCGCTTTTTACCTTGGCCGCGCGATGTGCGTCAATCGGCGGCGCCGATCCCGGCATATGTGAACAAAGATTGCGCCTCATCGGCTGGCGCAGCGGAGGCAATGGCCCAGGTCAGGTAGAGTGAAGCCATCGTGAAACCTGCGCCGAAACTGGTAAGTACCACCTTGTCTCCTGTCTGCAGTTCGCCCCGCTCCATCCATTCGGAAAGACAGACAGGGATAGTCGCAGAGGAGGTGTTGCCGTAGCGCTCGATGTTGCACATGACGCGGCTGGAATCGATCCCCATGCGGTCGCTCACCGCATCAATGATCCTCTTATTGGCCTGGTGAGGAACAAACCAGCGGATTTCGCGCGAAGACAACCCGTTTCGATTGAGCAGTTCCCGGGTGATGTCAGCCATTCCTGTGCTCGCCGCTTTGAACACTGTGGATCCGTCCTGAACCAGATAGTGTTCCTTTCTGCTGATGGTCTCGAGCGAAGCTGGGCGCAAGCTGCCGCCAGCGGGCATGTAAAGGTCTTTTGTATGGCTGCCATCCATACGCGCGACATGGTCGATCACTCCTAAGCTATCAACCGACGATGGCTCGACCAGGGCGACGCCGGCGGCATCACCGAACAGGACGGCGGAAGAGCGATCCTCGTAGTTCGCGATCGAGGTCATCTTGTCCGCGCCGCACACCAGCACTTTGCGCGCCGCGCCGGTTTCTACAAAGCGAGCGGCAACAATGAGCGCCATGATGAATCCACAGCAAGCCGCAGAGATGTCAAAGCCCCATGCCAGCGGGGCGCGAATTGCAGCCTGTACCTTTGAAGCCGTGGACGGAAAGACGTAATCAGGAGTAACGGTGGCCACAAGGATGCAATCAATCTCCTCAGCGGAGATACCGCGGGCCGCCAGGCACTGCAACGCCGCCGGAAGAATAAGATCCGAGGTGCCTCCCGACCGCGCGATGCGGCGTTCGGTGATTCCCGTGCGGGTTCGGATCCACTCATCGCTCGTGGCCAGCCGCGATTCGAAGAATTGATTGTCCAGCACCTCTGGCGGGGCGTAATGGCTGATCGAGGTTATGGCTGCTCGCATGATCGGCTCCTGTTCGTTCTTGCTGCTCTCCACCCAATGGTTCCTGGAAATTCATGTTCGACTCCAGTGTTCCCGCCGTCCAGTCAATACATCGACTTTTCTCCTTTGACCTAGATAGTCTGGCCTACGATCTGGAGTCGCGGCCCACGTAAGGAACTGACGATGCCGGCGACATTGTCCGTCGTAGCTAGAAGGCAAGCCAAGTGCCAAAATGTTTCATGCCCGCTAACGCTGGGATTCCCCCTGCAGATGAAAGAAATCGATACGACAGGGAGCAGGTACTTGGTGGAGAGCACCAAAATCGGCACCGCCAACGACAAAACGACGGCCACCTTTGGGTTACCGCGTTGAGCTGAGACGGCCATCTGTTCCAGTAAAAGCGGCCTCGCTACGGCTGCGCGGCAGCCTATCCCATTTTGGAGCTGGTGCTTGGATTTCAAGCCTCTCCCATTTGGCCTCTAGCACGCCATTAACCTTCGCGAACCGAGAGGGACAACCCTAAGAGGTGTTTGGCAGCCTGCCTGCTTGCGAATCCACATGATTCGCGAATCCACATGTAAGGAACTGCCTGACTTGCAGTTGAGAGGTTCAACTCAGGCGCAACAGAAACTTCCATGAACTCGGAAGCTGAGATCAATGACAGTAGCATTTTCGAAGTTGAAAGGGGGCTGATCTACTCCCCAATTGCGGCTCGAAACCCGTGGTTGAAGCGCCGGGAAGTCTCCGCGGTCGCTACTCGGCTGTTTTCGTTTCCTTACGCCGGGGGCCAAGCTCGGATTTTCCGAGACTGGCAGGAGTGGCTGGGCCCCACCGTGGAAGTGGTTGCCGTGGAACTTCCAGGACGAGGAAGCCACTTGGGTACCCCTGTGATTGACCGCATGTCAACCATGATCGAGTGCTTGATCAGCGTACTTGATCCGCTGCTGGATCTTCCTTTTGCTCTGTTTGGTCACAGCATGGGAGCTCTGATCGCGTTTGAGTTGAGCAGCGCGCTGATCAGGAGGGGGCGTCCAGCGCCATGCCATCTCTTCGTTTCCGGCATGCGCGCGCCGCACATTCCACCGGATCGCCATGCGCATATGCTTGCTGATCCTGAACTCATCCAGCATCTGCGAAATCTCAATGGAACACCGTTCGAGGTGCTGGAAAACAGCGAACTGCGCGAATTATTTCTTCCCCTGGTGCGCGCCGATTTGCGTCTGGTCGAGACCTACTTGCAGACGTCGCGGTCGCCGTTGCCGCTACCGATTACCGTCTTTGGCGGGATTGAGGATCCCACTGCGTCCGCCGCCGAGCTGAACGGATGGGCTCTTCACACCCAGGCTGGCTGCACGGTGCGTCTCTTGCCGGGAGACCACTTTTTTATCCATCACCAAGCTCAGGTGATGGCGGCCAGCATCCTGAAATCTCTCGACATGTCCTAGCGGCGGCGGCTACGGATTAGGGACCGGTGCGTTCTTTGCCGGCAGAGAGCTGCCTAACAAAAAGGACGTCGCAGTTTCGAGAAAACCACGGTGAAAACAGGAGAGGTCTACATGGCAGTGGCGTCCTATCTGGTGGTTGGAGTGCACCCCTCAGCGGAACCAAAAATGGCACTGTCGGCTTGTCGCGATCGGCCAGCTTTGGGTTCGCAAAAAGGTTGTTTCTGGTTCAAATCGCGAACCCATTCGAAAGGCAGGCGCGGACAGATGGTGAGCTTCTTATCCCGCGAGCCGAATGATCACGCGCGGCCTGTGAGCATCGTGTTGGCACCTAGGTTGCTCTAGTGAGTTGGGGATCGGGTTTGCTGGGCGGGCTTGCTGGGCGGGCTTGACAGAGCGGAGATGCGTTTCGGCTCGTCGCTCGCCAGCCCACCTGTTGCCGAAGAGATGTCATCCGGCCTCTTCTCTTTTCGGATTTCAATCCCCAACGGTTTCATCCGGTGGCTGGTGGCGTCTCGGGAGGCTGTGAAAGAAGCGATGGAGAACATTCAAGCACCGGTTCAGGTACCGGGCAAATCGACTGGCAGCCTGGTTCTTCACAGCCCGCGCGGTTGTACAACGCGTCGCGCCGAAAGAGACCTTTACGTGGAAAGAATAGCCACCGCGCCGCGAAGTTCCGAGTGGCTGAATCGCGCAAAGGCTAGGAAGAGAAAGTGGGAGGACTGTCGTGAACACCAAAGTTTTGAGTAGTGACGCGGTCACGAACAGCATTGCGGTCACTAGCCTGAACGATATTTACGCGCTTTCGCCGCTGCAGCAGGAGATCTTTTCTCGAAGCAACTCTGCCGGTTTTGTGGATCAGTGCGTCCGAACCATCTTCGAACCGGTGAACCTAACGCTTTTCCGGCAATCCTGGAATTTGCTGATAGAGCGGCATCCGATCCTGCGCACTGTTTTTCGCTGTGCACGGAAACAGCCGGTGCAGATTGTGCTCAACCTCGCCGATTGCACGTTAGCGGTGCACGATCTTCGTGGGACTCCCCCTAATGAGCAAGAGCAGGTCATCCGCCGCGTGATCGAGGAGGAGGCGGCGTTTCCTTTTGATCTTGCCAACGGGCCTCTGCTCCGTCTGGTCCTGTTTCTACGAGAGGAATTGTCCTGCCAGCTTCTGCTCACCTACCATCGCATCATCTTAGATCGGTGGAGCGTGCGGCGTCTTAGCCAGCAATTTGACGTCATCTATGGCGCGCTCCTGAAGAACGAATCCGTGCTCTGGGAAGAGTCGCGTCCCTTCAAGGATTTTATTCTCTGGCTGAAGCGCCAGGATACTGCCGAATGCCTGCACTACTGGCAGCATTCCATGGAGGATTTCGCCGCAGCCACTCCGTTATACCTCGATCAGGCTCACGGAACCGGCCACGGTCGCCGCGTAGCGCAGAACTCCACTTTTGCCGCAGGATTGGCGCGCGATCTGAGCGAGCTCGGGAAGAACCGCGGGATCAGCGCGAACATCATACTCAAGTCGGCATGGGCTGTGCTGCTGAGCCGCTATTCGGGCGAAACCGATGTGGCTGCCGGGATCACAGTGCCCGGGCGGCCACCAGGATTGAAACGTATTGAAAGCATCGCTGGTCCGTTCGTGAATGTTCTCCCACTGCGGATCCGCCTGGGCGTTGGCGTGACAGTTTCCGAGCTGCTACATGCGGTGCATCAGCAAACCGTCAATATCGGACACTACAGCTATCTGTCTTGGGCCGACGTGCAATCCGCTGCCAATTTGCCTTCCCGTGAAAAACTCACAAGTACCGTTTTTGAGGTCACAACCACGGAGGCCAGCGATGGAGATCTGCGTTTTCTGCGAAGCCTGATTCCAACCGACTCTGATGTTCTGTTGGCGGTTGAAGTCTCCCTGGGCGCCGATCCGGTTGTTACCGTCACCTACGACGAGCAGGTTTTTGAGACTTCCACCGTCAAGTCTCTTCTAGACACATTTCTGCGAATCGTAGAATTCATTGTCGCCAATCCCGAAGCGCGCATCTCCGAATTCAAGATTACCTCAAATCGCGAACGCGAGCGTGTGCTGCAGTTCGGCCGAGGGGCGGAAGTGAACAGGGAGACAATGCGGGAGTGGCCGGAAGAGCAAATCGCCCGACAGGCCCGCGAGCACCCCGAGAAGATTGCCCTCCGCCACGGCCAGCAAACCCTGAACTATGCCCAGTTGAACCAAGACG
>DATGIO010000162.1:0-33556 GCA_035295685.1 Candidatus Angelobacter sp.
TCTTCACGATGACGACACGATTGGCAAGATCAAGGACGACCAGATCATCTCGGACTTCAGGGTTCGCTCTATTGAGAGGATTCCGAACACCGCGTGGGGCTTCATCGTTTTCGGCGTCAAGGAAGTTCACCGTGTACACAACGGCGCCGAGGTTACCGACAGGATTGTCGCCAAGTACACGATCCGGCTTGCCGAGCAGCCGAGAACCGAAACGCACCCCTCCGGATTGCTGATCGCGCAGTACTTCGAGGAACTCATGACCGGAGACCGGGATACGGGTCTCGCGCAGGACGGTGGGCTTGAAACGAAATAGCAGCGCCGAAAACCGGCGGCGCAAAGGTCCAGCCAGAGGACATGTCTGGTAACAAAGGGAACTCAAACAGAAACGGAGAAAACAGAGCCTTATGAATACAGGCGTCAACACGGGGAATCCGGAAACGTCAACATCCTCGAAACCAAATGGAGCGGCGGTCGAGAGCGCGACGACAGCCCAGGAACCCGGAAAGAGAAGAAGACGAAGCGGTTCGACCGCGGGAGCTTCCGAAGGCCATGGGCGGTTTTTTCTCGTCCGGAAAGACGCAGGACCAGGAAACACACCGGCGCTCGGCCAGGAACTTCCAAGCGAAGGCGATGCGATCGTCGAGGCATTCAGAACGGGAGCGACCTATCTGCGGGTGGAGGAGTTCAAGCCTGTAGCCGACTTCAGCGGCGGCACGCCGGCCTTGAAGAAGGAGCCCGTTACCAGGAAGTAGGCACCGATTTTCTAAAGACGTTGAGTCTGAAGAAGCAATCCGCAAGCTTCATTGCGGTTGAGTGCCGGCAAGGTTCGAAGCATGAGCCTGGCTGGAATGTTCGGCTAATTCCACCAGACCCATACTGAGATCCGCTCCGGCGGCCCTCCGTGCAGGTCTGGAGACAGATCGACAAGGAGGAAAAACCATCGATGTTCCGATCTCGGTTCATCATGCACTGGAAAAAGACGCTGTGGCTCTTCGCGGTAATTCTGGCAATCGGTTTCTACAGGATGATCGCGGAACGATTTTTCGGAGACAGGACGTTGAGCGGCGAGGACATTGTTCTCAATGCTCTGCTGTTCCTGTTTCTGGGAGCTGCGTATGCGTTTGCCTGCGCCGTATGGGACTGGGCACGACCGTTGGCCCGCCGGCTTCACGGATTCACCTTCGTACTGCGAAAGGCTTACCAGGATTACTGGAAGCCGAATCGCTTTGCAAAGCGAAAGGTGTATCCGTTCAAACGTGCGTAAACGACCAGGTTGCTTAGGGAGTTAGTCCCATAGCAGCCGCAAACGGAGGTTAATTCGAGGCAGCCGGCTCTTCTTCATTGAAAGCCGCGAGCCTTCAAGCATCGCAACACAAATCGTGCTGGCCAGGTGCTTCGCGCCCGGTCCGAAAGAAGTTTTTTTCACTTTTTCGGCAACGGGCAGCGAAGAGACCGGGCACGGGTCTCCTCGATCTGCCCTTGTCCGACAGATAAAGGAGATTCGCGATGACTCACCCCGTAATGAAGGAAGTAAATCCTGTTCTGGCCGTACAAATTGACCGGCTGGGGCAGATAACGAGAAAAACGATGGATCCAACCAGAGAAGCGCAGCTTGAGAACAGCCTCCTACGGAGTCTCTATCGAGATCTGCGGGCGATGACTGTGGAAGTGCCGACCGAGCCTCTCGATCTATGCGAGCAGGCGATGGTCGAGCAGGCGCTGACGCAGCTTCAGTGCGACGGCGTTCGCTACAGCCTGTGCGGAGGCAGCGCGAGCGTGAAGGAAGGGCGTTTCTGGGCGTTTGAATCCAGATACGAAAAACAGATTGCGGAAAGACTCAAGAATTCTCCGCAGGCGGCGGTGACCTGCCTCGGGATTCTCGTGTCCTCCTGCAAGGCGATGATCGAAGTGGCCGACTGCAGAATCCTGGTGGTTGACGATCACGTGTACGGGACCAACGACTGCCGGGGCTGGATGTCGCACTCGATCTTCCGCAGGCTTCGCGAGAATCACGCCGAACAGTTGACGCAGCGGGAGTTCAAAAAACGCATCGTGCGAATCAAGGCGCAGCGGGCCAATGATCCAACCTTCGTGCTCGCTGAAGAGGAAGAGCGGCAGATGCGCAGGGCTCGAAAGATCGCGAGAGCGCGTGCCTTTCAGTCCGATTGCCTCTTTCAGTTCCGTATGGCTTTTGAAAGGACTCAGGCCAAAGGGTCGTTCAAAATCATGCCGGACGAAGTATCCGAGGCCTTGGACGCGGATATCATCCTGCCCAAGTCCTCGATTAAGCCCAAATACACCGGCGGCGCAGCCAAGGCACTGTGGTCGGTCGTTGCCGGACGCAAGGGAGATCGCTATCGCGGGCCTGCTTCGATCGGCATTCGCGATGTTTCCCGCAACCTTTCCTTTCAATCGAGCTACACGCTCATTGAACACGCGCCTCAAAGCTCGCTCGATCTTGAGATCAAGCCTGCCGCCCTGCGCGAAATCGGGAAGGTGCGAAAGGCGTATGAGGAGAACGACTTCACCGAACTCTTCCAGTTGATCGGCGCCCGAGACACACAGCGCACGATTGAGCCCGAAGAGTACACCGATCCCGAATATACCTCTAGCGAGTACACGGTTGCCGACGCCTGCCTGATAGCCGACGGTACGGGTTACATGCTGAAACATCCCTTCGTGAACGGGCACCTGCAAAAGGTTCTTGCACGATGGGCTTACAAATTATTCACGAGTGGTGGCTTCACCCTGCCAGGGTTTGCCTTGGCGGATGATGGCTATTTGGCAGTGCATGACGGAAAGGTCTACTCCGGCTCCGACTGGATGCCGCGCAACAAGGTTTCGATGGCCCTCAACTGCCGCAGAGGCCTTGTAGTTCGATATCCAATCAGAATGAAGGAAGACCTTCTGCCGCTCGAAAACATGGGCATGGCCGAAGCTGTCTCTCTCATCGAACACGATCTTGAAAGACAAGGATGCGAGGCAGCCAGGGAATTGGCATGCACCTTGGTTGACCGGCAGCTTCGCCTCACGGGCACGCTCACGCTGCATTCTGAAACCGCGGCCCGGAACGGCGGCGACTTCGACTTCGATCTTGTTTGTGTGGTCGAAGGCGACCGCTTTCCCCAGTTTGTTGAGGACCGCTTCAACTATAGCGAGCAGCACTCGAAACAAAAAGACAAAACTCCCAAACCGCCGAGCCCCTGGTGGAACCTTCCACAGGTTGCAATGCAGGCGCGCGGCAATCAGATCGGATCGATCACGGACCTTAAGACATCCTGTCTGGCTAAAGGACGTGAAGATCTTGCACGGCTCTTGGTCGACCAGTTGCAAAACGCGCTTGACCAACTCAAGTTCGGAACGCAGCCCGATCAGGAACTGATCAAGAAAATACGCCAGGAGGTGAACAAAGCTCCCTGGCTGGCCTTCAAACAGAAGAAACGGATCGATGAGATGCCTGTGCATCTGCCGGGTGTGGACGGTCTCGACCGCGTAGGGCAGCTCTACAACTTCCTGCGTAAGGAACTCGGCAAGCTCGTGGATGACACCGTGGCTCCTCTGAGTGATTTCAGGGGAATCATGGGTGGACATGGCTTCAACCGCCAGGTCTACGAAGAGTGCCAGACCATCAACCGTCTCTACTCGGAGGAAGTCCAGAAGATTCTCGGCCAGCGGCAGAAGCTCCAGGAAGAGTTGGAGCACGCGCAGGCTCAGGCCGACAACATAAAAAGCGACGATCCGGAAATCAAGAAACAACTTGTATTCCGGCGCAACCAGGCTTCCGCGGCGTATTTCGAATACGAAAAACGCTCGGGAGCTGAATTGAAAACCCTTATCCGGCAAGTTCGCCGATGGGGGCAATCGAAAAACGGAGACCGGTTGGCCTTCATGTCCGCATTGCACTCAATTGTCTGCAAAGACAGGCGCAATCAGCCGGAGCAAAAACGGCAGGGCACCGGGTCAATCGTCTTCTACGCCTTCCCTCAGGAGGTGGTCAATCAAATCGCAGCGCGCAGCGGAGGGCGGCCCGTAGCGGTCGAGATGCCCGACCTGTGCGATGGCGAGGTGGAGATCGATGAGGAGGGAAGAATCTTCCTCGTCCAGCGCGTGGCCGGCGACGGCCAGTTCTTTGAGGCGCTGATCTTCCTGGCACAGGTTACCCGATCCGGAGAGGTCTTCCGCGACCGGGACCGCAAGGGAACGCCGATCGTCACGCATCGCGTCCGGCCCTTTCCGATTCAGGCGGGGCGAAGCGAAATCAGAGACGGGAAGGTCGTCTTCCCGGAAACCAAACAACAACCCCAGGTTCCCGTCCGTAAGGACGACGATCCTGGAACGTCCGATGAATAACCCCGTGCACAGGTGGACCTTAACGGTTCTCCTGTGCAGGGACCGAGCGCGGATCCCATATTAAGGAGAGGAGTAATAAATGAAGTATCGAATCGTGGCCGCTTTGGTGCTGGCCGTGTTTTCAATGGATCGCTCGTATGCCCAGCATGTCGATTCATTCCATACCGGACGGAATGAAGTGCTGCGCATCCAGACCGCTCTCAACCATTTAACCGTCATCGAGGTCAGCGAGCCCGTCGTGTCAGTGGCCGCGGGCAGCCCCGCGTTTAAGGTCGAGTGGCGCGAAAGCCGAGTCTTCGTCCAGCCCACCGAACCAAATATCGCCACCAACCTATTTATTTGGACCGCCACCGAGCGGTTCAACTATGAACTCGCGCCAGCCGGCCCGGTCGAAAAGATGGACTTTGCTGTGGACCAGTCGCCGATACCGGCTCCGCATCCAGTACCAGTTGCTGTGAAGCCCGAGCCTCCGCGTCCACCTACTGAGATGCTTCTTCGCTCGACTCCGATCCGTATGGATCGAGCAAATGATAAAGGTGAAGGCATTGTCGTCAGGTTGCGCGACAGCTATGAAAGCAACGGCGTCCTCTATCTCCGCTATTCCTTGCGGAATGCGACCTCTCAGCCTTACATCCTGAATGCTCCCCAGCCCTACGCGCTCACGGGTGCCACGATGCGGCAGTCGCTTTACAACTTTATCGGCTCCCAACTGGACGATAAGCAGGTGTCGAATCTCAAGATCAAGGAGCAGATTCCTCTTCGAACGGTGCTGAGTGAGCTATCGGCCACAACGCTTTCACCGGGACAGGAAGTATTTGGGATCGTTGCGGTCGCCGCGCCTGCAACCAATGTCCCCACAGTATTGCGACTCCAGTTCGCTCCCACCGGCAGCGAGCAGGTTGCGGCCTTCATGGTGCGCTAAGGAGGCAGCGAATATCAATGGAACCAACCTCCCAAAATCGATCGATGACCGTGAAGGAGATCGAGCGCGCTCTGAGCGGGGATCTCAGCCGTCATCGCGACATCGGCCTGATCAACGTGATTCTCGACCTGCTGCTTGAGCCGCGCAATCCTTTCAATCCTAAGCTGCGCCGGCGGCCGCGCAAACTCTCCGTGCTCGTCGGCCTTGTCGTTCTCGCCTTCGCCGGATGCTTCTGGTATTTCACGTTGACCGGATAGCGTTCGCTGTTGCTTTGCCTATGATGATCGACTGATCCATAGATTCACTAATTGTGAGGCCATATGCCTCGATTTAACTAAGGAGTAGTTTTTTGATGGCGGGTAGCTCACACGCCGATCGCCCACAAGGAAAACCGATGATCGATCCCGTCGAAGGCGGTATCGCTCTGATCGTCATTCTCTCAGTCACCCTTGCCGGATGGATTGCGGTCAGCCGCTTTCACCTCACTCCCAGGCAGCTTGTCGAGGCGTCCATCTATTTGATGCTCATGTTTCTCGGTATTGGTGGAACTGCAGCCTTTCTGCTTACTGGCAAGTCGCGGCGAGAAAAGCAGTGGCCGCATCCGCCAATGGTCATCCCTGCCCGGCGTGACGAGAAATTCGTAAGGCAGGCGTATCGGCGAAATTCGATTGTTCTCGGATACGACGTCCACCGGAAGCCGTGGTTCTGGCCGGATGAGACCCGCGTCATGCAGACCATCGTTCTAGGCCAAAGTGGATCGGGAAAAACGACGCTCCTCAAGAACATCATCACCCAGGACCTATGCCGGGTGATGGGAACTCCCAATCGGCCGCGGCGTATGCCGATGTTGAT
Source organism: Candidatus Angelobacter sp. (assembly GCA_035295685.1). Lineage (GTDB taxonomy): Bacteria > Acidobacteriota > Terriglobia > Terriglobales > Acidobacteriaceae > Angelobacter. The sequence continues at coordinate 6,125 of DATGIO010000162.1, forward strand.
CTTCGATGGCAAGGGAGATCTCGAATACTTCTACGATCTGCTTCCTCACGTGCATCGCGCCGGACGCATGCACCAGTTACGCATCCTGAATCCCGCCCGTCCCGACATCTCCGTTGGCTACAACCCGTTCTATTGCAAGGACGACAATTACATGGCCATCGTGAACATGGTGTTTGGTAGCTTTAACCTCCACGATGAGTTCTTTGCCAAGCACCAATTGAATTATCTCGCCGATATTGTTCGGGTCCTCTATTACACGGGATTTCGCTTTAACTTCCATGACGTCCTGGTTTTGGCGCTCGACGAAGAGCGTTTGAAACTGCAGGTCGAAATTGCCCGGAAACGGATTGCGAATGATGCGTCGCTGCCGGTCCAGCGCCGGCTCAACTTTGAGATGTCGGTCCGGAACCTGTTTCAGTCTTTTGCCGATCGCGACCGGGTTCCGAAGATTCAGGGCCTGCTGAACGAATGCATGACCTTCCTCGATGATGAATTGAGCGTGATTACCGGTCCCTATGAAGACCTTCTCTCGATCGAGGAGGTGATTGATCAGGATCTGATCCTCTTTGTTTCGCTCAACGTGAATAAGAACACGGAGCCGGTGAAGGCCTTGGGCAAGATGCTGTTGCAGAACCTGCAACTGGTGGTTGGAGAAAAATACGAAGACGAGCAGCATCGGCGCCAAGCCGACCGCCCAACCGTCTCCGTGATCCTCGATGAATTTGCGCCCTTTGGATATCGCAACTTTGCGCAGATCCTGCAAACCGCTCGTGGCACCAATACCGCATTTCTCTTTGCCATGCAGAGCCTGTCGCAACTGATGCAGGTTGGCAAGGGCTTTAAGGAAGAAGTGTCGAGCGCTCCGAATACGACCATCCTCATGCGCACTCGGGACGAAGAAACAGCGCGCTATTTCAGAAACGCCTCTGCCGAGCACACTGTCACTAAACGAAGCTATTCGACCGAACGGTCGAGCCTTTTTGGATTCGAGACGTTTCGTAAGACCGATCGCGCGACTGAAACCGAGACCCGCGAAACTCGCTCCCTCGACGAGCACATCAAGAACCTGCCAAAAGGACAGATGGAAATCCTCCAGACCGACGACACGCTCGGAACACTGCATCGGCTGTTGCATGTTCGGCCACCATCCAGTGTGGCCAGCTCGCTTTTTGAGCCGCGGCTTTATCCCCGATTGCTTTCGTCTCTCGAACATTCAAAAGGGGCAAACCTTCGCTTCAAGTCCAATGTTCTGCCCACCAGTCAGAAATTCGGGCGCAGGTAGAGGGAGGAATAAGAATGAAACGGATGATGTGTGCAACATTGATTGGCGTCCTAGCTTTTAGCGTTGGCGTCAACGGACAAACGAGGAGGCCGAACCGCGCGCCATCTTCGGACCACACGCCGGCGTCCGTGCCGGTCCAGGTGCAGAGGCCGGCACAACCTCCTTGGTACGAAAAGGGCCTCGCTCAAATCAACCCGCAGGATCTCGACTTCGGAACATGGCTCGAACAGAGACGTCGGACATTCGTGGAAGCGAAGATCGCCAATCCCTATTTCGAATACAGTCTCTGGATGACGGTCGCGCTGCTTGTTGCCGGTGCGATGGCAATCAAGCTGCAAACGGATAAGGGCCGGATTATTCGCGTCACGGCTGAGACCATGGTTGATCTTCGCAACCAGGAGATTCTTTCCCATAAAGTTACCGAAGAGGCAATTCGAAGGCACAACGAGCACATCGACATCTGCAATCGTGCCTTCGTGATGGAAAACTCCGGGGAGCAGCCGGTAGGCTTTTCTTCTTCGACGCTTGAAAGCGAATTGAGGCGGGTTGGCGATGAGCTGCAGCGCGCGAACGCGGAAATTGCTCGACTGACCCAGGACAATGAAGCCAAGGCCAGGACCCTCGCCGGCCTCTCTCTTCGCCTTGAAGGAATAACGGGAGATCCCGCCAAGAATCAGCCCATGGATCTCTCGACGGCCGACGGCAAGCTGATCCAGCACATCAACACGCTTCAGGAAAAGCTGCATGTTCAGGAGAAAGACAAGCGGAAGTTGAGAGGAGCATAGAAACGCATGCTTGTCGCTATTTCAGGATTTGGGAGCATCTGGCGATCGAAAATCAGGGAAGCAGGTGCCCTGAAGTCCACGGCGCAGTTCGCTTACTACAACACCACCGGCGTTCTGGTCCGCGGCGTCGTCCGCCAGCGTCCGAGAATTTCCGGCGTTGTGCGATTCAACGGCGATAGCGGCCTCGATCCAAATTATCCTTACCGTTCTCTGGAGCGCATCTTCGAATGCGCCGAGCCCTGCATTTGGCAGGGAGAAAATAAGCTGCTCTTCAAAAGAAAGGTCACTGGCAATCCGCAGCCCCAGATGTTTCTCGTTGTGCTCGGTTCCTCCCTCCACGGCCTTCTGCCTATAGGAAAGGATGACTGGAGATCCCCGGATACATGGCTCATTTCGTTCAGCGAATTCCGCAATCAACAGGAGGCTCTTGTCCTGGCCCCACCACATGCCTGGTTCAGAACAATGCTCGGATTGTGGAGGCTTCAGAGTCTCGCTTGCCCTGCGCAGTACCGTCTGCAATTGATCGAGCCTGCCTCTGCCTTGGAGGTCCGGTGAGATATTATCCAGGAACCATTGCATTAAGCGAAGCCCGCGATCTACCGCTTCTGCGGATCGTGCTGCACAGCAGGTTCATTTCCCACAAGCAGCTCTTTGAACTGGCCCGCTATGAAACCTTCGAGCCATCCAAAACCTCCCTTAGCAACCGAATGCAGCGATTGTGTAGTCACGGTTTATTGCAAGCCCACAATGTTCCCGATGCAGGACGCGTGTATTCGATTACCACGGGGGGGCTTGGTCCCCTCATCCGGAGCGGTGAGCCATACACTCTGGCAGTCAATGAAAAGGTGCCCGATCCAAAGATCCAATTGATTGCCCACTGCCTGGACATCAACGATATCCATCTCAGTCTCAGAAGATCAGGTTTGCTATCCCGGTGGATTCATGAAACTCAGGTGCGGTCGCGCAACGAACTGACCAATATTGGATATGCCAAAGATTACGATGGCGTATTTAGTTTGCGTTTCGGGAAAACCGAACTGGATTCTGCCCTCGAATATGAGAGAAGCCCTAAAGCGATCAAATATTACGATTGGATCCGCGAAAGGATGGAAGCTGAGACACAGGTCGACCTTATCCTTTATATATGCGCAAATTTTGATCTATTGAGTTATGTCTCCGCCAGGCTCAGAAACTGCAACAAACCCATCTACTTCGGACTTTTGGGAGAGTTTATTCGAGCCCCCAGATCTTCACGGCTGATTCTGGCAAGCTCACCTGCTGCGACGTCATTCGACCAAATCCTGAATGGAGGATCGCTTTAGCTGTTCGCTCTCGGGTGCACTAGACGATTCAACTTCGAGCGGGTAAGCACAAATCACGGGTTTTTCAGGCCTCTGATACCTTCAACATTCTTCCCACTGAATGAATGTCATACGCGCCGTTTCAAGTTCTCCGCTACCCTCGCCTTTGCTTTCAGACTCATAAATGAATGTTTTGTCTCTTCCGCACAATCTCTCACCCATAACACTTTGTCCTCAGATCGAACACAACAGATATCACGCAAGGGGAACCGGCCCGGCGCGTTCACAATCACATGAAACAGAATGCCTCGGACAAGAACCCCATACATCGTTACCCCAGATGTCGAGTAATCCCTGCCGACTGCCTTGGTCGGCAGAAATATCCATCCTTGCGATTCCCTATCCGTACAGACGGTCACCACGACTCCCACATCACTGGGAAGTCCTGTATGCCCGAGAAGATAATGCCGCAGTTCTTCTTGCCGCTTGTCATCCAATTCAACCGTTGTCGTTTGGCCCTCCAGCGTGCGCCACTTGTAGACCGCTGCACGCCACACGAGACTCACGGCGTAGTACGCGAGTTTGTCCGTATCAATGCCCAACCTCTGTCCCGAAAACCGCCCCAATCCTTCCGGGGTCACCAGTTTTCCCCCAAAGGGTGCCAGCTTCATCCTATCTAAAAGCCCGAACGACTCACCGTTGTACACCAACCTCCCAAGATATCTCTCACCGCCTCTGTTAAACAGGTCTTCGCATTTCTCGCAAAACATGTATTCCTTAACCTGCTCCTGTGTATGTGTTGCAAGTCGCGGAGTCATAACGACCGGATTCAACCCCTTCTCTCTTGACAGCTTATACATCGCTCGGCCTATCAAATGGCTGTATAGTAAGAGCTTTGGTTGATGACACAGTGCGCATTTTCCCCGTTTTGGCATCAACTCCTTAGCTCATTGCCCCTTTTGCTTTCTTGCGTTTTTGGGCTCTATTTTTGCACTAACGTTCGTCAATCATAGTTGGAACTCTCAAGCATTCTTGCATCCTGTATGACATCCTCCGAATATCAATCTTCGCCGCCAAGATGGGAGAGGGCCATGGTCGGCGATTAAAGATTTAGCCAGGGCAACGGTGTTAATCGAACAGCAAGGGAAACGATGCCAGATTGCCGAGTTGAGCACGTAACATCGGCAAATGACTACGGGCACCTCCTGCACGGTCTAAAGAAAAGTTGCCACCTGTAAAATGACAATACAGAGTAGCTGGATGTCCTTCATAGTGTAGATGATATTTCTTTTTTGGGGAGTAAGTGCAAATGTTATCGAATGAATTGCGCCAAGCGTCGAAAGACATTCCACAACTCACTGACGCTTATCGCCAGGCCAAGAATCGATATGTGATGACGTCGGGATTATTCGCGGTATGGACGATCTTGGGAGGAGCGTTGGATATAAGGGCAAGATGGGGCATTGAGTTCAAGGATGGCGCTCGACCAATCATGCTTTTCCCGCTGATTGCTTATTTTGCCTTTAACACAACTACAGAGTGGTTGCAGTGCGACATCGAGCGGCAGAAAAACAAATATGCAAGATGCGATTTCTTTATTTCACATATTATTGCCCTCGTTCTAACCATCGTTTCTCTCGCACCTTTAACAGCTACGCCCGTTATGGCCGGGATTTCCGTGGGAACGCTAAGCTACATGGCCTTTAGAGAATTGAGAAGCAAAATACGCAAAAGGACTGCATTTACGGTCCTTGCAGTTGCCTTTGTCGTGATGGGCTATCACGCGTTTCATCTCCACCAATTGCGATGGGTAGTGTTTGGTGCAGCTATAGGGCTAGCAATGATGCGCTTATTAGAAATTTTTGGTACACATGTGAAGCTGTCACCGGCAGGGCTTTCCGAGGATATCAAGGTCGTTCTGGAATAATAAAATCGCCTTGCGGTGCAACCAAAGCGGCTTTTCGCGACGCGGATATCATAGTTGTATTGTCCCAACTCTATTGAGGAGTATTTTGCACCATCATCAAAGACCCTCCGCAAAGTGATTCCGTAACCCTTCTTGGCCGCAGCCTCTCTTGAGCCAATTAGGATTTGAAAAAAGCCGAAATCCAAGTCCCAAAAGCTCCAGGGAAGATGCTTTGGTGGGAGTGCAAGGTAGCTAAACAACTGAGACCTCCAGCGACTCGCGAATTGCAATGTGAGGCCCGCGAGGTCGGGGCCGAACCCTCATGTATCTCTCATTCGGCTTCAAGTTGAGTATCGTGCTAGATTTCATCTGTCGCGCTATACTCCACCTTTCGTATCAAGGAACGGAATTCTTATATGGATTTATCGCCGGTGTGGGGCATACTCTCAGGCAATCCAAGGTCCGCCCTTGCTAGGGCGCGCCAAAAGCTTCAGAAAGCTGTGGATGCGAAGAACGTTTCCTTTTCTATCGGCGGGGAGGCCTGGACGTGCTACGAGAAGGCGCTGGTATTTGCGGCGAAATGCGGAGGCGATGCAGTTACCGCGCTTGTGCTCGACTTTGACTTAAAGTTCCCACCCGGAGTCGCCCCCGTGGGCTCGCCATTGCGCGAGGCGCTCACGATTCTGATGGCCAACGAGCCGGTTCCAGATCACACCCTGGATGCTGCCTACTGCCTAGCCCTTCGTCACGGCGATCCAACCCATATTAGACGAGTGGAGCATCTTAGCTGCCTCAGCCTTGCCAAGCGTGGTGAGAGCGACAGGTTGATCTCAAAGCTACTTGATCGTGGAAAGCGAGGCCTGTTGGGAAGGCAGGAAATCGAGGAGGTGACTATTGCCTATTTAAGCGTGCACCGCTTCGATCTCGCATCACCATGGGTCGGCTATTTCGAACAGATTCCGAACGACCAACTTCCGCGTACTCACGAAGTCCATGCTCTCTTGGGCCGATTCATTGAAGCAGCCGATCTCGCGGAGCAGCGTGGAGATTTTCGGACCGCATTGCGCTATCTCCTACAAAGCCCAGGAACGGCAATAGCACGCCGGGCGGTCAACCTGAACGACGATAAGGTCCACGATGCTGAGTTGTCACTCAAGGCGCATCATCGAGCGGGCGAAGCCTTCTACCAGGACGGAGACTACGCGACGGCTGCTAAGCACTTCCATAAGGCGAATGAACCGTTGCGGCTAAGTGACTGTTACTTATTAGTGGGCCGTATACCCGATGCTGTCGCGGTGCGCCCGGAAATCTCCCCGGCGTGGATCGCCACAGTTCGTGAGAAGGCGGATTGTGTGGTTCGCGAGTTACTCCAGCATGGAGCCTTGTTAGAGGCGATTCGTCTGGTCTGCGGGACTGCCAATGCATTGCGGAACAAAAATAATGAGGAGTACCTATGCAACGAAGCAGCGCGATTGGATGAGATTTTGGGTAGCTTGGTTAAAACTGCACGTGCCGCATTGATAGAAGAATCCCGGAGTGCGGCACCAGGTGCAGAGGTGTTTAGTCGCTGGAGTGCGATAGAAGAGGCGGCGGGCAACTTTTTGGAAGCAGGTATTCAAGCCGAGTTTGCGCAAGACTATGTGACTGCAACATTAATGTTCGAAAAGGCCGGAGCGTTTGGGCAGGCTCTACGGGCCTTTGACCGGTCCCCTCGAAGCGATCATCTTGAACGCCGCGCAGATCTCCTGGAACGCGGAGGCGATTTGTCCATGGCTGGTCTCGTGTACGAGCGCCTGGGCCAAACAGAAAGGGCAATCGCGATGTTTGAACAGAGCGGCGAGTTCGCCCGGGCCGCCAATTTGATTCGGAGCCAACTCGGCGACGAAAGAGCTGCGCTCGACGATCGTTATCTGAATCTGACCGTGAATGCCGGTCGTGCTCAAGACATTGCCCAGCTATGTTGGGATTCTGCAGGCAAAGCCTCGTTGCCCGCAGAACGGCTTCGCTTTCTCCGGCGGATCAAGGTCATGGTGGAATATGGCTATGTTGGTGCGTCTTGGTCCGCGCGCGTGCAAGAAGAGATTTCAGAGATAGATTCAGACGAAAAATCCTGGTTTGTAAGTCGAGCCAGAGAGTGGGCTGATAGAGCCACCAAGGAGGTTTTAGACGCGTATGTAAACGCTCTGGGAATCGACCTTGGGACCAGCAACACCGTAGTCGCGCTTTACCAGAAACGGCTCAATCAACCGGAAATTGTGGAGTTAGAAGGCCAGCAGTTGATTCCTTCAGTTTTCGCAATCGACGATGCCGGGAGGGAAGTAGTAGGCGTGCCCTTATCAGCATGGTTGGGAAAGTCACCGCAAGCTCTCATTACCGAAGCGAAGCGGGTGATGGGAAGCGGAAAGTCCTATAAAGCTGGTCGGAACATGTACAAGCCGGAGGAAGTTTCGGCCCGAATTCTCCAATACGCACAGCGGAGGGGAGCCGAATACCTGCGTCGAAAAATCAGCGAGCGAATGGCTGCACTTGCGAACGGCGAGTTTCACAAGGGAATACCCGAGGAATGGATTGCTGAATATCTGCGAGAACATCCTCCTACAACCCTGTTTTTACAGGCGGTGATCACGGTTCCGGCATATTTCAACGAAGCTCAAAAGCAGGCGACTCGAACCGCCGCGGGGATTGCGGGTATTAAATTGCTCAGGCTGATTCATGAACCAACAGCAGCCTGTTTGGCGCAGCCGCCCTGGAAAGCACAGGGCGAAGGGGTATTGGTAATTGACCTGGGCGCGGGAACGCTCGATCTCTCCTTCGTTCAGGCAACGGAAGGCATTTATGAAGTGCAGGAAATCGCCGGAGACGCAGGGTTGGGAAGTTCTGACTTAGACAGGGTTTTGCTCGATCACTTCCACAATATAGTCAAAGATTCCTGCGGACATGAGTTGGATAAATTGGGGCAGAGGCGTTTGCTCGCAGCGTGTGAAGAATTGAAGGTTGAACTGTCGCTTCGGAACTCTTGGGCACTTGAGCTGCCAGCCCTGGTTGATAATAAGCCATTTCACATGGAATTGACGCGAGAAGATCTGCAGAGGTTATCGAAGCCTTGGCTGGATCGCGTTACTGCCACCTGTCAAAAGGTGAAGTCAAAGCCGGCGAGGCTGTTACTTGTGGGCGGTGGCACTTTGATGCCCGCCGTGCGGGACCGTGTCAAGGACGTATATCAACTCAATGCCAGCCCTGGGGTAGATCCGCTTACCGCAGTCGCTCGCGGCGCTGCCATTCAGGCGGCAATTCTCACGGGTGCTGCACGCAACGTTGTTCTGTTGGATGTTACTCCGTTCAGCCTGGGCATTAAGGCGTGGGTGGGTCCGGACAAATTTGAGTTCAGCAAGCTAATTCCCAGTCATACGACAATTCCAGTGCGGCGTTCGGAAACATACACAACCGTCCGTGACAACCAAACAGTAGTCGCTATCGATGTATATCAGGGCGAATCTTCAGATCCAAGCCAGAACTTCAAGATTGGAGAGTTCCGTCTCGAGGGGTTACTCCCAGCCAAAGCCGGTGTGCCACAGATCAACGTTACGTTTGATATAGACGCAAACTGCCTTCTTACTGTGACCGCACGTGACCGTGGCACCGAACAAGAATGCGGGATCAGCATCGCGGACTCTCATCTGTTCACGCCCGCGCAAATGGGTGCGATGAAGGAGCGGCTTGAGAAAAATCAGCAGACAGAAGTAGTGGTCCGTTCATTAGAACGTATAGCGTCTTCAACTACCGAACTGCTGGAGAATCTTGAGATCGCCGCGCTGCCCAAACTCCGGTCAGAAATACGAGATAGGGTCGCGGAGCTGGAACGGCACTTCTCCCGATATGCACCCACTCCCTCGGATAACGAGGTCATCATTGACCTTTATCAACGGCGTGACGGATTGTCCGTAGATCTGCAATTGCTTCTAGATAAGTGGTCGTCACTGCAGCAGAGCGCAAAAGCTTGGATCACAGAAGCATCTCGCGTCAAGGCAGATGTCAGCGAAGGCCTCGAGACCGCTAAGCAATCAGTCGAGGCAGGGGAAGGCCTGTTACAGCGACTTCAAACAGCCATACAGACCGGCACTGAGATTACAAAACAGCTGCGACACTGGATCACTGTTTTGGTGGGCCTCCCGCTCAACCCAGGCGGCGAACCCGAAGATGTCATCGAATATCATCTTAGGCGTACAGCGTATGCCGAGGCTCTCACGGCTTTTCAGCGACTAAGCCGTCCTATGAACTTGCGCCAGGTGGAACTGGGCCTTGAAGTTTTTGCCAGGAGGCGTGATCGTGGCGGCTATAGCAATCTGCTTAGCGAGCATAGCAAATTGCTCGGAGTCGAGAAGCCGGATTTTACACGGCTAAATCAGTCTGTGCGTATATATGCCGATTCGGTTGTTCTTGTGCAATGCGAAACCGCAGATGGACGGAGCAGTGGAACCGGCTTTGCTATAGGGCAGCGTGAGATAGCGACCAATCGCCACGTGGTCTCGGCATCTGACGGTCGCTTAGCAGTTCCTGAGAAAATTTCGGTAATAGGCAGCGGAGGGCGATTCCGCGTCGGGACTGTTCGGGTTCCGCAGAGCACTCATGATGACGTGGCAATTCTGCACCTCGTGGAGGCGGAACCTGACCTGAGACCCTTGCGGTTGGGATTCTCCGACCTTGTCGAACTTGGCGAGCGTATTCTCACCATTGGCTTTCCCGCGCCCCGAGATTCGGACTATAACGAGAACCTCTACTGCAACAGCGGTCTTGTGAATCGAATCATCAGGAGCGACTTATGCAGTGAGCGGGTAATCGAAGTGAGCATCGAGCTGCATGGCGGCATTAGCGGCGCTCCAATCTTGAATGAGTTTGGGGAGGTGATTGGCTTGCTCACCTTCTCGCTGCACTGGGAAAGGGTGGCAGAAAGTGGCCATCGGGCGACAGAGCGCTCGCACTACGCAATACCTGTCGGAATTCTTCGCCGTCTTTGGAAGTCGGCTTGAGGGTTTCTTCCGCGTCTCGGAAGTGGCGAAAGAGCTTCTTCGCAGCTTTACTAACTTCAAGAAGCTTAGAAGTCCCGCTTTCTAAAGGCTACTTGGCATGTTTTCGGCATGCGATTGAGATGGATTGCCATGAAAAAGGTGGCTGTAATTGACCAATAATCAATGAGTTAGAGATTTACTACCCCCTGCAAATCTGTGTTTTGCCTTTTCTGGCAATTATTTCCGCGCAACCTTCAGCGTCCTCTTCGGAACAGTAATTCGCACCATAGCGAGTTTGAGAATGAGACTATTCCGGCTTTTGCACATTTCTTATTGCCAAGGAAAGGCGAAGTTGTACCGTCAATGAAAATCATGCGATTGTGTGGTAGCGGCTGAGATCTCAAGCTGCGCAACATGTGTCGCTCTTACGGTCACAACGTTGTCGACATTCTGAAGCTTTCCTTCGATGAGCAGATATTTGTCACGCATGATCGTGACCCGGTATTTGTCGAACATGTCTGGCATGATGACGGCGCGCGCAACGCCAGTCTCGTCTTCAAGGCTGATAAACATCAGACCCTTTGCCGTACCCGGACGCTGCTTCACAATCACGTTACCTGCGATTCGCACGACGTGTCCGTTACGCTTTCCCGCCAGATCGGCAGCAGGAGTTACGTTCATTGCATTCAATTCCTTGCGGCGGTAGCTCATGGGATGGCGTCCAGTCGTCAGGCCCACTCCCTGATAGTCGGCAACCAAACGTTCTTCGATCGTCATTGGCGCCAGTGGCGAGTTGTTCTGATGCTCTTCAATTTCCCGAAGAAGTGGTCCAACCGATCTTGCTGCCCGAGCTACCTGCCACAACGCGTCGCGCCGGTGCGTTCCCCCATTGAGGGAGTTCAATGCGCCGATGGATGCCAGCATGCTGAATTCATTTTCCTGAAGTTCAGGGACCCGCAACTTGAGTTCGTTGATGGTGCGATATTCGCGCAATCTCCTGCGTTCGACAATTGCCACAGCAGTCTGCTGCCGCAATCCCGAAACGTAATTCAAGCCCAGCCTGAGAACCACGTTGTCGGCTTCTCGTTCAATCGAACATCGGCACTCCGATTTCAGAATATCGATTGGACGGACTCTCAAGCCATGCCGCTGCGCATCCCTGACCAAGACCGCGGGTGAATAAAATCCCATCGGTTGATTGTTCAAGATGGCCGCCGTGAATGCCGCCAGGTAATTGCATTTGAAATATCCGCTCGCATAGGCAATCAGAGCAAAACTCGCGGAGTGCGACTCAGGGAAACCATAGAGCGCGAAGCTGGAGATGAACCGCACAATTTCATCTTGAGTGGTTGGAGAGATGTCGTTGGCAGTCATCCCCTCGCGAAGCTTCTGCTCAATCTCCCGCATTCGCGCCTGAGAACGTTTGCTGCCGAGTGCGCGTCTTAGCTCCTCGGCTTCGCCGCCGGAGAAATTTGCGCAGGCCATGGCCATCCGAAGGAGTTGCTCCTGAAAGAGCGGAACACCCAGCGTTCGTTTGAGGACAGGCTCAAGCGAGGGATGGGGATAGCTGACGGGCTGGCGTTTCTGCCTCCTCTCCAGATACGGATTTGTCATCTGGCCGACAATCGGGCCAGGGCGGATGAGCGCAACCTGCACGACAATGTCGTAAAAGACGCGTGGAGAATTGCGCGGCAGTGATGCTCTCTGTGCTTCGCTTTCCACTTGGAACCATCCGACCGTGTCGGCCCTGCGCAGAGCCTCATAGACCTGGCTGTCATCCTGGGGCAGATGAGCAAGATCGACCGAGTGGCCGTAGTGCTCCGGAATGAGATCGAGGCATTCTTCAAGCACGGCCATCATTCCGAGTCCCAGTAGATCGATTTTGACAATCCGAAGGGCCTCGCAGTCTGTTTTGTCCCATTGTGCGACCACTCTGCCCGGCATGCTGGCCGGTTCAAGGGGAACAACAGAATCCAATCTTCCCTGGCAAACAATCATGCCTCCTGAATGCTGACCGAGATGACGAGGAAGATCTTGAATGCGCTGGCAGAGATCGAGATACTTTGCAATGCGCGGATGCCGGAGGTTGAAGCCACCTTTCTTGAATTGGTTCTCAATCGAATCGCCGGGCCCTTTCCATTCGAATGAACCGATTAGCGACGATAGTTTGTTGAGAGCTGCTGCATCGAAACCAAGGACTTTTCCCATCTCCCTGGCTGCGGAACGGCCGCGATAGGTAATCACATTTGCGGTCATGGCAGCACCGGCCCGGCCGTATTTTTGGTAAACGTACTGAATTACTTTTTCCCGCTGATCGCCCGAGGGAAGATCAAGGTCGATGTCCGGCCACTCGCCGCGCTCTTCCGACAAAAACCTTTCGAACAGGAGATCCATACCAATTGGGTCGACAGCGGTGATAGAGAGCGAATAGCAGACCGCGCTATTGGCGGCCGACCCGCGCCCCTGGACGAGAATGTTGTTGCGGCTGCAGAACCGAATCAAGTCCCAGACAATCAGGAAATAGCCGGCAAGGTTCAATTTGGCAATTAGGTTGAGTTCACGGTCTATCTGACGCATAGCCTTCTCGTATAGCTCCGGATTGCGGGAGTATCGGTTACGAGCGCCTTCCTCGGTACGCTTGCGCAGGAATGAATTGGGAGTTTCGCCGTCGGGAATTGGAAATGCGGGAAATTCATAGCCGAGATCGGACAGAGTGAAGTTGAGACGACAGGCTGCTTCGAGGGTGTTGGCAATGGCTTCGGGTAGGTCCGCGAAGATCGCACACATCTGTTCTTGAGAACGAATGAAACGTTCGGCATTTTCTGCAAGGAGCGTGCCCGCGGTCAGCATGGTCTTCTTGTGCCGGATACAGGTGAAGGCGTCGAGGATTTCCCGATCGGCAGGCTTTGCGTATTGAACGCCATTGGTCGCCACAAGCGGCAAATGGAAACGGCGCGCCAGTTCAATTGCGGCCTGATTGCGCTCTTCTTCCGATCGGTTGAAATGCCGCTGCAACTCAACGTAGATATTGCCGCGTCCAAAGATGGCGATCAGCCGGTCGAGTTCACTGGTTGCTTCCGCCAATCCGCCGCGATCGAGTGCAGCCGCCAGCGGCCCTTCCACGCCGCCGGTAAGCAAAATCAATCCTTGACTAAAATTTGCGATTTCATCCGGGGAGGAATGGCCCTCACCTTTGTGCTTCTCCCTCAGCTTGTAAGCTGTGATTAGGCGGCATAAATTCCGGTAGCCAGTCTGTGATTCTGTGAGCAGAGCGTAGCGGATTTCCCGCGATACTCCTTTGATCCGAGGATTTGCGACGGTGACTTCCGCTCCGATCAATGCTTTGATCCGCTGCTTCATTGCCTCAAAATGAAACCGGGGACAACCGTAGACTCCATCACGGTCGAGGATGGCAATGCTTGGAAGCCCGAGCGCAGCAGCCCCAATCGCTATATCTTCAGGCGAGGACGCGCCTTCGAGAAAGCTAAAGGCCGATCTCGCGTGCAGCTCCGCGTATTGCATTAGTCATACATCCCATCGACAAACCAGCGCTTGCCGCCATCGCGGTAAATGCGGAGCATCTGAATCGATTCGTTCTCGACCGCAATATCCCACTCATCTCTCTCCCACCTCTCGGAGTCCTCTGTCCAGCCTCCCGAGGTGCGCCATGGGCCGGATGCCGCAATGATCCTGAATGTCGAAGATGGATGTGAATCGAAGCCGATGGCCTGGGGTCTGCCATTCACCGTTTTCACCTTTGCCGGCTGCGGCGGACGATAGATGCGAAGGGCAAACCGCGGCGTTGCGACCGGAGAATGCTGATTGCATTCTGGCTGGAACTTCTTCACAGCAAACGCATCGGCTGAGTGCGTGTCTAGCACAACCGGCATTCCCACGCGATCTCTTCCTTGGCGGTCGTTCTCACCTACGATACCGCGGAGGCGCGCCAGCAGGATCTCCAGTTGTTCGGGCTGAGGAGCATTCCTTTCGAATAAGCCTTGTTGTGTAAACCGGAGCGCAGAAGGGTGAGCCTCGAGCCAGGCGCTTTTCACCAGCTCGCCGGGAGGATGCTCACTGAGATCCAGGTGCAGAAGTTTGAGGAGGGTCTTGTGGTCCTGTGTCGGAAGTGGCAGTCGTATGCTTCTTTCAAACAGTTTCGTATTCGGCAGAACACGATCGTGGCGCAAGTCGCGGTCGAGCCTCAGTACGAGCTGAAGCCTGAGATCGAGAGAGTTGGTACCTAGCGAACGCTCCTGCAATTTCTGAAACAGAGATTGCAACATGCGATTGAGGACGAACAAGAGAGGTTCAAGATCTCCGATTGGGTCCTCAAACTCGTGGGTCTCGATGAATTGCGGCGACTGGGTGACAGGAACCAGTTCTCTGTGCGATCGGCCGCGGGCAATGTTCTGGAGCCGGAGTCCATCCTGACCGAAGCGTTGGACAAAAGGCGCGGATGGAAGTGCGGCGAGATCATGGAACGTATGAATCCCCATGGATTCAAGTCGAGTCAGTACAACGGCGGGAATTTTGAGAAGGCTGAGGAACAGGCTGGCAATCCATTCGGCTTCTTGCCCCGGATTGATGATGGTGATTCCGTGAAATCCAAGCGCTGCATAGAAAGCTGCGTCCGGATTCGAAGCAATGGCAATGTTCACAAGAAAACCTAGCTTGGATGCTGATGCTGCGATAGTGGCGACCAAAAATTTTGGAGGACCGAATAGCCGGTCGGCGCCGTGCGCATCAAGGACGATACTACCGGGAGACGCTGCTTCAACTTGCGATGAAAACCGGAGCGCGCAATCAACCATGGCGGCCTGTCCGGATGCCTCGAGTTCCGGAGAACGCTGCCGAAGTTCCACCTGCGGAAAAGCCTCCGCCTGAATTCTGGTCATGCCTGGAGAGATCCCACATTGACGCGCCGCCTCGTTCAGAGCGAATACACGCAAAAGCGAGAGTGGTCCATCGAGAATGGCAACGGGCTTCGAATGGATCGATAATCCGTGGGCTTCGGCTGAGGAGTGCAGAACAGCCTGCGCTGCAAAATCAGGCGCATGAATGGCGACAAACATCTCACAAGCCCCACCGGCTCTTGGCGGTAAAACGTGGCTGAACAGGCTGCGGGGGCTTGCGGTCTCCGGTTCGGACTACCACGGCCTCAAGGTCCAGTTGCCTCAAGAGGAATGAATGCGGCAGATCCTGACGCCCACGCCACACGGGAGAAGAGGGCGCCAGGCGCAGCACCAAACCCGCATAACTTCCGGCTGCAATTTCAGGAAGCAGAAATACGAGAACCATTGGTTTGTTCTCAACGGCCCGGCTGAAACGGAACCATGTGGAAAGGGGGACTTTTGCAACAAGGCCAGAAGGGACATCCGCAAGGTCGACGGCCAGCAAGCCGAAGCACCCACTCTGCATGATGAGATCGGCGGCGGCAAATGCCTGCTCAACCGGGATCAGCTCGCGCTTTACGTTTTTGATTTTCAATGCACTCCTGCTTTGACCTCCACATCGCACCCAGAGCAATTGGGCAAGATCGACGCCACTGGCTTTCGCAGATCCAGGATCAAATCGATCCATGGCGTCGACCAGCGCGCAGCATTCACCGTTTCTCGTCGCCTGAGCCAGCAATGAAATGAGGAGCGTGGTCCTCCCAGATGACGATGGCCCGCAAATTTGTGAGAGCGCGTGGCGCGGAATGCCCGCAATCTCCGAGTCCAGCGCGGTAATCCCAGTTGCCAGGGTTTCTCTCGAACGGCGCTCATAAAAACCTAAAGCGCCGGGAATCTTCTTGTTGATCTCATCGCGAACGAAGGCGGTGGATGGCATAGCGGCAACTTCTTTGCTTTCGCTTTTTATTCGTCATGCCCGCATTCTCGCCCCACTCGACGGCACATGTCAACAAGACACAACCGGTTGGGGGTGACTAAGGGTGGAAAGTACAAAACCTGGCCGCTCACTGATTTGTCCAAAAACCGGAGAGGCCGTGAACGCAGTGAACCAAAACAAAGGGGGGGGAAGGGAGAAGCGCTATGCAATGTCTATATGTGGCGCCAGTGCGGAAGAAGACCAGGCCGACACCTGGGACAGGCCACAAACCGTTCAACGAAATCGACCGCCGCGCAAAACGGGATGCGGAGCTTTACCTACATCTTGCGAAGGTGTATGCGGGCCGGGGCGACAACAGAAACGCGGCATCCTGCTGCGAGTCTGGGTTTCTTACGGTCACCAGCGTTGCACGGCCGCTGGCCGTGCGAGATCAATTGCACGATCTGGTCCAGCAACTCGAAGCTAATTTGTTGATATCTCGTTGACATCAATCAACTGAACATCCGAAGGGAGGAAACCGTGGCATCAGTGAACGGCGTGGAGCACTCGGTGTCCGCGCTTAGTGCGCCTGGAATCGATCTATCAACCGTTGAGAATAGGAACAATTTGTTAGCCAGACTGCGTGAACCGTTCGATCTGGCCGACATCAAATGGTTGGTCAAAGCTACAGCGAACGGGAAACATGGGAGGCGGGGACTGATGGTTCCTTATGCCGATCCCCGGACTTACGGCAGACGATTGAACGACGTTGTTACTGAGCTGGGATGGACGAAGGAGTATTCGCTTCAGGTGGTGGAAGGCTTCCACCGGCGACAGCGGCAAATGAAGGACGATGGAGCGGTGGCTGGCGCAAAAGTTCTCGTCATTTGCAAATTGACGATCTATGGATTAGGTACTCATTCGGGCACGGGAGAGGCATGGGCCGATGACGAAAACGTATTGACCAGCGCTGACGCCCAAGCCTTCAAGCGGGCTTGTTCAGACTTTGGTGTAGGGCGTTACCTCTATGACCTTGAGGGGCAGTGGGTTGATCTTGACGATCGTGACCAGCCCTTGACGATTCCCGCGGTTCCGCTATGGGCAGTTCCCAAGGGCAGAAAAGTTCGGAGGGAATCTCCTGCAGGCGGCACATCTGCAATGAAGCCCCAGGCAGGCAAGGATGCAGCGATTCCGGAAGACCAGAAATTGATGAACGAGATTGTGGCGCTGGCGTCGGAAGTTGGAAATCGTCTGGCATTATCCGTTGTGTATGAGGTGCGAAAGATCCATCCACCGGACCCGGCCAAGTACACCTTTAAGCCAATCGGGGAACTGCTTTCGAAAGTGAGCCTCGCCGATCTTCGCTCCGTACGCAAGCGGTTGCAGGACGTGAAGGCCGAAGTTGACCGCCTTAAATCGGCAATCGGCGCGACCGGCCGCGATGTCTATGCTCGCGTCTGCACCCAATTGAATTATCCGGGTGGCATTATCGATATTCCGAATCCACAGATATTGGCTGACTTGGTAGGTCGAATGGAGGTTCTAGCGAAGGAGGCATCTCCAACAACTTCCCATCGGGCCGAGCCTCGGGAGCGCAATACCCAGAACGGCAATGGGAAGGCAAGCGCCACGCTAACCGATCTAAAGAACAAGCTGCTTGCGCTCGCGCGCGACCTCGCTTCAACCACGGGGGAGTCGATCAACAGCCTTATCTTGTGGGCCAGTGACGGCAAGTTTCAGTTCCGCGATGTTGGCAGGCTTGCTGAGGCTAAGAGTCTTCGTCAGGCCGTCGAGAAGCTCACGGAGCGGCAGTCGCAGCGTCCTTGAACAGAAAGGGAATGATTGCGCAAAAAGCCGCCTAAATGATTGCTTTTAAGCCTAATGAAATAAGCCGCTGTTGGATCTCGTTGGCTTTGTTGATTTTATTGCTGTTTGAAGGCTGTGGGGCGTTACACAACGATCTGAGGTCAACTTAATCATGACAATGATCATCGATGCTCAGTTTCGGGTCTTGACATGCGCCTCAGCTCTCATGCTCTGTCAACCTTGTAAATGCTTTCAAAATCGTGGAGCAGCGATTATCTGCGATGCACTGAAGTGGACCTCATCAGCTTATCCGCAGGATCTGCGTCTGGAGAGCGCTGACGCTATCGTCAACTTTTTTTCGTTCGTCTACACATCCGGCATTCATGCCTTCTGAATAGAACGGATGTGCCACGATCCAGTTGGCTGCGCATGCGGAATACGCAGTGACACTCTTGCTCGCAGTTTGCCATGCCGCCGTAGCAGCGCGAGAATCGGTTGCGTAGTACACCATAGGCAGGCCTGTAACCGCCTGTCTCTTCCTCCATTCTGCGTCAGCCATGTTATAAGCTTTTCTGATATTGTTTCTCTGTATCGACGGGGCACGCTTCATCTCCCTGCTCGACAGGTTGATTACATCTTCCGCCGCTCCCACAGTTGCGAAGATGAGGTCGAAGGCCTTTCTCTCGGCGTCGAATTTTAGCTGCTCGACCTGCTGTTCCCTGGAACGGACGCGCTCTAGGTCAGCCTGGTGAGATTGGTACCGCGCTGTGATGACACCACCAAGGATGCCTCCGAAGAGCACGGTTATCAATGCAGCACAACCGGAAGATTCAATTAATATCTGCCACCTAGGTTTCTTGTCATATTTGCTTGTTCGTTCGTAAATGCTATCAATAGCTTTCAATAGAAGTTCATCATCCATCGTGCGCATTTCCCTGATGACGTTCCTTGCGGTTTATTATGGAGTTTGTGGCGGTATCTCAAACGGATCCCCCAATTTAATGCAATGAGAGCCTGTACAAGGTTTTTGTGGCTGATCACTGCAAGAGGGATCTGTACCTGGAATCCTATCGTTGATTCCGGGCGGACCAACTTGAATATTTGGGGATCCTGCTTGCGGCGCTTCGCCGAGGGCTTTTCTTTTAGCCTTGCAGGGGCTTGGGCGGCTTGGACAGGGATTTGGCTTTGATCCCAGAGGCGAATTGTTCTCTGGAATTCTATTCGGTATATCTGGTATCTGATACGGGCAAGGATCAATTTCCGGGATAGACGAGTTTTTGGGGTCGTTCTGCTGTAGGTTCTGTTGCGTGACGATGTTCGTGGAATCGAGAAACTTCTGTACGTTGAAGCCAGCGATGACGGATGCGCTGTTTGTGCCAAGAGAATTCTGTAGTGCTTCCGGTTGTTTGGGGATTGTACTCGCATTTATTGCTTCCGGAGTGGTTTCTGTGTTGTCAACGGTGACCGAGTTTGACTTGCCACTAGCGGCTGCTGCCTGCACGGCATTTGGTTGTGCTTGGGCTAAGTAAACGAAGCAGGATAGAAGCAAGAAAACTGGTAGGCGGCAATAAGTCAGCATATTGGCCTCCCCAGGTGGGATCCTATTAATCAATTAGTGATGTGATTCAGAGAAATCGTTGCCACGATTTCGTTAAAACTTATCTTGGGCCTTGTGATTTGTGTTCTTCTTGCCGCGCGCATCATGCAGCATATTCAGGTGCGCCTGGGATTCTAACCCGACACAGTCAAAATGAATTTGAATTCAATCCGATAAGCCTTGAGCCAACTCACCTTTTTAGCCTCCCTGGAAATATGGTTCACCACTTAGACTGCCTCACTTGGAACAGTTCTATCCAACCAAAAATTCGCCCCCTAAAGCTTAGAAAGGAAGAAATTTCATGTTTGGACGCATGACCATAAGTATTGCTCTTGAACTTGATGAGAGCACCAACATTAACGGCGCCGTTCAGGCCCTCCTGGCAACAACAGAAAAGGCACGGATCGAGAAGTGGATTGAGTTTCCAGCGGCCGTCCTAGTGATTCTCACCCATCCTGATGATCCAGGATCCGCGGCATTCTACGTGCTTGATCGTCGATGGAACGCCTGGCTGGCCATCGACTTTGATGACGGCCAATACGGCGGCTATACCATCGAGCAGTGCCATCAATTGATGCATGAATGCGGCTTGCTTTCGTTGATTGAAAAACCTGGACTGCTGACCAGCGGCCTGAACTGGATGCTGAATCCCGGGGAGCAGCCGGTCGCCGTTGCTGGGCAGTCCGCGGAGGACTCGGGCATCCAGGTCTGAAATCAACTCCGCGGCTTCGCATGCCAGCAAGACATGACCGAGATCGCGGTGACGCTCGATCCCTGATGCGCCTATCCGCCGCATCTTCATCGGTGATGAGAACCGATACGTACGCATGTTCGTAATTCCTTGTGTGTCTTGCCGGTTGCGATTTACACCTTCTTGGACTTAGCTTTTGCGGGCAAATCCACCTCGGATCGGTTGACCCGGAGCTGTGGACGCGGGACATCGACGGTAACGCCAGGTGCAAGCTCAATCCGGTCTGGAATCTCCCTCCAATCCTGTTCTTCGCCAAATCGACCTTCCAGCCAGCGTTTAAGGTCTGTGAAGTCGCGGAGCCTAAGGAAGTGAGCGTTACGCTGTTGCTGTGCGGTCCAGAGGGCGTCTTGGGTGAAGCTGGTATTTGTTATAAGAAGCCCGATGTGGAACCAGGAATCCTTCCACGCCAGAAAACGATCGACGGCGTCGCGGCCTGTTTTTCCTTTGTCGTCACCGTGATGCTTCATTTGTGCCGCAATAAGGAAAGATCCCGCGCTTGGGGCCTTTTGGACGGCGATCAAGTCAATTCCACCGTCCTTGCGATTCGTTTGCCCAGTTAGCGTTACGTTGTAGCCCATCCGGTCAAGCCGACTTGCTACGAACCGCTCAAATTGGTCAGGTGTGAGTGAACGCATCCTCCCAGGGTCCTCTTGGAGGAATCGGAGGAGCATCGGTGAGAGGTCGACAACCCGGACCAAAGCTGTATTTTGTTGAGCGACGATGCCGAGTGACTGACACCAACGGTACATCTCTGATCCTTTTGGTGAACTCTTGCCGCTCTCCCACAGCGCTAATAGCCTTTCAGGGGTCTTAATTGCATCCGCAATGTTGTGACGTTGAAAGCCCAACGACTCTCGAATCGTCCTCAACTGCTGTCCGAGATATTTCGGAAGGGCAAGGGCCGTTCCAAAATAAGCCATCAAGAAGGCCAATAACGTAAGGTCATCCCGATCTCGGTCGCTCGGTCCGTTAGCGAAACGGAATTCCACTTCGGCATGTCGATTCCGATCGGTAAAAGCGAATTGGAAAGGAAATCTCGGTGAAGACTCCATACCGGCATAGCCTTCCAATCTTGGGTTAGTGAAGGGAGCACTGCCCCATTGAACCTGGACCTCAATATCGGACCGGTCCGCGATCCTCCGATCGTTTAGTAAGAAGTCGTTCAGGAGTTGTTTAACGTGCTTCTTCATTGAGTCTTCCAAGCACCGCGTTAGCAAATAGCGGGATTCTGTCCTGATGATGAAGCGGTCCGGACAGATCCAATGCTTCGTCTTGTCTGGTGAGGTCTGATTCTAGCAAGGGAGGCAGATTGTCTGTTGAGGCTACACGCTCTGAACCCGCGAAGAATTGGCTGAAACGCTCTCCGGTCCTTCCAAATAGTCGAAAAATGGGCATAAACCGTATCTTCCCTTCGCCGGACCCGCTAAACATCGCTCTTTTGACACTTCTACAACTCCACTCATAGGATCGGCGCTAGCAAGCCAAGAATGGGAAGGAGGTGATGCCTCGATGAAGCCGGAAGTAGTCGCAATTCAGCCTGCAACTCTCCATGCCTACTTCCGGCTGTTCATCAATCGGAGGGCCTACACCATCCAGTCTCCTAAACCGGACCCCGATTCAAACAAGCATTACTACTATCGTCCCAGTGAGAGGCGAACGGGGAAACCACTTGAACTTGATGCCGCAACAATCGGGCGGCACCTCCAGGGCGGGATAACGATTGGTCTTTACGCGATCAATCCGGACACACAGCGGTGCAAGTGGGTAGTTATTGACGCAGATTACCCGAAATCGCTTGAGGATCTGATCAAACTGCAATACCACCTTGGCCAGGAGAAGGTCCATGCCGCACTCGAATCCAGTCGTCGCGGCGGCCATCTGTGGATCTTGTTGGACACGCCGCTGCTTGCCAGGGAATGCAGGATTTTTGTCTACAACCTCGCTCTACGACTCGATGTGCCAGTAAAGGGCTACCGCGTCAATGGAGTCGGACTTAGGGATGGAATCGAGATATTTCCCAAGCACGATTTAATTGAGCCTGGGGAATATGGAAACGCCATCCGTGGGCCGCTAGGGATTCATCGGGCGACTGGAAGGCGGTATTGGTTCTATGGAGCGGAATATTCCGCCACCGCCCAACTAGCCTATCTCGAATCTTTGCCCAAAATGACCGAGGAGCAGTTGCGAGCAGCCATCGCCGGACTGGAACTTCCTCCGGGCGCGCGGCGCGAAGAAGAGCAGGCTCCGCAGTTCTCGCCGCGGCCTACGGGCCAATCTTCAATAACTCGCTTTGAATTCCGGATCCTCGATTTCGGGTTGCAGTTGGGACGGCTCAGAAAACGGGGCAAGAACTATGTTGGCCGCTGTCCTTCCTGTGCGCAGGGAGGCCACGACCGAAGTGGGGACAACCTGGGGATTCGCATCTCCGATCCCCGGTTTTACCAGTGCTATGCAGGCTGCTCGAAGTATGACATTCGCGGGGCGCTTGGCCAGCCGATTCGCATGCGGCAATCCAGTTGAAAGGCGGAAATCAAATGACGGAACGAGCGATGACCGATAGGAAGAAGAAAAGGCCGTTTACCGGAGCACAGGGACTGAGGCTGCCGCGAAGCGGAGTCCGGGCCTTGAAGGAAGCTGGTATCTATGCAAACCCAATCTTGCAAGTCGTCCACCAGGACCTCAGAGACCGCTGGGTATTGCGCGGGCTGGAATCGGGGGGCTCGTTCGGAAATTTTGGGCGCTATATCACCTTTGCCAACGATCAGGGAGAGCCGCTTGAGTTCCTGCAGCCGGTCGAGGCATTCGGCGTCAACGGGATTCACGCCGTTGTAGTGGCGGAATCGATCGTCCGCGTCGATATGGTGCGCAACGGCCGGAGCTATGACCTGCTCATTACGCAACACTCGGCGGGTGCGGCGTTCCATGGAGCGAGGCCTCCATTGCACACACGGATTCTGTTCCACGGGCATCGCGGAAGGATAGAGCTTGATCTTGCGGGCAAGGACAAGATGAAGGCCGGCTCGGTCGAGCCCCAATTCCTGTCCCTGTCGCTCGAACCGGTTTCCTATCCGCCCCATTTTCGCTCGGTAGTCCTTTCCGTGACCAAGGCGGTGAACTGCCTCAAGTGCCTGCACTCGCACTATGTGCGAGCGCCAAAGACGCAACCGAACGAAACTCCAAAATCAAACATTGAGGTCGCTTTATGACAGTTGTTCGCCGAATAGCTTTTCTTTCGACTGCCGTGGCTTTCTTTTTTCTTGGCTGCTCTTCGAAGCCTGAGGCCGATGCCGGAAATCTCTCCGATCTGATCAATCAGAAGCTGGACAAGAGGTCCATGTGCATTGAGGTAGGGAAGCTGCCGGGCAAGGTATATGACTCAGGCGGCAAGGATCTGAACGATTTGTTAGTCACTGCCGGGCTTTTGGATAGAAGCTCCGTGAAGGAGGGATACTCACGCTACAAAGTCTACAGTTTGAGCGCGCTCGGAACCCCCTATTACCACGACAACAAGAATCTCTGTTATGCCACGCTCGAAATCACGGAGGTCAAAAGCTTCTCAGCACCGGGAACGGGCGCCGACGGTAGGTTCGTGTCGCATGTCGAATACAGCTATCACGCCAAGGACATCGCGCCCTGGGCTCTCAAGGATGAAATCAAGGGCAACTACATCCGAGTCCGCCAGGTGATCGAGAGCCGCCAGACTCCGCTGAGCGCGACCGCATCCCTTTCCCGCACTGATAAAGGTTGGCAGGTCGATGATCTCGGAATCCGTGAGGTATGGGGGAAGCCGCTGTGAAGAAGCATTTCAGGCGTCTGGGCATGATCGCGTGTTTGTTCGTTTTTCTGCTGATCGTGATCGGAGGAGGATTGAGACTCAATCCTCTTTCCGCGGTGATTGCGGCCAGCACTGGAACGCCGCTCTTTCTGGTGGTGGCCAGGTGGTGTTCTCTACTGGCGACTCCAAGAAATGCAGACGGCGAATTGGAACGAGTCGCAAGGAATTGACGTTTGGCGCAGTGACGCGCGTCGACGGGTGGAGCCGGCTCCGGTAAGGCGGCTGGCTCCGCTTCAGTTCAAGGAGCTGCAAATGGAACAGCACTGCCTCGTTTGCGCAGACGAAAAGTGCTTTTCAGAAAAGGGAAGTCAGCATGCAATCGGAACAAGGAGAAGAACGAATGAGTGCAATTAAACAAGACCTGCCTGGAGCGCTGCGCACTCCTGGATTCTTAGGTGAAGCAAACAGGGGATTACGGTTCTTCCGGTATTTTGCCCGGCCGGAAGCGGATCCATTTTCCTGTGTCGGCGAATGGGACAGGCGCACCGCTGCGATCCATAACGAGAAGGGCGAGGAGATATTCAGACAGGACAACGTCGAAGCTCCTGCGTGCTGGTCTCAAACCGCGCTCAACATCGTGGCTTCGAAGTATTTCTACGGCAAGCAGGGAACACCAGAACGCGAATCGAGCGTGCGCAAACTGATTGAGCGAGTCGCAGAAACGATCAAAGAATGGGGAGTCAGTCAGGGGTACTTTCACACCCGCCAGGATGCAGATGTCTTTCACGATGAGCTGATCTGTCTGCTGGTTACCCAGATGGCGTCCTTCAACTCGCCGGTGTGGTTTAACTGTGGTCTGTGGCAAAAGTACGGCGTAAGCGCGAAGGGAAGCGGCTGGTTTTGGAATCTTGAGACTGGAGCGATCGAACAGGAGACGGAGGCGTACCGACATCCACAATGCTCGGCGTGTTTCATCAACTCCGTCGAAGACAGCATGGAGAGCATCCTGCGGCTGGTCCAAACCGAAGGAATGCTGTTCAAGTGGGGATCGGGAACAGGCACGAACCTCTCGGCAATCCGTTCCTCCAGAGAGTCACTCAGCGGCGGAGGGACTGCCTCTGGACCGGTGTCATTCATGCGCGGATATGACGCCTTTGCCGGTGTCATCAAGTCCGGAGGAAAGACTAGGCGGGCAGCCAAGATGGTGATCCTGAATGTGGATCATCCGGACATCGTTGAATTTATCGAGTGCAAAGCGCGTGAGGAAAAGAAAGCCTGGGCGCTGATTGGCGCCGGATATGACGAGGGCGTAGACGGCGAAGCCTATAGCTCGATCGATTTCCAGAATGCCAATCATAGCGTGCGCGTGAGCGATGAGTTCATGCAGGCTGCCGTTGATGGCGGGCACTGGACTACCAGAACTGTAACCTTAGGCGAGGCCGTCGCTTCCTACAAGGCTTCCGATCTGCTGCATAGGATGGCGGAATCCGCCTGGCAGTGCGGCGACCCGGGCATGCAGTTCGATTCCGAGATCAATCGCTGGAATCCCTGCAAGTCTTCGGGCCGCATCAATGCCTCGAATCCGTGCTCCGAGTATATGTTCCTTGACGATTCGGCCTGCAACCTTGCCTCGCTCAACCTGATGAAGTTTCTTGCGGGGGATGGGAGTTTTGATGTTGCCAGTTTCCGTCACGCAGTAAGGATCATGATTGTTGCCCAGGACATTCTGGTGGATAGCTCTAGCTATCCCACCTGGAAAATTGCGGAGAACTCACACAACTTTCGCCCTCTGGGTTTGGGTTATGCAAATCTCGGCGCTTTGCTCATGGCGAGCGGGGTTCCGTATGACTCCGCCGAAGCGCGCGATTATGCGGCATCGATTACGGCGGTCATGCATGCGCAGGCTTTCATGGCCTCGGGGGAGTTGGCAAAAGAGATTGGTCCGTTTCCGCGATACGAAGAGAACCACGAGTCCCTTCTGGACATTATTCATCTTCATCGCCAGAAAGCTGATGAAATCGGCGTTAACCGTCTGAATGGAGAGCTGGTCGGCGAAGCCCGGAGACTGTGGGCCTCATGTGCAGGTCGCGTTCAGCAGCATGGAGTTCGTAATGCGCAGCTCACGGTCCTCGCTCCCACCGGGACGATCGCGTTCGTGATGGATTGCGATACCACCGGAATCGAGCCTGATCTGGCGCTCATTAAGCAGAAGAAACTTACAGGCGGCGGAGTTCTGAAGGTCGTGAACAGTACCGTCTCGATCTCACTCAGCCAACTTGGCTACTCCCAGGAGCAGACGCGAGAAATTCTCGAATACCTCGACCGGGAAGGCTCGATTGAGGGAGCGCCCCATCTTCGGCAGGAAGATCTCCCGGTGTTCGACTGCTCGCTTCGCCAGGGCACGGGCGAGCGCTTCATTCAGCCCATGGGGCATATCCGGATGATGGCAGCCGTCCAGCCGTTTCTGTCCGGAGCCATCTCGAAGACCGTGAACATGCCTGAGACGGCGACCTTGGAGGAGATTGCTTCGATCTATGTCGAGGCATGGAAACTTGGACTGAAGTCCATCGCAATTTATCGGGATCGGTCGAAGAAGGCGCAACCACTCTCTGTCGGCACAACCGTAGCAGAGGCGGAAGTTCTCGCTCCGGCATTCAGGCGGCGTCTGCCGGCGGAACGAAAAGGAGTTGTGCATCACTTCTCCGTAGGCGGCCAGGAAGGATACCTGACGGTCGGGCTCTATGAAGATGGGCGTCCAGGCGAGATCTTCTTGCGCATTGCCAAAGAGGGCTCAACCGTGTCCGGGATGATGGATGCCTTTGCGACGGCGGTCTCGCTCAATCTTCAGCACGGCGTGCCCTTAAGTGTGCTGGTGGAAAAGTTCAGCCACACGCGCTTCGATCCGAGCGGCTGGAGCGGGAATGCCGAGATCGGATATGCAAACTCGCTCACCGACTACATTTTCCGCTGGCTCGAATTGAGGTTCCTGAAAGGTGAGCAGCAATCCTTGTTTTCGATTGACGAGGTTAAGGCTATGACTTCGGGAGAGCCGCGCCAAAGTCCCGATGGACCGGCCTGTACTCAATGCGGCGCGGTGATGCGGAGGTCCGGATCATGCTTTAGCTGCGAGTGTGGCGCGACCTCCGGTTGTAGCTGAGTCAATACCGCAAATAAGGCAATGCTCGAAATCGCATGAGTTATTCAACATCGATATGCCGGAGCCGAATGGCGAGCGCAGGCTGGCCCGCCGACACTATTTGCCTGGTCATGGGCACCCATTCAGTGACCAGCTGTGTGCAGAGACCCGTTCGGCTCCGCTCCCACCGCCTCTTATGGAGTACTGAACTCATGGAAGAAGACGAGCCCTGTCCGATGTGCATCCCGTTCCAGACCTGCGTTTCGCGCCACGTCTGCC
>DATGIO010000163.1:0-16478 GCA_035295685.1 Candidatus Angelobacter sp.
CCGTAAACGCCGTCAAACCCTTTACCCGCCGCCAGCCCTAGCCAGTGAGCCTTAAGAATCGTTCCCAATCCCTTGTGCTGGAAGGCAGGAAGGATCGTGTTGGAGTAGCAATGGATCGCCGTCCTCTTGTCATGAGCGGTCAGATCCCTCAATCCTTCGCTGGACTCGGCAGGAATGCCATACGTTTCACCTGCAAGTTCCCCATCCACGAGCAGCCAAGCAAGAATCGATCCAGGTGTATCGCGAAACTTTGTCTTCCGGGCAAGATCGAGTTTTTCAGAGTCGGGATAGACAGATTCAAAGGCCATAGTTTGCTCAAGCGGAACGTCATAACGAAATTGAATGATTGCCATTCGCTTTCCTCGCTCACTGCCTTCTTCGCCGATTCTCTCTTGCCCAACGGCATCGTTTGCTCGTTGACTTACACGTTCTACGAAATCAGAAATGGAGCCTTTGGCGGGTCCGAATAGGGATCGCGCAGATAGCCTTCCACGGCAAAGTCTTCGCCAAAGCGGTAGATCGAAATGTTTTTCACCAGCGCGGCCTCGGCAATCTTCCTGAATCCTTCGCCTGTGGCAAAGGGCACCGATCCGGTTCCCGCCAATATTTTAGGAGCGTAGTAGAGAAAAACCTTATCCACAATGCCGGTGGCCAGCGCCGTCCAATTGATCTGTGCGCCACCTTCGATCAGCAGGCTCGTAATCTCCAGTTCGCCCAGGCGCTGCGCGATTTTCGCAATATCGGGCCGGCCATCGCCCAGGCCCAGGCCAACCTGCTCGACGCGCAAACCATGCTCTTCCAGAACACGCTTCTTTTTCTCTTCGGCAAAGGAGCAGAACACCAGAACATCGTCGCTCGCGCTCTTGACCAGACGGGAGTCCAGCGGAAAGCGCAAACGAGAGTCAATCACCACCCGCAACAAGGGCCGCCGCCGGGGCAGGCCCGTGCGGTCGGTCAGCAAAGGATCGTCGGCAATCACCGTTCCCACGCCAACCAGAATCGCGTCGGACTGGTGGCGCAACTGCTGAACGTGCGCCCGCGCCTCCAGGCTGGTAATCCATCCACCGGTGGCTCCGCCAGCGCCCAGCGCCGAAGGGTCGGACGACTCGCCGGGAGGGGGGGCAATCTTGCCGTCGAGCGTCATACCGGACTTGATGGTCACGAGCGGTGTCCGGTGGCGCGTAAATTTCGCAAAAGCTTCATTGAGCTTGCGGGCTTCGGCTTCGTAAAGGCCGACGTCCACAGAAATTCCCGCTTCACGTAGTTGCTTGAATCCCTTTCCTGCGACGAGCGGATTTGGATCGCTCATGGAGGCGACAACTCTCTTGATACCAGCCGCGATCAAGGCGTCCGTGCAGGGCGGAGTGCGGCCCTGATGACAGTGTGGCTCCAGGTTCAAGTAAATGGTTGCGCCACGGGCGCGATCCCCGGCCTGTTCGAGGGCCAACACCTCGGCATGCTTGACTCCGGCGTAGGTATACGAGCCCTCGCCCACAATCTCGTTGTGAGCATCCACGATCACAGCGCCCACCCGCGGATTCGGAGACGCCAGGGCGATTCCCCTGTGTGCGAGATCCAAGGCCCGACGTATGAATTGTTCGTCTTGGGGACTGACCATCATGCCGAAAAAAGCGAATCAACAAAATTCTGCGGACTAAAGGGCAGAAGGTCGCCTGCCTTTTCACCGACTCCAACGTAGCGCACCGGCAAACCCAGTTCCCGGGAGATAGCCACCACGACTCCACCCTTAGCCGTTCCATCGAGTTTGGTGAGCACAATTCCGGTTACCCCGGCGGCGTCTGTGAATTGCCGCGCCTGCTGCAGGCCGTTCTGCCCGGTAGTGGCATCCATCACCAACAGCACCTCATGGGGAGCGCCCAGGATGAACTTTTGCGCAGTCCTTTTCATCTTTTCCAGTTCGGCCATCAGGTTGGTCTTGGTGTGAAGCCTCCCGGCTGTATCGATGATCACGGTATCGGTCTGGCGCGCCCTGGCCGCATTCATGGCGTCGTAGAGCACCGCCGCCGGATCGCCTCCCGGCTTCGTCTTAATGACTTCCACTCCCGTGCGAGAGCCCCATACCTCAAGCTGTTCGATGGCCGCTGCGCGAAACGTGTCTGCCGCGCACAGAAGAACGGTCTTGCCTTCACTGCGTAGCGCATTGGCGAGCTTGCCGATGGTCGTGGTCTTCCCGGTTCCATTCACGCCCACCACCATGATGACTTCTGGATCGCCCTTGAGGCGATCGGGCGCTTTCCACGACGAGGCATTCAAAATCTCCAGAATCTGCTCCCGAATCAACCGCTTCAACTCCGACACATCTTTGATCTGCTTGCGATCGGCGCGCTCCCGGAGCTTCGAGAGTATTTCGGTGGTTGTCTTCGTTCCAAGATCGGCGGTAATCAGAATCGCTTCCAGATCGTCCAGGGTACTGCGGTCAATCTCTTTCGTGAACGCGGTAATCTGGTCGATCTTTTCATTCAGGTTTTCGCGAGTGCGAGTGACCGCCTCCTTCATTTTTTCTAAGAAGGTAGGCTCGGGAGTGCCAAAGAGGGTCTGAATCATCGGTTATCTTCTTATCTTCGCGATACGCAACGGCGCAGGCATCAACCTTTGATTATAACGGGATTAGAGAATGCGGGTTAGGGATGCCAGAGTAGCGCTCAAGCAACGCCGTAGAGGTGAATTTAGAGGGCAAATCCCATACTGTTTTTCGTCTTCAAAGCAGATGGTTGGAAGGTTAGCTCTTCTATTACCGCACTGGTTCAGCGCATATTTCATTTTAGAAGAGCTGAATGGATGCGAACGCCGTAATCCCTGATCTTTTACTTTTGACCTGAAGGTTTTGGCGTTCGCATGTTTTCAATAAACTCGCGCCGTCACTGGTTTTTAGGCGGCTGCGGAAGAGCAGAACTCATCAAACACTGCCGCCAGATCGGCGCTAACTGCTTGGGCGTCCCGGCCTTCGATGCGATGCCTGGGGATGAAGTAGACCAGCTCGCCATCCTTGAAAAAAGCAAACGAAGGAGACGATGGAGGGATATCGGCGAAATAGTTACGGGCTCTGGCGGTTGCTTCGAGATCCTGTCCGGCAAAGACCGCCAAAAGGCGATCCGGCTTGTTGGTTGCGTTCTCGAGCGCCAACCGCGCCCCTGGCCGGGCCATACCGGCGGCACAGCCACAAACGGAATTGATGGCAAGCAGCACCGTTCCATTGTGATCATTCAAGGCAGCCTCCACATCCTGGGCGGTAAGTAGCTCCTTGAATCCGATTTCTGTTAGTTCTTCGCGCATGGGTTTTACTAGCAAAGGACTATAGGGCATTTCTTTCTCCTTACAAGTTCAATCGTCCTACGCGAATATTCTATCGCTGAAAAATTGCCCTTTAAGCCGGAATGTTATCGATCCAGGAGAATATTATCCAGGAAGAGGGAGAAAGCCACAGTCGCAGAGTAGTTCGAGAACAGCAATGTCAGATAGGCCCAATGTTTAGAGATGCAGAAGAAGGTTGTGGCCGGAGTTCGCGGAAGGATCTTGTCTCGTTCAACAGCAGAATGGCCCTTATTGCGATCCAAGGTTGTCTTAGTGCCCAGGAACTTCGTCTTGAGTCTTCAGGCTTTAACAGCTTCGGCAGGACTGTCAGCGGCGGCGGCAGCCTGTTGCGGGGTGAGCGTGGCCGCCCGCTGGACGCGCAACTTTCCGGACTCAAACACCTTTGTCATAGCCCCAACAACATAGGGATCGAACTTGGTGCCCGCCAACGAGTTGATGATGCGAGTAACGTACTCCGGGTCCATGGCGGCCTGATAGGGCCGGTTTGTGGTCATGGCGTCAAAGGTATCGGCCACCATGATAATGCGGGGCATCAGGGGAAGCTGGTCGCCTTTGAGTCCGAACGGATATCCACGCCCATCCAGGGATTCGTGATGCAGCTCGATTCCAGGAATCATCTCCCGCAGCATCTCGACCGGGCGCAGGATCGCGGCGCCCTTGGTGGTGTGGGTCTTCATAATCTCAAACTCTTCCGGAGTGAGCGCGCCCGGCTTTTTCAGAATGCGGTCTTCAATGCCGATTTTGCCCACATCATGCAAAAGAGCGGAAATCCTGATCTTTTCGATCTCCTCGTTTTTCAGCCCCATCTCACCGGCAATAATGATGGAGTAGCGCGTTACCCGATCGGAATGGCCCTTGGTGTAGGGATCTTTTTCGTCGACTGCGCCCGCCAGCATTTGAATGGAGCTGAGGAAGAGCGCACGGTTTTCTTCAGCAGCTTTCCGCAGATCGAAGACGAAGCGCTCCAGATCGTCGGTCATGCTGTTGAAGGTTTGCGCAAGTTCACCAATTTCCGTATGGCTCTTCAATTGGACGCGCCTGGAGAAATCTCCACCGGCGATTGCGCGGCTCGACTCGGCCAGCACTTGAATCGGCGTGGTGAGGCGGCGCGCAAAGAAAATCGATACGAAGATACTTGCTCCGATCGAGAGCAGGGCGAACGACAATGCCGCGCGCTGAATGTCAAACACGTCGCTATAAGCTTCCGTCTGCGGCTTTTCCGCTACGACCGCCCAGCCAAGCCCCGGAACGGGATCGTAGGTGCCAAGCATGGGGACTTTATTCTTGCCATCGGCAAGCACGAACTCGTTGGTTACAGAAACCATCAGGTTGCTGCTCTGCTCCTTGAAGCCCTTCACCAACTCGTTGTTGCTCATGTCCTGGCCGGTGGCATACTTATTGCCGGCAGAGGCAACCATGCGCCCGGAGTGGTCCACCACGAATGTGTCCAGGCCCTTGTCCCGCGCTTCCCGTAGCCTTCTCACCAGGAATTGAAGATCAACGATCAACTCCAGCGAACCCAGGTAGGCGTCGACGCTGCCGATAGGATGGCTGAACACCATGACCGTGCGCGTGTCCTTACCTGTGCCAACCGAGATGGCATCCCCGGTGTAGGTGCGTCCATCATGGGCCGCCGCCAAACCGCGCTCCAGCTCCTTGCGCAAGAACTCATCGGGAGCGATGGTGCCCACGGACATGTAGTGTCCCTGCGCGTTAACCAGGCTGGCGTAAGGCACATTCGGGTCGTTTTCGATATAGTTTTGCAGAAGCGCGCGAATCTCCGGTGCTTGCACATGGAGACCGCTCAGGTCTCCTCCGCTGGCTACTTGGACCGAATAGGTCAGGCTCGCCAGGGTCGATTGAATGTCCCGCTCACGCTGCGAAATGTCCTGTGCCAGCGAACTGGTCACCATGTTCTGAAACAACTTTTCGCTATGCTGAAGGGCCTCGCGATTCATGCCCGCGACCTTGGTGGCATAGAAATAAAGCGGCAGGACCGCCACAGCGATCAGCACCATCAGAATCAGGTAGAGAATCGGAATTCTGTTTGGTAGGAGCTTCATACGGGCCACAGGCCAAAGACGCTTTGGATTGTAATTCCTAAGCCTACAAAACTCTAAATGGAGAATCGCCCTAGATCACCATTACTGAAGTACCAATAAGATGCTCTAGGCTAAGGGAACTTAGAATTCTGCAAGATTTGGGGTGGGTATTTGGCAGGGCAATCGTGATTTCGATTCTTGCAGAAGAGGGGACTCAGAAAGGCCCCATTGATTCCACAAGCGAACAAGGGTGCGAACAAGGCCTGCCCCATCCTTTGCGGAGAGCGCGCTTTGGGTTTTGCGCTCGCAGCAAAGGGTAGGTTTCGATTTCATCCATTGGCCTTATTGATTGACCATTGGAATAGTCGCCCCATGCCCAGAACGTGCGATAAGAAGATGCGAAGCAGGCTCTTTAAAATCGATCTTCGGCTTTGCCAGGCCGCATCATCAAAGTGCGAATCGCGTCGCGAGCCGGCTTGCCGTCATGCAAAATCGCGTACATCTGCTCAGTGATCGGCATCTCCACGGAGTGTTTTTTCGCCAGGCCCACGGCGGCATTCGTGGTCAGTACGCCTTCGGCCACCATGCCGTGCATTCCGGTAATGATCTGCTGAAGGGGCTGCCCTTGCCCAAGGGCGACGCCCACGCTGCGGTTGCGGGAGAGTCCGCCTGTGCAGGTCAGCACAAGATCGCCCATGCCCGCAAGCCCGGACATGGTTTGGGGCTTCGCGCCACAGGCAGCAGCGAGGCGGGCAATTTCCGCGAGCCCGCGCGTGATCAGCGCAGCCACCGTATTGTGTCCAAGCTCGAGGCCGTGGCACACACCCGCTGCGATGGCGATAACGTTCTTCAAAGCGCCACCCAGTTCCACCCCAATCAAGTCATCGTTCAGGTAAATGCGGAAGTTCGGATCGCTGAAATCTCGCTGCACCACGGAGGCCAGCGCGGCATCGGCGGAGGCAATCGTAAGCGCCGCCGGATCGCCCTTCGCAACTTCCACCGCAAACGAGGGGCCGCTGATCGCGCCCACCCTGGGGGCGAATCCGCAAAAACGCTCCACCACCTCTTGAATAACCTCACTCATGCGCAGTAGCGTGTCGTTCTCAATGCCTTTGGCCGCGCTCACAAACAGCATGTGCGGCAGTAGCCATTGCGCCATGTGCTCAAAAACACGGCGGCAGTGGTGCGAAGGCATCACGCTCACCACAATCTCGGCGCCGGCCAGCGCATCCCTGAGATCGTTGCTGGCGCGAACCGTAGGTGGAATCGTGAACCCCGGTAGGAAGAGATGGTTCACACGGGAAGATTCGATACCGGCGCAAACGTCCTTCTCAAATGCCCACAAGCGTACCTCGTGATTGCCACGGCGGCCCACGACCATCGCCAATGCGGTTCCCCAGGCGCCCGCTCCGATAATGGCGATCCGGCTCAACTCCGTTCCCCCGGAGCCGTCGACTTCACGCCGAAACGATTTTCATTTCCGGCAAGCAAACGCCGAATATTCTGGTGATGCTTGACCACAATCAATGTGGAGATAAGTGACACGAACAACAAACCTTGCCACGGAGCATGCTCTACGAGCGATGCGGCTAGGGGAAAAACCAGCGCTGCAAGGATGGACCCCAAAGAGATGAAGCGCGTAAAAGCAACAACCACAAAAAACAACACGACAACCACCAGCAGCGACTTAGGAAAAAGGAGCGCAAACGCGCCGATGGCGGTGGCGACTCCCTTGCCTCCTTTGAACTTGAGCCACATCGGAAACATGTGGCCGAGAACCGCCACCAAGGCGGCAAACGCCATGAGCCGTGCCCGAGGGATACAAGCCGCGCCGTTGGCACACGCAGGATAAGAAGAGTTCGCAATAGCTGCGGCAATCCAAACCGCTAACAGTCCTTTAAGAGCATCGAGGGTGAGCGTAGCCACGCCCAGGCCTTTGGCCCCTGATCGCACGACGTTGGTCGCCCCGATGTTCCCGCTGCCGGAAAGCCGGATATCCTGCCCACGAAAGGTTTTAACAAGGAGATAGCCGAACGGTATGGAACCCAGCAGATACGCGGCCGCGCTCACAATGATGTAGGGATAAGGCAGTTCTCATCTCCTTGTAAACGAAACACTAGAACAAATGAAACGCTGAAACAATCCATGCCGTCTTCAGAATTTCAAACCGATACTTCGCGCATTCAAACCAGGCGCTTTTCAAGCCAGAGGAAACCGTTCCACCTTGGTATAGCGCGCCCCGCCGCGCAGCAATTCGCTCTTGAAAAGGAAAAATTCCTTTGCCGTCATTGTACCGAACGAGAGCGTTTCATCCGGGTGGATGTGCTGCTGGAGCTGTTGAAAGCACTGGTTCCGTGTCCGCTCCTGTGGCGCACGAGCCAGGGTCAGATGCGGATGGAAGGCTTTCTCTTCGCGAGGCAGCCCCAGTTCGACAAGGGCGGTATCCACGGTCGCGGCAAGCTGAGCAAGAGCATCGGAGGCATGAACGCCGATCCAGAAGACCCTCGCATTGAAGACTCGCGCGTTCTTGAAGTCGGGGAAAAAACCTGAGTCTTTAAACTCAATCGTCAGGGGCTGAGCCTGAATCGG
This sequence comes from Candidatus Angelobacter sp., assembly GCA_035295685.1. Lineage (GTDB taxonomy): Bacteria > Acidobacteriota > Terriglobia > Terriglobales > Acidobacteriaceae > Angelobacter. Next base: position 7,965 of record DATGIO010000163.1, read on the forward strand.
AAGCAGAGCACGCTTGATGTGTTCCACGCGAACCTCTGAAACTTCGCCAATGAATTTCAGCGTGACGTGCAGCGATTCGGGCCGAACCCAGCGGGCCTCGGGCGCAAAAACACGGGCATGTTCCATATAGGCTGAAATGCGCTCACGAATTTCGGTGGGGATATCGAGCCCGACAAAGACGCGCATGGCTACATGAGCTTACGGCGGATCATATCCAGCGCCTGTTGCGCCGCCCAATTGCGGATGCGGTCGCGGTCGCCGGGATATTGGCGCTCCACAACCTCTGTGCTGGAGTCGTCGGCAACGGCGTGGAAAACAAGTCCCACGGGCTTTTCTTCGCTGCCTCCGCCCGGTCCCGCGATTCCAGTGATGCCGACTCCAATCGTGGACTTACAGCGGTCGCGAATGCCCTCGGCCAGGGCCGCCGCAACCTCGCGGCTGACCGCGCCGTGCTCCTGAATCATGAGCGGCGGCACACCGGCCAGCATGGTTTTCAAGGCGTTGTGATAGACCACCGCTCCGCCTAAGAAATACCGCGAACTGCCGGGAACCGAGGTCAACCGTTCCGCCAAGAGGCCGCCGGTGCACGACTCCGCTACCGCCAATGTGGCTCCACGCATTTGCAGGTAGTAGCCCACAATCTGCTCCAGGCTCTCGCCCTGCGCGGAGAATACCGTGTCCTCAAATTCGTCTTCCAGAAGCGAGGTAAGAGTATCGACCCTGTTGCGGGCTTCTTCGAGGGATTCCGCCTGCGCGCGCAGATGTAGTTGCACCTCGCCCGGAGTCCCCGCAAGGATGGTGGTTTCCACATCGGCATGGTGCGTGTAGATGGCAGCAGCCCGCTTGTCGGCATGCGACTCCGGAACCATGGCGATTTTCAGCACGCGCACGGCAATGTGCCTTTGCGGCGCGATCTTCCGCAGGCGCTCGATGCACTGCCCTTCAAACATGGCAAAGAGCTCATGAGGAGGCCCCGGCAGCAAAACGATTGCCTTGGATTTGCCCTCCATCACTACATACAAAAACTGCCCTGGAGCGCTGCCGCGCGAGTTAAGCAGCACTTCGGCGCCCGCAATTACATCTGCCTGGCGGAGATTGTTTTCCGCCATCTTCATTTTTCGAGCGGCAAACATCTCCTCCAGCCTGGTGACTAGTTCCGGGCTGCGGGTCAGCTCCACATGCATAGCCTCGGCCACCGCCTCGCGCGTAAGGTCGTCTTCGGTGGGGCCGAGACCACCCATAAAGATCACAATATCCGCGCGCGCCAACGCCACCTGGAGCGCATTCACCAGATCGGCCCGGCGGTCGCCGACCACGGTCTTGAAATCTACCGATATGCCGAGTTCGTTGAGCTTGGAGGTAAGAAAGAGAGAATTCGTGTCCTGGCGAAAAGGCGTCAGAAGCTCGGTGCCGACCGCGATCGTTTCAGCATTCACACCAAGAAGTTTAAACCAGCGGGAGCGCGGGAATGCCCCAGGTAAGATGGAAAACGGCATTGGTGGTCGCCAGCATGGCGCCGCCGGTACGGGTAAAGGCCAGCCCCACGAGACTTTGTCCGGCCACTACCAGCGAAGCTTTCTTGTCCGGCGTAATGCGAACAATGCCCCGCTTGCCTGCCAGCGAAGCAGCCACATAAAGATTGCCGTTGGCATCGAAGGCTAAGCCCTGCGGTCTGCCCAGTCCACGATAGAACGTTGCCACAGAGCCGTGCGGATCCACCGCATAGACCGCATCGAAGCTCGAGGTAGTCGGGCCGCTCACATACAGAGTTCCACTTGGAGAGAAGGCCAGGTGATACGCCGCCACGCTCGGTTCTAAAGTGGCAAAAACGAAGATCTGCCGGTCTTTGGCAATGCGCCAGATGGTTCCGCTGCGATCGCCGACATAGAGGTTCTGCTCCCGGTCGAACGCAATGCCGGTAGCCACGCCCATGCCCTCGGCGTAGGTGGTCATAGTGCCGTTCGGCGCAACCCGATAAACAGCGCCTTCATAGCGCGACGAAACGTACATCTGCCCTTCGGCATCGAAGGCAATGCCGGTGGCATTCATGAGGTCGGAAAGAAAGGGCTTGACGGTGTAACTCGTGTCGATCTTGTAAATGGAGACAGGAACCTTCTGGCCGCGGCCTCCCGAAAAGGTCACGTAGACGTTGCCCTCTAGATCCAAGGCGGGATTCGCAACCGGGTGCAGGTTCTCGGCGATGGGCTGAGCGATCTTCATGTCGTGTCCATTGCTGGTGTGCCCATTGGTTTGAATCACGACCTGCCCTGAATGCGCTCCAAAAGGAACACGGGCCACCAGAAAGTCATCGGAACTGATCACGATCGAGCCGCGCACTCCGCTAAAGTTCACCTCGGGACGAGACAACTGAGGCGGCTTGAGGCCTTTTCCGATAATACGAACCTCGCCGCCAGGAAGAGAGGCCCCTGGCTCAATGGTCTCAATGTACGGATGGCCATTTACGTTCTTCTTGCCCAACAATGTGTCGGAGATTCCCATGAATTTAACGAACCAAATTACCGAACCACCAAAATTAACGAATCACCAAATTAACGAATCATTAGATGCAACCAAAGTTGAAGCAGAATCAAAGCGTATATTCCCGCTCCCACGTCGTCCATCATGATGCCGATTCCTTCCGGCAGCGACTCCAGGCGGCGCAAGGGGAACGGTTTGGCTATATCGAACCCACGGAAGAGTATAAAACTCGCCAAAAAGTATTTCCAACCGAGCGGGGCGCCAATGAGCGCGATCAGCTGTCCCGCAACCTCGTCAATCACCACAAAGCCGGGATCTTCGCGTCCACTCTCACGCGCCACGATGGTTGACGGCCTGATACCGATCACCGTCACGGCGGCCGCCGCTAGGATCTCCACAGGCAGGAGCCAACTTTGGCCAACAAAGCGGCTGGCCGCCCACCAGAGGAGCACGGTGATTCCCGAAGCATAGGTCCCCGGTCCGGGACGCAGGAATCCCACGCCAAAAAATGTGGCGATCAGCCATGGTAGCCGTGAGCGCGTGTTGGACGGCGTAGAAGCGGAACCCGATCCGGTCGTCATCTGCCTGAGAGATTTTGCATTGTGAGACTCATTACGTCATCCGCCATTTCGGGCAGCGCACTATTCTATGCCAGCGTGATTGCGTTCCGGCACTATTGCGTTTTATGGGATGGAAGGTCGTCGTTCGGGTCACGCGAGCTCTGCTGCTCTTTTTGGCGAAGACTCTCAAGCTCTTCCGGATCGATAATGGGGGTGGAAATCACGTAGCCCCCGCTGGCCCATTTTCCCAGATCGATCAAGCGGCAGCGGTCGCTGCAGAAGGGAAAATCCGCATCGGCTGCGTGAACCACAGCGCGGCAGCTTGGACAGCGAATTGATTTCGGTTGCGTCATTCGTTCCCTGATCAGACAATACGAGCCACCAGATCGTAATCGTGGGCTTCCGTAATCTCGCAACGGTAGAACATACCGGCTTCCGGTTCGAGATCGGCAAAGTCGTTGATGTACAACTTACCGTCGATCTCCGGCGCGTGCATGGCCGTCCTTCCCTCCCATAGGAGATCTGTTTCCTCCGAGGGGCCAAGTGCGAGAACATCAAACTGCCGTCCCAAGAGCTTCTTCTTGCTCTTCTTGCTGATTTGCCGCTGCACCTGCATCAACTTGCGGCGGCGGCGCTCGATTTCACGCCGGGAAACTTTGTCTTCTAGGCGGTAGGCCGCCGAGCCCTCCTCATCGGAGTAGCTGAATACGCCCATCCAATCGAACTGTGCCGCCTTTACAAAATCGCACAACTCATTAAAGTCCTCTTCGGTCTCGCCCGGGAAACCGACAATAAAGGAGGTGCGTAGCGTGAGACCGGGAACCGCTCCCCGCATCTTTTCAATGGATTTGAGAAAGATATCGGCGTTGGCGCCGCGCTTCATCCGTTTGAGCACCGAGGCCGAAGCGTGCTGCAAGGGCACGTCGATATACGAGCAGATTTTCTCGCTGGAGGCTAACGTGTCGAGTAACTTGCCCGTGACCTTGTTGGGATAGGCGTAGAGAAATCGAACCCAGCGCAGGTCTTCGACTTGCGCGAGCCGCTCCAACAGCAAGGCCAAGCCGTCTTTTATGCCAAGATCCTCGCCGTAGCAGGTTGTATCCTGCCCAATGAGCGTAATTTCACGCACACCGCCTGCGGCCAGGCGGGTTGCTTCAGCAACCACCGACTCAAAATGCCGCGAACGAAACTTCCCGCGAAGCTGGGGAATCACGCAGAACCCGCATGGGTGATCGCAGCCCTCTGCAATCTTGATATACGCGGAAGCTTTGGGAGTCGCCAGGACGCGAGGCGTATTTTCGTTGTAAAGATAATTGGGCAGGCTGGCGATTGCGCCATCCCACTCCACTCGCGAGAAGCGCCCCTGCGACTCACGCAACTCTCCTTCCGGACGCGACCCTACTCCCGATTTAAGCGACTGACTCGCGGATGAAGAATTGAGCGGGGGAGCCGAATGGAGTGCGGATGCAGAACTAAGCCCGGATGCAGAACCGAGAATAACAAAAGGAGAAGCCTCAGCGGGAGCGGCCAATGGCGTAACTCCTGCAGCAGCCAGAATGCCTTCCAGTTCGCCGGTACCCACAACCGCGTCTACTTCAGGAATATTCTTGCGGATCTCGTCGCGATAGCGCTCCACGAGGCAGCCCGCCACTACCAGTTTTTTTGCCCGGCCTTCGGTCTTGTGCCGCGCCATTTCCAGAATCGTATCGACCGATTCCTGCTTGGCTGTATCTATGAACGAGCAGGTATTCACCACAATGACGTCGGCTTCTTCCGCACGGGCGGTCATCTGCGCACCGCCGCTTTGGAGCAGTCCCATCATGACCTCGCTATCGACGAGGTTCTTAGGACACCCCAGGCTGACAAAGCCGACTTTCAGGGGCTCGCCCTGCTCTGCCAGAGTCTGCTGCGGAAGGTTTACTGTGGTTTTCTCAACAGGCATGCGGTCTTTTTATTGTAGCATTCGCGCGAGCAGGCGCGATCGCATCCGATTGATGCGGGCAGGCAAGCGTATGAGAGAAATGTTAACCGTTTGTACCGTCTCGAAATTTGTCTCACGGCTCGCGTGCTCCTTCAGCTCTTCGATAAATCAGGGCTGGCGATGAAGCTGGCGCTATACAAATCAGGCTGCTGCGGCCCAACCAAGAAAATCACAGGTTGGGCAATTGAGCGTCTCATGCAATGCCCCGAGCGCCAGCGGCGCGCCAACAGAAATAAGCTCACGGCAAAGCGCAGCGACGCCGTGGGTACACTGAACCCCAAAGATAGAGTGCCAGAGGCACGGTACAGGAATTTCCGTCAAAACCCGGAATTCTGGCGTTAGAAGTTCATCCACCTGCGGAGGACGCATGTAGACCGGAAAGCCGCACGGTGATTTGATTCCTGTATGTACGGACAATGAAAAAGCAATCGGGCCACTCTTCTACTTTCCCTGTGAATGCCCCGAGCGCCAGCGGCGCGACCAGAGGGTAGCCCATGTCGAGCGAAGCGAAGACGTGGGTACAAGCACAACAAAGGACCGAGTGCCAGCGGCACGGCAGAGGAATCCCCGCTCAATCCACATCGCGGATTTTGCGAGGAGCATTTCAAAAAAGCGCGGAATCACCCACAGCATTTTTAAGCTATTGCCCTGGATCAATGCGGGCAAGGGCAATCGCATGAAAGAAATGTTGACCGTTTATGCCGTCTCGAAGATTTGTCTCACGGCTCGCGTGCTCCTTGACTCCTCGATAAATCAGGCTGGCGATGAAGCTGGCACAACTGTGGAAGAGTGGCCATTGATGGCCACGTTAAGCGCGTGCAATAAATTTCATGCCGTGGAGCACAAATGAGAACTTTGTTCTCATTTTGTGCTCCAAGGCATCTCACTCGGCGTTTTCCACCCCGACTTACCCCGCGAAAATGTCTACTCGTATCTCAGGGCGACCATAGGATCAATCTCCGCGGCGCGTCGTGCTGGCAGATAGCTCGCGATCGCCGAAGCAGTCAGCAGGAGCACGGCTGCTGCCGCCAACGTGAGCGGATCGCGCGGCGAAAGGCCAAAAAGCTGGCTCGAGATAAAGTGTCCCATGCCCAGGGCAGCGGGAATTCCCACAGCCACCCCGATCACGACCACCAGCAACGACTCGCGCATCACCATCCGCAGCACCGTGCGGCGCTGTGCGCCAATGGCGATGCGGATGCCGATCTCGCGCGTACGGCGGGATACGCTGTAGGCCATCACCCCGTAAAGCCCGATGGCGCTAAGCAACAAGGCAAACGCGGCGAAAAACCCGGAGAGTTGCGCAATCGCCCGGGCGTCGTGGGTGGAGTCGTTGATGCGCTCGATCAGCGTCCTGATACTTGACACGGCTATGTTGCGATCGACATCGGCAACCGCATGCCGCAGCGCCTCGGACAGCACGCTGGGATCACCCGCTGCGCGCAAGTTCAGCTCGTTCCCGTATTGGTAGGGACGGTCTTTCTTCTCGCCCTGATTGTCGAAAGGATCCTGGAGCAGAGGAATGAACGCCAGGGGCAGCGTCTTTTCATCCAGCGAGTTATATTTTGAATTCTTCACCACGCCCACGATCTTCATCCCGGTGGCGGGATTAAATGGCGCACCCAGCCCAAAGCTATGACCGATGGGATCCTGTCCCGGAAAGTACCGCTCGACGAAAGCCTGGTTGACGACTGCAACGTGAGGAGTCTCCTGTCGATCGTCGCCGCTTATGTCGCGGCCGACCAGGAGAATCATGCCGTTGGTCGCCACATAATCCCCCGTCACATGCCGATGCTGAATGGTCATGTTCTCCTTCGGCTTAGGCGTGTAGCCCTCAATAGAAATGTTTGAGGTTGAGTTACTGCCGCTGAGCGCTCCGGCATCCGCGAGCGCTGCCGAGCGGACCCCGGGAAGCGCGAGCACGCGATCGATCAATCGCGAATAGAGTTCCGGGAGTTGCGCCGCCTTATACCCCGCGGCCTCCAGGTCCAGGCGGCAGATAAGCACCCGTTCCGGAACAAAGCCCAGGTCCTGCTGCTCCAGCTTGCGCAGGCTGCCCACGAACAGTCCGGCCATCAGCAGTAGCGTGAGTGAAACCACCACTTGGGTGCTCACCAGCAGTTTGGCTGGCGTAAGGATCGACGCTCTGAAACTTCCGCCGCTGCGGAATTCATCCTTCAAGACACGATTCAGGTCAACGCGTGTGCCGCGATAGGCTGGAGCCAGCCCAAACAGGGCTCCGGTAATCAGCGCCACACTGAAAGTGAAAAAGAACACTTGCAAGTCCGGCTTGAAACTGAAGAAAGGGAGCGTAGAGGCGTTTCCAAGCACCATGGTGGAGAGCAGCTTGGTGACCCACACTGCAAGAGCGAAACCGGCGAGCCCGCCCAAACCGGCCAGTAACATGCTCTCCGTCAGCAGTTGGCGCACCACGCGGCGTCGTCCGGCCCCCATGGCCAGACGGACTGCGATCTCAGGCTCTCGTGCCGTCGCCCGCGCCAGCAGCAAATTGGCAGTGTTCAAGCACGCGATCATCAGCACCAGGATCACCAGCACGGCAAGGATTTCGAAGCGTGGGGAAAAGCGAGCGCGCAGACGGGAAAGGCCTCGGGAGCCGGGGACTAGCTCGACTCGAGTTTCACGGATCTGTTGCGCTCTCTCCGGCGAAGGACTGCTTCCCTCAAGGCCAGAGATCATCTGTTGGAGTTGGGAGCTCAGCACGGATGAGGTAGCGCGAGGATTCGCTTCCGGCTTCAGCCTGCCCAGTACATCGAGCCACTGAACGTCTTCGGCCTTCAGCCAGTTCGAAGAACCATTCCTGTTCGCTGCCGTGCTCTCGATCAGAAAAGATTGTTGGTTGAGCGGAAACCAGAAATCCGGGGGATTATTCAGCTTCACGCCGTAAAACTCTGGCGGAGTCACCCCCACAACCGTGAACGAGGCGCCGTTGATCAGGAGCTTTTTCCCCGCGATCTGCGAATCGCGTCCCAGACTTTGGTTCCAATAGCGATAGCTGATCACAGTCACAGCGGGGCTGTCAGGCCGGTCGTCTTCCGCAACCAGCATCCTTCCCACCAGAGCGTTCACGCCCAGCACGCGAAAAAAATCGCCGTCCACCAGGCTCCCCAAAAACCTGCGCGGCCGCTCGTTGGAAGCAGGGTCCGATACGTGGATATCATTTTGGGGGCTGGACATAGCCGTCAGGCCGTCAAAGGCGGAGCGGTTCCGTTCGCGGAACTGCTCGAACGCAGGATAGGAATACAGGCTTACTGCTCCTGTGAGGGCGTTTCCGCTATGAGTGCCGGATGAGGTGTCGGCTCCGAAAAAATAAATCTGCTCAGGATGGCTCACTGGCAACGAGCGCAGCATCACGCCGTTGATAAGAGTAAAGACTGCGGTATTGGCCCCGATGCCCAGCGCCAGGGTGACGACCAGGATTGCGGTGGTCGTCGGTGACTTTGCAAACATGCGCAGTCCAAAGCGAATGTCCTGAAG
>DATGIO010000164.1:0-30448 GCA_035295685.1 Candidatus Angelobacter sp.
TCTTTGAAGGCACCAATGAGATCAACCGCATGCTCATTACCGGCATGATGCTGAAGCGGGCCATGAGCGGACAGCTTGCACTGCTTCCGGCCATCAAGCGGCTCACGGATGAGATCATGTCCGGACCTGCATCTTCCGATCCGTTGGAAGGGCCTTTGGCTGCCGAGCGCACTCTACTTGCCAACGTGAAAAAAGCCTGCCTGATGTTGGCCGGAGCGGCGGCGCAGAAATACATGAACGAGATCTCCGAACAGCAGGAGATCCTGGCTGCCATTGCCGATATGGTGATGGAAACCTACGCGATGGAGTCTGTGATTCTCCGCACCTTGAAGTTGATCGATCACGAAGGTGAATCCAGAACGCATCTGGCTCAGGCGCTAACGCAGGTGGCCCTCACCCGCTCGTTCGACAAGATCGAAGCGGCGGCAAGGAAAGTCGTGGCGGCGATTGCCGAGGGTGACATGCTGCGGACACAACTGGTGATCCTGCGCCGGTTGTTCAAGTTCGAGCCGTTTAACACCATCGGGCTTTGCCAGCAGATCGCAACCCGTCTGATTGAAACAGGGAAGTACGGAGTAGTTTAGAGCAGGAATCGCGATTCCGCTGAGATGATGGCCCCGTCCCATGTGGCGGGGCTTTTTTCACTTATGGCGCTTTGTTGATGGGCAATTTTGACGATTTAGAAACACCGGGATATTCATCGAATGAGCATTCCCCTAGAGGAAGCCGTGACGTCAAACGATTGAAACGATTTCCAAGCTACCTAATAGGAAGCCGGGAGCCGACGAATCCTGATTCCATTTTCGGTCACAGAGACCATCGCTCCTTGGAGAAGGTCATTGTTGCAAATTGGTAATACCTTGGCTAGCAGTCGGGCGAGATCTTCACCTCGCAAGCCTTCGATTCGAATACGAATTACCGAAGGCCGGCTAAGACCAGAAAGCGCAAGAAGCGCGTGGAAATCTGCATCCAGTGTGACAACCACCATGCCGGTCTGCCGGCCAAGATCCAGAATTGCAGCGTCACTGGCGGTCGCCAATCCGCGCTCGCCGACGTGGACGGCGTCAATTCCATGGTTGTGAAGGTAAAGTACAGTTGAACGGGGTAGACCCTGGTCGAGTAGAAGTCTCATTGCATCGGTGGGAGGGGAACAACCTGGTCATCTACTAAGGCGGCAGCAAATGCCAATGCCTGTCGTATATCTTCGTCCTCAAGCTCCGGGTACTCGCGTTTCAGTTCAGCCCGATCGGGATAGGTGGCTAGTGCCTCAAGCACACGGCGAACAGTAAGCCGAAGGCCGCGTATGCAAGGTTCCCCATTCATCCGAGTAATGTCGGTAGTGATTCGATTGAAGTGTTCCATCTGGCAGCTCCTTATCGCAACCCATGCTGGAGGCGATGAAAATGTAACGCAAACATCACCGTTTCTTATTTTACGCTCCATCGAATTTTAGCAACGACGGAGGGCTGAATCGGCTAACCCCATTCTCTTGAGCGGGATAGTGCGCGCTACAGCTCAAATGCGATGGGTTTTTTGCAAGATGGGCGGCTGTTTGCCGTTCTCAAGAATATCGCTCATTCGGTAATGAAAGGAAGGAAACATCCTTATGAAAATGCTTCGGTTCGCCGTCGCCTTGCTCGTTCTCACCCTCACCGCCGCCGCCCAGAACCACGATGAAGACAGGCAGTCGCCTAAGACCGTGCGTACCACGGGAACGGGTGAGGTCAAAGTCGTTCCGGATCGGGCGGTGGTGGAGTTAGGAGTCGAGAAGGAAGGCCCGACGGCCGGAGCCGCAAAGCGTGCCGAGGATGCCGTTGCTCGCAAGCTCCTAGGGAGCCTGTACGCCAATGGCGTCGATGAAAAGGATATTCAGACCACCTATTTGTCGTTGCAGCCGGAGGTTCGCTATGAGAAGAAGGTGCGCGTGAACTACTTTTCGGCGCAACAAACCATGTCCGTGACGGTGAGAGATCTCTCCAAGCTCGACCAAATCTTGGAGTCGCTCATCGGCGCCGGTGGGAATCAGATCAACTCAATTACGTACCAAACCAGTGAGCCAAGGAAGTATCGCGACCAGGCGCGCGAGCTTGCAGTAAAGGCGGCGCGAGAAAAGGCGGAGGCTCTGGCGAAGGCCCTGGGGCAGGAGATTGGCAAGGCGCGTTTGATTGACGAGGTGCCCGAACTCAATTCTCCGACCGCGGGTTTTGCAAGCAATGCTATTTTTGAAGGTCTGAGAAGAAGACCAGCAGGGCCCTCAACCTCCGCCGGGCAGCAGACTATTTCCGCGACAGTGGTTGTAGCGTTTGATCTGAACTGAAAGCGCAGATTTTTTGAATCGTTCAACTCGCTGGAAACATTTATGTATTGTGATGTTTTTGGCCAGGGAAACCTAAGATTATGACTTTGGCGGGATTCCGCCGATTGTTAAGATGAGGGAGCGTTATGAATACCGAATGTTTGCGAATTGCCGATCAACTCCGCCGTTCTTATGAAGGTAAGGCTTGGCACGGGCCATCTTTGCGCGAGATCTTATCCGGAATAACGGCTGAACAGGCTAAGACTCATTCTATTCAGGGCGCTCATTCCATTTGGGAACTGGTGCTGCATATTGAAGCATGGCAACTTGCGGCGCTCAACGCGACCAAGGGCACGCCCATGCCGAGCTCGGACTTTGAGGGCGACTGGCCGAAAATCGGGGACGGCAGTCCCAATTCATGGCAGAAGGCGCTGGAACGATTTTTTGTGACGAACGAGGCGCTCGCCTCCGCGGTCAGCCAATTTGGCGATGCTCGGCTGACGGAGATAGTGCCTGGCCGAAAGTACGATTTCTATTTCCTCTTTCACGGCATCGTGCAGCATGGCCTATATCACGGCGGGCAGATCGTATTGGTCAAGAAATCAGCTCAACCCTAAAAGGTAATCCCCCCGTTTGTTCTGTTTTCGGAACAAAATAAAGATTGGCGCTTTAGCCAAGGCTCCCAAAGATTAAAATCCACAAATGATGAGAACTGCACAGTATTTGTGCGGCGGCTGGAATAATTTCCCATGCTTTCCGGTTGATACCTTTTTGCGGCAAAGCATGCCCTTGTCGCACTTCTTGGTCACGGGTGAAAGATTCGGCGCATGTTGCCGAAAATTGGCGTTCGGTTTTTGTAAAAGTTTTCTAAATGTGGTGCAAAATCGGCAAATTACATTAGAATATGCTAACTATGAGCGCTATGCCTTCACCAATCGCTAGTCAGCCAGTCACCAAGGCAGAAGTGGAATACGCGGTCCGCAACTACTGGACCCTCTCTACTTCAAAGCAGGCAGAGCTCCAACAGGGTTGCTATGCCGATAACGCTCTGGTCTTTACGTCTTCGTCGCGGCGGCTCGAGCCGGGACGGCTGGTACTCATGCGCCGGCAGCGCGAGTATATGTCGACGGGCACCAAGCTCAAGGTAGAGGTTGGGCGCATTGAAGTAGAACTGATTGGCGTGGATGCGGCCATGGCGGTGTATATCATGCAGCTGGATGCCGAACAAAAGTCCGCCGTCCACAACGGCGTGGCGAAGATTGCGGAAGAGCATTTGCAGCACGCTCGTGTGACCCACATTTTCGTGCGGAGCGCGGACGGGAAGCTGAAAATCGTCCACGAACATATCTCGGTGCCGAACAACTAGGGTCCAACCCGCCTGTTTCGAGTTTCCCGCCGCCAGCCGTTAACCTCTGCAAGGATTCCTCTTCCATGGTGACCTTCGTACTCTATTTTCCTCACCCATTGCGGGACTATAAGAAAACAAACCCCGATGGCAGTTCTTATGAGTCAAACCACCAAGCAGGACGTTGAGTCCGCCGTTCGCACTTATTGGAGCGTTACCGCCGCCAAAGATGCCGAAAAGCAGCAGGAAGCCTATTCGGAAGAAGCCTTCATTTTTACCTCGTCGTCCCGGCGGCTGGAACTTGCCCGGCTGGTTTCCATGCGGCGCCAGCGGGAATATCTCGCGGCGACCACAAAGCTCAGGGTAGAAGTCGGTTCCCCGATTGAGGTGGCCCTGCTCGGTTCTAATTCGGCGATTGCCGCCTACACCCTGCATTTCCATACGGAGCAGATGCCGACGAACGGCAGCATCACTAAGAGCCAGGAAGAGCACCTAAAGAATGCGCGGGTGACGCATGTCTTCCAATGTGATGCGGAGGGTCGGCTGCGGATCATCCATGAGCACATTTCCATGCCCCAAGGGTGAGCGGCGAACCGCATCATCGACCCGCGCCTTCGAAATCTTTCCCGCAATGGTCGTGCGTTATAATCCGGTTCAAACCACATGCATCGCAGAACATTTCTGAAGAAAGCCGGATTAGCGGCATCTCTGCCGCTATGGCTGCATCCTCTCGTTGCCGGTAAAGTAGTTCGTAGATGTCGTCCATCGGATGCCGTATGGCCCACCAACGCCGACTGGAAGCGCCTAAACGACGCGGTTGACGGTAATCTGCTTACTGTGCAATTTCCGATTGAGGCATGCGTGCGCGCCGCGAACGGCGCCGATTGCGGCAACCTGCTGGCAAATCTCAAAAATCCTTATTACATCGGCGATCAACCGGGATTGACGCAAACCTTGGGATGGGCGGATGCGTGGTTCACAAAGCCCAGCGTTTATGCGGTTGCCGCCCAGAACGCATCTCACGTGGCGGCCGCGGTAAGCTTTGCGCGGGAGAAGAATTTGCGTCTGGTGGTGAAAGGAGGAGGCCACAGTTATCAAGGCACCTCGAACGCACCCGATTCATTGATGGTCTGGACCCGGCACATGCACGACGTCTCTGTGCGGGAGAATTTCGTTCCGCAAGGATGCCAGGGCAAACAAGCGGCCCAGCGTGCCATTACCTGCGGTTCCGGCGCGATGTGGATGCAGGCATATGACGTGGCCACCACGAAAACCGGAGCATACGTCCAGGGAGGCGGATGCGCGACGGTGGGAGTTGCCGGTCTGGTGCAGAGCGGTGGGTTTGGAAGCTTTTCCAAACACTATGGAACGGCTGCGGCGGGTCTGCTCGAAGCCGAAGTCGTTACCGCGGATGGAAAAATTCGCATCGCGAACGCGTGCAGCAATCCTGATTTGTTTTGGGCCCTCAAGGGCGGAGGCGGCGGCACTTTCGGCGTAGTCACACAGGTGACTCTGCGCATGCGCGAAATTCCGGAGTTTGGCGGCGGCGCGATCTTTCGGGTCAAGGCTTCCTCCGCCGAAGCCTATCGCAAACTACTCCGCTATTTCGTGGCATTTTACCGCGACAATCTCTTCAACGATCACTGGGGTGAGTCGGTGCAAATCCGGCCGGACAATGTGCTCGGAGTAAGCATGGTCTCTTTGGGATTGAGCACAAGCGAAGGACAGAAAATCTGGCAGCCGTTCATGGATTGGATTGCACGCTCTCCTGGGCTTTACACCATGGAGCCGGGAATGATCCTCGGCAGCATGCCCATGCGTCACTGGTGGGATGTTCAGTGGAGGAAAGAGAACACTCCGGGCGTCTTCAAATCCGATCCCCGGCCGGACGCCAATGGGAACAACGCCTGGTGGATAGGAGATGCCGGTCAGGTAGCTTGGACCATTTATGGGTTTGAATCTCTCTGGCTGCCCTCCGCATTGCTGGAAGGGCAGTCTCAGGAGCGGCTGGCCGATGCACTGTTTGCCGGTTCGCGCCACAACTCGATCGAGCTGCATTTCAATAAAGGTCTTGGGGGAGCCCCACGCGAGGCCATCGAAGCGGCGCGAGACACCGCAACGAATCCAGCGGTGCTGGACGCTTTTGCATTAGCCCTTACCGCGACCGCCGGGGGAGGCTATCCGGGAGTACCTGGCCACGAGCCGGACTTCGCCGCGGCCCGCCAAGGCCGCGAACAGGTTCATCGCGCCATGCAAGAGCTACGCACCCTTGCGCCCAAAGGCGGCGCTTACGTGTCGGAAAGCAATTTCTTCGAGAACGATTGGCAACACGCTTACTGGGGTGGAAACTATCCTCGGCTCGCGCAGGTGAAAAAGAAATACGATCCCTCCGGATTATTCTTCGTCCACAACGGAGTCGGTTCCGAAGAATGGAGCGCCGACGGCTTTACGAAACTCTGACTCCACCCGCACTCCCTGTAAGGTGGCATGTTAAAGAACCGACTAAGAAGGCGGGCGCATTCGACCGTGCGGTTCCCGCACCCTTTGCGCCGGCAGAAAGTCCAAAATTGTACCGGCACGAAAAGCATGTTAAACTAATTAACCAGTTAGTTAATTAATCATCATTTCTCGCTCCTTCTCATTTTTTGCGTTTTTGGCCTCACGGTATGCCCCCGCGCCGATAGGCTTTTTGCGGAACAGAGAGAGCAAGGGAGGCGTGCTTCTCTTTTAGGACGGATAGCGAGAGCGGCTCATAGCGGGATTGTTCGATCGATCGCAAGGCAATCAATATGGCCTCCAAGGGTCCAAGAAAGTGATGGGAATGAAGGCATTCCTGGTGTTTGTAGCGTCGTTGGCCGTGGTTACGTCCGCTATGGGGCAGCTCCCAGGGCTTGCTCCCACCACTCCGCCGGATGATCGTCCACGGGTTCCGCAACAGGCGGCGCAGCCGCTTCCGCTTCCAGTCGATGCGTTTGAGGGCAGCGGCACTGTGGACAAGTTGGTTCCCGGAGTCCTGAAGCTCTCTTTACTGGAAGCTCTCGATCGCGGCATCAAGCACAATCTTGGGCTGCTGTTATCGCAGCAGCAGACGGGCACAGCGCGCGCCGACTACTGGCGAAGCCTAAGCGAGTTGCTGCCCGATGTCTCTTTCAGGACTTCCGAGGACATTCAGAGGGTAAACCTGGCGGCTTTTGGCATACCGTTCACGATCAACGGATCGTCGGTGGTGGGCCCGTTCAGCATCTTCGATGCGCGGCCTACAGTGAGCCAGCGTCTCGTCGATCTGAGCGCCAAGAGCCGGATCAACTCCAGTGCGGAGTCTGAGAAGACAGTCAAATTCAATGTGCAAAACGCGCGTGAGACCGTAGTGCTGGCGGTGGGGAATCAATACCTTCTGGCGCTGGCGGACGCCGCGCGTCTTGAAACAAACAAAGCGCAGCTTGCCACCGCCCAGGCAATTCTCCAGCAAGCGCTGGATATGAAAAAGGCCGGCGTGGCCGCTGGAATCGATGTCCTGCGAGCGCAGGTGCAAATGCAAGCCCAGCAGCAGCGGGTATTGGCGGCTGGGAGCGAGGTTCAGCAGCAAAGGATGAGGCTGGCTCGGGCCATCGGCATTCCTTTAAGCCAGGAACTCGAGTTGACCGATGCCGTTCCCTACGCTCCTGCCCGCCAGATGAATCTGGAAGATGCATTGGCCAATGCTTACAGCCGGCGGCCGGAGTATCTGGCTGCGGAGTCGCGGGTGCGGGCTGCGAACCTGTCCTTGAAAGCTGCGCGCGAGGAGCGGTTGCCCACGGTTGAAGTGGACGGCGACTACGGAGCGCTGGGGCGCTCTCCCGGATCTTCGCGCGCTACCTACAACGTGGCTGCCGGGCTGAGGATCCCCATTTTTCAGGGGGGGAGAGTGCGGGCAGACGTACTCGATGCGCAGACGGTCGTGAACCAGCTCCAGATGCAACTCGATAACCTGCACAGTAAGGTCGAGTTTGAAGTCCGGTCCGCCGCATTGGATGTGAAAACCTCGAGCGATCAAGTGGAGGTCGCCCGGCAGTCGATCGGTCTTGCCGGGGAGCAGTTGAAGCAGGCTCAAGATCGCTATTCCGCCGGCGTGTCCGGCAGCCTTGAAGTTGTGCAATCGCAGGAAGCGGTTGCCGGGGCGAATGAGACGTATATTCAGGCGCTGTATCTGAACAATGTTGCCAAGCTTGAGCTCGCTCGGGCGCTGGGGGTTGCAGAGCAGGAGACGCGCGCCTTTCTGGAAGGGAGGAAGTAAGTGCCAGATGCGCTGAAAGTCGCCAACCGTGATGAGGGCTTGGAATTGGAGCCCGTTCCAAGCGTCGTCGAAGAAAAAGAAGAAAAGGAAAAAGAAGCGAGGCCGGCCAAGCAAGAGGCGAATGGGTTCTTCAAACAGAGGCCGCATGCCAAATGGATTCTAGGAGTCTTGGCGCTGGCCTTGATTGCCGGAACCGTTGCCGCATGGCAGTACTACTCCGCGCGTGAATCCACGGACGACGCTCAGGTGGATTCGCACATCGATCCCATCAGCGCGCGCGTTTCCGGAACCGTGGTAAAGGTGCTTGCGGACGACAACCAACAAGTTGAGGGCGGAGCCCCGCTGGTGGAACTTGATCCCAAAGATTATGAAGTGGCGCTGCAGCGCGCCCGCGCGGACCTGGCAAATGCCCAGGCCAATGCGGCAGCCGCTCATGTGAATGTTCCCCTGACCACTACCACCAGTTCGAGCCAGCTTACTTCTGCCAACGCCGGCACAATTGCCGCCGAAAAAGAGGTCGCCGCGGCAAAGGCGAGGGTGCAGGAGGCGCAAGCCAACTCAACCAAGGCGGATGCCGACCTGAAGCGATTGGAGCAGCTCGTTCAGAAGGACGAGGTATCGCGTCAGCAATACGACGGGGCCGTGGCTGCCGCTGCAAGTTCTCAAGCTACGTTAGAAGCGGCCATCGCCGCGGTGGCGACCGCTGAAAGCCGCTTCGCCCAAGCCAAGGCCCAAGCCGAATCCGCCGGAACTGCGCCGCAGCAGATCAGCATGATACGCGCGCGTGAAAACGCGGCCCTGGCTGAGGTGGAGCGTAGCCGTGCAGCCCTGGCCCAGGCGGAGCTGAACATGCAATACACCAAGATTGCAGCGCCGGTGGCGGGGATTATCAGCAAGCGCAATGTCGAGCCCGGCCAGGTGGTACAGGCCGGGCAGCCGCTGTTTGCCCTTGTGAACCTGGACGACATCTGGATCACAGCGAACTTTAAGGAAACGCAGCTCAAGAGCATGAAGGTAGGCCAGAGGGTCAACATTCATGTGGATGCTTATGGACGGGACTACAGCGGCGTGGTCGAATCCATGGGTGGCGCAACAGGGGCGCGCTTCAGCCTACTGCCTCCTGAGAATGCCACCGGAAATTACGTCAAGGTTGTTCAACGAGTGCCGGTCCGCATCCGTTTGGACAAAAATTCCGATTCTTCCCACCTGCTTCGGCCCGGAATGTCGGTGGAGCCAGTCGTGTTGACCAGGTAAGCTTATGTCGGAACGTTCAGCAGTTTTGCAGCCGTCGAGCGCGCCCACAGAAACCCGCTCTTTAGCTCCATCCGCCGCGGCATCGAGCCCGCTTCCGGCGGTCTCCGTGCCGGTAGTGAACCCCTGGATTATCGCCATTGCCGTGATGTTAGGCACGTTCATGGAGGTGTTGGATACCACGGTGGTCAACGTCTCTTTGCCGCACATGGCGGGAGACCTCTCGGCCAGCACCGATGAAGCCACTTGGGTGCTGACTTCCTACCTGGTTGCCAATGCCATTGTGTTGCCCATGGCCGGTTGGCTTGCGAACCGGTTCGGCCGGCGGCGCATCCTGCTGACTTCGGTTGTCGGCTTTACCTTCTTCTCGTTTCTTTGCGGCATCGCTCCCAATCTTCCGGCGCTCATTATTTTTCGTATCTTTCAAGGCGCCACCGGAGGCGGTTTGCAGCCGCTTTCGCAGGCCATCATGCTCGAAGCCTTTCCCCCTGAAAAGAGAGGCAAGGCAATGGCGTTCTGGGCCTTGGGCATTGTGGTGGCGCCCATGCTCGGCCCGGTGCTGGGCGGATGGATCACCGAGAGTTATAGCTGGCGCTGGCTGTTCTATATCAACCTTCCCGTCGGCGTCGGCGCGATCATCATGGCGTCGCTCTTCATCTTCGATCCGCCTTATATTCGCAGGGCTGGAAAGGGTGTCGACTACTGGGGCATCGGACTGCTGGCTGTGGGAATCGGTGCGCTTCAGGTCATGCTCGATAAAGGCCAGGAAGAGGACTGGTTTTCTTCCCACTTCATTCTGATTCTGACGGCGTTCGCATTCTTTGGGCTGGTCGCTTTTGTTTTGCGCGAGCTTGCATCGTCCGATCCCGTGGTGCACCTCAAGGTCTTTAAAGTGGGTACCTATAGCACCGGTGTCTTCCTCATGACGGTGCTGGGCTTCGTCCTCTACGGCAGCACAGTGTTGCTGCCCTTGTGGCTCCAAACCCTCATGGGCTACTCATCGCTACAGGCGGGGCTTGCCATGCTGCCACGCGGTTTAGGCTCGTTCCTTTTTATGCCGGTGGTGGGAATGCTAATGAGCAAGATCGAGCCTCGCAAGCTGCTGGCTACCGGCCTGGTCGTGGCTTCGTTTACCCTGTATCTTCTATCGCGATTGAATCTGAACGCCGGGTATTGGGACATCTTCTGGCCTCAGCTTTTGCAGGGAACGTCGCTGGGCTTGTTGTTTGTGCCGCTCACCACGATTACCAACGATCCCATTCCCAAACAAGAAATGGGCAACGCTACCAGTCTCTTCAACCTGATGCGCAATCTCGGGGCGAGCATGGGAATTGCGGCCGTGACCACCACGATTACGCGGCATACGCAGGCCCACATCAACGATCTCGGCGCCAACATCAACGCGCTCTCGCCTACTTTCCGCGCAATGTTTGAAGCCTCGCGGCAGGCATTGATTAGGGCAGGTGCCGACCCAACCACTGCCACGCAGCAGGCTTATGCGGGAATGTTCGGCATGGTGCAGCGGCAGGCGGCCATGAAGGCCTATTCCGACACCTTTTTCATGCTATCCATCCTATTCATCGCGGTGCTGCCGCTGGTGCTCCTGATGAAGAAGCCTCGGGCGGCTGGTAGAGCAAGCGAAGCAATGGGGCACTAAAGCTTTGGAGGGCTGAAACGAACCAGCTGGGAGTCAGAACTTCTTCATTCACTCCGCTTTCGAGCGGCATAGGCCGCAACCTTCAGCCGGTTGCCGCAAAGTTGCATGCTGCACCAGCGACGCGTCCCTTTCTTGCTTGTGTCCTGAAAGTGCAGCACACACTGTTCGCACTTGCGGATGCGGCCGCGCTCACCTTCGGCGAATAAACCAGCGGCAGCGTGCGCGAGCGGGGAAAGCAAGGCCTCTGTTTGCTCCGTTGCGAACCACGTCTCTTTTGTAAGAGCGTTTAGGGTGGCCTTCAATCTTGTTCGCATTGGATATTCGGCCATGAGTCGATTCAATTCAATGATGGTCGAGCGGTGAACTTCCTTGCCGTCTTCCCAGGCCAGGACGTCTTTCCTCAGTCTTTCTCGCAGTTCTTTCGCGATCTCCAGCGTATGTTGAGCACGATCCGAGGAGCCCCAGCGTTGCTCTATTTTGTCCGCCTCAGCGGCGCTCAGTAACTTGGCGGCCTGAAACCATCGGAGCAGAGCCGCGAAGTCTGGCAGGAGTTCTAAGACTTCGCCATTCTGAACAGGCTGGGTGTTTAAAAAATCCAGGGCGAGATGGTTCCCAACAAAAAGAAATCCATCCCTCCAGGGAGAGTCGGGTTTAGGAGGTTCTTGCTTCACGTTGCGACGGTGCAAATTTATCACACCGATAAAGAATCATTTTAACGGTTAGCACATCCAACCACAAGAGCCCTGAAAACGGAACGTGTTCCCGCTCGGGGCCAATATTTTCTATTGCCAGAAAGGACTGTTATGACTGTTTATCGGACTGCCAACGTCGACGGAAACAATATCTTTTATCGCGAGGCCGGTGCGAAATCCGCTCCAGCGATTTTATTGCTGCACGGCTTTCCAACTTCTTCACACATGTTCCGCAATCTTATTCCCGCACTCGCCGATAGCTACCACATCGTAGCGCCCGATCTGCCGGGCTTCGGCTTCTCGGATGCGCCGGATCGCAAACAGTTTCGTTACACGTTCGAGAACCTGGCCAAGGTGATCGACCGCTTTACACAAACCATTGGGCTCGAAGAGTATGCGATCTACGTTTTCGACTACGGAGCGCCCATAGGACTCCGCCTGGCGCTGACGCATCCCGAGCGGGTTACAGCCCTTATTTCACAGAACGGAAACGCTTACGAGGAGGGCCTTAGCGAAGGCTGGAACCCCATCCGGCAGTATTGGAAAGACCCTACAGCGGAGAATCGGAAGGCTCTGCGCGAATTTCTCGCGCCGCAAACGACAAAGTGGCAATACGTTCACGGCGTGCCCAACGAAAAGACCGTGGCCCCGGAGGCTTATGAACTTGATTCCGCGTTGCTGGCCCGTCCGGGCAACGACGAAATTCAACTAGACCTCTTCCTGGACTACGCGACCAACGTCGCCCTCTACCCCAAATTCCAGGAATATTTCCGCACGAAGCAGCCTCCCACACTAGCCGTTTGGGGCAAGAACGATCCGTTCTTTCTGCCTCCTGGCGCTGAAGCGTTTAAGCGTGACAATCCATCAGCCGAGGTGCGCTTCTACGACACGGGTCACTTTGCGCTGGAAACGCATCATGCGGAGATCGCCGGTGCCATAAGAGATTTTCTCGGCCGAAGGCTGGCGGCCCACACCAAAGCAGCATAGCCAGGGGAGCTTCAAATGCCAATGAGACCAATGGAACAAATGGAACAAACCCGCGATGAGTATCTAAAAAGAGAAACTTCATGAATCGGGGCCCGGAATCCCGAAGATGCTCTATGAGTGCGCATGGATAGCGCGATCAAAGGGATTCCGGGCAAAATGGTTGAGTTTGGCTTGGCCGGGGCAGATGAAATTGCATCGTCTGAATTCTGGACGGATAAAAAGCACTGTCGGATATGTCAGGCTCAGGTGATGTCTGCAATCATCTTGTGACGCACTCCTTACTTATCTCTTATGCCAAGGCTTTGGTGCATTCCAAGGCTTCCACTGTTTTCAACACCACTTCCATCCAAAACACGGGCGGCGGCAAATGGCGGACTGGTCAAGCTGCGGGAATTCAAAGTTGCGATTCGCAAAAACTGGTTCGTTTTTCTGGTGGAACAACAGGGTTCACTGGATATACTTGTGGGGCAAAATTTTCCGGCCCGTTGTTTTCCAAAATCTCTAGGTACCAGTAAGAATCACTATGTTGGCATCCGAACTTCGCTATCGTGCGCTCTTTGACGATAACCCACTGCCAATGTGGGTCTATAACCGCGAAACTTTACGTTTTGTTGATGTCAATAACGCCGCCATTCAGACCTACGGCTTTTCCCGTGAAGAATTTCTGGAGATGAGTGTCCTCGCGATTCGGCCTGAGGAGCATATTTCCAATTTTCTGAAGTATCTGGAGTCCGCCGGAGAGGACGACTCCAACATTACCCTGCATCGGACCAAAGAGGGCCGCATCCTGAATGTCGAGGTCACGCGGCGGGTGCTTCAACCCGGCGGAAAAGAGGTATTAGTCCTCGCCAACGACCTCACGGAAAAACTGCAGGCACAGCAAAGCCTGGCGTTGGCGATTGAGGTACTCAACACGGTCGCAGCCTTTGTATTGATTGCCGACTCTACCGGACGCATCACGTACGTCAGCCCTAGCATTGCCGCGCTTGGCTACGGCCCTCCGGAGGTTCTCGGCGATGGCTGGTGGAACCTCACGCGCCCCGAGGAGGAAGAGCGCCGCCGGACCAAGCAAGAGATAGCGAGCATTGCCCTGGGAAGAATTCCCGTCAGCCGCACGCCTTACGAGACCGTGGTGCAATGCAAAGATGGTTCGTTGAAGTGTGTTCTCTGGCAGGATAGCGCCCAGATTCCGGGGTTTGTGATTGGTGTTGGGCAGGACATTACCGAACGGAAGGCCACCGAAGAAGCTCTCGCGCGAAGCGAAGCGCGCTTCCGGCGGCTGGTGGAGTCCAATGTTGTAGGAGTGAACTTTTCGAGTATCAATGGCCCTGTGTTTGAGGCCAACGATGCTTACCTGAATCTGATCGGATACACCCGGGCGGAGCTCGAGTCGGGAAAGCTGCGTTGGGACAAGATCACTCCGCCGGAGTACAGGCCGATTGACGAGCAGGCCGTGGAAGATTTGCGGCTGCGAGGTGTCTGCCCTCCCATTGAGAAAGAATATATTCGTAAAGATGGCGCGCGGGTTCCCGTGCTCTTGGGTATTGCCATGATGCCCGATTCGGAGACCGACTGCATTTGCGTTGCCATCGACCTGACCGACCGTAAGCGCCTGGAGCAAGAGCGGCGCGAGCTTTCAGACCAGCTCGTCCAGTCGCACAAGATGGAAGCCATTGGGCAGCTCGCCGGCGGCATTGCCCATGACTTCAACAATATTCTCAATGTGATTGGCGGTTACACCGAGTTGATGATGAACAAGCTCAGTGTGGATCATCCTCTCCGCCATAACACGGAAAGGGTGCTTGCGGCAGCCAAGCGTGCCGCCGATCTTACGGCACAGTTGTTGGCCTTCAGCCGAAAGCAGGTGCTCTCCGCTATTGTCCTGAACCTGAATTCGGCGATTGCAGATATTCTCGAAATGCTGCGGCGGCTGATTCGTGAAGATATTCAGCTTGTGTTTTCACCCGCAGCCGACCTGGATTTGGTGCGGGCCGATAAGACGCAGATCGAGCAGGTGATTATCAATCTCACGGTGAATGCCCGCGATGCCATGCCCAGCGGCGGAACCCTGAAAATTGAGACAAGTAACGTCCGGAATGCGGACATTTCCGGCCTCCCCGCTGGAGACTATGTAAGCGTGGTAGTTTCCGACACCGGGATTGGCATGGACAAAGAGACGTTGAGCCACATTTTTGAACCCTTCTTTACCACGAAGAAGTTCGGCCAGGGTACGGGTTTGGGCCTATCCACCGTTTACGGCATTGTGAAGCAGAGTGGGGGCGAAATCGTTGCCGAGAGCAATCCCGGCCACGGAACCATCTTCACCCTTTACCTGCCCAAAACAGAGGCTTCGGTCCGCTCCGCGATGCCGCAAGAGCCGTCTTACACAATTGGGCGGGGTGGCGAAACCATCCTGCTGGTGGAAGATGAAGCCGACTTGCGCAACGCCACCTGCGAGTACCTGGAAGAACTTGGTTACACGGTTCTGGCCGCGAAAGACGGGGAAGAAGCCCTCGAAATTGCCGCGAACTATCCAGGATGCGTGCACCTTCTCGTGACCGACCTCGTCATGCCCAAGTTGAGCGGGAGGTCCGTATATCAGGAGGTGCGCCAGCTTCGTCCAAGCGTGAAGACCATCTTTATCTCCGGCTATGCGGATGAGATGACGCAGAGTTCCGCTTCGGAGCCGGGTGTCACCTTCCTCGCGAAGCCTTTCCTCCTGCGGGAACTAGGAAAATTGGTGCGGGAGATATCCGACTCCGATGCAAGCCCCCGGCTTTCCGCCAAAGCCGCGCACGGCTTTGGGGCCAATCGCAACTAAAGCGTTTTCGGTTGTGCCTTGAGGTTGCAACCCAGGCTTAGGTTTGTGCTATGGGAGGAAGACTTACAGCGTGGCAAAGCTTGTCTACGGATTGAGCCAGTCCCTGGATGGCTACGTCGATCATATGAAGCTTGGGCCGCCTCCACCTGCGGCCTTCCGTCACTTTATCGGGCTGGTGCGCGGCGCGGCGGGCCTCATTTACGGTAGCCGCACGTACGAGATCATGCGTTATTGGGACGAAGATCTTCCTGATTGGGACGCGGAGGATCGCGAGTTCGCGATGGTGTGGCGGAGCCAGCCGAAGTGGGTCGTATCACATTCCCTCAAGTCAGTTGGCCCCAACTCGACGCTTGTCACGGATGACTTCGAGAAGGTGATACGCAGGCTGAAGGCCGACCTGCCTGGCGAGATTCACGTTGCCGGACCAGTCCTGGCGCAAAGCCTAACCGAGGCTGGCCTTATCGATGAGTATCGACTCTACCTCCGCCCCGTCGTGCTCGGTGGTGGCCAGCCATTCTTCGCGGGCCCCCGGCCGCCGCTCCACCTCGTGGCTAGCGATTTAATCGCCGATGACCTGATTCGGTTGACGTACGTTCCTGCTTAATCGCGGCGACTCACCTGACGGACTGCGCTCAGAAATTCAAACTAAGACACTCCAGATTTCGATCTGGTTGTAGATGAGTATCGCGATCGGGTGCAAATGTTTCGTAAGCGGTTCCTGCGCCATCTCATTCTCCTTGACAGCTTAGGAGAAGTGTCCGATACTCTCTCCTAAGCTGCCAAGGAGACCGCCTTCCGCCCGGCACGACCAATGTCTCCGGCAGCCTCCGCACGACCGGAGAACAATATGGGATTGTGGGCCGCCGTTCACTCGTTCGCCGTAAGGCTTTTCGGCCTTTCGCAGGTGGAAAGGGAACTCGAAGAAGAGTTTCGCTCTCACGTCCAGCATCGTGCCGACGATCTTGAGCGCACCGGCCTCTCTCGCACGGAAGCCGCTCGCCAGGCCAGGCTGGAGTTTGGCAGTTATGAACGCCATAAAGAAGAGAGCCACGAAGCCTATGGCGACAATCTTCTTCATGTCTTTCTTCAGGATCTGCGTTTTGGCCTTCGGCTGCTGCGGACGTCTCCCGGCTTTACCTTGATCGCCATCCTGTTGCTTGGTTTGGGAATCGGCGCCACCACTGCCGTCTTCAGCCTGGTCAATACGATTCTGCTCAAACCGCTGCCGTATCGTGAAACCGAAAAACTCGTGATTCCCTGGAACCGGCCGGCTACCGGCATTGCCATAGGAGGATTCGACAAGACCCCCTGGGGGCCGCGAGAGTTTCATGAGATGGAAACGGAGACCAAGACCTACCGCTATCTCGGAGCATTTCAAAACGCCAGTTTCAATCTCACTGGAGTAGGGGAGCCCGTTCTGGTGGAAGGATTGCGGGTCTCCTCGGGATTCTTTCCCGCCCTGGGAGTTTCGCCGATGTTAGGGCGCGTGTTTACAAAGGAGGAAGATCAGCCCGGCCACGAGCACGAGGTCATGCTGGGTAATGCGCTATGGCGCGAGCGCTTTCACTCCGAGGGGACCATTGTCGGACGGACCATCGATCTGAACGGAGCACCCTATATCGTGGTCGGCGTGATGCCTCCAGGGTTTGCTTTCCCGCATGCCAATGAGATGCCCGATAACTTTCCCTTCCCGCATGAGGCGCAATTTTGGATGCCCGCCGCCATGCCGGCCATCACGCCGCGTTTTGCTCCCTCCGAGTTGGCCATCGTTGCACGGTTGCAGCCCGGCGTTTCCGTTGCGCAAGCCCAAGCCGCGATGGATGTCTTCGCCGCGCGCATGGATAAGCTCGTACCCGATGGCAAGGGCTCGTTCGGTTCGCGCGTCACCCCCCTGGAGTCACAGGTCGCCGGGGACACGCGGCGTCCCTTGCTGCTGATCTTTTCGGCGGTCGGTGTCGTGCTGCTGATCGTTTGCTCGAACATGGCCAGCCTGCTGTTAACGCGGTCCATCAGCCGTCGGCGCGAATTTGCAGTTCGCGCGGCGTTGGGGGCGGGACGAGGTCGAATCCTGCGTCAGCTTCTGACGGAAAGTCTGTTGCTCTCCTGCGCCGGGAGCGTAGTGGGACTCGCGATCGCCTTTGGCGGCGTTTGGCTCGTCAGGAACTTCGGTCCTTCCAATATTCCCCGTCTGGATGAGGTCGCTCCGGATCTTCGCACTCTGAGCTTCATGCTGCTTTCCACGCTTCTTACCGGGGTTTTCATCGGCTTTGCTCCTGCGCTCGGCGCCTTGCGCATTCCCCTGATCGATTCCTTGAAGGCTGGCCACAGGACTGTAGCTGGGGGTGCCTATTCGCGTTTTCGAAATGCCCTCGTTGTCGGCCAGATCGCCCTGGCCTTGATGATGGTGGTTGCATCCGGCCTGCTTCTGCAGACCTTTTACCGCCTGCTCAACGTGAACGCCGGATTCCGCGGGGATCACACTCTTACCTTCGAACTGTCGCTGCCCACGGAGCAATATCGCGACCGGCGGCAAATGATCCAGTTTTATCAGCAGGCTGCTCCTCGCTTGCGCGAAGCTGCTGGCGTCCAATCCGCCGCCATCACGACTGCGGTTCCCATGGGCGGCGCTCCCGATGCCACCTCCATACGGATTCCCGGCAGGGTTCCTGTTCTTCCCAGCCAGGCTCCCGTCGCCAACTACACCGTCATCTCTCCGGGATTTTTCAAGACCGTTGGAATCGAGCTTGAATCCGGGCGTGACTTCTTCGATAGCGACGATGAAAACGCACCGGCGGTTACCATCGTGAATCGCGCGATGGCCCGGGACTTCTGGCCGGGCGAAGAAGCGATGGGGAAGCAGGTGATCGTTCCCGCGCAGAAGCGTCCTTTGACCATCATCGGCATTGTGGATAACTTCAAGCACTCTTCGCTGCGGGAAGATGCGAGCCCCGAGATGTTTGTCCCATATACGCAGGACACCTGGCCGTCGCTCTCCGTAGTACAAGTTGTGGTGCGCAGCCATGCCGATTCGGAATCCGTAATCGGCGGCATTGGTAGCGCCATACATTCTTTGGATTCCGCGCTGCCGCTGGCCAAGGTGACAACTCTCTCGAATCTGGTGGATGACTCCGTTTCACGGCAGAGATTTTCGGCTGTCCTCATGGCCTTCTTCGGAGCATTCTCCCTGCTGTTGGCGGTAGTAGGTATCTATGGCGTGGTCTCGTATTCCGCCGACCAGCGGACGCGCGAGCTCGGCATCCGCATGGCGCTCGGCGCGGCTCGCTCCAGGGTCTTTGGCTCCATTCTCGGCCACGGCCTGCGTCTCTCCGGCTTGGGCATAGCGTGCGGGCTGATCGGCGCGATTGCCATCAGCCGCCTGCTTCGAAGCTACCTATACGGAGTTGGAGCTTACGATCCGCTAACGTTGATTCTTGTGCCCTTGATCTTGGCGCTTGTGGCTCTATTGGCAGCCTTTTTCCCGGCGCGCCGCGCTGCGTCCGCCGATCCTATGGCGGCGCTCAGGGCTGAGTAATCGACTTGCCCAGTGCATCCTGCTATTGTGGGGTAACCTCTTGTCGCAGTACACGTCGAAATAGTAGAGAGGAGAAGTGCCGATATGAGGAGGCTCAGGTTCCGTCTTGCGATTTTGTTATTTTGGTCGGCAAATTTCGCTACTATGTGGTCGGCCCAGGCTCCTTCCGAGAATACTGCGCTCATCCTCGATTCTAGGCAAATTCGCACGGCGATGATTCTATGGGGTGGAGGAGCGGCAGGGACCGTTGAGACAATCACCCCTGCCATGTTGGAAGGCCGCAAGACGTGGCGAATCACGCATTACCCTCAAGACCCAACGGAGACCGCGAGCAGCGACTACGATCTATACGATCTGGATAGAGAGACATTGGCTCCAATCCGGAGCATGAGAAATACGGAAGAGTCTCGTCTGGATCTTATCTTTGGAGAGAAAGAAGTTACGCTTCGCAAAAGCGCCGGTCAAAATACCTCAACAGAGACAGTTCCGTTGCCGGGAGCCGTACAAGCTGAAGGTCCTGGACTGAGTGTATTTGTGGCTGGATTGCCGCTTCGTACTGGATACAATGTTCGCTACAGGATCGTCGATCGCTGGAGCGGACACGAGAGCACCCGCGTCAAGATGGTCACCTTAGAGGTTCTCAAAAAGGCAGTCGAAGACACGTCGCTTGGCAGGCGTGAAGTTTATGAGCTTCTGATCAAACCGCAAGACAACTCCTTTCAGATCAAAGAACGAGTTCTGGTTGAAAGTCCGCATTACCCCGTCTGGGTGGAATATACACGCGAAGGCAAAACCTACCCGGTGAGTGAAGTGGCTTCTTTGGTCACCAGCAGCCAAATGCCCATCATGACGCCAAAAATCGCGATGGGGATCCCAGTTCGCGCCTTACGAAGATATTGCTCCTGCAGCGAAGGAAGCATCATCGTTAAGAAGGGAATGACGGTTGGAACCAAGGAAGCCAAGATTCCCAAGGCCGCCAACAGGCGCGGAACATAGCGCGACCGGAACCAGAGATAACAGAACATCAGAGAGCCTAGTCCAAAGAATAGGGCTTCCACCCGATGCCCCGCGGTATCCAGGTAGACCAGGAATCGAGACAGCGCGGGTGCTTGATTCGGGTCGCAAGGCGAGGGGCAGCCAACACCCTGCAAGAGCAATAATCCCGCATAGTGGTTAAGTACAATGGCGGCGCTCACCGAGCATTCCACTAGCCACCAGATCGCGCCGAGCAAGCACAAATGCTTGTAGATCGGCCTGAATACAATCCAGAGAGACACGATTAGGGCTGTGTTGCCCGCCAGCACGAGCAAGTCGCCGGCGATTCCTATTCGAACCAGATGTGCCGACCCGGCGGCGTTTTGGGCCGTGTGCAAGGCGTCGCCGGTAACGTTCAGGCGGTTGTGCACATAGAACTCGGTGAAGTTGGTGGCCAGCGTCGTAAGCAGATAGAGGGCTCCGGCAATCCTAGCCGCGGTCTGCTGCGATTTCTCGATGTGGAAGATGGCCATTTCAACGGACAAGGTGTTTGTTTGTGTATCTTCCGACCTTGATCCTCTGACACAGCGTAGCAACTTCCAGAGTCCCGGCAAGCGGTGATTGCAACATAATCTCGCTGCCAAGGACTCTAGATTCCGTGCCCTAAAACGACTCAGCTACCCATTCCTGGCTTTTGGCCCAGAGAGCTTCAGCGTTGTTGGGATCGAGCGCATACCCGCGCACGCCCTCGCTCATAACGCTGATGGTCACATGATCGGGTACGACGTTGCTCACATGGCAGTTCTCACAATACCGTCCGCCAATTTCCTCGGCGGAAGCCACAACGCCGGCCCACACGGAGGTAGCGGCTCCCTGGGGAATGGTCTTCCATTGGAATGGCGCTTTGCCTTCGGCCGCGAGTTGCTGGTTCATCTGCTCCACCATCTTCTCGAGGCGGCCAACTTCTACATGGCGCCCCAGTTCTGTTTGAATCCCTCCCGGATGGACGGCCGCCGCGCGTACGCCACGACTGCGATGGCGCTTGTCGAAGGCGACGGAAAACAGGATGTTGGCCGTCTTGGATCTGCCGTAGGCGACAAAGGGGTCGTAGGCCGTCTTCGTAAAGTTGGGATCGTCCAGATCCACGTTGCTGAAGCGATGGCCGGACGAGGACAGGTTGATCAGCCGCCCACCGGAACGGATTAACGACGCAATCCGATTTACAAAGACGAAGTGGCCAAGATGATTGGTGCCGAGCTGAGTTTCGAAGCCGTCCGCAGTGAGGCCGAACGGCGTGGCCATGACTCCTGCATTGGCAATCACGACATCAAAGGGCTCGCCCTTGGCGACCAGGCGATCGGCGCTGGCACGAACGCTTTTAAGGTTGGCCAGATCCAGTTCCACCAGCTCAAAGCTGCCGCCGTTTGCTGCAGCGTCCTTCTGGATTTGCGCTGTGGCCGCCTTGGCTTTGTTCAAATCGCGCGCCGCTCCCACCACATGCGCTCCGTGCGCAGCGAGCGATCGCGCTGTTTCAACTCCTAGTCCGGCGGAAGCGCCGGTCACGAGAATCCTCTTACCTTGCAGACGGACTCCCGACAAAACATCTTCCGTTGTCGATGTTGCGCCAAATACCTCTACCATCTCGTTTCTCTCCTCATAAGAATTTGCAACGTTCAGAATCGTGGGCTGCTGGAGTTTCTTTGTTGCTTCAGAAGCCGTTATCGAATGGAACTGGCCAAACCGGCCTCGGCGAAATAGTGCTCTGCATCCAGATCCGGAAGTAAGGCTGGATGGATTGGATGCCATCCCAGGCGCTCCCGTGTCTGGGCGCTTGATGCTGGACCATCCATCGAAAAGAAGGTCGCGATCCAGCCAAAATGATCGGCTGCCTCTTCGCGCGATTTGCTGGCAACCGGCAGGTTCAGGCGGCGGCCAATCACTTCGGCGATTTCTCCCGTCGGCACGCCCTCATCGGCGACCGCGTGGTAGGTTCTCGCCTCTAAGCCTTTTTCCCCTTTCTCGCCCTTTTCCCCTCTTTCAACGATGAGTCTATACAGACGTGCGGCGTCCAGCCGATGCACCGCGGGCCAGCGATTGAGCCCGTTTCCTACATAGGCTGATAGGCCTTTGGTACGGGCAATTCGGATCAGAGCGGGAACGAAGCCGTGATCGCCGTGGTCATGAACCGTGGGCGGCAGGCGCAATACAAAGGCGCGCACGCCGCGCGCGGCCATCGCATGGGCTGCCTCTTCCGATTTGCGGGGAAAGTTGGAATTGGGGGAATCGTTTTCGGTTGCGGTTCGGCCTGTATTGGCATTGGCGGTCAGGGTTCCCGAACTAACGATCAAGGGCCGCTCGGAGCCAGCCAGGGCCGTGCCCAGCGTCTCAATGGCCCGTCGATCGGCTTCAGCAGCGGGCGCGTAGTTAGAAAAGTCGTGGATGAATGCAGTGTGGATTACGCCATCGGCTGCTAGCGCGCCGCTGCGTAGGCTCTCAAGATCTTCGAGTGAGCCGCGCTGTACGTCCGCGCCTGCCGCGGCCAGTGAGGCGGCGCTTGCATCCGAACGAGCCAGGCCAAGCACGCGATGACCCGCTCCTAGCAACTCCCGCACGATTGCGGACCCGATGAAGCCTGTTGCACCTGTGACAAAAATGCGCATATCTCTTCTCCTTCTCTCTTCCTTATCTGGCCTGCGTTTTCCTGTCTTTGATCCTCTGATTTGCGTCCGTGGTTTCCGTTTAAAGATTCCTTTTCTAGGGTTCCGTTTCTTACCAGCCGGTATTGACATCCCCGGTGTACTCCAAATAAAACGGAGAGTGCCTCCGTATCTAAAGCATAAGATAAACGGAGAATGTCTCCGGATGCAAATATTTTGGACGATAGCAACTTTTTGACGCCGGCAAAATTTTGACGGCAGCGATCTCCTGATAATGACGATCTCCGACGACGACGGCGATCTTCTGATGGCGATCTTCTGATAATGACAAGCTTCTGATAATGACGAGCTTTTGATAATGACGAAACGTTCACCCGCCGTGAGGAAGCCGCGCCTGGATGCGCAGCGGAACCGCGAGCGTATTCTGGAGGTGGCCAAGGAGGCCTTTAGCCAGTTGGGGGCCAACGCCAGCCTGGACGATATTGCGAAAGAGGCGGGCGTGGGAGCGGGAACCCTCTACCGGCACTTTCCCACGCGGGATGCGCTCATCGAAGCGGTCTATCGGACTGAAGTCGAAAAGCTGGCTGCGGCGGAGCAGAGGTTTTCCGAGACCATGCCTCCGATTGGGGCTCTGCGGGCCTGGATGCTGCTGTTTGTGGATTACATTGCGGCCAAGCAGATCATTGCCCCGGCATTGAATTCGCTCGTCGGAGGCCCCTCGAAGTTATACGAGGGTTCCCGTGGTCAGATCCAGGGAGCCATCGAATCGCTGGTGAAGCGCGCCATCAAGAGCGGCGACATTCGCAAAGATCTCGATCCCTTCGATTTGCTGCGAGCGCTGATTGGTGTCTCCAATGTCGCCTCTGCCCCCGACTGGCCGCAAAGCGCCCGGAGACTGGTAGATATTCTCATTGCCGGTTCACGGCCAGTGAAATAGATCTCTAAGAGAATTTTTGTCGAGGATTTACTTTCAGATGTGTGTATTGTCGAAATGCCGATTGGTTCTCGGTCAGTAACATTACACAAGATTTCCAATGCCGTAGATGCGGCCGTACTCAAACACATACACCGCGCCACTGGAAGCAACCGGAAAAGCCAGCTTGGTCTTATGAACTCGATGAACTGATTTACCTCGGTTATCGTCATGGAATGGCCGTACCCTTGCTGGCCGTCGATTACCTGAGAAAAAGAAGTGAAAGCAATTTCACCTTCACAACAGATCGAGAGTTTTGGCTACAAAGACAATCAAAGCCGGAAGCGGCACGAGAGCGCTGCGCACTCTTGAAAGAGAAAAGCAACAGCCAGAAAGTGTTTAGCATGGAGGCTAGATAGGCTATTTGTTAAGCCTATCTTTTCAATCCCTACGGGTTTCTGATAGGCACAGTTTCTCGAACTCCGGGCGCGTGCTTTGATTTGGCAGTAACCTGAATATAATTTCCGACGAACATCAGGCCGAATCCAACCTCACACTTTATTCACCTATGGAGAAAGCATGAAAAGCATGATTGTGAAAAGCACAGCCTTTTTTGCCGCAGTATTCTTGTTTTTGTCCGTTTGCATGGCCCACGCGCAGGTCATGACAGCGTGGTCGGGCACTTTGAACCCACTGAATCAAGCGCGGATGAACCACACTGCTACAGGGCTTCAGTTCCCTATTCCAAACTATCCGGGTTCCCACTCTGTTCTGGTTGCTGGCGGTGAGATCAACGCTTCAAGCGTCCTCAACTCCGCGGAAGTATTCAATTATTATACTGGCCTCTGGAGCTTGACGCCCCCCATGATCCAAGGCCGGACCAAACACACGGCTACATTGCTGCGGGATGGAAGAGTGCTCGTTGTGGGTGGATATCAATTTCATACTGCGCAATCCACGCTCTCCCTGGCGTCAGCGGAAATCTATGATCCAGTCGCCAATACTTGGACGGCGACCGGGACGTTGAATTTTGCGCGAGGCGAACATTCCGCCACTCTATTGGCTGACGGTACGGTATTGATATCCGGCGGTCAGAGTTGTGTGACTCAAGGTCCGCGTTTTACCCAGATGTGCACATGGTTGACCAGCCCTGAGATCTTCGATCCAGCCACCGGCATATTTACGGCGTTGAATAGGTTCCCAGGTCCGCATGGCGCGGAGGCAGCGTCACTGCTGCCGAATGGAGACGTGCTCATCACGGGAACGCTCAGCCTCATTTGCACGGGGCAATGCTTTACACCAAACGACCCTGATCTTTATCTTCCATCGCTGTTCAGCAATCAACCGGCCACGGGCTTGGTAAACCTGTTTCTTTCAAACCCGACCTTTGAGGTTGTGCCGGTCTATTTCGGCAGCCATACTTCCACTACGCTGCCAGATGGCCGGGTCCTAATTGCGGGCGGATATGACTATACTCCTGGTGACAGGGTCAACTACATTTCTTTTTTTTACGACTCAAATAATTCTCAATGGGCTACCACAAACTCCAATATGTTGTCCCCTCGGGCAAATCATACCGCGACTTTGTTGTATGACGGTGCAGTGCTTTTGACCGGCGGTGTCAACCGAGGGGATGCAAACTTGAATCCGCTCTCTACTACGGGAAGCGTCGAGATTTTCAACGGAAATAACGTATACAGCGGAATTCCCAATGATTCTTGGATAGCAGGCGGAGACCTCTGCACGCCGCGCAGTCAGCACGCAGCTGTCCCCATGATCGACGGAAACGTGCTACTCGCTGGCGGGAGAGATAATTCGGGCAATCCTCTCTCGAGCGTGGAGTTATTTGTATATCAGCACTCGGGCGTGCCCGCTACGAACACGCGATTTAGCCGTCCAAGCGTGAACCCCAGTGGGGGGGCGGGCACCTTCCCTGTACCAGCATCTGCCTGTCCCGTTCCTCTGGCCTCGCCGGACCCTACCAACAATCCCGGTGGATGCAGCGGAGGTGACTCGGTGGATTGCACGGCACCATCGTCATCTCTTTGATCTGTCCATACCGAAAAGTTAATCTGGCTCAGATTTTTGTTGACTAGGTGGCAAAATTATGTGCAGGGCTAGTAGTGCGTGCTGAAGTTAAGGATCGGGGATCATGTTCTGGCTTTCGGGGAGAAACTTGGGACAGAAAAATCTGTGCGCATACCTGGAGGTCGTCAAGGTCCCCATAGAAAATTGCGGTACCGGCTCGGAGCGATACTTCAATCTCGCAAGATATTAAATTTAGGACGTTTGTTGGTTACGCCTGCCTGGTAGACCCTCTAGTGTTGCAACATGTGCTCAGTTCTGTTGCCCTTTAGATTTACGTCAATAGACCCGCCATTGGTGCATATGTTGTGCCCGGATGAACTTTCCACTAATATCTCCTCGCCCATTCCAAACCTGGGCTGAAAATGCGTGAAAATTGAAAGGAAAAACTATGAAACGAACAAGGCCAATATGGTTTGTTGTCGCATTGCTTGCCATTGTTGCTGGCATCAGCGGCATGGCCAGCGCTCAAGCCCCGTCAATCAATTCAGGCGGTGTAGTTACCAATGGAACATGGACCCAGCCCATTGTTTACAACCATGTATGGGCCATTTTTGGTAGTGAGCTTTCTCCCTGCACCACAGGTAGTTCATGTTCTCAGCAAACCAGCAGAGTGTTTATCAATGCGGTAGCGCAGGATCAATGCACGAACCAATCCTACAATTTCCAGTTCAGCCTGGGGGCAGGTTCAAGCCAGTGGTTCGAATCTCCCACTCAAATCAATGTTCTTCCTCAGCCGAATCCTGGTAACCCAACTCAATGTGTGTTTGGGCCTGACCAGATCGTGAACGGTGACGTCGCATCATTGACCGTTTGTGATGAAAATACCGGCGTGTGCAGCGCCTGGTACAACTTCGTACAACATACTTTCTAACGACATGAGCTTCCTGGCAGCGAGTCGAAATCGCTGCCGGAGTGCTTTGCTGGAATTAACCTCTTGAGGTGCGCAGGATATGGTGAAGTCATTCCCTCAATTCGCAATGGTTGTTCTTTTTCTTTTACTAAATATGGGAGTTCGGGGCTTATTCGCACAGACGAATACTACAGGGACTGAGGTACGCTCAATCTCCGGAAAGGTTGTGAGCAGCACAAATGGCCAGCCTATCGCCGGCGCCATCATTACAATCGTTCCTGAGAAATCCATGCCTAACTCGATGCGCGGCGCGCGCAGCGGGCCTGATGGTACTTTCAGCCTGTCCGTTGCGGCTGAAGGCCGATATTCCTTGAGCGCCGAACGGCCAGGTTTTGTCAGTACTGCGCCATTGATGGTGGCTGGCAATGATGCTTCCACGAATGTGGTCTTGCGCTTGACCGCCCATTCGGCAATTGCAGGCCGTGTAGTTGATCCTGATGGTGCTCCGTTAATGAATGCCCAGGTGCAGTTAAGTCAAATCAGGTTTGTAGATGGACGGCCTGGGAAGTTTATCGTGGGACAGGGAACCACGAATGATCTGGGGGAATACCGTTTATTCGGGCTGCTCCCCGGTTCTTATTATGTAGCTGCTTTTTATCGCGATACTGCTGGCGTGCTGGGTTTGAAACAAAGAACCATGCAAAAAGAAGGCCGGGAGATCGTCATCACGGAAGATTATGTGCCAACTTATTATCCGGGAACGGCCGCACAGGAATCGGCCGAAGCAGTAAATTTAAAACCGGGCCAGACCACCTCAGACGTAAATGTCCAGATCGTATCGGCGCCCTCGGCCACATTGCAGGGCACGGTAAGCGTGCCGCCGGGAGCCAGTGAGGTTCGGGTGTGGTTGCAGCCCGATGATGCAAATGGATTAGGGGCACGGCAGATTTTCACGTTGCAAAAAGGCAGCTCTGAATTCGTTTTTAAGTCAGTGCCGCAGGGCCGCTATGTGGTCCGAACGGACATCAGCGCTGAATCTCAGCGCTGGAGCGCACGTCAGGAAGTGCAGGTAATCGACGGATCCACCAGAGAGATCGTTTTGCAGCCAGAGCCCCTGTTTTCGATTGCAGGCGCTATCACGATGGACCAGGACACTCCACCTTCCGGCGGCTTGCAGGTGCAATTCAAGGGAATGGATAAGCGCAGCCGCGCCGTGCCTAGAATTAAACCTGATGGAACTTTTGAGCTCACCGGCCTGGCTCCTGATAAGTATGCCATTGCTGTGGGTGATAGTTCGGGCTCGGTTTATCTGAAGTCCGTGCGGCTCAACGGACAGCAGGTCTCTCCTTTGGCAGTTGATCTGGAGCAAGCGCCCCGGTCACTGCAAATTGAAGTAAGCAACAAAGCCGGCAAGATAGAAGGAACCGCCGTAGATAAAGACCACCACAAAGTGGACCATGGGGTGGTAGTTTTGGTCGCATCCTCCGGCGACATTAGCCGACTGTTCTCTACCCACCTGAGTGGTGATGGTAGTTTCAAACTCGACGGGCTACCGCCGGGAAATTATCGGATCAGTTGTCTTGCCGATATTGAATCAGAACAAGACTTGACGGGTACAACTGTAAAGATGGTTCAGCAGGGGGGATTCAGAATTGCCGTGGAAGAAGGTCAAAAACAGTCAGTGAGCCTGGTTGCAGCCGATGGGAGTGGAAACTAAGCATCGAAATTGCAAGTTGTTCATTTAAATCGCTTATTTAGGATCAAACGAAAAGAGCTTGCTAAATCTTTGCAAGTTTCCGCCTATTTGCGCAATTTAACCAGCTCACCCTTCGCGTGGTCATTGCCAGGATTCAACTCCACAGACCGCACATATGCCATAAGCGCATTTTGGACATCGTTCGCCGCCTCGTAACCATCTCCAAGGCTGTCCCATGCATTCGCCGAATCGGGATAAGCCTTTGTGTTTAATTTGAACAGCACCACGGCTGACGACGGATCCTTTTCCTGAAGCAAGGCATAGCCAAGCCTATTGATCGTCCTCTCTTCGCCGGTCATGTAACGATGCATGGGATCGGCAGCGAACCTCTGGAATGTCTCCCATGCGCTGTCTTCTCCCTTCCGAGCTGCGGATCGCATTACCTCGGCAAACGACTGCGGACTGAATCTGATTTCCATGGTGTGCTTAGGGACGCCGTTTTCAGCGGTAATTCTCCCCAGAAACTCCCTCGCTGCAGCGTCATGCTTGACGTAGGTGTTCAGAAAGTGAAGCATGTAAAGGGCAACCCACGAATAGCTGGTATTTGCGTCTTCCCGCCCGTAATCTGCGACCTGGTCTCCCGCGAATGTGGCGGCGTTCTGCCAGCGCTGGCACATGGAACAGAATTCACCATGGGACATGCCCACCATGTTTACAGTTGTGACATCCCCGTGTGTCCACTTGTTAAGAACGCTGCGTCCGATTATGTCATTCGATGGGCCACGGTAGTTATCGAAATCTCTATCAAAATCTTCGATGTAGTTCATACGGTTTGCAGCGAAGAAGAGAAGTGGCAACTTCAACTGTTCTGGATGAACATTTCCAGCGCTTGCCACAAGTCCTGGATAATAGCGAATGCTGCCGTCCATCTCAGCTAGGACCTGAATGCGGGTGTCCCGCGCAGCAGCGAACAAGCTCGATATTCCTCCCCAACTAAAACTCACCACGGCGACGTTCGATAGATCCGTATCGGGCAGCGTAGCTGCATAAGAAATAAGAAATGAGATGTCGAGAGCTTGCGTATGAATCCCCGCCAAGTCGTCCGTCATATCGCGTGTTGACGCTCCCATGGAAGGACTGGCAAGAACGACATAGCCATGGCTTGCAAGGTACTCGCACAGATCGGCGTTCTCCCATGCAATGGATGAATCGCTGGGAGCGTAAATGATAACCGGATAGCGTACTTCAACCGGTTTCGCGTCGCGCACTGCCCATAGGGAAACATCGAAGGAACTCTCCAGTCTTCTACGGTATTTGCTCTGCTCTTGGTCAGGCGCGTCAAAGTGGATCTCTCTATCCGCCAACCCTACATAATCTCCAACTGTCATTGGCTTACTCTTGCTTTGCCGCGCTGGATACCAGATGAGCGTCTGTAGCGGACGGCTTCCTTGCCCTGCGGGTGTTTCGGCACGATCGGGTGTAGCGGGAAACTTTCGCGAGGGATCATATTGATTCACTACCTTCAGGCCCACGGGATAAGGCCCGGGCTTTTGCAGAAATTGGAACGGAGGAAACTGGGACGGCGCTGTTCCCGCGCCGATGAGTAAAAACAATAGGATATTTGTCAGTGTGTTCGCATTCCAAGTCATAGATTACCGAGTTTATTTCAAAACTGTAGGCGATTTTGTGGACGTCAAAGCTTCAAAGCCCCACAAAGTCCACCAGCTTTCAACGAACAATATGCAACAGGTTCAATATCAACCACTTGAGATCAACAGATTTCAACAGAGTTCGATAAGATTTTGAATCTGGTTCGGGACCAGGGGGGCGGAGGTTCAAATCCTCTCTCCCCGACCAATCGAAAAATCCAGTAAAAATCAAAGATTTTTGACTCGTTCACGCAAAACGCGTGAACTGCCCTGTGGGCGGATTTAAGATCAGAGGCTTTCATATATTTTGAGTCTACCCCAAATCAAAATGGCCATCCACGGCGGTGTCCAATCTGGTGGTAACAGCCTCGGGTCAGCGGAAGGGTGACGTGCATCTTGCGCCAGGACTCGCTATAGCATGAAATTTCTCTGAGGGCATCGTCGGAAAGCCATCATGCTTGTGTAATATCAGGAGTTTGGAAAGGAATGAAATCGACAATGTGGCGAATTTTGATCGTTATTTTGATTCTTCCTTCCGTTGCGATTACCCGCGATAAAATACGGCCGCAAAAGGAAGTCATCTTCTTCGCGGGCAAGCAGCGCGTTTACTACACCTTTGCTCAGCCTAGCTCTTCGGAGTCAATGCCGATGATTCTCCTGCTGCATGGATCGGGGCGCGATGGCATGTCGCAGATCAACGAATGGGAGGGGCTGGCGAGGAAAGAGGGGATTATTCTGGTCGCACCCAATTCCGCAAACTCTGCGG
>DATGIO010000165.1:0-3227 GCA_035295685.1 Candidatus Angelobacter sp.
AGCGCTGCGGCTATCGCCTCCATCGACATGTCCGCCTCCAGGATATGCTCCATGACGGCGGTCTGGAATGGGCTCAAATGGGTGCGGTTGGCGATCCTGGCGATCTGGAGCATCTTCCGGTTCCGCGAGTAATCGCGCGCCGATGGTGGGCTGCTGAACAGGAAACCGGGCGATCAGACGATGTACGATCGTCTCGACATCCACGCCCTGGGCTTTCGCCTCTTCTTGCAGCTTGGCCTCTTTATCATGGTGGGCGCCTTCTGGCGTTGGAATGACTGTTGGCGCTGGAGCGCCGTCGCGCAAGAGTTGGTTTCGCGACTCAACCTGGTCGGGAGGTAGTCCTGTTTGATGCTCTCCAGCA
Source organism: Candidatus Angelobacter sp. (assembly GCA_035295685.1). Lineage (GTDB taxonomy): Bacteria > Acidobacteriota > Terriglobia > Terriglobales > Acidobacteriaceae > Angelobacter. The sequence continues at coordinate 362 of DATGIO010000165.1, forward strand.
ACTCAGTGACACATCCAGAGAATGGGTGCAGGTCAATAAGTTTCCGGTTCTTTGCGACCTATCGCAAAGACTAAGCCTCTTCAGTTTATAAATGTAACGGAATCAACGTCATGATTCTCCATGTCCCGACACACAATCGTCGGAGGAGATTGTGGACCGGCATCGAATTTTCGATGCCGGTCCACAATGAGGAAGTCCTTCTTGAGCCAAGGAGCGGTCTTGACCAGCATCACGCCAAAAGCATGAAAGTCGCCTTAGCTCGACGAGTATCAAAGTGAAGTACTCGTCGAGCCAAGCAATTCGAACCATCTGTCGAGCTTTCAGTCCTTATAACCCCTGGCATTCTTGTTACGGCCCACTTCAAAAACTAGATCATTGTCCTGCCCCGTTTTGGCTGGACGGCGCCGTGGGGTTTGTCCCCTTCGGAGCCCCTGGTATATACCCTGGTACTGACCCGAATCCCCCTCCGCCTATCCCCTTCGGGAACTGCGAGGAAGGAACGCTCATGCTTTTAACCGCGAGAACATCTGTATTTTTGACCTGTTTTTCGACGTCCGCAACCCATTTATCACCACCGAAGAGAGCGTGCCAGGCAGTCAGGATATTTCTGGATTGATCCGGATGCTCAGCGATCATATGCATCAATATCCCTTTTTTTCGAAGGCGTTGGGAGCGATCATCTTGCGTCTGGGCTAATTGCCCCAGACGTTGGCTTCGATCCGGAAACAGTGATTTGAGCGTTGCCAGCCTCAAGTCAAACTGAGCGCCATCTTCTGAAGCCAACAAAATATCCGCCGCTTTAAGATCCCATTGCTCCTTTGCCTGCTCGTTAGAGATCTGGATCTGGGCTGAAATTTGATCGCTTGTCGTTTTCTGCTCAACGATCAGGGCTTTCTGCTGGGCAGACAAACTTGAAAACGTGGAGAGTACGGTCACCATGATCGTTACAAAGCTTCCCAACACTCCAATCGCAGTCCAGGCGGCCTTCTTCCGTTCCAGAGCAATTTTTTCCCGTTCCATCACGATCTTGTCGTGTTCGGCAAGAAGCTTCCCATTCTCAGTGATCGCACTGCGTAAGCCCGCCTGATCTGTATGAGGTGCGGTCTTCAGATTTTCATGCCACTCTCGGATGTCTGCCAGAAGTCGCTCGCGTTCTGGGTCTACAGTTCCCCGTGGTGATGTCTGCTGTTGAGGCGGATTGATCGGTGCTGCCATGTAACCACTCCTTCCTATAGACAAATAGACAAATCAAATGGAAACGTACAAATCGCCCTGGCACGGAAGCGCGCAAATGTCGTGTGTTTAGCAATGGTCTCTAAAGTAAATTACCCGATGGCTAACCACATTCCGCCGTTTGTTTGGCACCTCCTGCAAAAAGGGTGATTAAGGTGTTCAGGTAGGCGAGGAAAGCCCGGAGTTCATTCACACTGCTTTCGTAAACTCACGGCGGCGCAGGAACCAGGAGAGGTTACGTATCACCATGCGGCGATTACCGAGGGTGCGCTGGGAATGCTGGCTGATTTCGCCCGACGGGAACCAGCCCCCGGCGAATTTTTCCAGTTTCGGCAGGGCCAGGCAGGAGGCCGATTCTTGCAAACGAGGTGCTGAGTTCTGCATTTTGCCCTTTCCTGGGAGGAGTAAAGGGCAGCGAGACGCACAACAATGAGGTTAGTTTAAGATAGAAAGGCTTACAAACGTATGGGCAGTACTGGATTCGAACCAGTGACCTCCTCGGTGTGAACGAGGCGCTCTACCACTGAGCCAACCGCCCGCAAATACCCCGGTGAGTTTCGAGCAACGTCTGGATTCTACTCCATCGCCGCCTGGTTGTCAAGGCCAGTTGAGAGAACCGTCCTTCGAGTGTATACGAAAAGGCGTACGCTTCCGGAGCATGAACGCAACGTGATGGCGCACGAACGGGAGCGGGGCTGGTCTGAAGCTCAGGAAGGAAACGGGGGAAGGATCGAAGAAAGCGGGAGCAGACACCTGTAACTCTTACGCCGACGGGAGAAACGCTTGGTCTCGCCATTATCCCCTGCCTTTGTTATTACCGTGAGCGGTCCTTCGGGAGCCGGAAAATCCGTGACAGTGCGTGCGGTAGCCGAACTACTTGGTACCGCTTCCTGCTTCTATTTCGATGACTATGGGGAAGCCATGTTACAACCCGCTGATGGGTTGGCATGGATTGAGGCGGGAGCAGACCTGACGGCGTTTGTACTTCCGCAGTTCGGGCAGGACCTTGCCCGACTGCGGCAAGGCGAGAAAGTAATCAGTCCCACAGGCCGTCAGGTAGATCCGGCGACCTTCCTGGTGGTCGAAGAACCGTTTGGAAGCGGACGCGCCGATATGGGCGGGTTAGTAGATTTCGGCGTCTGCCTCGATGTGCCGCTGGAAGTAGCGCTGGCCCGGCGCCTTTTGGATACGGTCGAGAAATGGAGCGGAACCGCTGAAGAACGGCTGCATTGGATGGGGGACTATTTGAACGCCTATCTGTTCGAGGGGATGCGAGAAGTCTATTGCGCCATTAACGAACGGGTCAAAGCACAGAGCCACCTGATACTGGATGGAACGCAACCGGTGGAGCAAAACGCGCGACGCGTGGTCGAAGCGGTATATGCGCTACATTAAGCGCAAGCTCTGCTGCGTCCCGCGACGAGGTGGCGCGAGTCGTTGTTGAGAGCGTCATCAGAAGAGAGACCCATCGCCGCGAAACATTGCGTGGGCACGGTACGCGTGAACACAACCGGGGGTAAGGCGCTCAAAGTGGATACGTCTCTCCTCTCCCAGAATTGGGAGAGGGGACGGGGTCAGGGACTCTAAGCGGGAGATCAAATGCCGAGGACAGGACTTGAACCTGCAAGCCTTG
>DATGIO010000166.1:0-49184 GCA_035295685.1 Candidatus Angelobacter sp.
GGGCTGCCCTCTTTGCCTCTACTCGTGCTTGCGAATAGATATCGAGGGTAAAGCGGCAGTTCGCGTGACGCATGAGTTCCTGGACGACCTTCACCTTTTCGCCGTTTGCCAGCAGCAGAGTTGAAAAACTATGCCGGAACGTGTGCCAGCCGATATGCTTATGAATTCCCGCCCCGCTGCCTTCATGGCTCCCTGTGCCGACATGGTTTGCGAGACACTCCAGATGGGCCTACCTCTTCGCGGTGCGCTCGCAGCGGGCACAGCGGTTATGCATTTGCGCACCGGAACGTCTTTAGGAGGCCCTATCGTTGAGGCGGTACGGCTCGAACAATCGCAGGATTGGTTTGGGGTGTCCCTCGGTAACTCCATGCTCGCCGCGGACATCTCTAGCGAATTTGATCCGCAACTTGTTCTGCCTTATGCAGTTCCGTTCAAGAAGGGAAGGGCGCGCGTCTACGCCAATCTCGCGCTCGATTGGCCTAGACGATTTCTCGTTCGTTACCAAAAGGACCCGATTGAGGCGATACACGCGGTCGATCGTTCACCACGTCATCACTTGTACTACGACAATGCGCTGAAGTTCGCGCAGTTTTCTGGCGGGCCTATCTTTCGGAGTGACGGTTTGCACCCACCCAACCTTTCGGACTTGGACAGCGCGGCCGCTGAGGCGCGACGAACGGGGAAATCACTTGACCGAAGTCATGAACTCACCTTAAAGGATCTGACTCGCACCGGCGAAGCCGGCGACTGCGTGGCACGTTTCGTCCGTTTAGCAGGTTCTTGGGGTGGAAGGAGTTCTCTGAGTTTTCTGCCGATTTACAAGCTGGCGCAGCATCGTCTTGCCGCGTTGTAGGTATCGGCCAATTGCGTTTGAGGTCCAGAAGATATGTCCAGCGGTGATCGGGCCAATAATCCTCTGATGTGCGGCCGCAGCCAGTCCCATTGAGGCGATGCAACCGCATTGGGAACAATCAGGACTGCCTCCAAACTGGCAAGGCTTGACAACGGTCTCTAAATCCGCCGAAAGAGTGCGCGTTGTTTGGGCGAAGATGCAGCGCTCGGGGGATACCGGAGGAGACAGGAATTCCTTGATCACCGATTCGGGCATGTCAAGCTTGGGCTGATATAGCCGGTTCTGAAACAGTATTCCTATCGCATTCCTACGCTCATCAGAGGTGAGGCATTCAACATTCACGGCTCCCCGCTGCGGAGTGAACATGCTCATCCAGATTTTCTCCACTGCCGGATTGGCTGACCAGAAATCAACGAACTCTGGGATATACCCGCTGCGTTTTACCATGGCGCTGGTGATGGTGCAGTGAATCGCAACGTGATGACCCTGTATGTTGTGGAGGATGCGCTGATAAGTTGCGGGCCTCCGTCGCATGTCGTGCTCCGGCTGTAGACCGTCTACCGAGACGACCAGTTGCAGGTTCGGCACCATGGCCCACGACAATGGGATGGGACGGAATGCGCTGGTCACTATCTGAACGTGAGTGTGGCAGATCAGCTGCGGCAGTAGAATGTCGAGTTCGCGGTAGCGGACTAATGGGTCCCCTCCAACGATGGACAGATGTAACGGCCTATACCGGTCCACCAAGCCGAGCACACGTGCAATCAGCTCTTCTCCTTTGAAGTCGGAAAGGTCACGCAAGGGAACAGCTCCAAGATGCGCCGGTTCATATGCGTAGCACCCGGGACAACGAAGGGGGCATTCACGAGTAATTTCAAGAGAAAGAGACGGGAGTTCACCTCGCAAAATACGGCCCCAGGCTTGGAGCACCGGCTTAATCTTCAACCGCATAATTTGTCTCATAGGATGCCCTTCATTGAATGGGGGGTTGGAGGAAAGGCTACTATGCCGAGAACAGGATAATTTCCAATGCTGCTGTACTTGGAAGCGAGGCTCCAAGCCAGGATCTGAGCATTTCGCAGGGTTGGGGTCAGGGACAACGGGGGGCAATGATCCGGCAGAAGTTCTGTCGAGCCCGGTACCAGCGGGCTGCGCCGCATCTATCCACTATGGGCTGATTCTTCTGCCCAGCAATCTTTGGCGTAGACCCATAACGGTCGCGTATAGTTATGCCTTCTGACATGTGCGATTTTCGCCGATCCTTCTGACGACGCTTCTTCGTCAGGACAACTTTGGCATGCTCCCCGCCTCGACCAGCCACACCAACATCTTTGCTCTGCGATCAGGTCAGGTGATCGTTTGGCGGCCAGTTCAAATCGCGTTCATCGTCGCCTGATGGCGCCCGTTGCCGCTTTCAACGACAATGTCGTTGACGACAGCCTGGAAGCGGGGGTAGCGATAGAGCTTCGCGCGGAACGCCGCGCCCTGCTCATTGCCATGAGCGCCCTCGCCCAGCGCCACGACATCGTGCGTTTTGAACGCGTCGACAATGCCGGCTATCGGATCGAGAGCCTTCGCGACAGCGGCCAGCACTTTCTGGAGATGCTGCGCTCGGCAAGCGAAGCGGATAAAAGGAAAATGATGGGCTAAGACCGTGGTTCTCTAAGCAGATGGCCGCTGGAAGAGTGGTCAATCTACGCTTTGGAAAGATTCGGAAAGCCGAACGGGCCAGAGGGCATCGTGGCTAATGGATTGCGGCGGGTATCTGTTGCCCTTAAGAACCGTGAAATATAGTTTTTCGAAAAAAGATCCACAATGGACCTTCAGGAGGCAAGGGCCCAGAGGCCCTTCACCTTCCTTGGCATAGTTGGCCGCGAATGCAGCCAGCAACGCTAGAATGAACTCCGGGTTGTGAAGTGTGCTACGGCACTGGTGGCTTCCCGCATTGTGTCTCCGTCTTGCACTGAATCAACCACGAAATAGTATGTCGTTCCCGGAGCCAAATGCGCGAGATAAACACGATGAGTTGTGCTGCCGACCATATAGGACGATCCTACCGTCTGATCCAAATTATTCCTGTCGATGCCATATTGGACGATCGAGCTGGCTCTGACATTCGTCGTCCAGCTAATCGCAACCCAGCTATCGCCTATACTATCGATCTCAGGTCCCTGCGCTATGGTTACGGCCTTTCTCATGGGGGTCGGCACAGATTCTTTGGTGGTGAACTGCGAAATATCGCTCCTTGATTCCAAGCCAACGTCGCCTTCTTGCCCGGAGGCGGCGACGAAATAGTAAGTTGTCTTAGATTGTAAATTGCCTATACGAACCAGATGCCTATATTGTTGCTCGCTATATGATTCTTCGATGCTATTGCTATCCTCCTGTACGGATTGGGCCATCTTGTTCAAATGGCGCTTATCGGTACCGGCATAAACAATAGAGAGACCTCCCGCATTGGTCGTCCAGGAGATCACCGCCCAGGTATCGCCCGTGTCCAGGACTACCGGTGACATGCCGATGGCAATGAGCCCGTGTTTTTGCTTAACCTCCGGAATGCCGTAGTTATATGGATGTTGGTTTGAGCCTAAAGGAGCCTGCTCTATGGCATGAGCCGCATCACAGCTCCAGAGGAACATGGTCAACGCGACTGTTCCCAGCATAATCGGCGAATGCATATTAGTATCCTCTTTCTGGAGACAGAGGCCGCTCCCGACCGCTTTTGAGAACGGACTCGTATCCTGCTAACGCGCTTATCTTGTGCGCGCCTGTGAGAAAACACGCCAGCGAAGGGCCAGCCATTGGGGTTCCGGTTTAGCTTGCTGGATTGAGTGAGCGAGTCTTGTCATCCCAGGATGAACCATCAACTCTTGCCTCGAAGGGATCAACCTCCACGTTAATTATCCCGCTTGCAGCCTTAACGGCCTGTGCAGAATTGAGCACGAGCGTAACGCGACCCGAACTTAAGTGTGCAATCTTATACAGTTCAATTTTGGAATCGACCTGTAGAGTAACCACAAGGGAATCGCGATGAGAGCTATATAAATGGATTTGCGCCACGCTCAGAAAATCTGACGATTCCCAGGAATAGGAAGAACTCATGGCCGAACCTCCCCACAGCCCAGGCCGGGTGAGCATCCTTATTGTCGGTAACGGCTCCGAGCTATATACGCGAATCGCGCCCTTGCTGAGCACCAATAACTACACGGTTGAAAGAGCCGCGAGCGCCGACGAGGGCGATAGATGCTTTCATAATGGGCTGATTCCACGTCTTGTTTTCTTGGATATGGACATTTCCGGCAACGATAGCCTACGGACGGTCGAAAAATGGAGGAATCTTTATCCCGCATCGAAATTAGTAGCGTTTTCAACGGCGTCTGATCCTCGAACTATCGTGCGTACGATCAAAGCGGGTGCGGTGGACTACGTAACGAAGCCCTATGATGAGACCGCGCTAACGCGCGTCCTGCGAGAATATCTGGCCGATAAATCAATCCGTGGGGCAGCGCCCGCTGTATTCCAAACGGAGAACATCAACCGGAATACTCAAATCGAGGAGCTCGGAAATCGTTCTTTTTTCATGGCTGCCACACCTTCTATGAAGCAGATCCGGTCCCAGGCTGCATTGATTGCCAAGGTAGATATGCCCGTTCTCGTACTCGGGGAAAGCGGCGTTGGCAAAGAAATCGTAGTGCGATTGATCCACAAGCTATCCCGCCGCGCCAACAAACCATTTCTGAAAATAAATTGTGCGGCGCTGCCTGCGGATCTTCTGGAAAGCGAACTTTTCGGCTACGAAAAAGGAGCATTCACAGGCGCGGTCCGATCTAAGCCGGGTAAGTTTGAACTATGCGACAAAGGCGCGATTCTTTTGGACGAAATAGGCGAGATGAGCCCAACAATGCAGGCAAAGTTGCTGCATGTCTTGCAGGATGGACAATATTCCCGTTTGGGAGGGCGCCTCAACATAAGGCCCGATGTTTGCATTTACGCCACGACAAACATAGACATGGAGAAGGCCATTGCGGGCAAGACGTTTCGCGAGGACCTCTATTACCGGTTGGGCACGTTTATCGTGAATGTGCCGCCGCTTCGCGAAAGGCGGGCGGAGATTCCATTGCTCTTTGATGGATTCATGAGCCGATGGTCGCATACGTATGGTCAACGGCCTCTGGAGTACTCCGAGGCTTTGGACGGCGCCTGCATGCGCCATCCTTGGCCCGGAAATCTCCGCGAATTGGAGAATTTTGTGAGACGCTACATCGTTCTTCGGGATGAGAAGGGTGCGGTTGAAGAACTGGCGGACAGAAGCAGCTTTGGAGCCGAACCCAGTTTTTCCCAAGCGAATGGCTGGGAGACGCAATCAGCAGCTCTGAAGCCGCAGGTGCGGCGTGTGGTAGCTGCCGCGGAAGCGCAGGCCATTGCCCAAGCGTTGCAGGCAACACATGGGAATGCCAAGGCCGCTGCAGCACATCTCCAGATCAGCTACAAGGCGCTACTCTATAAGATGAAGCGGTCGCAGCTTCGCGCCTCACCGAGCTTGAGTACGGAGGGGCGAGTTCTCCAGAGCACCTGGTGAGGGCGGAGGATAGCATCAGCTAGAGAGAATAAGGGGAGGCAATGGAAACGTGGGCCGACCGATGTCATCATGATGGCGGAAGCAGCGGAAATGGTTCGTCAAAACAAGTATTCGCTTTACGTGGAGGCATCGTGCTGGTTAGCAGGGCGGCAATCAGGGAAGGGAGAGAAACGAAAGCATCCTCTTTTTAGGAACATAACCATCAGTTGCAAAAGTCCGCTCGCATAGACATTCCCGGCTTCCCATAGCTCATGATGCTGGCCATATTGGCATTGAGACGACGCAATCTTCGCAATCATTCATCTCAGGCATCTCTTGGCCGACAATAATCGGATTCATTGCATTGCAAAAACGCTCTGCTTAGGGCGGGCTGGGCGGCATCGCTTGGTACAAGTCATTCCCCAAGTCCTATCGGATAGGGGCAATCTCGTCCCTGGATGTGACTGCATTAAAATCCGGTCACCGTCGGACCACGCAGGCAGTGGTTTGATCGAGAAGCCCCAATCGGCCGTCCTTTACCGACGGGACCTCTTTGTTCTGCCCTATGGTGTGTCCGCCCAGTGGTGGAAGATTGCGACTTCTCTATGATGCTTCGTATGCACCGCGTCTATTTCAGGGAATTGCTTTTTGTTCCGACGGTGTAAGTAGAGAGCGATCACAATAGCCGAAGCCTTTCAGGCAAGCCTCATAATTGCGCCGATGCTCCGCAATAGTTAGTTGGTTAGCTTGAGCCGGCGTCAAGGCGGAATAGTCACAAGACGGATCGCCGCTCTGGCAAGCATAGAAATTACGTTGCCGGTGGCTGCGTGCTACTGCATCCGCCTCTGACTTGGTCAGAGCCGCGTGGTTGCATGGCTCCCAGCCATACATACAATAGGATCGATTGCGTTCATGCTCGGACGCGGCCACTGAAAGAGCTTCCGGTGCGGTGAGCCTGGAGTGATCGCAGGCCGCCATCCCATCCATGCAATCAGAAGTGTTCCGTAGGCGCTTCGCGATAGTGATTTCCCGCGTCTCGAGTTGGGTCAATCTGGAGCGATCACATGTCGGCGCACTGTTCTCGCAATTCGCAATGTTGCGCCGATGCTCGGCGACAGATACAGCGCCTACTTCCTGGGTGGACAACCTGGAGTGATCGCAACCATCCCGGCCGTCCATACAGATCTCAAAATTGCGCTGATGTAGAGCCAGAGATAAGGCGTTGCCTTCCTCCGGCGTGAGTTTGGATCGGTCACACGTCTTCCAGGCACTTCTGCAATCGACCAGGTTGCGTTGGTGCTCGGCAACAGCTAATCGGGTTTGTTCCAGTGTGCTGAGTTGTGAGCGATCGCAAGGTCTGAAACCGTCCATACAAGCGGAGAGGTTCTGTTCCCGTTCGGTCGATTGCGCCAACGCAGCCGGATGCAAAAGGCTCATGCCCACTACTGCCGTCCACAGCGAGTTTGATATGTTGAGATGCATAGCCTGTGAACTCCTTGATGGTTCTGTTTTCGGCGCTGTTCGAACCCGACGACGCGAAATGCCTGTGCGGCATCTGGCAATCAGAGTGACCTTGGGGGGGGGCCGAAGCGTACTCGATTAGGTGACTCCGGGTCGGCAAGTTCAAGAAATGCAATAGCCACGTCATACAGCTCTGTATGGCAGCTTCCGTCATATTCAATTGGCTCGCGATTTCGGCATCCTCGGCGCCGCGCGCTACTAAGCGGTAAATGGGGAGCAGGACTCCCGTTTGTTCCCAAAGGACACGCATATCGTTTTCCCCCAGACAGATTGTGGGCTTCAAGAAGAAGTCAAGCTGGTCAAAACCGCTCATAGCTCGTTTCGCGGGAATAGGAAGTCTTTGTTTATCCAGCAAAAATATTGCCGGACCACGCTTATCGACGATAGTGGCCGTCCAAAGCGACGATCTCCATGCCGGGATGTTGCGGTGGTCGCCAGGCGAGTCCTTTTTAGTGAACGAGGAACTGCTTCTCTAAACTGCAATGAGCGGTTTTCTGCAGATTCTTACCCTTAGCCCGACAGCAAAGATTTTCAAAACTGTACATCTCCTGCTGACTCGCCGGAGTAACGTGGTCCCGCCCCAAGGCGATTGCCTTCTGCATTCATTTGTCGGTGGACAGCTCGGTCGCTTTACTGTGGTTACACCTAGCTACACGTTAGGCTGGGCGGATAGGCCGCCCAGCGCAGGCACGTCAACCCGCAGCTAGGTCTGGGAAGCATCTTTTGCTGTCATTAAATATGTACTATTTTGAACAGCAACTTAGGTTTGAAAAGATATTGTGTGAAACGACGCGAGCTTTAACTCCCCCGCCCACGCTGCCCTTGGCGGGGGCGATTTCATTGCAGCACCCCAAAGCAAACAGTGTCATTCCTCGCCCGAATCTTCCCTGCCATGGTTGCTTTCCGCGTTCAAAGCTTTTGTCGTGGCGCATCAGAGAGCTTGGCGGACCCGCCTGAACCTGAACCAGAATGGCAGAGACAAAAGGCGACAGCGCAATTATGCATCCCGAGCGTTTCTCTCTGGCCACGTTCGCGGTTCAGTCAGGCAGCAGCCTATTGCTTTGCCCTGGCAATTCCGGTCCGCGACCGGCGCCTCCGTTCGCGCTCGTGTTGGTCGTTCAGGCAAGGTGCACACCAACGGGTCTCCGCAGTCTTGCTGGCGATTGGAATATTCTGAACTCACCTTTTTCCAATTACGCTATTCGTAAGTAGGCTCGCAGTCCGACTGGCCATGCGCCTCGTCCGTGCGCTGAAGCCGCTTCCAGCGCAGTTTTGCTCACGAGTGAGTCGTCTCATCGGTAACCTTACTTTGCCGGTGTGGTCTTAAACGTATTCGTGAAAGGCCTCTGTACGGTCTCCTTTAGGTCCCGGTTTTTTGCGCGCATCTTGGCTCGTTTCCTACTGTGGATGTTCTTTCTTGCGTTGGTCTTCGGCATTTAGTCTCCCATCTTAGCTTACCTACTTTCATATTACGCCTTTAGAAAATCCTGTGCCTTTATCGATTCAGACATACGAGAGCCATCCCTTAGCGTGTGGTTGCGATCTCTGTTGCTCTTTCCGGTTGTTGTACCATAGCGACGGCATAGCTGTGATCGGCCGATTGTGCATTCGAAATGAAGGATAATTGCCACACTCTCTCCGGCCTGCGTTCTTCAATCTCGATGCGCGCCCTCATCGCCGAGGCGGTTTTTCCAGTTGCATGGGCCACACAGGTTCCCAAGCACGAGCTGCAGGCGCGGAATCCAAGAAGCTTGATTAAGCCGCTTTTCGTTGTACAACTTGCGCCAGTTCATTCCGTGCTCTCCGGTCACCTGGGCCACCCGACGCACCTCTCACCAGAGTCTTCTCAACGATCCGGCGTTTCTCTTCCACCGAACGATACCGACGACGCTGGGCTTGGATTGTTTTGATTGTCTCTATGGCTGGGTTGTGCCTCTGCTTCCGAGGAAGTGTCCACTATCACCTCAAGTGGACACTATCTTGTGAGTGTCCACTTAGACAGCATGGGTTGAGAAATCACAATCCCGTGCACACGGCCAACATCGGAACACCGGTCAGCTCCGGCCGCTCTACTCTTGCTATGCCCTGAACCGCCAGTATGTTGGTTGCAGTGTCAATGACCGCAAAGCCTGGCTGAGGAGCAACGTCCACGGTCTCGACATACACGTGCTTTCCATCCGGAGCGATCGCCACGGCCCCTGCGAAGAATGCTTCAAGCGGGTCGCTGCCGTTCTGCGTTGGTTGCTGTGCTCACAACCTCAACGGTGGCTTCGACGCCGTTGCCAGGCACGTAGAGGGTGTTTCCATCCGGGGGGGGGTTGCTGGGAACCTGGGGCCTACGAGCCCAAACGGTCCTGTGAGTGTGATGGTTGCGGTTACAGTGTTAGTGGCGGTGTTGATAACTGAAATCGTGCTGCTGTCCTCACAGGCGACGTAGGCGGCCATCCATTCTTTGAAGCGCCAGACTTCGGGCCAATGCTGCTGCGGCTGGTCGAACGCCCGGACCTAAAACTTGGCATCTAACCGGTTTGCCCACTGGGCTCAAACATCTGTTGAATCACTATTCTTTTGGGGAGACCATGACCAACATCTATCCTTTTGTTGTTTCTGGCGATGAGTTCAAGAGCAAGCGTGTTCTAGTGACCGGTGGTACGAAGGGTATAGGAGAAGCGATTGTACGTCGTTTTGAATTGAGCGGTGCGGCGGTCGCGACCGCCGCGCGCTGTGAACCAGCTCCAGGCCAGGCTCCCGCTCTCTTCATAAAGGCGGATCTCGGAACGGCCCGTGGTGTCCAAGACGTCCTCGATCGCATTCTTCAAGAGTGGGATGGGCTCGACGTCTTGGTAAACAACGTCGGTGGAGCAGAAACAAGACCAGGCGGATTTGAGGCCCTCTCCGACGAGGACTGGCAAAGAATACTGGAGCTCAACCTGCTCGCCGCGGTTCGCCTTGACCGCGCTTTCCTTCCCGGCATGCTCGAACGCAAGTCAGGAGTCGTTATTCATATCTCTTCCATCGCTCATCGTCTACCGTTCTCCGATTCGACTCTCGCGTACGCCGCAGCCAAAGGAGCCCTTTCGACTTACAGCAAGGGTCTGGCCAAGGGCGTTGCTCCGAAAGGAGTGCGAGTCACGATGATTTCGCCAGGTTTCATCGAGACCTCGGGCGCCCACGGAATGATCGCCGATATTGCAAGAGGTAGCGGTATCAGCGAGGACGCTGCACGTCAACGGGTTATGGAGATGCTTGGTGGCATTCCCATCGGCCGTCCAGGCCGACCCGAGGAAGTGGCGGAGTTGGTAGCCTTCCTCGCGTCAGACCGAGGGGCGTTCATTAGCGGCGCCGATTACATTGCCGACGGTGGCACGATGCCCACGATTTGATGCATGCGTATCATGGGCGGCAGATTATGTCCGCGCTTGCGGATGTTTTCTCGTAGCTGCTCTGCCCGAATTATCGGCTATTGTCATTCCTGACGTAGCATCGCCATGCCGCTTGTTTCAGCGAGGTCGTGCGCGCAAGCCCTGATACGGCAGGGCAACAAAAGAGAATCGCTCTGACCGCGATGTCACCCGGCAGACTCGCCGGGCGACTATGAAATACGAATTCCTGTCCGCACACGCCACGATGCCGAACGACGAAGTCCATCTAACATGCCGTCAGCAAATGTGAAATACGCAATCGAAATGCGAGTGGTCACAACGAGACAGCAGTCTGTGTTCTCTCCGGTTAATCTAACAACTGTGTTGTGTTTTCTGCACGCAAAGATGCATCAGCGTAAGGAGATGAAACATGTTTGGAATCGCGGCAATTCTGATTGTTCTTTGGCTGCTTGGAGTTTTAGTATTTCATATAACTACCGCCTTCATTCACGTTGCCTTGGTTGCGGCCCTGATATTCCTTGTGCTGGATTTCATGAGACGCAACAGAGCAAGCGTATAGAAACGTTGCCCCACTCGAGATCCGCGATGGCCAGGAGGAAACAATGCGAGTCTGCCAGCGGTCTTGGTAAGGTGGCCTTCGTAGCGCCGTATTTTGGTCGTGGGTGAAGAGGCCGCTAAACAGCGTGGATATCGCTTGCAGGCAGCGTTCAATGCCTATCGTCGGCTGGTGCGATCCGGGGTGCATTGGCGGTGCCGAACAATCTTGCGCTTTGCTCGCCATCTATCAACAAACCCAGTGATACATCGGCGCCAGTGGCCCGCGCGAGTTGATTCACCAACTCCTGGGGGTCGCGCACCGGAAGGGCCTTCAACATAGTGGCGTTTAGAACGCTGAAGACGGCGGTGTTTGCGCCGATGCCGATCGCCAGTGACAGCACCGCCACTGCGGTAAAGACCGGGTTACGCGAGAACTGTCGCGAAGCGTACCGAAGGTCTTTCAAAAGAGTTTCCATCCAGGCGGCGATGTCCATTTTCCTCATTCTCTCAGTCTCTAAGGTTGTGTTGCCGAACTGCCGGGTAGCGGCGGCGCGGGCTTCTTCCGCGTTCATGCCGGCACGCTCCAGTTCTTGTGCGCGCAAGTCGAGATGCAGGCTCAGCTCTTCGTCCAATTCGCGCTGCAGTGAATTGGAGCGCAATGTGTTCCACATGCGGTTCATCAATGACATAGAATTAGGTTCCTGCCCTAAGCCAATTCGAGCACCCGTGCCACAGCGCCGGTCAGCTCATCCCACCTTTGCCGCTCAAGGACAAGCTGCTTTCGCCCCGACGCAGTGATCGAGTAATAACGGGCCCGCCGGTTGTTCTCACTGACGCCCCACTTGGCACTAATCCACCCCTCCTGTGTCATGCGATGCAACGCCGGATAGAGCGATCCTTCCTCTATACGCAGCGCCTCGCCGGCGACAGACTGAATGTGGATGGTGATGCCGTAGCCGTGCAATGCCCCGCGGGCGGCAAGGGATCTCAAAACCAACAGATCCAAAGTTCCTTGTAGGCGGTCGTTAGGATGTTTGCCCATATTCTTCCCCTAGCTGGCTATATGACGACATCTTCCTTAACTGGTTAGCAAGAAAAGGCAATTTGGGAAAAGCTGAGACTTCGAGCGGACACGCGACGAGGGCCATGCGAATGTGGAGTTTCTGGAACCACGGTCTGCCGCCCGCGGTCTGAAGAGTGGGCCCGCGCCGGAGGCTGGTGGTCGAAACGGGTGCGAGAGTAGCATCAATGAAAGACATAATTTCGGCTTCTGTGACTCAGCAGTTAGTTTTTGGCATTGTCAACATCAGCCGCGACGAGGAAGAAAGAGGATGAAATTGGGCTATTCTTGGACGTGACTTCCCCGTGACTCTCGAGCCTGAGCCCAAGTTAGGCGATGGGCGCTATATTGCGATTAGTCTATAATCCCGAGCGTGGATATATTAAACGAGCTAAAGCAGGAACGTGACCGAATTGACGCCGCTATAAGAGCTCTGGACGGCGCTCGTAGCGGCAAATCAAGCAACGGAAGAAAACTTGGCCAACGAGCCGGACGCCCGCCTGGCACAGTGAATGCTGACATCGGAGACCAAGGTCGCGGAAGGAGGCGGAGATTGTCCGCCGCGGCCCGGAAGAAGATTTCAGAGGCCGCAAAAGCTCGTTGGGCAAGGACTAAGAAGGCCGGTAGAACGTCTCTCTCCAAATAAATCATAAGTGCTCCCTGCCAGTCCTCACCTTTTAACCGTTGATCACAGCGTGTTCTAAGGGATCTCAGTCGTACGTGGCTTTGGTCGTACCTGCTCTCATACCGAGGGCTGAACACACTGAACCTCCAAAATTCAGTCAAAAAGGGAACTCAAAGTAATTCGCGATACGCCCCAATTACTTCTCTGGATACGCGGCGTTCCATGCTTTGCGCATGGGCAGCAGGAAACTTTGGCGATGACCCAAGCGATGGACCGTTAGGAGTAGATCTCCCACAGCCCGGATCATCCGCTGCGATAGTGTTCCATCTCTCGCATGGGCCACGTTCAGGGTAAGCTTGACATTTGAGCTCTACCTGCAGAACTCAGCCAGTCACCAATTCATTCAGCTCGGCGTCCCTTGCTACCTCAAGCTGGCAACTCCTTAGCCTGTGGTCCACGAAGTGAATGATTGACGTTACAAAGTCAGGCTCGAATACTAGATCTGTTGCCTCTCGTGGCTCTAACACATAGCACCGCCTTTAGCAGGGATCATCTCATTTCAATGCCTTCAAAACTGGCCAGAAGAGAACACACCTCCATTGGAGGATAGACTCAGGCGTGCCCCCATTGTTGGGGTGGCGGGAATGTCTCGTTGTTTCGGATAGATTGATTACAAAGGGGCGGGCACACATAGCAATTCCGGCAGATCTGGGCAATTTCGCGCATCGTTTCAGATTGTGCCGTTCCATGTGGGCTATAGTGCCCAAGCGTAGAAAGCCTTCAATGCTAACGTATGAAGAGCTGGATATCTCGAGTTTGAAATCGTTCAGGAGCACTTGCTCGCTCCTCGGCGCGACGCCTCTGGTCTTGAGCGGCAATTCAGAACCTTGCGAAACCGGCGGGTGCAAAGAGTTGCCGCTAAGACGCTGGCTCAACGCATTACGCAGACTGGCGTCCGCGAAAGAAGTTGATGACCACGATCCCGAGAGCCACTATCAGAAATAGGTGAACTATATTTCCGGCGATACGAAAACTGAAGCCGAGGAGCCACATAATCAAGAGGACGGCTACGACTGCCCAAAGCATGGTTATCTCCTGTGCGCAACGGGAGCGCATAAGAATGTTGAAAGCAACTTGTGTCTTGGTGTGCCTCCGGTAGCTTTAACGAACCGCGGCCCGAGGGTACGAATGAAATGTCGGCGAGTATATTTGTAATTGAACTCAAAGAAACGAAAGAAAATAAACGACTCACGGAACAAGGATCGTACGTGCAGGGAAACAATACTGTGCTCAATTGAACAAGTCGGGTAGCCCGGATATGAGATCCTGCGTGCCATGGCTGAACTGATCGTAATCAGCAAGATTGACGGCAACGCAGTCGCTTGGCGTTGTTCCCAATGCCAGCAGGTGTTTTCCATGTTGGGCAAGCTCGGTACGGAAGAAAGACGCAGGATGGTGGCAGCGCTCTTCAAGGCCCACGTGCGAATGGCCCACCGGGCAACAACCGTTGCGAGCACAGACACGAATTCGGGGCAGGCTCCTGGACATTACACCGAGCAGCGGAAACAGGACAACGGGTTCCCGCTAGAGCAAACATGAGACTCCCGGCTCGTTTCCGAAGGTCGCGTCCGACGCGCTGACGCAACGACACGCGGCCGAGGTATTCTATCTCGCATGTAGTGTGCCGCTAACCATCCTCTTCTATGATCTGTTCAAGATGGTTAATTTAACAAGAACGTCGCTTTGCTTGAGACGATCAGTTTACTCGCTCACTATGCGACACTCATTCTTTTAGGGGCAGCGCACTGGCTGATCCAGTTGTTTGAATGCGGCTTCGCCATTTCCATGATTCTTCGGATTCGATTGCCTCAAGATAGCCCTATCTGATTGTTGGGTCGGCCGTCTTTCGCCAACTTGACTGCTTGGGCAGCGAGGACGCGGGCAATCTCGTCAATAGTTTTGCGCTCTTTCTGTGCTATGCGCCCCGGCAGTTCTATTCTGTTTGGAGAAAGAATGGCCCTTCTGAGAACCGGTAGGATGGTGACAGAGCAATGTCAACTTCTCCGGTGTGCTCAGTGCAGAGAATGGAAGACAACTTGCGAAGCAAGGTTGTAGAGACATCGCGTCACAACGTCTCTACACCTCGAATGTGCGGTCCGTAGCAGTCACGGGAGAAGCTTTTATTACCGGGCGTCATCCCGTTGTTCATGGCGATACTTCCAATATTCCACCTGCCTGGATCGTTTCTGCTTAGAAAAGTCACGATAGACCTCGTGTCGATCGCTCAACCATGCCCGATAGACGCCATCTTCGTGATTGTCCCAGACATGATAATCCTTGTGGTTGCGGTCATAATATCTCCGCTGGTCGTTATCTCCTCCACGCCGACCGTCGTCACGGTGATCGTCTTGAAGAGTAGCACTAGCTGTTAGCCCCATCGACATCATAAGAATAACCGCCGCTAGAACTAAACCTAAATATCGATATATAGTCTGCATCTCATTCCTCCTTCGGCTAGAATTTCCATCGCCGAAATCTTAGCTTGCAACAATATATCGCTCAGCGAGTTGGTAGTATGGTCAATTTGGTGCATTACGCTAACATATGGGATACGGAATCGTCTGTAAGCAGTGAGTTTTATTCGGGTTGCACGGAGTCTTTTCGGGATATGTCGATCAATTTAAGCCAGAGACGGCGGACCCGAATATCCATTCTCCTTGCATCTTCAGCCGGAAAAGCGTCAAACCAACCAGTCCTTCGGTGAATACATAAAAGAGATCGCGAAGATCAGGCTTTGGGATTCGACAAACTTGCATAGGAGCAATCATTTTCACAAATCAGGTTACCCAGAAGACCTATAGCTATATCAGCAGATACCAGCCACGTCCTGGATGGCAAACGGTCTTGTGGTCACGTCGTGGACAGATCTTGCACGCGGCGATCGTGAAAATTGCGCAGTGAATCAGCGTGACCGCCCTTTCAATCAAATATTGAAATACCTGTGTCTAGCTGGGGGATATCCAGGCTATGAAAAATTGCCTTGGACGTTGCGGTCAATAGTGACCAGTACTCGGAAGGGCCGTGCTTGATACTGGTTTTCAATCAAGGTCACCGCGGTTCGATAAACTGCAGGAAGACTCTGATTCTGGAATCAAAAATATTGCTGTTGCACTTATATTTCAGAGCTTAGTTTGATCATTTTTACCATTCTAAAAGTAAACGACGACGGGAGAAAATCATGAATTGGGAACAAATTGAAGGTAAATGGAAGCAGTTGAAGGGCTCCGTGAAGACAAAATGGGGCAAATTGACCGACAGCGACCTGGATGTGATTGCAGGTAAACGCGACTTACTGATAGGTAAGGTGCAAGAGCGGTATGGTATTGCCACGGAGCTGGCTGAGAAGCAAGTGAGCGAGTGGATCCCTGCCTTTGACAGCCAACCGGCTATGCATCAGCGGTCCAAGCATAGAGCCGGCTAATGACACGCGGAATTTTGTTCTTATGGCGGCTAACCACAAGGCATGCAACGACGCATTTCCTTGTGAGAAAGACATTGATCGCGGCTGGAATAACTGCTGGGTTTCTGGGCCCCGGCTGCGTTCTGCGCAGCCGGGGATGATGTTTGCTATAGGCGCACCGAGCATGCGGAGCGTAGGCTTCATGAAGCGATCGAGCGCCATGGATGTCGTAACCGGCAAGCCATTCATTGGCGACATGAGCTGCGCGAAACACGGGAGGTTTGCTGGAAAGTACGACGGCGGTGGTGAGTCAACATGAGCGACGCTGGCACTATGTTCATGATTGGGATGAGCACGGCCATGACGGTGGCTGGGGGCAGGACGGACAAGCGGAGTCAGGAGGGTAACATGTTAGAAGAATTTAAGAACAACGCTGTTTGGTTAATGGCTGGAATAGCCGTTGGAACTCTAGTTGGCGTTTTTCTTGCTCCCAAGTCCGGACGCGAAACGCGCGATGAGATTGCAACTGGAGTGAATCATGCCACGAATACTTAGTTTCCCTGGGTCGAGTTACCCGTGGTCAGGTGGGTGAAATGGCCAAGCCCGGGAAAGCAATATTTGCCCGTAAAAGAGAGGAAGCCGCGACAACCGTTGAAGACGGATATCAGGAGGTTCGCGACGCACCGGCACACCAATAGGACTTCCTTAACGGATGCGGATTTACTACTATGTCGTGCTCGTTCCAGTCAGTTGAGCTTGCCCGAGTCTCAGCGGGGAACACAACTCCAGGCCAGTCTTAAAAGAATGATTTATGGTTAACGGGCAATGATTCACCATTATATTTGGGAGACAAAGCATTCACTTCCTTGGGTTCACCGAGGCGAAGCAAACGAATCATGATTACAGATGGCAATACTTGCAATACGGAAGAAGGAAGCAGGGCCTTGACGAGACTGCCCTGGTTGGCTAACCCTCAACTAAAATTCTCCCTCACACAAGAACTCCAGAAGCTTCGGCTTAAAGAATCGTGGGACCGGGAGACAGGGCGGAGTTCAAAGACCCTCGCAAAGCATCCCGACTTTCGCATCGTTCTGGTACTGATGAAGCCCAACACCCACATGACCCAACACCGGGCCAAAGGTAGGATTTCCATTCATCATCTGCTGGGGAAAATGAGCGTGCATCTGCCGGGCCGGAAGATTAATCTGTCGGCCGGAGAATTGCTGGTGCTGGACCGTGGGGTACTGCATGACCTCGAAGCCCTAGAAGAAAGCGCCTTCCTCCTGACCATCGCCTGGCACAACGGCAGAGAGGGCATTGATGAACCCGCGGAAGTCCCCGCAGAGCACACCTTCGACGACGAAGCTTTATTGCGATTGGACGATGAAGGTGGTTTCATTGAAAGAATTGGAAAATGCGCTTGCCTTATGCATATTTTCAGGCCGGATTCACATTGGGTTCGGTCTTTGTCGGATGAACGGAATAGGAGGATCGGCGCCCCATACGCGATGATCTGGAAACTGCGGAAGGATAGTTCCCTCGGATTAGCAATCGCCCGGGGGACGATTAGAAGCGCGTATGGATGAACCGCTGTGCCGACCGAGACGCTCGCCCCCCTAACCAGCGGCTGGCCCTTCTTCTATGGCGAGAACCGAATGCGTTGTTCACTTTCCTCTACGGTCCCGGTTTGGAAGCCACCAATTGGCACGTCGAACAAGCAAATTCGTCCCAGGATGGTGACCCGCAAAGAGTGGGGCGGTAGCCGCGCCCATGAGGGAGTTCGCATCCAGAGTATCTTGCTCAGTGCTCTGACCACGTGCAGGCTGCAGACCAACCAATCCTACCGCTGCTCCAACAACTACCCTGTGCTCCCAGTCTGGAATTCTCAAGCTTCTTCCACGCTAAACAAATACCAAGCACAGAGCAATTTGACGGTGAGACCCAGAGCCCATCTTAGCTACAACCGGGAAAGCTTCCGAGGACAGGCTCTGCCCAGCTTTCTTTATGCCTTAAGGCGCTGAATAGCCAGCTAAGCTGCAATGATCGATTTTTCCGAAGGTTCAAGCCTAAAAGTGAAACTCAAGATTGAACGGTTCTGCTGTTGGGCGGTCGAATAGTAAAATAATGATGACAGCGGTGTGAATTATGCGGCGTCTCAGCAAGGCGGTTTTTGATCCTAAGTTATTCCTGGCAAATAGCGGCTTGGGGCGGAAGGTGGTTGATATACAGAAGAGCCACGCCGTGTTTTGCCAAGGAGACGTTGCGAATGCCATCTTTTTTATTCAAGAGGGCAGGATTAAGCTGATCGTTAACTCGAAGCGCGGGAAAGAAGCAACCATCGCGTTGCTCGGTGCTGGAGATTTTCTTGGAGAAGAGTGCGTTGCCGCAATCCAGCCCTTGCGCATGGCGACGGCCGTAACCCTGACAGCATGTTCGGTACTCAGAATTGACCGAAAAGAGATGTTGCGGGTGCTCCGCGACGAAAAAACGTTCTCGGAGCTTTTTGTTACTTATCTGCTCAGCCGCAACGTTCGTTTCCAGGAAGACCTGATTGATCAGCTTTTCAATTCCAGCGAAAAGCGTCTAGCTCGGGCCCTTTTACTGCTTGCGCGATTTGGTAAGGAAGGTAAGCCGGAAACAGTGATTCCAAAAATCAGCCAGGAGATGCTGGCCGAGATGATCGGCACAACCCGCTCACGGGTGAGTTTCTTTATGAATCGCTTCCGCAAACTGGGCTTCATCGAGTACAACGGAACTTTAAGCGTTCACAGTTCGCTCCTAAACGTCATTCTCCACGATTGAAGCTTTATTAGAGCGCTGCGCAGATTTCTGTTGCGCCCCGCGGCGGTATCCGATTCCTGGTTTTGTTGGTCGCAGCGAATGAAGATTTCGTTGTCGTTCTCAAATAGCTTGTCAACGCCATAGATTGGGGATCCTCTATAGGGCGAGTACCGTAGTTTTGCATAACTGAGTAAGAGAACACGATTAAATCAGGATTCGTCAAGGGCGAATGTTAGCGCGCCCGCCTTTCCTCAAAGAGGGTACCGCGCTTTGCGCGGCACAGTTCAGCCACCATGCTCAAGAGCGCCTCCGGGCTGCTTTGGCCTTTGCTATAGAAGGCGTCTGCGATCATCTCACTGGGCACAGCCTCTCCTGAGTGGTAAGCCCCGCTCATGGCAATCACGGATACTTGGGGAAATCTCTGGCGAACCACGGAGAGGAACTCAAAACCCGACATTTGTGGCATATTCAGGTCGGAAAGCACGATCGCAGGAAGCGTGCTCTTCATCTGCAAGAGCGCGTCGAAGCCGTGCTCTGCACTGCTGACGTTATATCCTGCCGTTCTGAGCACCATTGCAACGCTATCGCGAACGGCGGCGTCATCATCCACCACTAAAATTTCTGATTTGAAAGAATCTTTCATGTGGCACCTTTCTCTCTTCGTTGTTCCGGAGAAATAGATTTTTGCGAAATCATGATCCCATTGAGCATTTCGCAAAGCTATGTACCCGTTCTAGAGCTTCAGTGCAGGTGTTGCCATTTACTGCTGAACCCGTTCATGGAGGAGTCGGCTCACACGAAGCGGCAAATCGAACGGTGCATGGATCGCCCTGGCCGATTTCCTGGGAAGAAAAGGAAGAGAAGAAGCAGGTCATCGGATTATTGCCCCAAGGTGCGCAGGATTGACCACAAAGCGAATAGGCATCCACATAAACTTTAATTCAAAGCGGCTCACGCGGCGTGGCCCCTTCGAGTTCGTAGCGCGCCGGCTGAAGCTGTTTTGCCCGGACCACCAGGAAGCCGTGAAAATGATGTCGGAGAAAGCCCTCCAATACGAAATTGATCAGCTCAGGGGCGTAAGCAGCCGCCTTGAATTACTAGCAGATCAGCATCCGATCATGGAAAGGGAAATTATGACAATCTCTGGCAATATCCTAAGCAACGCTGTTCTTCTGGAAGTGTTGCTGGCATTGAGAGCAGGATCGGCCTGAGTACATTGCGGCTTCCTGCCTGCCGCGGACGATCTCTGAAAGCTTTCCACATAGCCCGGGGTTCGTTCTGGGCCGCTTTTTGAGCAATGTGCCAGTGGCATTTCCCCGTCGTTTGTATCGCCCGATCATGTTTTCTCCCACGTTTACCTAGTCGCTGATCCGGCGGGCGCACCGTTTGGCAGAAGCCAAGTATTCACGGTCCCCATCTATTTGTGATTCTATCGCTTGATAGATTTCGCTTTGGACCTGGGTGCATAGACAATTATCGCCGCTACCTCGAGATGGTCGTTTCAATAAGGGGCACTTTCGTCAAAACAATCCAACCGAGAAGGAGGTTGGGGCCGCCGTCCGCTGCAGCTACCAGCTCAATGACTTAGAAGAAAAGACGCCAAATTTAATTAATCGTGGAGGATAACGTTCAGCAAGGAACTATGAACGCTCAAGGTGCCGTTGTATTCGATGAACCCAAGTTTGCGGAAGCGATTCATGAAGAAGCTGACCCTGGAGCGGGTTGTGCCGATCATCTCCGCCAGCACTTCCTGGCTTATTTTGGGAATCACCGTCTCCGGTGCGCCATCCTTGCCAAATTGAGCTAGCAGCAACAGGGCGCGCGCTAAGCGCTTTTCACTCGAATTGAAAAGCTGATCCACCAGGTCTTCCTGAATGCGAATATTGCGTCCTAGCAGGTAAGCAACAAAAAGCTCAGAAAATAGTTTTTCCTCGTGGAGCACCCGCGCCATTTCTTTTCTTTCAATCCTGAGGAGGATCGTAGGTACGATGGCTGTCGCAGTGGTCATGCGTTGCGGTTGAATCGCTGCAATGCATTCCTCGCCTAAAAAGCTCCCGCCTCCCAGCAAGGCGATGGTCGCTTCTTTGCCACGCTTAGAAATAACGGTAAGCTTGATCCGGCCCTTCTGGACGTAAAACACAGCATTTGCGGAATCTCCCTGGGAAAAGACGGTCTGATTTTTCCTGAGATTAACTATGGTCCGCCCCAAGCCGGTTTTGGCGAGAAACTCCGCAGGCTGAAAGGCCAGTCCCTGACGAAGTCTTGTACTGACAGTCTTCACTTTTCAAAATCATAATTTCTGCTCTAGGGTTCCGCTGGTCAATTTTGAACACTTCTGCCGGGTTTGACTCCGCAAAGGTTGCCCAAATTTGCTGACGACTCAAGGCAACGCATCGTTTCACGGAATCTAATGGCCATCTGCTTCGCCGATAGATGACTCAGGGTTTAGTCATTTTCCCCTGGATTCGTGGCGCTTGGAATTATCCAGCTTTCTTTGGAGAGAAAGAGGGCGCAGATTTCACGCTGATCCCAGGTCTTGCCAGTCATTCGCCGGCGCCGGGAATCAGACAGAGGACAACTGAACACGTCCCATTTGCTTACTGACCGCGACGATTGTCGCGACCGGTCTATCGTCCGCATTAGGCGCGATCCAATCAGATCACCTTTAAGACTCTTCACTTCGACCGCGGGTAGGGCCGGGGATGGTCACCTCCGCGAGCTGGACCCAGCATCGGTAACTTGCCGAAGCGCTCCGCAAAGGTTCCTGGAGACCGATCGGTTGTGCAAAAAAGACCAGATTCTTGTTTCTGCTAACGCCTAGGATGAAAGTGGGACACTTCCGCGCACGCAAACGGAGAAAGAAGACTCCAGGAATCATGACCACTGTTGATATTGCTTTTCAATGTCGTACGACACCCACAGAGCGGCAGATGATTACCCTCAATCTCCTCCGTGAAGTATATGGGGTGCGGAAGACCTCGTTCGAGGAAAAGCATGGAATCATCAAGATCGAATACGACATTTCCCGTCTTACGCCGGCAGAAATTGCGGCCCTAGTCCATGGAGCAGGCATCGATGCCCAAGTGCTTGACTTGTGAATTGCGCCCTTAGGAGCGCCTGGAATCTAAAATCCGTTATCGGAAATCGCAGGCCTTGCAAAGTATCAAAGTATCCACGATGACATAATGGCGATATCGCCAGCCCACAGGGTTGCCGTTCCAAATCGTCTTTTACAATCATTTCCTCAGCGCATCTCATAACCGATTGACGCCTTTTTAAGCTTTTAACACGTTCTGCTCAACAATACTCACAATCCCACTCCTTGACCGTGACTGATCACGGCGAATATCGGCAACCCGTTTTGGCGCTAGGGGTTCTTACTCTGAAGTAATAATCTAGGTTGGACGCTACGATGGCGTTTGATTTTCTCGCGCATTGGTCACTCGTCAAGCAAGTGCAGCACAGGCGGAGGAAAGAAACGGCGCAAACGTGCAGGCTTTGCTTACTCATATGCTCGTTGCTCTGGCGTCTGATTATCGTGGTGGCGGCTGGCGCTCCAATGATCGCGGTGGACCCGGGATCGGCCCAAATTGATCCATTGCACATGCCAGAGCTCGATGCTGGGTTTCACCTGCTTTATGAATTAAAGCTGGCAGAGGCTCGTGCACACTTTGAGGCCTGGCAAAAGTCCCACCCGGAAGACCCTCTCGGCAGCGCCTCGGAAGCGGCAAGTTATTTATTCGAGGAATGCTACCGGCAAGGCGTCTTGACCTCGGATTTTTTTCTGAACGATAGGCATTTTCAGGGCAAGGCCGCCCTCAAGCCCGATCCGGCCCTACGTGTTGCATTCTTTACTGCAAACAAACGTGCAATCGACTTGGCCCGGCTTCGTCTGAATACCAACCCCATTGATCCGAACGCCTTGCTCTCCATGACCATGGGACTGGGCATGCAAGCCGACTATGCAAGCCTGATCGAGAAACACCAAAGCGAAAGCCTGAAAATGACTTCCGAGGCGGATAAATATGCTAAGAAACTGCTGACAGTCGCGCCAGACGCCGCCGATGCCTACTTCGGTTTGGGAACCGCGAATTACATCATTGGAAGCTTGCCAGTACACAAACGGTTCCTTCTGGCTTTGGAAGGGATCCACGGTGACAAACGCCTCGGGATGCAGCAGCTCGAGATCGCCGCCGCACGAGGCCACTACCTCAGGCCATTTGCCAAAATCTTGCTGGCTCTGATTGCCCTGCGCGAGAAGGAGCCAGAAGTGGCACGCACGCACCTCAAGGAACTGGTCGCGGAATTTCCCCAAAATCCACTCTTTGCCAGTGAGCTGGCAAGACTCAACGTTGTCCCTGCCCCTTAACGCCGGCAAACGCCAATTGTCTACTGAGCAACAATTGCCGTGGGAGGTCTCTCTGGGGGAGATGGTGCGCTGCCGGCTTTGGCTTCCGCGTTACAACAGAGGAATTCATTCCGTAATGAGCAATCCTGACCGTTAACCATTATGACCTATATGTGATGCTAGTGTTGTGAGCCTCTGAACTACCACCTTTCTATCCAGCAGCGTTCCACTCACCAGCAAGACCGGGCAGCTTCTTTCGCACGCTCACAAGTGTCGTTAGCGGACAGTGTTGGGAGGTCCTAACAAAGATTGGTGGCCACAGATTCATGTGCTCCAGCGGCAAGAAATAGCCGAAGGCTCACAAGATGTCTTCTCTGATCGCGTCAAAGGGATCCGGGAAGAAAGAACATGAAGCAGGAGACAGTAATGAAATTGATCAAAGCGTTGTTAGTTGTAAGTTGTGTTCTGGTGGCCGGTGCATTCCTGTTGCCCTCAGCAGCGGCTGATGAATACAACAAAAGCACTACGGTGACCTTTAGCGCTCCGGTCGAAGTTCCCGGTGTGGGCGTCCACCTTTTGCCCGCTGGCACGTATCTCTTTAAGCTGATGGATTCGCCATCCGACCGGAACATCGTCCAGATATTCAGCCAGGATGGAATGCACGTGTACACCACCATTCTCGCAATCCCAAATTATCGTTTACGCGCGACCGATAAGACTGTAATGACGTTTCGGGAAAGAGCGGAAGGGCAACCCGAAGTCCTGAGGGCTTGGTTTTATCCTGGAGCAAACTGGGGCCAAGAGTTTGTGTATCACAAATCAAGGGCGATCGAGCTGGCAAAGATAACGCAAGCCCCCGTTCTGGCTACGCCGGACGACTTGTCAGACGCGCCCGTGGAAGCTCTGAAGACCGCGCCTGTGGAGGCCGTTGCGCCTACGGGAGAAACGGTTGAATTGGCGAAGGTTGTTGAACCGCCGCCTGCGGCTATCGAGAGTCTACCGGCGACGGCCGGTTGGTTGCCGACTCTTGGACTGGCCGGCCTGGTGTCGTTGGGTGCAGGGTTTGTTTTCTTGATGTTTTTTAGAAAAGACTCCTATCAACCTGCTCTGGCTTCCAGTCGGGCACGCTGAGGAAATCACCAGACAGAAACGAGAGGTAGTGCGGCCCGCACTACCCCTCATAGTCATTTGAGGTTCCGTCACCGGCTGTAGGCCAACTTCCACGTCATCAAAAGCAGTCGGCGTATCACAATGCTCTATTCATCCACAGCCCGCATGTCCACCAGGATCTGGTATCTGGTGCTCGTCCCTTTTCTGATCATGCTGCCGGGCATTGCCCTGTTGAAGGCACCTTCTGCACAACAAGGCCGTCCGGATAACCCATACCGGATCAAGGTAAACGCCAACCTGGTGCTCTTGCACGCGACTGTCAAGGATGCTAAAGGCATCCCGATTTCTGGACTCGATCAAGATAATTTTCAGGTATATGAGGATGGAGCGCTTCAGCAGATCAGCTATTTCAGCCACGATGATATCCCGGTGACAGTAGGTTTACTCATCGATAATAGCGGAAGCATGCGAAGAAAACGCACAGAAATCATGGCCTCGGCTTTGGCGTTTGCCCGCTCCAGCAATCCTCAAGACCAGATGTTCGTGATTAATTTCAACGAACATGTTCGCTTTGCCCTCCCGGATAATACGCCATTTACGGACAAGGTATCGGAGCTGAGAATTGCGCTGTCCACAATCATCACCAATGGGCAGACGGCTCTCTATGACGCCGTGGCCGCGGGGATTGATCACCTGAGTATTGGTGACCGGGACAAGAAGGTGCTGATCGTGATCAGCGATGGTGGCGACAATGCTAGCCATCACAATCTGCGCCAGGTTATGGCCTTGGCCCAGCAGGCCGACGCAATCATCTATACGATTGGCTTTTTCGATGATACCGATGAGGACCGCGACCTGCGTGTTCTAAGGAAGCTTGCCCGCGAGACGGGCGGCGAAGCTTTTCTGCCTCGCTCACTGAAAGAGACGGTGCCTACCTGTGAACGAATCGCTCGCGATATTCGTAACCAGTATACGATCGCCTATGTCCCAACCAACAAAAGGCAGGATGGAACCTATCGGACTATACAGGTAAAGACCAGTACTCCAGGCCGCAGGCACTTGTTGGTGAGAACCCGTGCCGGCTACCGGGCTCCTTTGGCCCCTCAGCCATCGCCGGTCGTTAGTTACACGCCGCGAAGCCAATGATGAGACGGCCTATGGTTCCACACACATCACCGCCACCTCTTATCTGGATTCCGCGATTCTTTTTTGTTGTCGGTATTATCTTGCTCGGCTATGTCGCCGCTACCCTGCTGGACGTTAGTCTCCACCAGGCCCATCAAGCCTTCAGATTTGAATACGCCCGACAGTCGCAAGAGAGAGGCAGTCCGCCCGCCTACAATCAGAGTCCCAATCTGCCGCTGGCTCGCGTACGGATTGGAGAGCCGGACCGTGGCAAAACTCAAGGGCGAGGGGCTGTTAGCGAAAGCCCTGCATGGGGCCGAATCGAAATAGCTTCAACTGGCCTTTCAGCGATGATCGAGGAAGGTATCGACCCCGAAACTCTGCAACGAGGGGTCGGGCACATTCCGGGCACGGCGCTTCCGGGCCAACCGGGAAATGTGGCCCTCGCAGGCCATCGGGACACGTTTTTTAGAAGATTGCGCAACATCCGCAAGAACGATGAAATCATTTTGGAAACATTGGATGGGTCATATCATTATCGCGTGGATCTTACTCAAGTGGTAACACCCAGGCACATGGAAATATTGGATGGCTCCGACGCTGAAATCTTAACTCTGGTTACCTGCTATCCTTTTTCTTTTGTCGGTCCTGCGCCCGAAAGATTCGTTGTCCGCGCCCACAGAGTCCATGAGTGAGCAATAGTCGCAAAGAGGGTGCTGGACAGCAGGTGCGGCAAACGGTTCACAGGGCTGGGGCATGGGTCTTTAGGCCGCCTCCCATCGATCAATTTCTCTTTTGGCCCAGGTCAGGCCGGTCTCCTTGACAGCGTCTACGCTGGGGGAATAAGTCCACTCTCTGCTCGTTTGGGCGTTGAAACCACCAATCTTGGAATCCCCGAGCATGTAGTGCGCCACCAGGCTGAATTTCCCGTCGCTCCACGCTGTAATCGTCAGGTAGATCGTGGCGTCTTTGTAGGGCTCTTGAAGTTTGATCGTGTCCCTTTTAGTTCGTATTTCATTCACTTGGCTCACAACCTCAGAGTAGCACGACGGAAAGCGAATAGTTGCGCGGTCGCTCAATAATGCCTGTGCATATTAGCTACGATAATGTCGATTGAACGAAGCCGCTCTTGCGACAGAGGGCCTCGTTCATCAATCTTTTGTCTTCCGGTACACCAGATTCTTTGCTCGCCTCCGGCTTTATTCCAGATGACCGGGCGCGCGGGTCCCGCATAGAGTAGGTCAGAACGCTAGGACGCGTTGTGACCTATCTTCGGCAGCGCATGTTGGGGAACTCCAGCGGCGAAACTACTCTCCCCACATGATTCGTGGCTCCTACAGATTGCTCTGCCATATCCGCGGCAAACTGCTGGTGGTATGGGACGGATTATCCAGTCACCGCAGCAAAGCGGTATGGGAATTCGTAAGGCAGCAAAAAAGAAGATTATGGCTGGAGTTTCTCCCCGCCTACGCTCCTGAACTCAATCCCGTGGAATATCTCTGGGGCTACTGGAAGCATCACGAACTGCCCAACCTCTACCCCGAAGACTATGCGGCTTTGAGCTACGAAGCCCGCCAGGCTCTAGGTCGCATGCGCCGTCGGCCAACTCTGATCTCTGCCTTCTGGAAACAAGCGGAGCCCCCTTCCTCTGTAACTATATTATGCGATCCTTAATAGGAAATAGACGGTCTAGGTTGGCTGCTGCCGTACCGTATCGGCATCCTGCGACAACTCCGCCGCCAGCGAATCATCGCCGCCATCTGCCGGTTGCGCCTTCTCTCGGATCGCCCATTCCCACTCTACCGGACGAAAACGATGTCCGGCCAATGGTTCAACCATGACTTGCGGCCTGGAGCCACAGGCCAGACAAGCGGCTCCAATATCCTGGATCCCGGTCTCGTTGCTTATGTCATCGTGTTGAATCCCAAACCAGCCGGCAATGACCGGCCCGCTGCACCTCTCGCAGGGGAATGCCGAGAGATGCAGGTAGCGAGTGCCGTGTTCTGTTTCCGCCCGTTCGGCACCGGTGACACTCTGGCACGAACCGGCAGGAACACTATTCGCCACTGGAACTTTCCGACATAGGGACTTCTCCATACAATAAATGTTACACCTATCGAAACCGCAATCTGGGTAAAATGGAACAGCCAGGATCAATCAGCCGGATTACAAAAGGCGATAGTCCCCGTCTCCATTGTTGATTGCCACTATTGGCTGCCTTCGCGAGTTTTAATCCAACCGAAACGTTGTGGGTTGTTCAGATGAGACGCAGAAAGTGAGAAGTGTATGGTAAGCGTCGCAAGCAACCCGGTTACGGACGGAAACAGCGGGATGGGCGCTAAACCTTTCGGATGCTTGATCAGCTTTGTGTAAATTTGAGGATCCCATTCAGGGACCGTAGTTGTGAACAGTCTTTCGCTGCTCAACATGTAATCTTCTCTGGCCGTTAGGCCCCAGGTCAGTGGCCTTTGGCTGCTTTCAATATTTCCAAGACTCGCTCGCCGTGCGACTCATGGGCTCCGGGGCCGCTCCCTCAGCTCAACCCAGATCGCGAAAACTAGCAGCGCGGCCGCGATCGCAACAATAGTTAGAAAATCACGCATGTCCTACCTCTCAACACCACCGAAGTGAATTCCATCGTTAAGAGTCCAGCCCGGTCTATCTCGTGTGCCGGATGCCCTGCAGCAAATCGTCCTGAAATGATTCGCTTCTAAACTGCAGCATGGCGAGTTGCTCATTCGCGCCGTGGCGGATGACTCCAAACCACCCGGCTAGCACCTCGCCATCTTTCAGGAACGGATCGCAGATGATATAAAAAGTTTTCCCCTCAATATCAAAATAGATTCTGCCCCGGTCGCCCGCCTCGGCTCCCCGATATCGTGGCTTCAAAATCGCGATAAGTTCGGTCTCAATCGATGCCGCCAAACTTCGGGCCATAGATGCTTCAGCGCTCTTCTTGTTCGTTTCTTCTCTCTCCGCGTCACTTTGTTGCATGTGGAAATTCTGTTTCTTCTCAATTCTCTCGTCGGATGCGGCAATGAACTTATCCAGCTCTCTCATCGAAAATTTCCTTTGGTCTAGGAATGCTCCAGTGGTGAATCCAAGCGGAGGTCAATAGCAACCCCAGTGTTCCGAATATCTGTATTTCTTCGCCATTCGGTGGTCCTTTGCCTGAGAGCCATTTCGATCTTTGGCCACCAAAAGAGCCTGCGCGGGATCGGAATCATATTGACACAGCCTGCTCATCCCGATGCAGACGAGCATCGTGAGTATTACAAAGCAAATTAAGAGCCACATTGAATCCTCCTCAACTTGACATGCTATTTTCGGCCTCGAAAATATCGAGCCAAACACAGTGAAAATTGCAGGCGAAGTTTAAGGCCGCTCCAAGTATGACGTGGCCAAAGCAAACGAGTCTGTGCAGAATCGCTCACACCGGCGACCGCAACCACCGGACTCTACTGTTGTTACACGTAGCTACACGTTAGGCTGGGCGGATGGGCCGCCCAGCGCAGGCGCGTCACCCCGCAGCTCGGTCTGGGAAGCATCTTTGCCCTCATTAAACATGTACTGTTTTGAACAGTAACTTAGGTTTAAAAAAGGATATTGTGTGGAACGACGCGAGCTTTACTCCCCCGCCAACGCTGCCCTTGGCGGGGGGCGATTTCATTACAGCGCCCCAAAGCGAACAGTGTTATTCCCGGCCCGAACCTTCACAGCCATGGTTGTCTTCCACGTTCAAAGTTTTTGTCGTCGCGCATCAGCCGAGCTTCGCGGACCCGCCTTAACCTGGTCGCAGAGATAAAAAGCGGACAGCGCAATTATGCATCCCGACCGTGTTTCTCTTAGCCAAGTTCGGGGTTCAGCCAGTCCGGCCTATTGCTTTTGCTCTGGCAATCTCGGCCCATAACCGGCGCCCGTCCCCGAGTGTTGGTGATTCAGGCACGTTTCAACAACGGATCTCCGCAGTCTTGCCGGTGAGTGGAGTACACTGCACAGAGATATAGTAGTTCAGAATTCACAGCGCAAAACGTCGCATATATATAGCAATGATTACTGTCCATGATGACTCATTATCAATGAACTCCTCTTCGTACTAAAAATAACTGAATCGAGCCGCAGATAGCCCTAAATCTACTGATGAGGCCGCCGACCTCATTGGCGCTGTTGAGAGGCACTTACACGCCGTCAGTGACATTCGTTTGCAAGGAGCGCATCAACTCCCACGAATATCAAACTCTTGTCCACAACTAAAGCAGACCTGATATGTGCGCTTCTTGATAGTGAATACGCGGCTCAAGTTCCTGTGGCGACACCCAAAGAGGAGGTGGAAAACGCGCAGCAGTAGGCTCATAGACCCTGTTGGAGCCGGCGCTCGCCGAGCTGAAGCAGTGTGTTCGTCCCAATGCAGGCTAACAAGATTCGAGGGCAACTTGCAGTCAAGAATGACATGGCTCCTCCCTCACCACATAACACTGATATTAAACTGGCATCCAAAAGGACGATGTCACGCAGCGGCGCCATTAATTCTGTTGAGTTCGCTTTCGTTTTCTGGCCCGTTCCTTTGTCCATGGTTAGCGCAGTCTAGCTTGATGCTCTGAAAATGACGGCAGGGAACCCTTGCGACTCAACGAACGAGTCTTGGTTCAGGTATCTGAGTTCCTGCAAATGAACAAGAGCTAGCTCCGGTAGGACAAGACCAAACGGGAGGCGCCGTAAACTGCCTCCCATTTTCTCATTAGCTGCTTGGTCTCATGCGGCCTTGTCGGCGGCCTTGGCTTCGAGGGTCTTCTCGCCGCCGACATTAACCTTGATCTGCTTGGGCTTGGCCTCGGCTTTCTTGGCCAAGCTAATCTTCAGCACGCCTTGGTCGTAGTAGGCGCTCACTTGCCCAATATCGAGGGAACTGGGAAGCATGAACGAGCGGGTGAAGCTTCCGTACCGCCGTTCGATGCGGCGGAAGTTCTCCTCTTTCTCACCCTTCTCGAGCTTGCGCTCGCCATGGACGGTGAGGGCGTTGTTATCAATGTGGACATCGATGTCTTTCTCGTCAATGCCCGGGACTTCAAGTTTCAGAGTGATGGTGTGCTCGTCTTCGTAGACGTCCACTAGCGGTGAGAAGCCGGCGGTTGTCAACGCCTCTTCCGGACCTTCGTGGCTATATGCCTCACGGAAAATACGATTCATACGGTTCAAGCGGTCGTGCATGGGGGAAAATTCATGGAAAGGTTCCCAGCGGGCTGATAATGTCATAATGCAATTCCTTCTTGGAGTTACCTAAGAGGGAAAACTTCAGATAGGCTGACTTAGTTCAGAGGACCTGAAAAGTGAGGAATCATTCTCGCTTAAGTTTTAGCCTACTCTAATCCGGCGTTTATGTCAAAGGCGTCAGCGATGTGTCAAGAAAGTACGGAACTTGAGTAACTTTGAACAGATCGCTAACCAGGGTTCCGAATCGCATTTTAGCCCATCTTGAAACAGGGGCTACAATTGATCGATATTGGATCAGTTGCAGGTCAGTCGTGGAACATTCTTGAGTATTTGGGTTCTCGGAGTTTTTTCAAAGCGATAAATTTACTTAAGATTGGTCGCCCTTGGAAGCGACTTGCGGAAACGCCGTCGCCTCCTTCCGAAAGGCTGATGAATTCCAATATCTTGCAAGAGGCCCTCTGGACACCTTCCGCTGAAAGCCGTTTTCAAACCCTACTTCCAGTTTGCCAGCAAATTCGGGAATTAATGTCGATAAGCGAGTTTCCGGGAATCTATTCCTGATTCAGAGCACAAGAAAAACTTGATGAGTGATTTGTCCTGACGCAATAGCAGAAAATACCAGACTGCCAGTGGCTGAGTGCAGAAGATTTGCCAATATCCGCGTTTGCAGCGGTTTCCGCAGGGTGGTTTGTAGAGAATGTTAATTAATCGGATCTCCTTAATATTTTCAGAAAATAGCACTCGATCTTCTCCCGGTCCATCATAGTCTTCGAAAACCGAGACACCTTCGACTACCTTTTCTGAGATCTCTGCTTCGAACCCCAAATGAAGGTGAAAGGCGATTGAGCCTTTGTTGACGGGGGATGTCACGCATCGAACGACCCTGCAGCCGTTGCGAAGCATGGCTTCGAAGACTCGCTCGTAAAGCAAATGTCCCAAACCTCCTTCGCGAGCATTCGGATGCACGCCGACAAAGTGAATATAACCCTCGTCAGGATAGGACTGTGAAACCAAGCCAACCACAAAGCCGATGATGAGACCATTCTGTTCCGCGACAAAGCTGGTCGGGCAAAAATGAACGAAAAACAACTTGGGAAGCATTTGTGCCATCCGTCGTCCACCCCACCACTCGTCAACGTTGGCGATGATCACCTTGTAATCATCAGCTGTGGCATAGCGGATCATGGTATTGTCCATTCGATTTCCTCCGTCCGGAGAAATGACCTACGTCGCTGATTCTCGCAAGCGCTCATGCGATGTCGCAAGTGTCTGACAGATAGAAGTCAGGAATTCGAGTCTCCTCGTGCCTGCCATATTCCTTAACACCTTACCCGCCAATCGCGTTGTACTCACGGCTCCAAAAGGCTCCATTAAGGCTCGATCTCGCCGATCATTCGGTTTGCTGGAGTCGAACTCCTAAAGAGCCTGCAACGTACTCTCGTGATCGTCTCAGCAAATCGCACATTCCCTCAGGGATGGTTGCCGACGCAGACGACCACTATTTCATGCTCAGGAGAAATCATTTCGATGATCCGGCGCTGGGCTGCCCTCTTTGCCTCTACTCGTGCTTGCGAATAGATATCGAGGGTAAAGCGGCAGTTCGCGTGACGCATGAGTTCCTGGACGACCTTCACCTTCTCGCCGTTTGCCAGCAGCAGAGTTGAAAAACTATGCCGGAACGTGTGCCAGCCGATATGCTTACCGATGCCAGCTCTCCCTGCAGCAGGACGAATGATCTTTGTCAGAATGATGTCGGGTGTATAGGGTTTCCTGCCTTTCGTTCGCGGACTCGCGAACACCCAGTCATCCGGATCCGAGTATTTGCTCTGCTGTTTCCAAGCCCAGAGTTCGTATGCTAGTGCAGGATCCATGGGGATTGGTTTTCGAGATGCGGCTGTCTTGCAACGTCCCACAACCCCAAGGTAAATCGAACGTTGAATTCGAATCTCCAAATTGCCGAAATCGATGTCCTTCCACTGCAAGCCTACCAATTCGCTACGGCGGAGTCCGGTCGCTGCGTCCAGAAATACCATGACACGGACCTGTGGAGGCAGGTGACGTAAAAGAGCGGTATATTCCTCCGGCTCCAAAAAATCTGGCTCTTTTTGCCGTATTGCACTTTGACGGACCAAAGTAATTGGGTTCCTGCCCTGCTCTAGCCACTCATAACGAATGGCGTGATTAAAAAGAACACTCATGAGATTGCGGATCTTCGCTCTGGTGGAAGGGGCAAGTGGCTGAGCGTCAACTCGGCGCAGCCCTCCCAGCCATCTTTCGACAGCAACGGTACGAATTTCATATAGGTTGAAGCTGCCCCAATGGGGCTTAATCCAGCGGTTGAGAAATTCCTTGTATATGATCCGGGTGGCATGAGACTTTTCCTTGCGGTTCAATTCGGTCTGGATGTAATGATCCACTAGGTCGCGAACGGTCACAGGCTGTAGACGGCAGCGTTTTCGCTCTTCGTTTATTATCGTGCGGAGTCCGTTGCTTGCATGCCACGCATCTTCGATGTCTGGAAATTGAAGAATCGTGCCGATAGTCGTCTTTCGTCTAATCGAGCGCCCGGTCGATTCAGTTTCCCACCAAAGAAATTCCCAGCACGATGGCCCACTCCTTCGCGAAGCGAGCCGTAAATATCCCTCTTGATGACGGATGCGCATTGAATTGTCCTCCCGTTTGAGAAATAGAACGGACAAAAGTCCTACTCTTGAGAGATGACTCATTCATTTAGGCGGTTGGGATCCACTCGAGAGGTCGAATTGAAAGTAAGCTTACGGAGCTGGCGGAGTGGACCGGGTTGCCATTTCTCCCCCCAAGCTGCCTAAGCGGAGATGCAGGAAATAGTGTCCAGTGAAGCTGATAATGGACACTTCCTCGCAAGGAGACCCAAACGAGTCGTAAAGATTGAGCTTCATGCGCAAGCCAGCAATCGGAGCTTGCGTTCGGGATGGATTGGGCCATTCCTTGATGGAGCCAATCTTCAGCCTGCGTCTTCTCCTGTTTCCGCGATTAGCGTGCCATAGAAATTCTCCTCATGTTGTGGCAGTGGGGACTCGAATGCTCCCTATGACCTCTGGGTTTCGTGACAAAGGCGGTGTCAGCCTTCAACAGCGTTGACAGACACCGGATATAAACCCACAAGGACAACTTTGCATTGTTCACTGGTGAAGGTTTCTTCTGTTGCTTGGGGAAAATTGAGTGAACATGCAGGGCCCACAAAGGCAAGGCGGTTCAACCTGGGCACCGGCAAGCTACCGATGCAAACAATGAGACGGATCCAAGAAGTCTTCGAGCGCTCGTGACATACGCTCGTCCAAAATAATTGGTTCTTGCTCTAGCCACAGCCCTGCTTTTGCAAGATCCCGAACGAGTGGCGGCGTGCCATCTAGGTTCAGGTCGTCTGGCCAAGTAAGCCTGCGGCCGCACTTCCGGACGTACTCCCGCCAAAAATCCGGTACAGCCCAACGAACGTCGGGACGAATAGAACGAAGATGAGAGGTGATTCGCACGCCATTCGGATCCAGATCTCCAAAATGCACCACCGGGATGTCAACAAGTTGTTCAAGCAAGAGCCGAACGGTCGCTGTATCCCAACCAGGAACATGGGCAATCAGCCAGCCCTCTGGAGAAGGCACGTCCAGATAGGGACCGAGGTTTTCCACCAAGAGCACAGCCCTTGGTAGGTTTCCAGTAAGCTTGGTACCGCCATTGAAAGCGCGCTCCGTCAGCACTACTTCTCCTGCAATATCTGAAATGGAGGCGGCTTCGACAGTGTGGTTCTCGCGCGCAATCAAAAGCCCTTCATTCGGGCGGAGTCGGACAATTCCGTCATGAGTGGTGTTCATTTCGCCAAGCGCCTCCCGTCGCGAGCGGGACAACGACGCTTTCGAGTGTGGCCCGACTAAAGCGCTGGCAGTACGCCGATTCAGTCGCGACGGAAGGGAGCCGAGTGCTGCCGCCCTTTCCAAATCGCATAGCTTGCTCCAGCCCTGCTCACTCACCGGGAGACTAGCAGCAAGTAGCTGCTCTAGCACTGGTTGCCAAGCTGGCCAGACACGCATCAAAAGTTGCTCTAACTCATTCTTGCATCCAACTGCTATCGAGAGCACATTCCGCCGGCCCGTACGCCGGGTCCATGGAAGCTCTGCGAGCCAGTCCCAAACCTTTTCCTGAGTTCGCCTTCGCGGGAGCCTTCCCGAATGATACAACTCAAGCAATGCAACACGGTTTTCTTCTCGCGACCACATTAGGCATTTGCTCCAGCAACAGCAGTTCGACGGCCAGTAACGAT
This sequence comes from Candidatus Angelobacter sp., assembly GCA_035295685.1. Classification (GTDB taxonomy): domain Bacteria; phylum Acidobacteriota; class Terriglobia; order Terriglobales; family Acidobacteriaceae; genus Angelobacter. The sequence goes on from DATGIO010000166.1 coordinate 34,867, forward strand.
GACCTCTTCGCGACCCTCACCGTCAAGCCGGCGCACAAGGCGATAAGTGGTATTGCCTTCCGCACGCGCTACCTCTGGTGCGGCAACGATGAGCTGGAGTTCGAGACTCTGGCAGAGGTCAAAAAGTACTCCCAGATTCGCCTTATCCAACCGGTTTGCCTCGTCAAGAAATAGCAACCGGAGCGTCCCATGGGATCGCTTGGGCCGCAAAAGGTTGGCGTCACGTTCCCAAGCGGCCAAAATGACCATCATCACTGCGGCACCAATGCCGATGCCTTCCCCCGTTGAAAGACGATTAGCATTGACGATCTCCCATACTTCAGCCCCCTTTCGTTTCACTGCGATCTTCGGATCTAGGTATTCGCGATAATCGAGCAACTTTTGCCCGCCTGTGCGGCCACCGGCAAAACGCTTCAAGATTTCTTCGAGCGCTTCCTCAATTGGCATGTCAGGCGTAAACAGAAGCTCCTGAGCTTGACCTTCTCGCAGAGCATTTAGCACCTGCTCCATTCTTTCTACTCGCTGCAAGTGAAGCCGAACACCTTGAATGCTTCCAAATCGGACCTTCTCTAAATCAAGAGTGAGTCGGTTTGTTTCCCGCTGCGCACGTCTAATGTGAATATCGATATTCCGTGCAATGTCCTCGGATTCCCCTCGAAGCTCTGTCTCTTGTTGATGTAGCCGCACTTCGAGTGCAACCAAGTGCTCCCTCAACCGACCCAACGCCTCGATCGGTTCATCCACCTGAGCGATTTGCGCGGGGATGCGCCGTCTCAGCCAATTGCGAACTTCCAGCCAGGCTTGAAGATATGTTTCCCCTGAAAGTTCTTGGGGGCCAAGCAGCCGCTCCACCGCTTTCTGGACCTGTTCGACATCGCGGGCACGGGCTAGCCGTTCCTTCAACGCAGTCGCGCGTTCTCTGGCCTTTTGTCGGAGATTGGGGCTGCCTTGTCCCGAGAATGCTTCAATGAATCGGTGCGTTAAAGTCGCCGCCAGAACTCCATGTTCTTCTGCGCTTCCCTGCAGGCGCTGCCAGCGCTCTTGTTCAGGCTTCCACGCTCTCTCCTGCTCTGCGAAACGTGTGGTGGCAGATTGCAGTTCCTCCTTGGCTTGCGAGCGCAAGAGTTCGAGTTGATTAAATCGTTTGGAGATCTCTTTATTTTGCTGTTGAAGTGTCTGAGATCTGTCTTCAGCCTCACCAATCCGTACGCTGATCGCTTCGAGCTCTGCCTCGCTCGCATCCTCGATCCCGAACTTCGACCATTCTTGCCGATCCAATGCAATGGCCTCCACGAGGCCATTCACCATCGCCAGTCTCTCGTTAACTCTCTGGATCGCTGTCTGCACCTCTGCTTCTCTGGCCTTTAGTTCTTGTTCGGCCGCGCTAGCAGCACTCTTCGCAACTTCGAGCTGATCCTTCAGGGCCGGAGCCAAGTTCATCTTTTCCCGAAGCGAAACTTGTGCATCACTCCACTCCAGGGCAACCCGATGTTCATTCACATAGCGCAGCGATTGCAGCACTTCTGTCAAACGGGCCTGCTGCTTTTCCAGACTGGTTCGGTGCTCTTGCAGCCCGGTAACTTCATCGTCGGACGGTGGTGGGAGCCGGAGAACGTCGAGCTTTTCCTCAAGAATAATTCGGTGCGGCCGAGCTTCGTCGAGACGCACGTGCGCCAGTTTCACTGCCTCCAATTGGAGTCGCAGTTCCTTCAATCGTGCGCGATAATCAGGCTCGTCAAGCATCCATGAGAGAGCGAGCAGGTCACGCAGCCCTCGATACAGTGGACGCAGCGCTTGGATTTCACTGTCGATTTCGTCACGGAGGCTTTGATGCTGATCGACGACTCGCGCGTCTTCTAGCGCTGCTTGGCGTGTGATTTCCAGTTCGCTAGTTGGATCACCGTTATCCAAAACGTCCGCAGCAGTCAGCAACTGATCCATCACGTTTAGAGATTCTTCTAATTGCCTGAGACGGCTCTGGTGTTGACCCACCTCGAGACCTGCGGCGGCTTGACGTTCACGCAGCTCAAGCAAACGGCGCTCTCGTGCGCGGCGTCCTAGAGCCGACTGATCCGGGATTCGGGTGACACGCCAGCCGCTATTCTCGGTGCGAACCAATACATTCCCATCGACTGCTTCTCCGACAGGATACCCCTGTTCGTTAACGCTCAATGCTGCGTCACCGCCCACCAACCAGATAGAATCAGGTCTCTCGGAAACTTTTGCAATGGTTGCAAATGCACATGCAGGATCCTCAACCATAATGGCCTCGGCCAGCGGTCCAAGAAGGGCCTGAACGGTTGGTGCCTCGTCCGGGTCGATTTCTTCAAACCGACCCGCGAGCAGCTCTCCTCCAATGGCGTCCCGGATCCGTAGAAGCTGCGGCGAAAAAGTTCCGCCAGCCTGCTCAAGGCCGCGGCACTCTTCGTAAAGACCGACTTGCCGTGCTTCACATTCCGTCAACGAGGTTCGCTCGTTGTCCCGAAGTTGAAGGATCGTCCGTCGTAGTTCAAGAACGCCGTCACGCGTGCGAATCACACAGTTCCACTCATCTTCCAACCCAAAGATCTTGCCCTCTATATTCCGCCATTGGGCTAGGGAAGTTTCGAGTGTGACTACCCGTGCCAAATTCTGCTGGAGTTGGCGCTGCGCATCATCGACAACTCTCTCTTCTTTGACGCGCCGGAGTTCTAGTGCCTGCAGTTTTGACTCGCAGGACGCCAGAGCACGCTCGACCTCCTGCTGCGAGGATAACCTCATTTCTTCTGTCTCCAGACCGCCGGCCGCCTCTCGCGCGTGTTGCTGACGTTCTGCAAGTTCCCGGATTCTGTCAATCTCTGCTGGTAATTCCTTTGCCTCCCTTACCTGAATTTCAAGTCGTCCTAGGCTAGCGAGAATAGATCGAGCCTGTTCAAATGCTCGATCTGCGAGGGCGTGTTTGCCCTGGAGAGTTTGAAGAGCCGCAAGGATCTGCACATGCTCCTTTCGTCTTTCCGCTATAGTCGAAAGGATCCGATCTAGGTCGTTGAATTCGGAATTCGCACGGATCCGCAAACCCTCGAGATCCTCGATAGCCTGAATCAGAGTTTCTGGATCAGTATCCAGATTGGTGCGAAAGCCCTTAGCGTGCGCAAACCGCTCGGTCACAAGCAGATGTTCGGCGGCGCGGCGCTCTAGCTCCTCCAATCCGCGCTTAAAATCCGCGAGTCCTTCTGCAGCCCGCTCTCGCGCCAACTGCGCCGCATCCCATTTTTGGCGAGCTGAATCACGCCTGCGATCAGCAGTCTCTTGCAGTGATTTGGCATTGTGCAGAACCTCGTTGGCTTGCGCGAGGTTTGCCTCGCGATCGCGTATTCGCTTTAGTACAACGCGGGCTTGCTCGATGCGCTCAAGAAGTCTACGATCATATTCTAGGGACCGATTGATATCGGCGAGCTGATGTGTGATTCGATCGAGATCCTGTTCGGCCACCTCGTATTGCTGAGAAAGAGCATCGAGGTTACGCTCTGCTTGACGAACCAATTCTCGCGCTTGAGAGACGAGCCCTAGTATTTCCTGCGCCCTTTCACGGGTAGCGTGAACCGCGGCCGCAAACATCTCTTGGCCAGCTTCGTAAACCGCTGAGATCTCGTGTTCAAGTTTCTGTGATTCTGCAACCTCAGTCCGCGTTCGCCGGCATGCCTCGAGGTTGGCCCGCATCCTTTTCAATGTGTCAGAAAGGCCCGTTTCCTCCTTCAAAAGGAACTCTCTAAGGTCCGTGGTAAGCGCACGAGAGATGCCACCCATCATGCTTGTGCGCAACATTTCATTGAGCTTCGACCGCTCTTCATCTGTCGCGAGGCGAAGAGGAGTTACACCGTAATCGAACAAGGCGGCGAAATATTCCTTGACTGTTGTATAAGTGTGCAGCCTTCCGCCCAGCCGCGCGACTTGGCTGCGCATTTGACTGAGTTCGGGAACGGAATCGAGCTCACCTCGATCAAGCAGAATGTCCTGAAGCGCGATACCGTCGGCCAATCCAGTGATTAGGAATGTAGTGGGTTCCACAATTGGCTCACTTCGACGCTCTAAGTGGACACCTGCTAGCAGCCGCTCCCCGCTCGGAAGCCCCAATTCCATTACAGCATAAGAAGGTCTTCCCGGCTGACCCAGCCGACCCCATATACCCCTGTCGCTACCGCCAGCATGCTCAGCCAAGCTGGTGAACCGAAGTCGACTCATATCTGGAAGCAGAACCAGAAAAGCAGCGATGAGTACAGTGGTCTTTCCTGATCCGTTCGCTCCTTCAAGTGCTGTCACATTCGGATCCAGGAGATATCGTTCATAGAACACTCCCCGCCAGTTGACGATTGCTAGCGCCACTGCGCGGGTTCGCCTCACGCCTCATCCTCCACTTCTTCGTCTTGGCGTTCGGTCACAGCTTTTCCCTCTGAGACAAGCCGCGCCAGAGCCGCGGCGGGGTCCTCAAGACTACGAACTGAATCCGCGAACCGGAGAATCGGCGCGCGCAATTTCACGTGATCTGCATCGATGAATTCGATAAATCCAAGAGCGGTCAGACCGCGCAATGCTTTCCCAATCTCGACGCGTACCGTTTCCTGAGCAACTCGTTCATCATATTTTTTTCGGCGCGGATTCAATGCTTGTACTAACTCGCGCTCACCAACGAGGCCAGCCAGTCGGGACAAAACCTGTTCTCGACCAATAATGCCACCCGTAGAAACGGTGGTGGGTTCAAGATATGCCAATGCGAGCGTTTGACCAATAAGCATCTCGCCTAGGGACAGATGTCGTCGACCGAGCCGATCACCAGTTGGCACAAGGTAAAAATAGCCGTCCGTCGAATGCACAAGTTCACATCCATACCGCCGGTAAAACGCTTCGAGCTGCACCTGGGCTTCCACCAAAAACGTATACCGGTCTGCGTCATTACGATCGATATGGCGTCCGGATCTTAAGTCCACATCGACTTCTGGAAAAAGCTCGTCGACGATAGCCTCTTCCAAACGAACAAAGGATGCATTCGTCATGGATTACCTCTCCTCAGGTCCCAATCCTCGATCTCGATGTTGTCAACAACTCTAATCCAAAGCCGTTCGTGTGCGGAAACCGGCATGGCCTCCTCGGCTACCTGCTTTGCGATCCAACCAATTGCGACAAAGCGATACGGTTGGAGAACGGCTGGAAGGACATCCTGGAGTACTTCCGAAAGCCTCTGCGATGGTTTGGAGAGTGCAGTTCGTACGCGGCTCTCCATCTGTTCAAGGTGCGTATCGGGAGCAACCTCATCAAGAGGCCGTTCACGGTCCCGGCCCGGTGACACCACGGGTGGGCGAACATTTCGTGCCTCGATTTCACGAAGAAGCCGGATTGAGGGGAAACGGACGGCTACGAGAAAGAACTGATTTCGAGTCCAACCAACAAGCTGGTTACGCAAGCGGTCGCTCACTGCACGGCTTGGGTCGAGACGAACAACATCCCGTAAGAATCGATGGACGTACTGGTAGTATTCCGACCAGGCGCGCTGGCGCGCGCTTCCCCATGAAGCCACCCGATCCACCTGGTCAGTTACCCGTTGCGCCGCCTCCTCACCTTCAGGAGATCCACCGGAGTTAGCCATCTGTTCGATGTCCTGGAGCAAATTCTGAATCTGATTTGTGTCATGGAGAAGCACCTCATTGAGCTCCGTCAGGGTCGCGATTGTGTCATCGAGCAATCTTTGGCATTGATCTACTGCGGCGAACCAATCGGATTGAAGGAGTTCGCCAATGCGGTGTTGGACTTCCTCCTGCTGAGCATCTAATCCCCTTTGTCGTCGCTCAATTCCAGCCACGAGATCCGAAACCGTGACCCGCAGCGGAGCGACTACGCGAGAACGCCAAGCATCATCTGTCGCAGCATTGCGTGCTTCGGCCTTGACCTCAGCGAGACTCGCGAGAAGCGTCTTCGTGAGCAGTGTCAGACTCTCGCGTGTAAGTGCCTCGTCATGAAGGAAGAACTCGACAATACCGTTCGCGAGACTGGTGAGAGTGTATTCACCAGCCCGAACCACTCCCGCACCGTCAACACGGGAAAGCAATCGCTGCTCGCGAAACCGCTGAATGGAATGGGTTGAACGCTTCCGTACATTCTCGGTTCCGGGTTCGACCAGTTCGGAAATCTGCTCAAAAACATCAATAAGCAATTCTTCGTCGAAACATGTAAGGGCCTTATCGCGAGCACGTGTATATAACGCAACCAGAAAGCATAGATCGACGGTTTTTAGATCAATACTGGTGCCCTCGCGTTGAAGAGAGGCAATAAACTGAGCAGAATCACTCAACATCTGGTATCTCTGTTCACCTCGGGCTCACCTGAGCTTGCATATTACTGCATTTTCTTGGATTTGTGATCGACTGCAATCCTTGAATCGCAGGCTTGCAGGACGTCAATGCACATGTACCCGAGGTTCGTCTCGTCAGCGAACTCCCAATCGGCAATCCTTCATGCTGGTATATGGTTGGAATTTGAGAGTTGTTACCAGTCGGAATACCTTTAATTGGGGCGTGCCCTTCTCGCGAACCCCACCACGCGTAGCGCAGGACTGAACGGCAAAGCTTTGTCCCACGTCTGTCGGCATAGGGTTGGCGAAAGATGCCTCGGTGGCCCAAATGGCCAGGGAGCACGGAGTGAATGCCAACTTGGTTTCAATTGGCGGCAAGCTGTACGACGAAGGCCAGTCGGGACGAAACGACGAAACTGCTTCCAGCCAATGTCGGGGTTAAGGCAAAAACAAGGCGGCAAACACTGGAGCATGGAAGCGTCGAACTCCCACCTCAGCCTTGAAAGAGCCACATTCTGCCTGTTAGATCGCGCTGCCGCACCCACAAAATGTGTCGCAAAACTAGACCGAGCCGGAACGCGTTGGTTAGCTCGAAAGACCACGGCTACGTCAAGATAATCTCAGTTACTTCAGCACCCGTCTTCTTGATGTGTGCAACCAATCGCGATCCCTGGCTTTTTGGGGCGGCGATGACAAGCAGGCGTTCTGCTCGTGAGACTGCAACGTATAGCTTTCGAGCGCCCTCGGCGCTTTTTGCAGGCTTTCCGATCGTGAGATAGTCGATGATGTCCTTGCAGGTTGTCGTACTCAACACTACACACACGCCTGGAAATTCCAAGCCCTTTACGGAATGAATCGTTCGTGCCCTCAAGCTGGGCATCGGATTGCAAGTCAGGATTTCTCCCAAGGACTGGTGTTTTCTCAGCTTTTGCGCGATCGACCCACCAGAGTCACCCAAATAGGGTGCCATGTCCACTCGTGCGCGAGCTAGCCAAGCGTCAGCGTCAGCGTCGCGCGCTGGATCAAGAGCGAGCTTTTGGAGTAGGTCCAGAACTGTTGGTCGCCAGTCTTCGGGCTTCAAATTTTCCGCGACGATATACTGATGGTAGGTCTTTTCTTTCATCTTTCCGCCAAGCTCTAGCACAATGCCGTGCAAACTTTCCATTGCCTGTTTTCGCACATTGACTTCTAGTCCTGCATGAAAGCTTGTAACGGCTAAGGCTAGCCGCAAGGTGCGGTCTTGGGTGGTCGCGGCTACGGCCTGCCCGATGGCCTTACACGCGGCGTCTTTCGTTGATGAAATTACTGGGCAGTCCGTAGGAGACAGATTGTTGTCTTGTACAAGCCTCTTGAATGTCTGCCCAATCGAGATAGGAATTGAATTGCCGGAGTAGTGCAAAACTTGAATCGGCGTCATATCGTTCGCTGCTGGCCCCACAGGCTCGTCTGTTGGGTCCTGCTCTCCGGGAGCGCGAAAGGCCGCAATCGCTTTGCAAACATTTGGATTGGAGCGGAAATTCCCTTTCATTTCAAGCCGCTGGCTTTGATGGAACGAATTGCGAAGTTCGAAGAGTTGATCTGTAACGCCGCCTCTGAATTCATAAATTGACTGATGCGGATCGCAGATTATCTTCGTAACGATACCCGCAGCGCGTAGCCAATTGATGATTTCAATGTCGGCTGGACTACAGTCCTGAGCTTCGTCGACGACGATCTCACGAAAACGAGCGGCCAGAGCAGCGGACAACTTTGCCGATAATGGTAAATTGGTGAGGTGGTCTTTGACGATTGCTCGAACATCACTAAAACCGACTTCTCCTCTTGCCAAGAAGCGTTCGCGACACTGCCTCGCGCTCGCTTCGTACTTTGAGGTCAATGCGGGCTTGGATGCCGCATCGAAGCCGGCCAGCTTGGCTTTCTCGGGAATCATCTTCCCGGTAACGCGATCAAAACATGAAAGAGTGAGTTGTTGGGCTTTGTCATAAGGAACAATGACACGGTCATCCATGTCGGGGATTAGCCGCGGAGCTTTCATCTGCCCCGGGATGCCGAGAGACGCGATGAAAAACTGCCAGATAAAGCTGTCGAATGTTCCCACGTAGTGCGGGAACGCTGGATTCAATAGAAGAGCCTCTGATTGCAGTCTACTCTTTAGCTCGAAAATCGCGGCGTTGGTGAACGATAGGAAGGCCAGGCCCTTGCCGGTCGACATTTCTTTCAACTCATAGCGTGCGCGCTCTACAAGCACCTGCGTCTTACCTGCACCAGGACAGGCGGATATGAATGCGCAGCTTGAATGCGCGATTACATTCTTCTGTTCTTCGGTTGCTTTGAACGGCTTTCGGCTCATTGCACCAATGCCTCAATAGCCGTGCGAAGATATCCCGGCACACTAAAAGTGGCCGCGTTGCGAATGGCTTCCGCGAGGAGTTGAGCAAAGTCCCCCTTTGGTGTGTCTTTGAATAGACCTTGAACGTCTGCGGCTCGCGCATCTCCAGTGAGCGCAACGGCTGCATCCCACTTCGCGCCGGACTTCGGATGCAGCTTCAGGTAAACTTCCCTCAACAAGGCCCCGTTTCCTGAGTTGACTAACTCGCTTTCGAGCGAGTAGGTGTTGGTGATGGCGTGAAATATCTGAGAAGCGGCAAGGGTTGCCGCCACCTTTTCGTAAGCTGATTTCCTGAGTTCGCCTGGTGTGACTATGCCCGACGCCTGGTTCGTTCGGTCACCATTGGTGATGACGACGACGCGGTCAGCGATACGAACGCCGTTATAGGGAGTGAGCAGCAGTCGTAAGTAACATTCGAAATCGACACCGTCGATGGGTACGAAGACTGCACTGCGAAAGATGCGAAATTTTTCCTGATCTCCTTTTAGAACATACTTCTTTGCAATTACAGGGATGAGCAGGGCTTCTGCTATCCCCTCCACGAGTAGGACTCGTCCGCCGAACAGGAGTGCTGACTTGGTGACGTCGAGATATCAATCGACCTTCCGGCGCTCAAGGTCGGACAATGCCAATGACTTAAGCGGGATGCACCGCGTCGAGCGGCGCGGCGCAAGCGGCAAAGAAAGCGTCTCTGCCGCAGTCTGAACGCGATCGTGTCCCGGGAGTTCGTCCTCTGCGGGCGGTGCCTCAATCTCTGGACGAAGTTGGGCTGATATGATTTCTGTCGTTGTGATCATCGGGCTTTCGCTATTGGCTTCGGCAATAGCCGAGGCGACAACCAGTATTTCCGCTTCGCTCGGGGGATTGATCGGATCAGTGCTTTGTGCGGATGCGTGAACTGACCGAAAGAATACAAGGTTGCTGCTTGATACCCAGGCGGAAAGATTTGGTGAATGCGTCGCAACGATCACCTGCAACTGTCCCGCCGGGCCTTGATAGCCAGCGCGGTCCGACCTTGATTTCTCAGCCTGCTCTTCAAGAAAGCACAACACTGCTGCCTGGAGCTGGGGGTGGAGATGGGCTTCGGGCTCTTCCACCAAGAAAAGTGTTAAGTCTGTGTTGGTGACCTTTTCCAGTTCAACGGCGATGGTCGCTATGTACAACAGGTTCGCATACCCGTGACCGGTGTAACGCAAATCCTCTGGTTCGATTCCGTGGTCACCTAGCTTAAAGCGCAGATCGCGTGCAATGTCGATTAGCGCTTCATCCGTGCTGAAGCCAAGGGAGGCGGCTTGACGACGAACGCCGGCTGTTAGGGCTGTGAGGCCAACGTCCACGACTACTCCGATGTTCTTAAGAATCTTCTCGTTGGCATCGCGCTTGAGGCGGTTTGCTAAATCCTTGGGATCGTCCTCCCCCAGAAAGTGCCGTAACAGTGCATAGATACGACTCGGGTTGCCGGAGCCCAAGGCACGTTTAGCGTCGCGCAGCGTAGGCAGATACACATGGCGAATCGACTCCTGACAGCCAGGTTCGGGAGGTGATTTCAGATGCCCAGCCCAAGTCGTGGGTCGGATAGGAGGCCGCTTATTGCTCTCATCGTAGCTGAGACCGAATACCGCCTTTTGCAGCGTGTGGTCCGTAACGGCCGAGATTAATCTACCTTGTTGGGGAACACTGAGGTCGGCAAAGGTCGCGTCGAGTTCGAATCGCGGTTCTGAGCTTCCTAAGCGAATATCGGTAGGTTCACAATATATTTCGCGGCGTCCACTAAGGGGCATAGTTACAAGCCGAAGAGCGTCGATGGCATTGCTTTTACCTCCGTTGTTCTCACCGCCAAGTATCGTTAGATCTTTTGAAAAGCAGATACGCTCGTCCTCGAACGAGCGGAAGTTATTCAGCCTGAGCGTTTCCAGGAACATGGGAAACTCCTTAAGAACTCTGAAGGACTGGCGGTTAGTTTCTGCTCGACCTACAGCCCATTTGGCGGAGGGTGCCCTCAACGGCATCCGCATGAATCCTGAGGTGACAAGCGACATGAGCGTGGAGCCCGCTTCACTTCTATGGAAATCACGCAGCCTCTAACCCTGCAATCGCCGCTGCACTGTTACGATTCGCGAAGAGGTACGTCGCCGATACCGGCTCGTCCTGTCGACCGGATCGTCACGGTCGACGAAGACAGGTATTTGTTAAGTCGAAATTTCGAGCCCCCGCGCCAACATGGATGAACCGCCTTTCTTTGGTTTCTTAATGTCGCTGGACCACACGCTCGAGATCAATGGCACGGATGAAGCCGTCAGCCTGATCCATGTGGGCGTTGGTCCCATCCGATACTGGTTTTGCCGTACCGAGATAATCGGAAGGCCGGCAAGTCAGGACAATCATTTGAAACATACGGGCTTTTTCGGCTAGCAGTCCCCGAAACCAGTCCATGCGATTGCCATCACTCTGCACAAGTTGATCATCGAACACTACCGTGGTTTGCAAGTACTCTGCCAGAGCGAGGCGATAGAGGGTCGACAGCTGTTCCCTCGTCCCAACTGACAGCAAGGAGGGTGGGTGCGGTGCGCCATGCACCAGAACACCTTCCGTGTTCAGCTGAGCTCCCAACTGTATGGACTGGTAGCGTCGTTGCGTGAGAGTCTGAAACAGGCCCCCAACGGTCGGCGCCAGTGCTTGGCCGAGATTGCTTGCCTGCGCTGCATCAGCCGCCTTCATTTGCTCCAGCAGCAGTTTCCATGCCTCGTAGTCAGCTTCAATTTCCCTCTCTTGACGTTCCGCGAGTTCAAAGGCTTCGCTCGCATCGCGGAGCCGCTCCCTAGCCACCGCTCCACCCACCTGCTCCAACCGACCTCGCGCTCTCTGGATCTCGGCCTCGTTGGCCTCATAATCGAACTGCGCCTCCTTTTCACGGGTCCTCTCCGCATCCACTTCATCTTGAGTCGCGTTGCGTTCAGGTATTGGTAAGCCTGCGTAGTGAGAGGTCGCCCCTTCCAGTCGCAATTCGGCCGCAGATAAGTCTTCTGCATCGCGCCGCTTTTGCAATTCGGCAAGCTGGCCAGTATGTCTCGCATGGTTAGTAATCGCTGTTGTCAGATTCTGCTGTGCTGTTTCCACACCGCGGTTGGCAATCTCTAGTTGAGTGCGAGTGCTGCTAACGGCCTCGTGGATAATGCGCTTTCGGGAAGCGATTGTCTGGTCCAACGCCTCTAGATCAGCGACGGCATTTTGTTTTTCCGACTTCGCCTGGGAAAGCTTCTGCTCGAAAGCCAACAATGCTTCTTCCACTCCGTCTGGAAAGGCCGCTAAAACCTCATCGCATTTTGAAGTAGCTGCTTCCCAGAGTGCTCGAAGGTTGGTGGCTCGATCCTCAGCGAGCGTGTAGGCTTTCGCGCTTTCAGTAGCCCGCGCTCTAGCACTCTCCATCCTCTTCGATAACTCGTCTCGCCGGGAGCGCAAAGTCTGTACCGGATCTGAACCCAGGAGTTCGAGATCGGCAAACAGAGGCTCGACGGGTACATCGCGGAGTAAAGTGCGACAGGCGGCCGCGTGCTGCATAGCACCTTGTAGCTCGCTCGCCGCTTCGGCCAAGGAGGCGAGTTGCATTTCGAGCGTCTGAGATTCTGTGTTCTTTTCCTTGATTTGCCCATCCAACTTTACGCTCTCGTTGATTTTGGAATCGAGATCATCAAGGTCTGTAACGGCAGCCGCTGCAAGATGTGGCACCACCTCTTGGGCCCATTGCTGCTCAAGCGCATGGACTCGCTCCCGCGCGTCTTTGCGTCCGCCTCGGATCCGAAATGTGGCCACTTCGGGGATTCCGATCTCGAGTGCCGTGTCGGCTTCGAGTTCCAGAGTTTGCCGGGCCGGTGTGGGCTCCAGCAATGTGCCGTCCCGCTGGATCCGCAAATCTAAGGGTTTTACAGGCTCGATGGCCACGACGAAGCCAACGCTCAGCGCTCCGCGGGCAGCGGCTAGTTCATGCGCCAGACGGCGCATGGGCGCAACGGCTGTTACCGTAGGTAGTTTCATCCTGGAGCGCTTGTCGGTTAGCTTTGTGCGCTCTGCGAGAACCGCATCGAGACTTTCTTGAAGCTTTGCCTTTTTCTGCACGGCAGCTTTGGCATCGGCAACCCTCTTGTCCGCAAGTCGCAAGTCAAGAGCCCGTTCGAGCGAGTCACAACGAAGCAGCTCGGAGTTGGCCGCTCTTTCTTGTGTTGAGTTTTCGTCCGAGGTTCTTCGCGCGATAGCCGCCGCTTCTTCCTGCTCACGGAATTTTCGCTCGGCCTCGGCCGCAGCATTGACCAATTGCTGTGCGATACGAGCACCATCGAGACTCTGTTGGGCGGCACCCGCTGAACGATCTGCAGCCGCTACCTTCAGTTCTAATTCCTGGCGAATCACAGTTTCATTAATGTTGGGATCGGCTTTTTCGCGCGCCGACTCTTCTGCCGCTTTGTGAGCGAATTCGGCTTCGGACTGGGTCTGCTGCGCGGTCGCAACCCCGCCCTTTGCCCCTTCCACCTGGGATAGCAGAAACTGGGCTTTCGCCTCTCCTTCCTGGATCTCGCGCGCCAGAGAGAGAATGCGTTCGACCTCTTGCTCGGCACAACGAACCAGTTCGGCGGCGGCGGAACGGTCTGCCGCCTGGGCGGCTAGCTTCTCTATAATGCTGACTTGTTCCCTCGCGATAGTAAGAGCTTCGCGCCTCTCGTCCCGGTTCTGGAAAAGTTCCCTGAGGAGAGCTTCGGCCCCTTCGGAGTCGTCCACTACTCTCTGGAGCCGGTCCTTCTCCACTCTGGTATCCCTCACACGATCAGCTGCGACTTTGAATGCGCTGCCCTTGGCAGTCTTCTTAGATCCCTTGTCCGTGTACGCCTCATCCCGTCTTGCTTGGACGTCCCTTAATAAGGAAACGAACAAGGGGTCTTGTGCGACCGCCTGGAGAGCTGCCGCAATCCACTCTCTCCCGCTGCCCGTCAGATCCTTCTGCAAGCTCTCGCCAAGTATGGCGGCAACATCAGATTGTGTCGACAACATTGCCGTAGCCAGAAAACTGGTGGGGAGACCTTTGCCACCTCCGGTGCCCCCGGGCTCAGGAACTCCCCAACGCAAGATCTCACGCAGCCTGCCATCGACCTTTCTGGCGCGCTCGACATCATCGAAATCTTGGCCGTTCTTGGACTCTTGCAGGAGCGCGGAACCGCCCTTGCCAAATTCCTTGCGTACGCGCCATATGCGATGTTTTTCGGTCTCAAACGTCAGCTCCACCACGGGTTCGCGCCCGCCAGTCCAGGCGATATATTGCTCGATAGATGTCGAGGTATAAGGCAGCAATAAAACCAAGCGAATCGCGTCGACTAATGTGGATTTACCGAGATCGTTCGGACCGTACAGGACGTTCAGACCTCTGCCGAAATCGACGTCGGCTTCCCGTACACCGGCGAAGTTAGTCACACGCAGATGATGCAACTTCATAACGCACGTCCCTTCGAAACGTGCTGACTTTGCAGCAACTTGAAGAGATGGGATAGTGCTCGTGTCGCCTTGGCCTTCTCCACTTCGCTAGGGGCGTTGGCGATTAGATGATCGAGGCGAGCCACCGTG
>DATGIO010000167.1:0-22987 GCA_035295685.1 Candidatus Angelobacter sp.
TCATCCCCACGATCACGGCGAAGGTAATCGCCATGCCTACCAGGGGAAGCGCGAGTCCAAACAGGACGTTTGCGATTCCCCAGCCAAACCCGAACAACGCCGCCATGAACAGCGTTCGTCCCGCGACCTGATGATAAACCAGAAACAGATGGGGGACAGTTATCCAGGCTGCAATCCAGGGGATAACAATCAGGCCAACAACGCTATAAATCAGCCAGACGTTTTCCCAGGCCCAACGTTGGGTGCGCTGCATGGGAAGAGCAAAACTGCCTTCCATCGCGCCCCCGATCAATACGAGAAGAATAGCCAGCCCTATTGTTTCGGTCATGTTGATTCCGATTCTTAAGTCAAGGCAAGGGCATGGCCTGCTCCCTAGCTTCCGCGACGATTTTAAGGTATTTTGCTGTTTGCTCCGTAATCCAACTCAGGCCGCACTGCTGAATCATCTCACGATCGACGAAATTCCTAGAGCCGGAAACGGCGCAAGCCCCACATCGAATGAAGTCCGCCGCGTTCTCCAAACTCACTCCACCGGAAGGTATCAAGTTCGCTTCCGGATAGACCATACGGAGATTCGTCATATATTTCGGCCCTCCGAGCGCAGCAGGAAAAATCTTGATCATGTCCGCGCCGGCTTCTATGGCTTGCAGGCATTCTGTAGCCGTAAAAGCTCCAGAATAACAAGCTACCCCATAGCGATGCGCGGTCATAATCACTTCCGGGATGAGCGCAGGGTTCACAATAAGGCTAGCGCCCGCCAGAATAGCGGCACGCGCGGATGCAGCATCCAAAACCGTACCAGCGCCTACTCGAAGGGCGGAGCCAAACTCCGTGACGATGCCTTGAATTGCTTCCAAGACTCCGGGCGTGGTCATCGTAATCTCAATCACACGGGCTCCGCCCTCATAAAGGGCATGTGCGTAGGGCAGTATATTCTCATGCTGCTTGAGCTTGATGGCCGGCAGAATTCCCGTACACTTCGTTTGCTCTATCACCGCTTCACGCGCGCTGCGCTCAGCCATCTCTGATCTCTTACCTCCGGATGTGCGTGTTGGCGGGGCCGTCGAGAAGGGCCATTACTTCGTGAACGGAAACGGGGACGACGTCTCCCTCTACGGTATGGGCCAAAGCGCAGAAGGCGTTACCGAAGTCGAGTGCAAACTGAGCGTTACGCTCGGAGTATCCATACAGGAACCCTGAAAAGAATGCATCACCAGTCCCAAAACGGTCCACGACCTCAAACTCAAATGGGCGCCCGTAAACGAATTCATTTTTGTCGAGCGCCAGACTCTTCCACCTGCCGCGATGGTTACCTATCATTTCCCGCGAAGTGATGCAGACGATCGAGCACCCAAATTCGCTGGGATACCTTCGAGCTACTTCTTCATCACTGCCATGGAATCCGAACACTATTTGAGACACAGCGTGATTCGTAACCAGAATATCTACGGAAGGAAGAATCTGCCGGTAAGTGTGTTCAGCCTCTTCGGGCGTCCAGATGGCCGCTCGATAATTCATGTCAAAACAAACGGTGGCGCCCACTTCGCGGGCGACGCGGATGAATTCCAAAGTCGTCTCGCGGCAGTTCTGGCTGAGACCGGGGAAAATGCCGTCGGTATAAGCCAATTGGGAGTCTTTCAAAATTTCCTTCCAGGGAAAATCCGCCGGCGAAATCTCGCTCGCCGCGCTATTCTTGCGATCGTAAAAGTGAATGTTAGCTCGCGGCTCTGCGCCAAACTCAACGTAAACCGTTCCGATCCGAGAATCAGGCACCATCCGAACATACGACATATCGATGCCGCAATGCATACCAGCACTTCGAGCAAGCTGGCCGAGTTCGTTCTCTGGCAGCTTGGAAAGAAAAATCGTAGACTTCCCCAGAAACGCCAGATTGGCTGCCACATTAAATTGCGCACCACACAGATGAATATTCAGAGATGTTGCGGCGCGCAGCCGCTGACTTCGAGGCGGTGAATAACGCAACATCGCCTCGCCCAGGCTGACCAAGAAAGCCATCCAGAGTCCTCCCCACAGGGCTGGCGATGGTTTGGTTTCTCCAGACTCCTGTGAATCTGCCATCTTGTTACGACGTTTCGACGGCACGGTCGGCGGCGCTGCCATACCGGTGAAGCCAACGCTCGCGCTCACTCGTAACGTGCTCGGGGGGAATCAGCGTCAGCTTGCCGCAGGCCCCTGCCAGCACTCGCATCTGCGCAACACGCTCCACGATGCGGCAAGTGAAGATCGCTTCTTCTAGAGTGCGTCCGCAGCTTACCGTGCCGTGATTCGCAATCAGCACGCCGTTGCTTTGACCCAAAGCACGAACTACCTCCTCACCTAGCTTCCGATGCTGGCCTGCCGGTACGTAGCGAGTGCAGCGGATTTCTCCGCCCACCACCTGCGATTGCTCTTCTACAATCACGGGGATGGTCTCCTGCAGACAGGAGAGAGCCGTTGCAAAGAGTGAGTGAGTGTGGGCAATGGCTCCCACGTCGGGACGGCTGGCGTAAATCTCCCGATGAACTTCGAGCTCAGAAGAAGGTAGCCGTCTGCCTTCAAGAACTTTGCCTTCTAGGGACACAATAACAAAGTCTTCGGCGACAAGCGATCGATAATCGATGCGGCTGGGAGTGATCATCAAGCCCTCTTCCACTCGTACGCTCACATTTCCATAAGTGCCGATCACATAGCCCATTTCTTCGAGCTGAAGACAGGCAGAGATCATCTCCTTTCTCACATCATCAGAGCAAGCGCTCATGGTTCCCTCCTCACGCCACAGCGATAACCTTGTCAACCCGTAATAGCTCCACAGAGACGTGCCGCTCTTCTTCTATTTTGACCAAAAGTGAACCCAAGGCATGAGAATTCAATAGAGCGAACGGGGCCCTCTTCAACGATCTTTAGGTAGCTGCGATCGAAGCCCACCCCTACACGCGCCGGGATCACGGCCAAAACATGAAAGTCAAAATTTTTCGGCCAGATTATCACACCACTTATGATGACTTGAACGCTTCAGCGTTCAAGGGGAGGCACTATGATGGTCATTCGCCAGCAAATCCTGGGCTGCCTTGACGATCTGCGGAGTTGATAGCCCGTATTTATTCGTGAGATAGCCCACCGAACCACATTCGATGAATCGATCCTGAATACCGATTTTAGTCATTCTCACCTTGATGCCAGCCAGCGCTATAGCCTCCGCTGCCGCTGACCCTAACCCTCCAATCGTTGAGTGGTTTTCCAAAGTAAGGATCACTCCAGTTTCGGCGGCTGCTTGAAGGATCGCGTCCTGATCCAAGGGCTTGAGCGTTGGGGTATGCAGAACGCGCGCTGCGATTCCGCTTTTTGAGAGTTTCTCAGCGGCCTCGAGCGCGCGTTCCGTCATGATTCCAGTGCTGACCAACGCAATATCCCTTCCCTCTCGCAGAGTTACTGCCTTACCCAATTCAAACTGATAAGACTTCGAATTCAGAACCGCTTTGACCTTTCCGCGGAGCAGCCGCATATAGGCCGGCCCGTCGTACTCGGCAATGGCATACACAGCTTGCTCAATTTCAGTTGCATCACAGGGATCGATCACCACCATATTCGGTATGGCGCGCATCAAAGCGAGATCGTCAATCCCCTGATGGGTTGCACCGTAACCCGTGGTGAGGCCAGGCAGCCCGGCAATTATTTTCACATTGGCTCGCCCAAGCGCCACATCGATAGCTATAAAATCATAAGCGCGCCGGGAAGCAAAGACACAATACGTGGTGGCAAACGGAATATAACCCACGCGCGAAAGGCCAGCCGCGACACCAATGAGATTCTGTTCAGCCATCCCAACTTGGAAATAACGCTCTGGAAACTCCCGGCCAAAAAGATCGATATCGGTGTACTTGCCAAGATCTGCCGTAAGGCCAACGATTGTTGGATTCCTCCGTCCCGCCTCGACCAGCGCGCGGCCGAACGGCTTTTCAACGATGCGAGCATCCTCATCGTGGGTCTCGGAAACGCTGATAGCGGCTGTAAAACCGGGCCTCACTTCACTCTGATTCATAAAACGCCTTCCTCCAGTTGGCGAATCGCAATTTCCCATTCATGAGGCTCAACCCTGACGAAGTGCGCGCGGGGTCGTTGCTCGATGAGCGGTACACCTTTCCCCATCAGGGTATAGCAAACAATTGCTTTCGGCTGCCCTTTCACCTCACGGGCCTTGTGCAGGGCGTCCACCAAGGCTTCCATTGAATTTCCATCAATGGCTTGGGCGTGCCATCCAAAAGCACTCCACTTTTGCGCGACGGGCTCAATCGTCAACACGTCAGAAACTCTGCCGTCCGCCTGCACGTTATTCACATCAATCAAAGCGACCAGATTACTCAGCCGATAATGGGCCGCGGCCATGGCAGCTTCCCAAGTCGCTCCTTCTTGTAACTCCCCATCAGAAAGGAAATTGAACACGCGGAAATTTCGGCCACTGAGACGAGAGCCCAAAGCCATGCCGACAGCCTGAGAGAGTCCGTGGCCGAGTGATCCCCCTGTAATCTCCACCCCGGGCGTCGTTTCGCAGGCCGCCATTTCCAGACGGCTTTCATCAGCGCCGTAGGAAGCCAGTTCTTGTTCGGCGAAAACTCCCAATTCGGCGAGCGCGGCGAATAGAACGATGGAATAGTGTCCGGTTGAGAGAAGAAAGCGATCCCGATCCGGCCAGTCAAGCCGTTTGGGGTCAAATCGCATTTCATGAAAGTACAGTGCGGTCAGAATGTCCGCCGCGTCCAGACCCTGTCCGACGTATCCTTCGCCCTTGCCGCGCGCCATCACAAGAACATTCCGCCGGATATTCCTGGCATGCTCGCGCAGCCTTTGAAGTGTTTCGGAGCGGTGCGCGACGCCCGCCACTTGTGTTTCGTTCATGCTGGTTTGCGCCATGTTCATCCTTTCTCTTGTTTCCTTTTACTCCCCAATGCCCTCCATCGATTCTGAGGAGCAGGCAGATCATCGGCCGAGAAAGAAAGAACGCCCCTCTGAGACAGGACTACCCTACTGGACCATTCTTTCCAACTTTCTCCTGCTCTCAGCTTGTAAATCATAAAGCGATGTCACTGAATCTGAAGCAGCAGGAATTAGTGGAGGAGGACCTGCCAGACGAGCGTAGCGAGCGGGTTTGCCGCGAAGCTGGTGAGCAACCTTGGCTTCCTGGACTACCCGCGAAGAAAAATAGATGGGATAGGAATCGCCGGCGCGGTATTCAAAGATGAGCGTGCGGCGAGGCTTGGAAGAGCGGTTTGCCAGTGAGCTATGCGGCGTCATACAGTGCATGAAGATGGCGCTTCCAGCTGGCCCTTCCAAAGCCATTGGCTCTCCATAACGAGAAATATCTTCCGTGATCATACCGGCAAAAACTCCATCTTTGGTGTGACAGTCGAGAAAGCGATGATGATTTCGCGGGATCACCTGAAGGCAGCCATTCTCCCAGGTCGCATCGTCGAGGTAAACAAGTACTGTAACTAAATCAGGATTCGTATGAGGGAAATAAGTCAAATCTTGATGCCATTCAACCGGCGAGCCTATTCCGGCGGGCTTCATATTCAGCTTGCTATGTTGCAATTGGATAGAAGACCCAATCAATGATTGAACTCGATCCAGAAGACGGTCGTCGGTGGCAAGGTTCCGGAAAGCGGGGTGAATCTCGAATGGATTTTTGAGGCGGCGCAGCACCGGCCGCTCTTCTGTTGACTCCGGCTCCAATTCCAAAAACTTCTCCGGGCTGCCAGATGCGAAAGCTTTTTGAGTCACCTCTTCGATCGCTAGATCCAGCCGGGCGAGATCGTCGGAATTGAGTAACGAAGGAATCAAAAGGTAGCCTTCCCGGCGATAGCTTTCGATTTGTTCCAGGGATAGTTCGTAAGGCATAATCTCTCTCCTCATGAAGGTTTAATACTTAACTGCCCCTTGAGATCCTCCGCTCCATTCAACGCGACACCTGTTCGTAATCAATCACTGCTGCTGATCTGTAAGGAATCGATGAACACGTTGTGTCCAGTCGAAGAAATGTCCTTATCCTCACGCACTACGATTCGGATTTTGTGCTCGCCGAACTCCGGCCAACTCTTTTCATAGATCGGGGCCTGCCATCCACCCTGGTTCAACCATCGATGAGCATGCTGATCAGGCTCGTAAGTGTTCACAATGGAATCCAGCTCACCGTCGATATATACATCTGCCATTCCGCAGGACGGGCAGAGCTTGCCCACCCACATAATTCCATGGCCTCGAAAGGTGTACTCCGCAGCGTCACCGGGAATTCCACTCCAACTTACCGAACCCTGGGAAGCATGCTTCCAGCCCAAACTGTGGACCCAGCCTGACCCCGAGTATTGGATTCCATCAGTAACCCTGTCCTCTACCACTTGAGAATGTCGGCGTCCAACCTGGAATCCATCGATAAAGACGGTGTTGCCCTTTGAGTTCGGATTGCGATCCCCCCGAACCACAATTCTCAGCTTATGATGGCCGGAAGCCGAGAACGCTCTGGAGTAAACCGGCATGTTGGGAATTTCATCAGCATCGTAGCAATCCACTGTCCGGTCAAGGATTCCATCGATGTACACATCAGCCCGGCCTAGGGCTGCACCGAGGCCTCCGAACCAAGTGATACGGTTACCACTGAAATTAAACTCGGCAGAGTCGCCGGAATGAGAGCTTGCGGATTGCGTCTGTTGATAGACTCCCCAAACATTCCGCTCATGTTTCCACCCACTGCCGGAGTAGTGAACTTCTTGATTGGCATCATCAATCACCTCTACGTTTTGACCATCATCACCCTGGGCCATGACCTTTGCTGAAGTGTTTCCGCTGCCATCGACAGCTTCCACCTCATAACGAGCGTCAAGATCAGCCCCTGCGGAATGGTCAAAGTAGTAGGTTCCTTTCGCCACCTTATCAATAGGCTCGCCGTTCCGAAAGATCTCGTAATAAGAAATCCAGTTATTATCCGTCGCAGGAATCCAGTGGAGTTCCACCCCGATAACGCCCATATTAGTGCCAAACGTCTTCGTGACCTGACCGGGAGAAGTCGGTGGAACAGAGTCTGCCGTGCTTCCCGGGTGCATTGGAAGGTTCAGATAAATCAGTTCGCCATCCGGCATATGTGAGAAAGTAATGCCATGCTCCATCAAATCTGAACCAAGCCGACTGGCCATGACTTTCGATTCTTGGAAAGATACGTTATAAGTGGTTGCGGGCAAAAGGCCCTTGGGATAAATGGTGATGGGGCCTACGACAGGCGGTGAAGTCCGCTTCCCAAGAGAATATTGACCATTTCCGTGATAAATCGTAGCCGGGAAATCAGGTGAGCGTGCAGGAATAATGATACCCCTCAGGTTGTCGCGGCTCATCCGTTCCAAATACCATTCTGGTGAGTCACCTTTGACGTTCGGATGGTAGATTTTCACCCAGCGACCTGCCACACCCTTATTGACCAAATAATGATAGATATCGATGAGTTGCCGAATCCCTTCGAGTTTTTTGGGGTTAAAGGTGTCGCCAGTCATAGGGAAGCTGCTCCAAAGCAGTCCACGCCACGCCGACTTCTCATAGTGGTCAGGGTCCCAATTGTCAGGCTGATTTTCGAGTTTGTCCGGCGGGAACAGATAGGAGGCGTAATAATCTTTATATCGGCCAACGCAGCCATCCGTAAACTGCCAAATCGATGCCAGGCGTAGCATCTCATAACCCAGACCGTTTCCACCGTCGTTGCAGCCGTGAAAAGCGGCGCCAGGATTCTGGTCAAGAAACTGTTTAACAAGCCTCTGAAAATTCTGCGCTTGAGCCAGCAAAGGAGTTTCATCGCCCTTCACCGCGTGCAAGGGTGAGTCGTCAATCCGCCATTCAAAGTTCCCCCACTGGAGGATGCGCCGATTCAACAAGCTTAACTCGAAATCGGTGACGCCTGGCGTCGCCTGATTTAAATAGTATTGCCCCCCAAAGTCACCGCCTTTGGGAACAAGCCAGTCGGGATGCTGATCAACCACTTTTGATCCTTGCTCTGCATCGTACGCAATTAAATAGATCGTCTGACGCATCCCATATTTTCCCAAATAACGACCCGCTTCCTGAAAGTCCGGCCCGTTCCAGTCGCCGCCAATGTCCCACCATCCATAGTCACGCCAGTAAACATCCGCCCCCGCATAGCGTATCAGGTCAGCCGTGCGGAAAATCTTGCGAAAAGTTGAAGTGAAATCCACCGGCTCGGGCGATCCGGGCGGCCAGTTGGTGGCTCCTTTCCACCAGTAACCCAGCATCCGGATCGCAGGGAAATATTGCGGTCGGGTGTAATCCCACTTATAGCGATATTGATAGTCCAGAAGCTGATTCCCCATGTTATCGAGGTCACCCGTGAAGACTCCGGTAAAGGCGCGCGGCGTGGTCACATCAGACTCTGGGTAAAGAGTCTTTTTGTACCCCGATACCTTCAAGCCGATATTGACCGGTCCCCCGTTGTAGTTACCAATGTACGATCCCCAGCGCCCGAGATAATCCCAGCCAACAAAAATCCCGTCTTTCTTCTCGCGGTTAAAAAACACGTAGATGGGAGCATAAATGGAGTTTCCCAGGAGCCAGCCCTTGGGGCAGGGTTTTCCAGGCAGGCATTCCGCGGGATCGCTGGCATCGAAATGACGAGCGTAAGTTGGTGTCAAAGAGCAGGTTTTTAGAATCCAGCTTCCGTAAAAGCACATGCCTCCTGTCATATAAGAGAAATCAAGCTGAGGTGCCTCATTTTGCATCAAGCGTTTTTGTAGAAAAAAGGGATCTGTGAGAGTCACGGCATGGTCGGAGATGTTCCTAATCCGCAGCCATTCCTGAATGATGCTTTCTTGAGGATAAATAAGATAATTCTTTTCAACCTGAAGGCTGCCATTATGAAGAGTGATTCTCAGGCATAAGGCCCCTTGCGTCAAAATCTCCTCCGCTGCCCCATCGAGCGTCCAGGATGTCGAGCCGCCCGTCACGGTCTGGCCATCAACTCCAAAACGGAATTCATAAGAAGGGCCTTCCAAATAATCATGGTGTGTCATCTTGTTGATGAACTTGATGAGACGAAAATGGCCGCCTTGCAGTGCAACTTCCTGCTCAACTCTGGCCGTCCCAAAGGTCCAGCTTGCCCCGGTTTGTCTGATGTAAGCGTCACCCGAGCGAGCGAGCAGATTTCCCGCATTGGCGGTGGAGCTGTCAGGCATTTCCGCAGCGCTGCAACAGAGAGCGACGCTCAGGCCCAGCAGTATGCCCCGTAGTGCGATATATGGCAGGCGTCCGATAGTCATGATGGTCTCTTTGATCAATCTGCTTTGCGTCGGGTCTGTCCATCTCCTCAAACTATCAGGGTAAAGGAAAAGGCTCACTGGAGAGATTTTCAGGGAACTGCGTTTCTCGCTCGCTACCGGGCCGCGACAGAAATTGAATCATCCGCGGATGGCCTCCCAAGCGCGCCGTGATGGCGTTGGCGGCGTTCATGACCGAGACGGCGAGAGATGGGATTCTCTCGGTAGAAATTCGACTGGTCGGACCGCTGATGCTCAACGAGGCTTCCACTTCCCCGTTACCGGAGAAAACAGGCGCCGCCACGGCTCGCACTCCCAGGACGCACTCCTCATTATCCAAAGCATATCCGCGACTGCGGATTAGCTTCAGGTCCTCGCGAAGCCGCGCCAAATCGGCAATCGAGTTCGGCGTTGGAGCCTCGAGCGGAAGCCGGATGTGATCGAGCAGGAAATCGAGTTTGGCGTCAGGCAAAAACGCTGCAGCGGATTTCCCCAGGGCCGTTACGTGGAAAGGCCTGCGACTTCCGATTTTGGCGGCCATCCGAAATTCGTGCAGGCTCTCAATTACATTGATCGCTAGAATCTCTGCGCCATCGAGAATCGCAAGATTAATGGTCTCACCGGTTTCGCGCGCCAGTTCTGTCATGATCGGATGCGCTGCGGAGCGTAATTCCTGAGGCTTGGGGGCCAGCAGGCCTATTTGAAACAGGGCATGGCCAATAATGTAGCACCCGTCATCGGTCCGCTCAATGAAGCCTCCCGCCGCCATTTGTGATAACAGTCGATGCGCCGTGCTTTTATTGATTTGAGCAAGATTTGCGATCTCCCCCAACGTGAGCCCTTGGGGCTTCCGACGAAAACACGAGAGGATTTCGAAGGTTTTCGCAAGAACACCTACCGCCTCCGCTCTTTTTCGCATGACAAAATAGTACCAAATAATGATATCGGCTGCAAGACTTTTGATTTGTCCCCTAACATGAATAACTTACATCACTCACCCAATTGGCTACACCTTTTTAGCTCTACACCGCTACAGCGACGATGACACATTATCGCTCAATCAATTAAACCATTTATTTTCATATGATTAAATAAATTTATTAGGAATTAATGAACTACCTTAAGCTATTCTTAACCACGAAAGTTGGCAAGATAATAGTCTACTAACTCGATCTCGAAAAATTGACTACAGCTATTATTAAAAATGCTTGACACGACAATTTAATTTGAATTATATTCCGACATACAAAATAATTTTGTAGATTGGAATGACGCAAACAAACCTGTTCCTAAAACGTGAACGTTGCCGTCACGCAAGCACGACGCTTTAACAGGCTTGACGAATCGGGAGATCGCGATTGAAAAACTCAATAATGAGAGGAATGGAGGGCTTTTAAGATGCGGCGCAAGGAAATTGTAACCGGACTTTTCGTTGTGCTCTGTATGATTCTCTCTTCGCCTCGGATGCAGGCGCAGGGGCAGGGAGTGTACGGAGCCATTACAGGTGCAATAACGGATCCTTCCGGCGCAGCAATTCCTGGAGCTCAAGTAACTGCCACAAACACGGCGACCGGTGTCCAAACCTCAGCGAAATCGGATAGCGCTGGTTATTACAACGTGGTAGGCCTAACTGCCGGAACTTATCGAATAACCGTCTCGGCCCAGGGATTTAAAACGTTTATACAACAAAATGTACTAGTCAACATCGATACAACGGTGCGGCTGGATGTTCACTTGGAAGTAGGGAGCGTGGCGCAGCAGATCACCGTGAAGGGTGGTCCACCCATCTTGCAGACTGAGAAAGTGGAACTGACCGGTACGATTACCTCACGACAGCTGCAGGCAATTCCCACACCTCACAACAATGCCCTCGGCCTCCTTCAACTTCTACCTGGCGTCCTTCAGTATCCCGGCCAAAGCGGTCTTCCGGGGTCTAACAGTGATGGATATATTTCTGTTTCCGCGAATGGAGGGCGCGCGCAACAGAATGTTCAATATCTGGACGGCGTCATTGACACGGAGCCAATCGGCGGGTCGGCCGATGTAGTACCGCCTCTCGATTCGCTCACATCTGTCACCGCCGACACGAGCAATTATGACGTTGAATTCGGTGCGGTTCAGGGTGTAGTCACGACGATGACCACCAAGTCTGGAACGAACCAATGGCACGGCACGCTTTATGAATTCAACCAGGTGAACGCGACGTTCGCCCGAGATCCGTTCACTGAACCGGTGAATACAGGTCACTTCGTATGGAATCAGTATGGGGGCACCGCCGGCGGGCCGATCAAGAAAAATAAGGTCTTTATTTTTGGCGGGTTTCAGGGGACGCCGGTTCGAAGCGGCGGTGCGGTGCTAACGACCGTGCCGACCGCTGCCTTTCGCCAAGGTGATTTTAGTGCCTTAGCGCAGACAAACCCTATTTTTGATCCTACCAGTGGGAACCCTGACGGTACTGGCAGAAACCAATTTACTAATAATGTGATTCCGACGGATAGGATCTCGCCTGTGTCGGCCAAGCTTCTTAGCTTGCTCCCATTGCCCAATCAGCCTGGAACCGACAACAATTTCCTTGCTCCGCTTGGCAGCCAGACTAACCACTATGATACTTTTGAGCGAGTGGATTATGTTCTGAACGACGCTAATCGTTTCTTCGCCCGTTATACACATAATTGGGGGAACTCCGGGTGCACCAATGTGTCCGCATTTGGCTCGGGTGCGGCTCCCGCGCTTGCCCTGCCCTACTGCGACGCAAGTACCGGCTCTGACGATATGGTGACGGTCGATTATGTGCACGTATTCTCTCCTACCTTTGTTGTCGAAGGGCGGTTCGGCGACATGATTTTCAGGTTCAATCAAAATGCTTTGGACCAAAGTTCTAAAGCAAGTGACGCAGTCGGGTTGACAGGACTTAATGGTGCTTGCCCAGCCTGCGGAGGGCTGGCAGGGTTTCGCATTGGCGGCCCTGTAGGTGCCTTCGTGTTTGGCAATACCGATCACGCTCACCAGGTGGATGACGAAGGCAATTACGATTATGTTGGCATCGGAACGCTCACTCGTGGCCCCCATACCCTCAAGTTCGGCACTGAAATTATTTTCGGTAACGACCACCGACGTGACAGTTCTTCCCAGGGCGACTTTGGCTGCTGGAACAGTAGTTTGTGTAACCCTGTCGGCTTTGCCCAGAGCATCACGGGCGCACCGGGCGTGGCGAACTCAGGGTTGGGAGTCGCCAGTTTCCTTCTGGGCGATGCTAGTGCCTTCGAGCGCATTATTTATGCAAGGAATTTACCTGCCGCTAATCAGAAACGCGATGCCTTCTATGTGCAAGACACTTGGCGAGCGACCCCTAAATTAACAGCCGTCCTCGGCTTGCGGTATGACTATATTGGCTATCCTACCTCTCCACAGAAGGGCGGCATCGCAAACTTTGATTTCACAAACACCGACACCGTCATCAGCAACTATGGCTATATCGGACCTACGGCTGGCGTCCGAAACAATCATCTGGATTTTGCTCCAAGGGTCGGACTGGCGTACCGGATTACGCCCAAGACCGTCATTCGCACCGGCTATGCTCGCAGCCACCCAATCGGGTTTTACGGCGCTAATTTTGGAGCCATTACCAATGACTGGCCGAATGCGACCCGCCAGAACCTGCTCCAATCTAACCCCTTTGAGCCTACTATAACTTTCGGCCAAGGACCGCCGCCCTTTGTTTCCGGATTTGATATTCTGGCAGCCGCTGGTAATCCTGGCGAATATCCCACTCCGAGAGATTCCACTGGATTTGGCACCGATGTATTCAATCCCACCAACTCGGTGGATGAATGGAATTTCACGATCGAGCGTCAGTTTGGATCCAGCATGACTCTAACGACGTCTTACGTAGGTAACGCCACGCGTCATTTGTTTTATCGCGTTGACCATAACGCGCCTCCGCCAGAGCCTGGACCTATCACTGCGCACTTCCCTTACGCAGCCTTGAACTATTTTGTCCCCGCGTACGATCAAAGTAACCAATCCTCCAGCGGCTATGAGGGATTGCAAGTCAACTTTGTCAAGCGTTATTCCCAGGGGCTTACATTGACCACAGCCGTGACCTGGTCGCGGGCATATGACTTCGGTCTGCATAATGCCATGGACCCGTTCAACGCCAATCTGGACCGCGGACCGCAGGATGGTGAACGCGCTCTGATCCTGACTGTAGGTCACGTTTGGGAGCTTCCCTTTGGCCCTGGCAAGCGGTTCTTGTCGCACAAGGGCCCGGTTGTGAGTCATCTGGTATCCGGCTGGCAATTTTCAGGAGTGACAACATGGATGTCGGGCGATCCGCTGACGCCTATACTTTCCAACAGCGCTTCGCTGAACTCAACTTGCTGCACCCTAAGGCCGGATCGGATTGCAAGCGGATTTGTTTCTAATCCGACTCAGTTCAAATGGTTTAACCCCTCAGCGTTTGTCACTCCTCCGCCTTATACATTTGGAAATTCAGGGAGAGGGATTCTGCGAGGCCCATCGTTTTTTGAGCCGGATTGGTCGTTGGCCAGAAGCTTCAGGATCACTGAGAGCAAGCGCCTGGAATTCCAATGGCAGATCTTTAATGCATTTAACACCGCGAATCTGGCTGACCCCAGTACGGATATCAGTTCTGTGCTGGCTGGACAGATTTTTAACGTTGCAGCTCCTATGAGAAGGCAACAATTTGGCATACACTTCTTCTGGTGAGACGATTACTGATCTTCAGTTTCATCTTCTGGTTCGGTGGGATAGGAAGTGGGCAGGCACAGCAGGAGTTGCCTGTCCCTCTGTCTCAGGGCATCGAGCTTCTAGAGAAGGGTGAGATTCAAAAGGCTCTGCCTCTCCTTCGCCAGGCGGCGACTCTACATCCGGACTCAGTCCAGGCTCATAACTATTACGGCTTTGCTTTGGGAAGAGCCGGTCATTTACCGGAAGCTGTCAAAGAGTTTAAACAAGCTTTAAGAGTGGATCCACGCTCGGCAGAAGCGTTTTATAATCTGGGCGCTGTGCTGAATCAGGAAGGAGCATATCCCGCAGCGGCTGGTTATCTGCGAAAAGCGTTGTCGCTCCGACCCGATTTCCCGGAGGCTGACAAGGAGTTGGGTTTTGCGTTGGCTCAAGAAGGTAAAGTTCAGGAGGCCATCCTCGCGCTACGCCGTGCCATTCGGGACGAACCCAATATGGCCTCAGCCCACAATGAGTTGGGTCTGCTCTATGTTCAGATAGGCGATCAGGAAGATGCGCTTTCCGAATTTCGGCAGGCAGTGGCGGCAAGTCCAGGCTCCGCCGAGTCGCACAATAATTTGGGTGTTGCTCTTCACCAAAGCGGCGACCTGGATGGAGCTATTGCGGAATTTCGTCGCGCTGTTGAAATCAATCCAAAGTTCGCAGAAGGCTTGAAAAACCTGGCGCAGGCCGTGCGCGATAAGGGCAATTTGAACGCTGCCCTTCACTACTTCCGGCAAGTCGTAGCCTTGGAGCCCAATTCCGGAAATGCTCACACAGACCTAGGCTACACGCTCAAGTTGAGTGACCGCTTGAAGGAAGCTGAGGAAGAACTTTCAAAAGCAGTCAAGCTATCGCCCGGCTTAGCGCGAGCACATTTTGACCTCGCCGAGGTGCTTCAACAGGAAGGAAATTCCTCCGCAGCACTCCAGGAATACCGAAAAGCGGTGACGTTAAGCCCTGCGGATGCAGAATTTCACCTCAAGCTCGGCGCAGCGCTTGCTGAGAATCAGCCGCAAGCAGCCATTTCTGAATTCAGGCGGGCTATTGGGATTGATCCGAAGAATTCCGCAGCTCATCAGGCACTGGGTATGACGTTGCGACGAATCGGTGATATGCAAGGAGCGGCAGAAGAATTTAGACGGTCTCAGCAATTGACAGCCGAATCCGATCAGCATCTGGCGGCCGTAGAATATACGAACCGGGGTATTGCAGATCTTAAAAAGGGCGATCTTCTGGGAGCTATCCGGGAACTTCAAAATGCCGTAAAGTCCCAGCCTGAAATGGCAGATGCCAATCATTATTTGGGCATCGCGCTCAGCGCTGAAAATAGATGGACTGAAGCCGACCACGCCTTTGAGGCGGCCTTGAAGAACGCCCCTGCGAACCCGGATATTCACTTCAATTTCGGAGTGGCACTGGCTCGTCAGGGCAGGTGGCATGATGCATCCCAACAATATGAGGCAGCGATCAGGCTGAGGCCGAGCTATTCAGATGCACACTGTGAACTGGCTATTGCTCTCTCTCGCCTTGGGCAAACAGAGCGTTCTCAAAATGAGTTGAAGTTGGCCCGCGAATTAGGTTCCTGCGAGGGGGCAGGGGGGCCTTAATGGACCGGCGGTCGTTTTTAGGGGGTCTCTTGAGTGCAGCAATCCTCTTGCCGCCCGCAAAGATATCCGGTGAAAAAGCAGATGAAGAGCAGAAATTCCCGATTCGATTTGAAGATATCAGTACACACGCAGGCTTGAACGCTCTGACTATTTACGGAGGACGCACCACCAATAAATACATCCTTGAAACTACGGGGTGTGGAGCTGCCTTTTTTGACTACGATCACGATGGTTGGCTGGATATCTTTCTTGTTAATGGGTCTACGCTTGAAGGGGGCATCGTTCCCGCGCCGACAAACCACCTGTATCACAACAATCGTAATGGCACTTTCACTGACGTAACTCAGAGGGCCGGTCTGATTCATTCCGGATGGGGCCAGGGCATATGCATCGGTGATTATGATAATGACGGTTTCGACGATCTCTTTGTGACTTATTGGGGGCAGAATGTTCTTTATCACAATAACGGGGATGGGACGTTCACAGACGTGACAGAAAAGGCTGGACTCTTACAGTCGGAAAGACACTGGGGGGCTGGTTGCGCTTTTCTGGATTACGATCGCGACGGGTTCCTCGATCTGTTCGTTACTAATTATGTGGATTTCGATCCTCAAACGGCTCCTTTGCCCGGCAGTTGGGGCTGCGTTTATCGAGGCACACCGGTGAATTGCGGACCGAGGGGACTCCCGAAAGACAAGAACCGGCTTTATCACAATAACGGTGATGGCACCTTCACCGATGTGACGGAAAAATCCGGCATCGCTCAAGCGGAGGCCAGCTATGGGCTTGGTGTGCTGGTGTCGGACTTCAACAATGATGCTTATCCGGATATTTATGTTGCCAACGATAGCGAGCCCAGTTACCTCTTCTGGAACAACAAGAACGGGACATTTACGGAAGGAGGCATGGCCGCCGGAGTTGCGACCAGCGCCGATGGACGTAACCAATCTGGGATGGGTGTGACTGCCGGAGATTACAATTGCGATGGATGGCTCGATATCTTTAAGACGAATTTCTCTGATGATATGCCTAACCTCTACCGGAATTTAGGCAAAGGTTTTTTTGAGGATGACGTGACATCTGCGGGCCTGGGAATTCACACGCGGTACTTAGGATGGGGCTGCGGTTTCTTTGATCCTGATAATGATGGATGGCTTGACATATTTTACGTAAATGGCCATGTCTATCCGGAAGTCGATCGCCTCAACGTGGGGATCACATATCGCGAACCGATGGTGTTTTACAGGAATCTCGGGAACGGCAAGTTCAGAGACGTTTCAAGCTTAGCGGGGTCTGCATTTTCGGAGAAAATCGCGGGCCGGGGATGCGCCTTCGGTGATTTCGATAATGATGGGACCGTCGATATTCTCGTCAACCCCATCAATGATATACCACGTCTGTTAAAGTGCTCGAATTCTACGGGAAACCATTGGATCACTCTGAAACTGATCGGGACGAAATCGAACCACAGCGCGATTGGAGCGCGGGTGCGGTGTGTGATTGGCAATCATCAGCAATTGGATGAGGTGCGCAGCGGCGGGAGTTATATGTCTCAGAATGACTTGCGAATTCATTTCGGATTAGGAAAGGCCAACCGGATCGATCTACTGGAAATAAGCTGGCCTAGCGGGCATATCGACCGTATGACCGGGGTGAAACCCAACCAGTTCATGACCGTGCGCGAAGGCCAGACGGCCTGACAAGAGTTGCGAAGGGGAGCATGATCTGATGCCAAAGCTCAGCGGAAGAGTGATTGCAATCACAGGAGGGTGCGGCGATATCGGAATGGCCACGGCCAGAGTCTTTTGCCAAGAGGGCGCGACTGTGGTGCTGTTGGATGTGGATCCACCGAGGAGTTCCCTTGGAAAGAAAGCTCGTGGCGCGAGCAACACGCTCAGCTACCTTCCCTGTGACGTAAGAGACCGCGCCTCGGTCGAGGCTGTTTTTGATCGGATCCTCAGACAGCACGAGAGGCTGGATGTTGCCATTGCAAACGCTGGCGTGGTGGCGAATGAACCCTTCCTCGAAATCACAGATGAAAACTGGAAAGCAACTCTTGACGTGAACCTGACAGGAGCGTTTCATACCGCGCAGGCAGCAGCCCGCATCATGGCTAAACAGAAACCTGGAAAGAATGGAATTCGAGGGAAAGTTCTATTCACCGGAAGCTGGGTGCAGGAGATGCCGTGGCCTGAAGGCACTTCTTATATCGTGAGTAAGAGCGGAATCAAGATGATGGCCAAAACCATGGCGCAGGAATTGGCAAAGTTAAAAATTCTGGTGAACGTTCTTGCTCCTGGAATTGTGATGGCGGGCCTGAGCAAGAAAATCTACGAGGCCAATCCAACCTTTCGCAGACGAGTGGGGCTTGCAATTCCGCTGGGTGAGATGCAAACGGTGGAGTCTGTGGCGCAAGGATTTTTATTCTTAGCCAGCGACGACTCCAACTACATGACGGGCGCCACGTTGTTGATGGATGGTGGCAACAGCCTGGTCCGAAGAGACTGAGTGAAAGCTGCAAGCGGTGGATTAATCCCTGCGGAAAGGATTCCGATTGAAAAGCGGTGCAGAGGACGGAAAAGTTGTGGTGATTACCGGTGGCGGTCATGGCCTGGGTCGTGCCGTAGCCAAGCGATTTGCCCAAGAGAGATTTAGGATCTGCATTTTGGATATCGATGCAGTTGCTGCTCAAGAAGTCGTTAAGGAGCTTCATAAGCAGTGTTATCCCGCCATGTTCGCTCAGGTTGATGTCGCAGATGTCAATTCAATCCAATGGGCGCTGGAGGCGTGTGTTCAGAGGTTCTCGCGGATTGATATCCTCATTTGCAGCGCAGCTGTAGCGCCGGTAGCTCACTATCTTGAAGTTACTCCTGAAGATTGGGACCGCGCTTTTGCAGTTAATGTCCGCGGGCTTTTCTTTTGCAATCAAAGGGCTGCGCGGCTGATGCGCAAAACGGGGGGCGGGCGCATCATCAATATCACTTCTCCCGCCTCTTATATGGGTCATGCTTACTATGCCGCTTATGCAGCCTCAAAGGCGGCCGTCGATAGCATCACGCGAAGCGGCGCGGTCGCTCTCGCCGAATACAACATCCGAGTGAACAGCTTGGCTCCCGGCCGCATGGATACAAAGATGCAAGAGGCAACGGAGAGGAAATGGGCAGAACTGGCGGGCTTGAATTATGAGCAGTTAGTAGAAAGCCGAACTCAATCACTGCCTCTCCGGCGGCGAACCACGCCAGAAGAAATTGCTGAAGCGGTGCTTTTTCTGGCTGTCGATGCCTCTGACTATATGACAGGATCACGGTTGAATATCTCCGGGGGATTGGAGCTTTCTTGAACTCGACTTCCTTTTCTTTCCCATTCATAAGACTCCACAGTGCATAAGGACTGATTCGATGAAGATTACCAAAGTTGAGACCATTCGCTATGCACGGCAGCCGAACATTCTTTGGGTGCACATTTACACAGACGAAGGGTTAATCGGTCTGGGCGAGACCTATTATTTGCCCGGCGCGGTTGAAGCAGTAGTGCACGATATGATCGCGGATTTCCTCCTGGGCGCTAGCCCCTTCGATGTGGAGCGCATCTGGGACAGTGTCTTTAGCTGGGCGAATTTCTTTGGCTATGCAGGCGCCGAGATGCGCGCTCTTTCGGCGGTAGATATTGCCTTGTGGGATATTATTGGTCAGTCAGTGGGGCAGCCCATTTACAACCTCTTCGGGGGAATGTGTCGAGACCGTGTGCGCATTTATAACACCTGCATCGATGCGGGCCCTTACAAGGATCAAACGGATTTTGTCGAGCGCCCGGCGGAGCTTGCCCGAAGTCTTTATAATCGGGGAATTAGGGCTCTTAAAATGTGGCCGTGGGACCGATTTGCTCCGCAATTGAAAGGTGGAATTCCGATGGGGCCGGCGGGCTGGTCAGCGGTGGGGCCTTCGGGCGCATATCTTTCTTCAGAAGATTTGGAAGCCGGGCTTGGGAGCGTGAAAAAGATTCGTGAGGCCCTGGGGAATAAAATTGAGATCCTCATCGAAGGGCACTCCCGGTGGGACCTGAACTGTGCATTGCGAATTGCCAGAGCCTTGGAACCCTACAACGTTCTGTGGATGGAAGATATGATCAAGCCAGACAGCGCCGACGATCTGGCGCGTTTGGCATCAGAAAGCCGCGTGCCTCATTGCGTGAGCGAGCGATTATTCACTCGTTACGGATACCGTGAAATGTTAGAGGCTCACGCCTCCCACGTGGTAATGCCTGACCTCATATGGACCGGCGGAATCACAGAGGGCCGCAAAATCGCTATTCTGGCGGATACCTTTCATCTGCCGATTGCGCCGCATGATTGCACCGGACTGGTTACGATCTTCGCCAACCTTCATATCTGCGCTTCGGCCATCAACGTCATGATCTTGGAAACCGTTCGTGGGTTTTACGAAGGCTGGTATTCCGAGGCGTACACAGACAATCTTGTGATCCGAGAGGGTTTCGCTCACGTGCCTACGAAGCCGGGCCTCGGAACTTCTTTACGGGGGGAACTCCTTAGCCACCCCGATGTCAGTACGCGCGTTTCGCCTGCGTGAATTGCAAGGCCGCCTCAGGCGAACGGCGATGGATGGGGTTCAGCGCTTCTGGGCCGTTTGACCAAAGCTACTGAGAGCAATCAAAATCCTGGGAGAAAAATCCAATGGCTCACGAATGCATGGAAGCGATTCGACAATTTAAAGTAGACCGCGGGTCGGCAGCCCTATGGTGGTTGGGACAGATGGGGTTTCTCGTCAAAACACACGAAGGGACGTTGATATCCGTCGATGCTTATCTATCAAACTCCTGCGCGAAGATTGGAGAGTCGCTAGGGTTGAACTTCAATCGTAAAGTCCCAATCTTCATTCCACCAGACTCTCTGGATGTAGACTACTATCTCTGCACACACAGTCATTACGATCACGCTGATCCTGAAACGATCGAACAAGTGCCGAAAGATCGAGTCAATTTGTTTGTGGGACCCGGATTGGTCTGCGAAACATTCAGCCGTTGCGGGGTCGAGGGAACAAAAATCCGGCAAATTTATCCCGGAGGCAAAATTCAAATTGCGGATGTTGCTGTTCACGGAACATTCGCCATGCCGACGGATGACTCTGATCTGAACCACATGGGATTTGTCCTTGCCATTCAGAATGGCCCTCGCATTTATATTTCGGGCGACACAGATTACACCAATCTGCTTGGTCACGTTGCAAAGCTCGAGCCCGACGTGATGATCACCTGCATGAATGGTGGCTTTAACAATCTCAGCCATTGGGAGGCCGCCGAAGTTGCAAGCATGCTTAAGCCTAAAGTGGCCATCCCTTGTCACTACGACATGTTCCCGGAAAATTCCACCGATCCTGAGCAATTTCGAGCCGGCTTGCGCTACAAAGCTCCACAGGTGCGGTACAAGCGGCTCGATTATGTGAAGCCTTTCGTCTTCAAATCCTAGATTGCCCATTGAAGATTACAAATATCGCGCGAGGAGCGCCGCATGTCGGCGACGCCACTCGGCAGCTTGTTCCTGCCCGGAACAGGTGGCGTGCACGCGTGATAGCCAAGAAACGCTGGCGCAACAAAAGTGAGGCCATGAATGTCGAAGAAATTTCTAATTGAGGCTATCGCTACCCTACTCTGCATGATGACCGGGATTTCAACTCAAGCGGCTGGGGCAGCCGCTGCGATGTATCCGCAGGTTTCTTCTTCCTGGAAACTGGCAACAGAAGACACCGAGGTTGTTTTCTCGATCCAAGACGGATGGCCAGTGTTAAAAACCTTGGCTTCGAGAGCAACAGGATACAACTGGCTTGCCTCGCCGATCAGAGAGAGGCTGATGAGTGCTGTTGAATTAAATGGCGTGGTCACTTCACTGAGCTGGAGGTTTGAAGGAGCGGAGCGGGATGCTCAGGGAAATCAACTCACGTTTCGATACACTCAGGCTAATCCCAGGCTTGAACTCAGATCGATTTGGCGAGCCCGCCCCGGGCATGGTCCAGTTGAGCATTGGGTGACGATCACAAATGATTCTGGGCATCGGATTACTGTGACCCATCAGGATAGTCTTGCTCTCAGCGGGCTCCGGTGGCCATCCAGCGGTGTCGCAAAAGCCTGGTGGATTAATCGCGGCGGCAGCAATGCCACTCACGAAGGGGGCACTTTTGCGGTTGATCTGGAGCCCGGTTTTGACCAGGTTCTGGTCAGCGATCCTACCGACGGCTCAAGCCCGGTGCCTTGGATGGCTATTGAAGCGAGTCAAACACAGGGAGTTTACGTCGGTTGGGAATTCTCCGGTGTCGGCCAAATTCAAGCGCGAGTCAGATCGAGAAACCCGGTCCGCCTAGAGGTGACCGTGGGCCTTGTACATGATTTCAGGACAGACGTTAACGCTGGCGAAACATTCCTCGCGCCCGCCGCGTTCGTAGGATGTTATCAGGGTGACGTGGACAGAGGAAGCTATACCCTGCACCGCTTCATTTTGGAAAGGTTGCTCCCGCCGCTCCCGCCCGATGAGCCGTACCCGACTCTGGCTTACAATCTCTACTTGGATGCTGGCGGAAACAAGGCACGGGAAGACGGTGTGCTGAGCAGCGCGGCCTTGTGCAAGCGGCTTGGGTTTGAGACTTTTGTTCCTGACGCGATGTGGTTTCCCAAAGACGGCGACTGGCGCTGGGACCCGGCTCGCTTCCCGAACGGCGAGGAACCGATTGAAAAGTATGTTCACCAGAACAGCATGAAACTGGGGTTGTGGGTTGCCTGGACTCACGGCGGCGATTCCGAGTATCCGCAAGCTCTCAATCTCTTTCG
Source organism: Candidatus Angelobacter sp. (assembly GCA_035295685.1). Taxonomy (GTDB): domain Bacteria; phylum Acidobacteriota; class Terriglobia; order Terriglobales; family Acidobacteriaceae; genus Angelobacter. Next base: position 22,490 of record DATGIO010000167.1, read on the forward strand.
TCGTCCCGATTGGTTTAATGAAGAAGTCAGCCAAGCTTGGAAGGCTTCGGACATCAACTGGAGTCCTCTGCTTGATTTGGGCTACGATCCAGCAAGGAAATGGGCGGAGGCAGAATTGGAAAGGATTGTCTCCGAATATCACCTCGACTATCTGAAGCATGATTACAGTCCCATCGTCACCCAGTGTGCGCAAACCCATCACCAGCATCACTATGGCGTCGATGTGAGCTACTGGTCAGCGCTGGGTTATTACTGGGTGATGGACGCACTCAGACAGAAATTCCCGAACCTGATCTTTGAAGGATGTTCAGGTGGCGGTCACATCAAGGATTTTGGTTACGTTCAGCGCGTCCATTACATCGTGACCACGGATACGCTCTCTGCGTTGGCCGACCGCCAAAGCATTTACGATTCAACTTTCGCATTTCCTCCGGCCGTTCTGATGGCCTACACTTACGAGAACTTTTACAACAAAACATCCGATCGCCCCCTCCCCTT
>DATGIO010000168.1:0-8616 GCA_035295685.1 Candidatus Angelobacter sp.
CCCCTGGGTAGATCTGCGGTTTGAACCGCGATATCCCCGGATACAACAGCAACGAGTAGATGGCTATCGCCAGAACCTCAAGAACCGAGGCCTCCTGTTGCAGTTCTGGTGATAGCCTTCCCTGTCCCGTATGATTCCCCAGAACGAAACTGATCGGCCAACTTGGTTTTCGGGCTCATTTTGAAAAGAGTACTGCATTGGTTTCAATACAAGATCCAAACCGAGCATTGCTATGATTGTGTGCGGCTACAATCTGATGTTGAGAATATTCTGTATCGACTTACCAACTGGTAAGTGCTCAAATTGGCACCTTCCGAGAAAAAGACTACGCTTCTGTTGGTCCCATCGGCAAGGAATTGGCAACGGCGTTAGGCGCGAAATACAAAGCGATAAATGCTCAGCTCCAACATGTCCGAGGCGACGGCTTAGAGCTATAAAATGACTGAGGGTTCTCCTATCTGGCGTAAGGTCGGCGAGATTAGTGAGTTGTGAGCCGGTCTGGCTACACTCGAAAACTACGCAAATGGGTGCAGCGATTGTGTAGCTGTTGCCTATCGGGAATTGACAATCAAGACTGATTCCAAAGTAATGCAAAGAATACGGCTTTGCGGCCATCACTTTCTTGAGATGCTGCGCGTGGCGAATGAAGAACCGAAACAAAAAATGATGGGTTAGCCCAAATTAGCTAATCCATGCTCCGTGCCGCATTTCTCAGCGACGTGGGGCACCGAGATCTTCTGACCCAGGCTGGATTTACAGAGGTCACGACCAGCACGTGTCCGGGAAAGACTGGATCTGTGCTACCGGCCGCAGGCCGTCTTAGTTGCAGTTGTTCCGGTTGCTAACACGGTTGCGCCATGCGCGATAATGGCATAAGTTCTGCAAGCAGGTCTTACCAGTCATGAATGCTTCGGCGAAGTTGATATTCTTTTGCGGCAAGATGGCGGCAGGTAAATCCACTCTCGCACGAGCTTTGGTGGAACGAGAACATGCTATCCTCTTGGTTGAAGATGAATTTCTGAATGCCCTCTTTCCTGGCGAGATCACTGACATACCGGGCTATGTAAGATGCTCGTCGCGATTGAAGAGCGTTCTCTTGCCGCACATTTGCGCTCTCTTATCGAAGGGCATCTCCGTCGTGCTTGATTTTCCGGCCAATACAAAGACGCAGCGCGTGTGGTTTCGCGAGGTCGCCGAGCGGGCCAACGTTAACCATGAACTGCATTTTGTAGACGCGTCAGATGCCTTGTGCAAAAGTCAGCTGGTGGAACGAAGCAAGAATCTACCTACTGGCACTCCCTGGACTACCGAGGCAGAGTTTGAAGCCATCACATCATATTTTCAGCCGCCGTTAGACGGCGAGAATTTCAATGTCGTCCGTCATGAGCGTGCCTAAATTAACTATCGGTAGATCGCGATTTCGAAGACCGAAGACCCGCGTTTGGGAAAAAGCGGAGTTGATCGCCCGCGTGATGGAAGATGCCGCCCACCCCAACAAGCTGCACGTGCGCGAGCGGATCAAGATCGAAGACGCGATCCACGATTTTCGCGCCGATGAACAGTCACCCAGACTCAGCAGAGACAGCCAGAGAAAGAGCGAATTCTTCTTTGAGAAACAGTTGAGGGTCTGGGCAGGGAAGCAGGGTTTCGTTTTCCTCGATCAGTTGCGACCAGCCGAACTCACAAAATTTCGCACGCAATGGAAAAACGGCTCCGCCACGACCCGACGCAAACACGAAAGGCTCGTAGCTTTCTTCTGGCTCTGCGTGCGCCTGGAGTGGCTCGACAAAGAATCCTGCCCCGCTGCTGAAACGAGCGAAGGTGGAATCAAAGCCCACAGACTATTTCCCGAGAGCGGAATTCGACGCTATCGTGGACGCCACGTATGCCTATGGCAATTGGGTGGGTGGTCATGACTATGAGCATCGCCGCGACGATCTGCGTGCGCTCATCCTGCTGACGTGTTGGTCGGGACTGGCAATCACGGATGCCGTGACACTGGAACGAACGCGTATTGATGAGAACGGAAATCTGTTTCTGTATCGAGCCAAGACCGGAGTTCCTGTCTACGTGCCCTTGTCACCCCAGCGTGCATGTTCTCTTAAAGAACCTGCCCAGCGAAAATCCCAGATACTTCTTCTGGAGCGGCAATGGCGAATCCGGAGACCTGCAAGCGTGGATGGACCCGGGCGCTTGCCCGGCTCTTCAGGCTGGGCAACATTCCAGGGCCGGACGGCTCGCGGAAGCGTTGGCATTCTCGTGTGTTTCGCGACACGTTTGTGGTCGAGTTACCTCTTGCGGGGACCACCATTGATTAGGTCTCGCTCTTGCTTGGGCACAGCAGCGTGACAGTTACCGAAAAGCACTATGCCCCTTCGTTAAGGCCCGCCAGGAACAGCTTGCGGAATCAGCCCGAAAAGCTTGGGACGCTAAAAGAGTAAGGAAGTAATAGATAGAAAGTCCCGAAAGCCTGCTCGAGTCCGCGGTCGCAGTGGTTGATCCGGGCACCCGCTGCTCCCTGGCGAGATGTAGCTGAATGGGTGACTCTGCTGCTTATTGGTTCCTCGCATCCACCGTTGGACGCGCCACTAGTTCCTCGTTACACAATCCCGAGTTTTTCGGTCTGATTGGGCCGCGGCTGAAACCCGGTCACGTTGGGTGCGTATTACTATTAGCCAGACAAGCCGCTACGATTCGCCTTGGCGGGGGAGTGTGTGACCTGTGGACACCGTGTTGGTCATGAAAATCGTCAAGATGGTCCTCGTGTTAGGGGCGGCCGTTTACATCGTGAGTCAAGTTCGTAAGCCCGACCGATTTGCAGGCCGCTTGTTCGCCATGTTGATGAACCAGTCCCACTCGAAGTTGACCGACTGGGGACTGATGCACATTCGCGTGGGAGAGGATTTCACTATTCTCGACGTAGGCTGTGGTGGCGGCCGCACTATCGGAAAGCTGGCTGCGATAGCCTCCAACGGGAAAGTCCATGGAGTCGACTATGCCGCAGGAAGCGTCGCCACGTCATGCTCGCGCAACAAAGAATTCATCCGAGCGGGGCAGGTTGAAATCCAGCAGGCGTCCGTCTCCAAGCTGCCATTCGCAGCAGACACGTTCGACCTGGTGACAGCGATCGAGACGCAATACTACTGGCCGGACCTGCCGAGCGATATGCGCGAAGTGCTTCGCGTGCTCAAGTCGGGAGGGATGCTTGCCATCATTGCGGAGACTTACAAAGGGGGTTCTCGCGACGTGGTGCTGGGAACAGCGATGAAGCTCTTTGGTTCTCCAAGCCTCGGTGTGAAAGAGCACAAAGAACTGTTTGCCAGGGCAGGCTACATCAATGTGGAAGTTTTTGAAGAGCAGAAGAAAGGCTGGATCTGCATTACAGGCACAAAGCCGCCGACAGTCGTGTGATCCTTCATGCTGACTGATCTAGAAACTGCCTGCTGCTCAAGAATCCCTTTGAGAAGAAGCCGGGAAAGAGTTTTGTTCCGCATCGTGGCGGCCCATGATGGAACCAACCTCGAAATCGACGAGGCGCAGGCGGCGACGCTGAACCGCGGCGACTTTTTCGAGATTTCGCTCGCAGGGCCGTCCACGATTGCCGCCGATCAGGCGGTTCTGGTGGCGCAGATGTCCAAGGGGAGCTCCATCGATGGAGCGGTGGCCGATCCCTTCATGGTGCTGGTTGAGCCCTACGATCAACTGGGCACAGATTCATGGTCAATTCACCGCGGTGGTATGAATGATTTGCGGAGGGGGGATTTGAACCACCGACCTTCGGGTTATTAGTCCAGGGAAAACGATTTAGAAGAACTTACAAGCGCAACGTATGACACCTAAGGAACCTGCAAGAAACAAATCTCAATCCCCCCATTTAGTCCCTCGTTTTCGCTCCCCTAATTTCTCTCATTCGTCATGGGGTGCTATGCCTGCTGGACATTCAATATCCCGGCCATTCTCGTTCACACACAGCGATCTTGCCCCTTGTGGCAATATCTGAAGGGATTTGAAATGCGACCCGGCTTTGGCGTGCTTCGCCATCGTGAGCCAGGACTGCTTCACGCATAGTCGTGTACATCCCATGATGACCAAACGAGTGTTGATTGGCGATGCCCCAAAGTTTTCGCGTCAGGAATTTCCCATTGCCGGCAAAAAAATCTGCAGAACCATGTTTCTGGTTCATGTCCAGAGGCTCGCGATTGGGATCGTTCGATCCACTGGTGATGTCATGTAACTTGAAGTCGGTATATGCGGCAACCATTACGATCCCGTTTTTGGGTTTCAGCCGAGGTGAAGGCAGTTCCTTGCTGCATAAATCGACAGTCAGAAGAGGGGCGTCACCTGGACGTAAGTTGTTCTTGGGATTGTAGGGATTGGGTTCGCTGAACATCCATCCTCTATTGTCGAGAGGAAGCGAAGGGACGTGGCAAGTGGAACATCCAATACTGGCAAACCGTTCTTTCCCAATCTTGATGGCTTCCTGGAATTCAGGATCGTCGGGAATGACCAGTCCTGGGACCGGAAGCGTAACCTGGTAGAGAGTTGCAGCAGTAATGTCGGCGGGTTAGTTCATTGGCGAACTCATCGCCATCAGGGTCGGAGCCGATTCCAAACCGCTCTTCCGATTGAATTCCGTGATGGTGATTGAAGGCGCTGTTGTGAATTCACGTAGCGAAATAACATTACCCGCCTGGTGAAACGGACGGATGATCAAGCTGGGTGGATCGCCCGTACCTGCCGATTTCATGCTGAGAGCAGCAATGCCGTCAACGCTGGACGTATCCCACTGTCCATCAGCGGTACGGCGCAGGACACCAAAGTTGATCCCCTTGGCGCTCAGGTTACTGCTTTGCCCCGGTTGCAAGGTGTTGCGGATGGTTTGCAACTCGGCAGTGATCTGGCGAGCCAGCATCTCGATATAACCCGATCCGAACATGCCGATCGTCTTGCGGGAGTTGGCAAGGGTTTGTAGAGTCACCGCCTGCCCGCGCTCGTCTAAAGCGTTCTTGGTGGGTACGGAGTCCATCTGGCTGAACGTGGCAAAATCAAACCGTTGGCCAAGCACAAAAACATTGGCCGCGCTGTCGCCGCCACCTCCTGTATAGGGTTTGTTGTGGCAGCCGGAGCAGGAATTTGAATCAGGGCCGGAGATTCGGTTGAAATTGCGCGGAAATAGCAAAGGTTCGCGCAAATCCGAAGCAGACACGTAGCAACACCAATCCTGCCAAACGGTTCGTTAAGGTGAGCAATGAACCGTTTGGCACTCAATACATCGACCTTTTGGGGACAATAACAATACACCGCTTTCTCAGTTTATCCGCATATTTGCTCGGCCCATAAACCTCGAATCAATGCTGAGTAACGTGAGCGCCATTTGTTTACAATTGGTGCCGATTTAGGGATGTGAGGTGAGAGGTTGAAGACCGCTGAACAGCGCAGCCAGGGCTCCGCCTTTAAGGATTCACAAGATCTGGAAGAACTTGGGTATACCCAGGAACTCCTCCGTACCATGGGCGGTTTTTCCAATTTTGCCCTCTCTTTCTCCATCATCTCCATCCTCACCGGTGCGGTCACTCTTTATGATTACGGGCTTTCGATGGGCGGACCGCTGGAAATGACCTTGGGCTGGCCACTGGTAACCGCGGGGACGCTGCTGGTGGCCTTGAGCATGGCGGAGCTTTCGTCTGCGATTCCCACGTCGGGCGCGATGTATCACTGGTCGGCTGAGCTGGGTGGACCAACCTGGGCCTGGTTCACTGCCTGGTTCAACATTATCGGCTTCATAACGGTCATCGTTGGCATTGACTATGGCTGCGTGCGCTTTCTTGTTCCCATGCTGGGGCTTCCGTCCAAGAATTCAACTCTCCTCATCGCCTATGGGCTTGTCCTTCTCTCCCAAGGGCTGATCAACCACTACGGTGTGCGTTGGGTGGCGCGCTTGAACGATCTGAGTGTAACAGTCCACATTTTAGGCGCGATAATTCTCATCGCGGCTCTGTGGTTCTTTGCCCCGAAACAACCGCTTAGCTTCCTACTGAAGGCTTCATCGGTCAGTCCCGCCGTCCATGCGCCCTATGCGTGGCTTTTTGTGCTTGGACTCCTACAGGCGCAATGGACGTATACCGGCTTCGATGGCTCAGCGCACGTTGCCGAGGAAACAGTCGATCCCCGGCGACGCGCCCCGTGGGGCATGGTCACGGCAGTGGTGGTATCGGGTGTATTCGGGTATGTGTTAGTACTGTCACTTGCCTGGGCTATTCCCGACCTGCATAGGGTGTTGAACATGACGGATGCTGGCGGCAACTCCACTCCGGTAGTGCTGGCGATTGTGCAGCTAACGATGGGAGCGCGCGCCGGAGTCGCGGTGCTGGGGCTGACCTTGTTGGCCATGTGGTTCTGCGGCATGGCGTCCGTGACTGCGCTCTCACGCATGTTTTACTCGTTAGCACGAGATAAGGGAATGCCGCTATGGAGGAGTTGGGAGCGAATCGGCGCGTACCAGACCCCGGCGCGGGCCATCTGGCTTTCTGTTTCCCTGGCCTTCGTGGCTTTGATCTACAGCGGAGCTTATTCCACGGTGACGTCCATCAGCGTGGTGGGCTTCTATATCTCTTACATCATTCCCGTGTATCTCCGCTGGCGGGCAAAAGAAAGATGGCATTCGCAACGCGGCCCCTGGCATCTCGGCCGCTGGAGCAATTCCATTAATCTCGCGGCCATGGCTTGGACAGTCTTCATTTGCGTAATTATGGTGATGCCGCCCAATCAGCGCACCGGATACACGGTGGCTGCGGTGATCCTGGCGTTGACCTTGATTCATCGCTTCGGCGGAGACCACGAAATGCGCAAGCCGATTTGGAATCTGGCACCGCCAGATGAGCCTTCAGGCGGCTAAGACAACCATGTAACCTGGCGCATAAGCTCGGTTCTCCTTTCCCCTTTTATCAACTGGGTCCAAGGAATATGCCATTCCCGAGATTCCAGAGAGCGGCTCGAAAGCGTCGATGTCATCCAAAGCGTTATCAAGCGCAAGGGACGCACGCACTGTTCTCTCAAGTCCGAAGAGCCCAAGGATTGCTGCACAAGTTTTTGAAAATAAGTTGTCAAAATCTTATAGCCGACGCCGTCCAACGTCACTGCCATCTCAGAATTGATCGAGGGAACTTGTGCTGGGCTGATGGGGCCGTCGAGAAGGGGGCAAGCGTGGGGATGATTGATACGGCTGCGAAGGCTATCGCCAAACCCAGAAAAAGATTCCAAGGAATTCATTGCCTCCTATCTGGAATTATTCTGGTCCAGTAGTCCAGTTCTGGGAAGTGACAATTCTGGACAAGATCACGACAGCGACGATTAATTTTGCGGCAGGCCGCCGTTCACGAGTTGGACTGAGATCTTGATAACGTTCAGGACTCTTCCCTCCGATTCAGCTCGGCACTCGATCTGTTGACGCTCTTTGCTCTCCGTCTTCGGCACATCGGCAATCACCTGCCAGTAGAAGTCGGAGTGCGGCTGCAGGTTGAAAGTCCCAGTCCCTCCCTGGCCGATCCAGCCCTCGGGTAGCTTGAGTGAGATTGTGACGGGCGTTGCCATGTCTGTGTGGTTGTGCATCTCCAGGGGGATCATGAATGTTGTGCCGCGCTTGATGGCGATTTCCGGCAGGGCGGTTTTCGGCAGCCGGTTCAAGCCGTGCGCGCGCCGAAATTGCTCATAAAAACTCCACGGCCCGCTCAACTGCACCGCGAGTCCGCCAGGCTGGTCATAGGCTTCTCTCACCGGAGGAGCAAACGGGATTCGCGCAGAGGTGATTCCCTCAAAGACATCGCCCGTCACGCTGCCTGTGACGTGCGACTTGCCTAGTGTGAATTCGACGGGGCCACCCCAGTCCTTCTCCTGCGCCGCAATCTGCTTCTCGTCCATCTTCTTTAATCCCTCAATAAAACTGCGGTACTGGCTGAGGTGATACTCGAAAGTCTCCATGGCAATGCGCCAATAGGGCAGCTTGAGAGATCGCGAAATGCCATCTGTTGGATAGCTCGGGCCGGTGTTTTTGAAGAGCGTTGCATCCGCCGAATCAGGGAAGAAGTAGAGTTTTTTCGCTTGCCATGGCTGCAGGCCGTCCAGCAGTGTTTCGTTCACCTTCACCGGTCCAGCGAGTTGAGCGGGAAAGACCGTCAGGTCGCCGGCCATATCGAACGCCTCCGTCGCCAGGACTCCGGCTGCTTGGTGGTCTCCATGGTTCTCGCCCACGAAGAACCCTGGCAGCCACGTCAGAATCACTTCAGGACGCGTGAGCCGCACCATTCTGACGAGCTCTTCCTGCATCTCCCCATGTCGCCAACTCGCCAGCGATTGCAGCACATTCTGGCTTGGCGTATCGTGGCCGCTCAGGAACCAGACGTTCTTGATGCCAGCCCTCTCGAGCGCCTGGCGAAGCTCCATCTCGCGCACTGCGCCCAGGGACTGCGCGCGTTCAGGCCCCATGTTATTGTGGCCTGCCTCGCCGTGCGTCGTGTAGATCATGGCGACGCGCTTGTGCTGATCGACAAGTTGCAGCAGGTATGGAACTGCTCCCGTCTCATCGTCAGGATGAGCAACAATCAAGAGCAGGTCGACTTT
>DATGIO010000169.1:0-46691 GCA_035295685.1 Candidatus Angelobacter sp.
CTGGGTTTTGTAGTGCATAGTGGACGGTAAAGAAGGCTGCATGCGAATACCCCACCAGGACAGGGCGCCTCTGAATGTGGTCCACTAATGCGCCAATATCGTTGATGTAGTTTTGTAGCTCGTACCCTTCTCCAGGGGAAAATATCGTATATCGTTGCGCGTTACTCGCCATTTCGCACCTTTGCTTTATAAAATTGGGGCAATTCGGAAGCTCCTTGGCAGATCCTTGGATTGCCGAAGACTGCCGAGCGCCCCTTTTGGTAAGGGTGAATCTTACTTACTGTCGGTTGGCCATAAAACTGCCGGAAATGCATCCCTACTGGCACGGCATACAGTCATGGCACTACGAGTAATCCCGTCATCGGTATAGCCTGGCTGTTTTATATTTCTAGTTCTGCCTCGAGTGATATGCCGTCAATTGCATCTGCGATTTTGCAATGGTCTTGCGAATTGGCCGGTGACTTTCTATTAGGTAACCCAACCGCAACCCTGCATTCTCCGAAAGAGCAGATGAAATCCCACAATGGCAGTATCGGGCAGCCATAGCCATCCATGTTTCAATGCTGCAATCCCTACCTAATACAGAACCTAATGCCTGGACTGATACAGCCATGCGGCAGTGATCCGTGCACGAGGCTGGAGTCTTTAAAGGAGCGGCTTAGAAAGCCTTTTCGGATCGCCTTGCCGCCCCTGGGTGATTGGTTAGTGGTTACCGGCTGTAGCCGCGAAGCTGCGAGACGTAGACAGGCGCGCTCGCGAGCACTGCGGTGTCGGGGCAGGCAACTAGGGCAACCGGGGTGGCGATGCTGTTGGCATTGGAAACTTCCACAGGCAGGGTAGCGCCGGCGATCTGCACTTGGTTTTCAGTCATGGTCTTCATGTTTAGTTCTCCTATTTTTGAATTAGCCCGGAATCTTTCAATTCGGGCAAGCTGACAATAGCTTGGCTAAAGATGCGCAGTCAATAGGAGAAACATGTTTGGGAGTATTCAGCGGTAGTTGGCACGTTGTGGCGTAGCTATCGAGCGATAGAGTGGGAGATAGATCTTCCTATAAGTATAGTAAGCCACTCACAAAAGATGAAGCATCCAAGCTATGTAAAATATTGATTTGCAATCGTTGAGATGGGATTGCCTGCCAATGCTGTGGCAGATTTTGCGGGAGATGGGCGCGCAGGCCAGGATAATAAACTGGGATATTGTCTGGCAGTTACGCTGGTTCGGGGGCAAGCAGCGATCGGTATTGATCCACAAAGCTCTCGACAGCAGCGGAAAGTTGATCGCAGTCGGCGTCGGTGTTGGTGAGCGATAAAACGATCATGCCGCGCCGGGCAAGCCAGAATCCTTTAGCCAGCAGCTCGAAGAAAAACAGGTCTGCTAAGTCCTTATTGGCCCTCGCGGTATCGGCAGGATTGTGAATGGGACCGCTGCACATGTGCACATTGAGCATGGACCCGATGCCGGTAAACTGCATCGCGATGCGTTGCCGCTTCACAATATCATTGAGCCGGTGCCGCAGCCGGTCGCCGCGGACGTTATGTTGCAGGGCGACATCGGGCGTATAGAGAGACATTCCAGCAATGCCGGCGGATAGTGTCAGCACATTGTTGTTGAAGGTGCCGGCGTGCGCGAAGGAGCCTGGTTGTCGCGCGTCGAAATATTGCATGATGGCTGCTCGACCGCCAAATGCTCCGCACGTGAGGCCGCCGCCGATGTATTTCCCCAGCGTGGTCATGTCAGGCACGATGCCGTGAATCCCTTGCAAGCCGCCGGGGCCCAGCCGGGACGTCATGACTTCGTCAAAAATCAGAACGATGCCGTTTGCGCTGGTGGCTTCACGCAGTGCCTGCAGAAACGGCTTTTCCGCCGGGATGCATCCTCCGGCTCCCATCATCGGTTCAACGATCACAGCGGCGAGATCGTCTGCGTTTCTTTCCAGCAACGATATCGTGTGATCAAGATCGTTATATCTCGCGACTAAAAACTCGAAGGGCGCATTGATGGGGCTGCCGCCGTTGCTGAAAGAGAGAATGCCGCCGTGATAGGCGCCTTCGAATACCAGCAGCTTTGCGCGCTTGGTGATGGCGCGAGCGGCGCTGAGCGCCATGAGATTGGCTTCCGTGCCGCTGTTGGAAAACCGGACAAAGTCAAGGGACGGGAAGCGCGCGCAAAGAATGGCGGCTAGTTGCGCCTCTAGTGCGTTATGACTGCCCAGGTCAATGCCATTCTCGAGCGCGTGATGAATGGCGGAGCGAATGGTCGCGTTCGAATGGCCGTAAAGGGCGGCGGTGTATTCGCCCAAAAAATCGATATACTCATGGCCATCGGCATCCCAGAGGCGAGAGTCTTTCCCGCGAACCATGGTCAATGGAAACGGCGGATAAAACAATACCGTACGTGTGTTTCCTCCTGGCAAAACTGAGCAGGCCTCGGCATAGTGGGCCGAGCTCTTGGGATTGTTAGAAGCGTATTGCTCCTGTGCTTCTTCAAGAGCGGCTCTGGCGTCAATGCTGGCGATCACTGGGAACCTCTATGGTCGGGTTTTACGTATATAGATTCGATTAGCTTCTAGATCGATACCATCGAATCTCTTCGCCCGTTTGCGACGACCGAGTATTGCATATCGGCGCGGCCGGTGAATCTGCCATCGTGCGCCATGCAACCACTTCCCTGAATCGCTTTTCACGGTGAGCAACGTCTCCCAAGAGATCGCAATCTGTGCCAATACTATGCTCTTGGTCGCTGCTGCCTCCTGGCTAATAATGGCTTGGTCCGCGGGGTAGTAAGCGAAGTTCTACTTGCGGCCGCATTCGTATCTTGAACTGAAGCGAGCTGCAATCTGATTTGCATAGATTCCCGGCATTACCAGATGTGACCTGATACTAAATAGAACGGAGATAACGGAGATATAGATGGATACAATAACCACTAGCGTAAACGCAATGTACGAAAGATATCCGTATCCCTATACCGGGGTGAAAACAGAAGTGCTGATGGATCTCTATGTTCTGGTTCATATGCTGTTTGCAGAAGCCGGGATCGATGATTCAGAGATCGCAAAATACTCCTTTTTCGATGGCGGTTGCGGGTCGGGCCAGCGCATTCTCGGGCTGGCTTCGGAATTTCCGGACGCTTCTTTTACCGGCGTAGATATGACCGAGTCGAGCCTCAATATAGCCCGTGGACAAGCCGAACAACTTGGAATCGGGAATGTGACATTCCGAAAAGGCAATCTTCTGGAGTTGGATGAGCACGGGAAGTATGACGTGGTAACGTCGGTCGGCGTAGTCCACCATCTGAGCGATCCTTCGAGAGGCGTGAGAAACCTGGGCAAACTGGTTGCGGAAACCGGCGTGCTTATCCTGCACGTATATCACACGCTCGGAGAGCACAAGCGTATGCTGCAGCGCGAGATGGCGCGTATGCTCGCTGCGGACAAAGACCTTGATTTCGGCATTGGCGTAATCAGAGATCTGGGCCTGAGTTTGCCGTTGGAGTATTACGGAAAGAATGGCTATAACTCGAATCTTACAGAGACCGACCAGGTTGCAAAAGACGTGGACGTTTATCTGCATCCCAGGGTCTTTACATATCGCTTCATGGAAGGCATCGAGTTGATGAGGTCTTCCGGCCTCGATTGGGTTGCGATCAATTCAGTAAATGTGCCCTCCAACTCTCACTTTATCAGCGCGGCATATCCGCCGGATATTCTGGCTTACGATCCGGGAAAGAATTTGGCCACAGAGCGCCTCAAGGTTGCTTACGAATGTCTTAGCCTGGAGGAAAGGTTGCGGGCCATTGAATTGCTTCTTGAGCCTACCTCCTTTTCCATGGTGGCGGGCAAGGATGAGGCGCTCCACAAGATTGGGTCGCGCTTGCATGGCAATCTGATCAGGCTGTGAAATTCATTTGCTTAGAACTTGATCTCTCCAGGAACAGTCTATGTGTGGCATCTGCGGATTTTATGACGCTGCTGGCAATGCGGCTAGAGTCGATGAATCGGTCTTGAGCAGGATGGCGGGCAGGTTGCTCCATCGGGGCCCGGATTCAGCCGGGCAGTTTCTCGATCGGCATATCGGATTGGGGTTCCGGAGGCTGAGTTTAGTTGATCTGGAGGGAGGCAATCAGCCGCTCCGCAATGAAGATGAATCTTTGGTCCTGATATGCAATGGAGAGATATACAACTACCGCGAGTTGAGGGCGGAGTTGGTTCAAAAGGGACACGTCTTTAAAACTCGCTCCGATGTGGAAGTAGTGCTTCATCTTTATGAAGAGTGCGGCACGGATCTCTTGCGCCGGCTCAATGGCCAGTTCGCTTTTGCTCTATATGACCTGAAACGCAATTTACTCTTTCTAGCCAGAGACCATTTTGGTATCAATCCGCTTTACTATGCGGATGTCGGCGGATTCTGCGTATTCAGTTCGGAAATAAAGGCGCTTCTGGAGTTTCCGGGAATGCGCCGTGAGGTTGATCTCACCGGGTTGGATCAGGTGTTGACATTTCCGGGCCTGATCAGTCCGCGGACGATGTTCAAGGGAATCAACAGCCTCCCTGCCGGCAATTATCTTTTGGTGAAAAATGGACAGTTTCAACTTCACGAATATTGGGATCTCGACTATCCGACCGTGCAGGTCCGTCAGGAGGCGCGGCCCGAGCGGTATTATGCTGACAAATTGAAAGATGCGCTGACCCGGTCCGTCAAGTCTCGTTTGCATGCGGATGTGCCGGTGGGCTTTTACTTGAGTGGCGGTCTTGATTCTTCCATGATCGCGGCGCTGATCGCGGAGGTTTCCGGGGAGACCCGCCACTCTTTCTCGATCACCTTTGCAGACCGGGACTTTTGCGAATCGAAATACCAGAGATTGATGTCCCGCCACGTTGGCTCGCGTCACCATGAGATTGAGTTCGACTGGCTTGAAATTAGCCGTCGGCTCAGGCAGGCGATCTACCACTCCGAATCTCCTCTGAAAGAAACCTACAATACGGCATCCCTGGCGTTGTCCCAACATGCCCGGAGCCACAATATTTCGGCGATTCTCACGGGTGAGGGCGCGGACGAGCTGTTTGCGGGATATGTAGGCTATCGCTTCGACCATTTGGGCAAGCAGCGCCGCAAGACTCAAGATTTGCATGAGGTTCTGGAAGGCGAAATGCGGCGCAAGCTCTGGGGCGATGATGATCTTTTTTACGAAAAAGATTATTGCAGTTACGCAGAGACTAAGAAAGCGCTCTATTCGGCCCAGCTCAGCGAACGCTTCGATGAATTAGATTGCCTTCAATTTGAGCTTGTCAACAAGGACAAGCTGCGGGACCGCCACTATATCCATCAGCGCTCTTATCTTGATTTTAAGCTCAGAATGGCGGACCACTTGCTGGCCGATCATGGAGATAGGATGGCGCTGGCTAACTCCGTCGAAGCCCGCTATCCGTTTTTGGACTTGGACGTCGTCAACGTGGCTGCTGAAATTCCGCCCGAGATGCAACTGAAGGGATTGGTGGAAAAGCATATCTTGCGGATGGCTGCGGAGGATCTCGTTCCCCAGGAGATTCTAGATCGGGAAAAGTATGCCTTCCTGGCTCCCGGAAGCGCTCATCTGCTGCACCAGAATATTGAGTGGATCAACGACCTTCTTTCGTTTGAACGCATTCAGCGGCAGGGATACTTCAACCCGGCGGCCATCGAGAGACTAAAGGCCCGGTACATGAAGAAGGGGTTCAGCTTGAACCTGCCGTTTGAGAGCGATCTATTGATCGTCGTGATCACGTTCGGTATTTTTCTCGAAATGTTTGGAATGCCAGACCTTAACTGAAGCCCTTAACTGAAGCCCCTAACTGAGCGATGTTGGCCAACCGGAATCCTGCTTCTTCTCGATGGCAATCTGCACACTGCACATGCGCCGCTATAGTGTCCTTTTTGGATACAGCTTCTTCAACCGCTCGGCCTTCCATGCCTCAAGCGCAACCCGTTCCAAATCAAATGGCGAATGGCGAGGCTTGGCGGACTGCATGATCACAGCCGTGTGGTAAGACTTGAATGTCTTGATTGAGCGAGCGATCCAGGTGCGGGCCACAAAGCATTCCACTCGAGTTGGATCGGCATCTGTGTACTCCGGGATTCTCTAATTCAATTTTTTTCACGCATGTGGAAGCAAGGGGGCATTTTACAAATGGAGCAGACCAATATGCTAAGCCGGGAAATCATCGATAGGCTGACAGAGTGCGGTAGAAGCCGCTGGCATGAGACTGCAATCGAAACGCAATACAGATGCATTACTTATGGCGAACTGGAGCAAAAATCAGATGAGATTCGAAACCTATTGTCGGTTCGAGGCATCGAGAGCCGGTCTGTAGTTGCCCTCCTCATGGAGGATACAGTTGAGTTGGTTGTTGCCATGATCGGCATCATGAAGGCAGGCTGTATCTTTGTTCCGCTGGATCCTCGCTATCCGGTCAATCGCATCCGGGCGATGTTGGCCACTGCGGAGCCGCGGGCATTCCTGGTTCAGAGCCGGTTCGCAAAAATGGCGGAAGAAATCGTAGCGAACAGCCATGGTGATTGCTCCATCATCGTGCCTGCGGAGCAGTCTCCTACTTGCAGCGGGTCTCCGCATGGCCCCGAAGTCCTTGTCGCCAATCCGGCTCTTTCCCATGAGCTTCCGCCGCATATGGGTTACATATACTTCACTTCCGGTTCTACAGGACAGCCCAAGGGTATCGCCGGCAATCTTCTTGGATTGTCGCACTTCTTGAATTGGGAAAGAGAAGCGATGGGAGTGAATGAAGACTTCCGCGTAAGTCAGCTCACGCCGCCCTCGTTTGATCCATTTCTCAGGGACGTCTTTCTTCCCTTGAGTGCGGGAGGAACGCTGTGCATTCCGCCGGATCGGGAAACCGTGCTTGACGCAGAGAAGCTGGTCCAATGGATTGACGGCAGCCGGATCACGTTGATGCACTGTACGCCAAGCTTGTTCCGTTCGCTATTGCACCAGCCCTTGAACCACAATTGCTTTCGGTCATTGAAATACATCGTCCTTGCCGGCGAACCGCTCTTCCCCGCGGACGTGAAAAGATGGTTCAAGATCTTCGGCGACCGCGTCCAACTCGTCAACCTGTATGGGCCCACAGAAACCACTCTGGCCAAGTTCTGCCATTTCGTTAGCCAGTCTGATCAGGAGCGTCGAGCCATACCCGTCGGGAAGCCGATTCCGGGTGCGGAAGCATTTGTACTGAGTGATAATCGCGAGCTTTGCCCCGCCGGTGCCGTCGGTGAAATCTATATTCGAACGGTTTATCGCTCGTACGGTTACTACAAGCAGCCGGAGCTTACGCGGGAAGTATTCATTCAGAATCCGTTTAATCCTGACGATCCAAACGACTTGATATACCGTACGGGGGACATTGGCCGTCTCCTGCCGGAGGGCGAATTCGAGTTAATCGGCCGGAAAGATAGTCAGGTGAAGATTCGAGGGGCCAGGGTTGAGCTGGGCGAAATCGAGAAGCTGCTGCGAGACCATCCGGATGTTTCCGATGCCGCGGTCAAGGATTGGGAAGACGATGATCACCAGAAATTTCTCTGTGCTTACATCGTCTCGGAAAACGAACCGAACGTACTGGAACTGCGACGCTTCCTCTCGCAGTGGCTGCCGGAACCAAGTGTGCCGTCGGTATTCCTGAAGCTCGAGGAATTGTCCCTCAATCTCAACGGCAAAATTGACCGCCGGGCCTTGCCGGATCCGCGAACCAGGGCAAGAGAGGTTGGCGAATATGTCGCTCCGCGAAATGACATGGAAAGGAAGATCGCGGAAACGTGGCAGAAGATTCTTGACATGCCTCGAATCGGCATTCATGCCACCTTCTTTTCGCTTGGAGGCCATTCATTGATGGCAACGCGAGTCGTGGCCTTGCTCCGTAAGGAATTTCAGGTGCCGGTTCCTTTGCGCTTGCTGTTTGAGCATCCGACTGTAGCTGGGTTGGCGGCGGCGATGCAGGATCAATTGTCGCGCGTCCAGCGCCCATCAAAGGGCTCCTCGCCGGCTCCTGTGGATGGCGCACAAGTTTCGCATGGCTCCTATGTTGTGCCGGCGAATTCGGAAGTGCATGGAAATCCAGCCGTAGTCTGAAGGGCACGGCTCTTAGCCGCGTGTCGAGTCGGAATCTGGGCCACCGTGCTTTTAGCGCTGGTGGCCCAGCTTTTGCCTTCCACCAGTCGCTCAAAATATTCACCTATCCACAGAAACTCCAAGAATCTTCACTTGCGACTTCTCCAGGTCGCATACACCAAGAGCGATACTCTCCTCCAACTATAAACTCGCTGATCGGAAATAGATGAATAGGCTCCTTGGACATTCATCGCTATGTCAATTTCATGTGCAACTCCGTCATATTTTTCAGCCTCAATAACTAAACGCAACCTGTTCCAATTCAAATCCCAAATGGCAAGGCTTGGCACACTGTGTTCTAACAGGCCTATGGTAAGACTTGAGTACCTCGATTGAGGTTCGGTGACGCAGATGCAGAAGACCAAGGCTTTCATACTCGGGCTGGATGGCGGTACATGGGATCTGCTGGATCCTCTCATTGACCGCGGAGAACTTCCAGCCTTTGCCCAACTTCGGAAAGAGAGCGCCTCGGCGTTTACTTCGACCACTTGGCCGGCCCACACTGGTCCTGGTTGGGCGACCTTTGTAAATGCCTGTATGCCCGGCCAGCACGGAATTTTCCAGTTTTTTCATACGCAGGACTCTGCCTATCGAGGCCGTATTGTGGGAACCGGTGAATATGGACGGCAATCTTGCTGGCAGTGGGCTGCGGCGAAGAATTTGATTCTGGGACTAGTCAATATTCCGATGTCCCATCCAGCCGCTCCATTGCCCGGATATCAAATTACCTGGCCCTTGAAGCAGACAACGAGTTACTCCACCCCCCGCGAGATTCTGGGTGATTTGTCGCGCAATGGTTGTTATTTCCAGTCGGATCTAGCCACCATGTACCGGGGCAACCTGGACTATATCGAGCACGCTGTAAATTTTGTGCCGGAAAGAATGCGGGCAGCCCGCCACCTGCTTAAGAATTGGACTGCGGACATCTTCGCGATTGTGTTGACCGAGGCAGACCGCGTTTGTCATCACTATTGGCAGTTTTCCGATCCAACCCATCCGCTGTATGAGCCTGCCGCGCCGTTGCATTATCGGGAGGCTATCCGGACTATTTTCCGTCTGGTCGATGCGGAACTGGGTGAAACCTTGAAGCTGCTTCCGGATGATTGCTCCGTGGTTGTAGTTTCCGATCATGGCTTTGGACCTGGCCATCGCTCTCTCGCAGCCAATACCGTCCTGAAAAATGCTGGATTCTTGCAGACTCGTCTTGGCGCCGCGTCTCTTGCCGACGTTGCAAGCTGGTTCAGTGAGGATGGAGCAACTGTGGACTGGGACAATACGCGGGTTTACATGCCTGTTCCCGGATCTTATGGACTGAACCTGAATCTTCGTGGCCGTCAGGTGAAAGGCGTCGTTGATCCACAGGATGCCGAACGCATCCTTGCGGAAGTTACAGAGGCCTTTCGTGCCGTTCGCATTCCCGAAACCGGAAAGCCGGGGTTCCTGCAGATTCTGCGCCGTGAAGAGGCCTATCCCGGCCCGATGATGGCGCACGCCCCGGACCTCCTCCTGATCCCAGCGGATGAGCGCCTTATGGTTACACCCTCTTTTGGTGAGGAATGGACGTGGAGTTACCAGACGGGCCTTCATCGCCATGAAGGGATGTGGCTGCACCGCTCTCCAAACGTGAAGACCGGACGCCTTCCTCATCGCATCCGTCTCATTGACGTGCTGCCCACACTATTTCAGGACCTTGGCTTTGACGCGAATGAGGATTTTCAGGGCAAACCGGTGTCTTCGATTTTCTCTCACGGCCCGTTGGAAGCTTTGCCGGATCAATGGCAGCAGGACGGCTCTACCGATCCAGAAGAAGAACTGGAAGCTGCGGAATTAACCGAACGCTTGAAAGCAATGGGGTACCTATGATCAATCGCGCGTTGGATGTGGCCCTGATTACATTGCTGGATGGCGATCTGGTGCAGCAGCCTGAGCACCTCGGCGTTGCCTATCTTGCTGCCGAACTGCGTAAATTTGGATGGACGGCAGAGATCTTTCCCATCTCTGCCTCGAATGAAGCAGAGTTGACTGCGCGAATCATCGGCATGAATCCGAGGCTTGTAGGGTTCTCATTGACAACGATCAGCTTTGCCCGAGCCACGCGCCTCGGCCAGATGATCAAGGAGGCGCTGGGGACCGGAACTCACATCACTGCTGGTGGTCCGCTGGTAACCTCCCTGGGTGCTTCCTTGCTTCGCAATCCCTCCTGGAGCTTCCTTGATTCTGCGGTGCGCGGGGATGGTGAGGAGCCCATCGTCAATCTCCTCCAAGCTCTGATTGGAGATGGAGACTTGGCGGGTGTTCCGGGTCTTTGTCGCCGCACGTTTGCGGACGTGATCTGCAATCCTCTAGGTCGTCCCATCAATGATCTTGGCAGGTACGCGCTGCCGGCGCGGGACCAGATTGATTTTGGGCCTGGAATGACAGCCCGAATTGCCAGCAGCCGTGGATGCACTTCTCGTTGTTCCTTCTGCAATGCGCCCAACGCAGCCAATACTCTGTCGGGCAAAGTATGGCGGGGCCGCACGCCTCAAAGCGTAGTTGACGAGATGGAAGCAATCTATCGTGGCATGAAGGCTCAGGACTTTGAGTTTGTGGATTCTACTTTTGAAGATCCCGGCGGAACGCCATGGGCAAAGCAAAGAATCGCAAGCATTGCGGAACTGATCCTGGAACGCGGGTTGAATATCACCTTCGGTTGCTGTGTGCAGGCGCAAAACTGGCGCGAGGCGGACGCTTGGTTGATCGATCTTCTCAAGCGCGCCGGACTGCAAAGAGTTCTTATCGGCGTCGAATCCGGTTCTGACGAGGCTTTGAAGCGTTGGTCCAAGAAAGCGACTGCTGCTGATAATCTCCGCGCGATTGGCCTTTTTCGCTCCCGCTCTATCTACGTGAACATGGGCTTCATCATGTTCCATCCCTACTCCACGCGTCAGGAAGTTATGGAAAATGCCGCCTTTTTGCGGGCCGCTGGTTGTCATACTCTCCGGCCATTCTGCACCCGCTTGGAGGTCTATCCCGGAACCGCCGTTCTGGAGGAATTGAGGGAGGAACGATTGCTGCGCCCGGAGTACGAGCGCACCCTCGATCCCTACGCGTATCGGTTTGTGGATGCGGATCTCCAGCGGTTGGCATATGCCATGGCCCTTCTGGCAGGCGAAGAGTATGCGGATACCGGCGCGGTAACCACTTTGCCGCCGCACCTTCAATTTGGTTTCCTGGACGTGGCGTTGCACACGAAAATCACGCGAAAAATGCGGTCGGACGCGATGGCTGGTTTGCCCACCTATCGCTTCCGGGATTTTTTCTTCGAGTATCGAGCGATATGCGAGGGCATTGGGGCCTTTAACTACGAGCTGTTCCAGACCATCGCCGCGCTTGTGCTGTCTGGCAAATCCCCTCAGGAGGCCGTTGGTGGTCTGCTGGATGACGTGCAGTTCTGGTACGAGAAAAAGATGGATGAAGTCTCCTCGCTTTACGGCAGTTGCATGGAGGAAGAGTTTCCGTTCGCTGCGTTGAATGCGTCTCTACTTTCGAATTCTATGGCAGGTGTCCCATGAAAAATCTACTTGCGAATGATCTGGTTATTCAGGAAGACAATTGCAATCTTTCCTGCAAATACTGCCTCACAGGGCAAAGTATGTTCAAACAGGGCCATCTGGACAAGATGATCTTCCAACCGCCGCGCAAGTCAACTTGCGAGCCGGGCGGTGCTTTGCGCGCCCGCGTGGACCATATCGTGAAGACCAGCACCGAGCGCATGGGTCTGCCTATCCTCAAAATCACCGGCGGTGAGATCTTCCTTGTGAAAGGCATGATGGAGCTGATTGAAGATCTGTCTCCGCAATTTGCGACTCTTGTTGTCCAGACCAACGGCGTGTTGGTCACGCAGAGTCATATCGAGCGCCTGGCGAGCTTGGGAAATATCTGTGTGCAGATTTCCCTGGACGGCACCAGCTATGAGGCCAACGCATATCGTTCCAACACGCGCGATTTGCACTCCAAGATCTACAAGAGGCTGGACGGCATTTTCAAATCCGGCATTCCAACTGAGATCTATTGCGTCCTCAACAATCAGTCGTTGCCCGAGCTTGAAAACACGCTGAATGATCTCAAGCAATACGGCGAGCACCTTTCGGTATTTCCTTTTCCCGTTCGCGGGCCGGATTCCGAGCAGTTCCAGGTTACCCCGGAACAGATCCCGGCGCTTCGGGCGATATGGGAACGCTACGATAGTTTCCAGCCTGTGATGCCCCCTCGCGCCTACTGGAATAGGCTGATGCGCTTCTATGAAGAGGGTGGCCGCCGCTTCTCCTGTCACCTGCCCCGCTTTGCCTTCACTACTTTTGATGATGGCTTCGTCACTTCGTGCCCCAATATCTGGTTCAACAAACTCGGGAATCTGGTGACGCAGGAAGATGATTCCGTGGTGGAAAGCATTGGCAACACTCCGTTTCACCAGATACTACTGGCGCCCAAACCCCGGCTGGATGCGTGCAAAGGCTGCTTCACTCCCTGGGACACGCTCTCCATGTTTATGGATGGAGAAATCACAATCGATGAACTTTGTTCCACCCCTATGTATCGCGCCCACGCGGTGCGTCGGCGGTTGATGGAAATCTACAACGAGTATTGGGAGGCCAAGCGGTGCTCAGCGTAGTGATTCCCGCCGGGGGAGGGGCTGCCAGGCTCAAATGCGCATTGCAGTGTCTGGCCGCTTCTCTACATGGCGGAATTTCCAATATCGAAGTCATTGTCGTCAATGATGGTGGCGCTCTCGAGATTCGCGATTGCGTTCACAGGTCCGGCCGCGAGTATGCGGTGGACTTCGAGTTGGTGGAAATTCCCCGCGGAGGCAGGTCGGCCGCGCGCAATGCCGGCGCTGCTCGCTCGCGCGGTGATCGCTTGCTGTTTATTGACTCTGACGTTTTGCTGGAAAAGGAAGCTTTGGTTTTCCATTCAACCCTCAACGGCGCCGCAGCGCGGATCATCTATCGCGGCACCATCTTGCATCTGCCCTGGCTGACGGCTTTTGCGGATCCTGTCAGCGGCGAACTTACGGTGGAAGCATCGCGTTCTTTGCGCCTCTCTAATGAGGATGCCTGCCTGCTTGCCTCCCGGAAGCTTTCTCGGGAAGCCATTGAAAATCCCGAATTGCTCAAGGCTGGTTCGCGCCGTCCACCGTTCCAGCGTGACCTGCAGCGCTGGTTTGGCGGCGATCCTGCGAATATTGCAGCCACCTGGATTGGCTGTACTGGCGGCCAGTTTTCCGTCGATCGCTCCGTTTGGGAAACGTTGGGTGGTTTCGATGAGCGCATGGGCTTGCGTTGGGGAGCTGAAGATCTGGAATTCGGGTATCGTGCCGTGGAATCCGGAATCGCGGTTCGTCATGCTGAGCGTGCGCGCTGCTACCACATGGACCACCCGGTTCATGGGCGCGACCGCGATCACGAGTGGGCATTGGAATACTTCGCCCACAAACATGCAAATCCCGGAATCCTCCGGCTAAGCGAATACTTCGGCGGGAAGTGCAGCCTCAACCAGGTGCTGGAGGCTTGTCATGGCTCCGCTTGATCACCTGCTTACCCTCGGGGCGCTCCGCGATCCTTCGCGTCTTTTTCTGCGGGATACGTTGACCTGGACCTATGGTCAGGCGGATGCCGAAGTAAGCGAGAGAGCTGCAAAGTTTCGTCGTCTCAGTTCGGGACTGCCGGTGTGTCTGCGCGCTCCGAATAGTCCTCTATGGGTATTGAATCTGCTGGCCTTGGTGCGTGCGAATATTCCCGCCATCCTGATTCCGCAGGAATTCACGGAACGGGAAACCAGCGCGCTTCTGCACGTTGCGGGCACTCAATTCCGGATTGAGGGAGACAGGTGGGCTGCTGCTGCGGCAAAACCGGACGTTCCGGATTGGCTCGGAGAGGATATTGCCGTGGGTTTTCCGACCTCGGGCACCACGGGGGAACCACGCATTGCCTTGCGATCGCATGCCAGCCTTACGGACGAGGGCCAGCGCTACCAGAAATTATGGCACGCCACGTCCAACGATATCTTTTTTGCTCCCGCTCCTCTATACCACGCGTATAGCTTTGGCGCGGCCTTGGTAGCGGCGCTGACCGCCGGTGCCACTCTGGTGCCTACGATCTTCAAATCGCCGCATTCTGTTTCACTCCAGATTCAAAAGCTGGGCGCAACCATTATGCCGCTGGTGCCTGCCATGGCGCGTGCCCTCGCCTTAGTGGATCAAGGCAAGCCGACGCACTCCAATCTTCGCATCATCATGTCCGGCGCGGGGCAGACGAGCGATGAACTATCCACGCTCTTTTCATTGCGCTGGGGCATGGGCCTTTCTCGAAACTATGGTAGTTCTGAAACCGGCGCCATTCTTGCCAGCCTCAGCCCTGTGGCAAGTGACATTACCGGCGAGCCGATGCCTGGAATTCACTGCGAGCTGGTAGAGGGCCCGGGGCAGGAAGCGAGTCAGCTTTGGGTCCGCCTGAAGCATCCTCCGGCCGGATATTTGGGAACAAACGGTTACGAGCCCGCCCAACTCTCTCCTGGGGGCTGGTGGTCCATGGGCGATTTGTTTGAACGCACGTCTGAGGACGGCCTTCGCCTGGTGGGCAGAAGGGGATCCGCCATTCGCCGAGGCGGGCATTCCATCCAACCGAGGGAAATCGAAGCTGTGCTCCTCTCCTCGCCGGCTGTGGCCGAGGTCTGCGTAAAAGGATCCATGGATAGCCACGGCGACGAATTCGTGGAAGCTCATCTAGCTCTGAAAGAGCCTGGGATGGTCACAGCGGAAGATCTTCACCAGTTCCTCAAGACCAAATTGGCTCCTTACAAGATTCCGAATCGCTGGCACTTCTATGACAAGCTGCCCCAGACCTGGTCCAGCAAGGTAAGCGCTCGCCAGTTGAATGCTGATCAGGTGCCTCAGCCTCCCACCCTTGTCCAGGCAGCGCAGGGGTTCAGGCTGGCGCACGCGGTCATCGCTGCGGAGCAAATTGGATTGCTGCGCGAGTTGACATGGGAAGAGGCGCGCTCGCTCTCATATCTCGCGGAAAAATTGTCCTGCGATGCTGAAGCTCTCGCTCTGCTCTTGGACTATCTCAAGCATCGCGGCCTTATCAGTGGTTCGGCGGAAGGCTACAAACTCATCCGTAAATCTGATCCGGCATGGTCCTCGATCTTCGGATTGGAAGATCATTTGCGTACGACTTGGCTCTCTCCGGATCAAATCGTCTCGGTCCTCCGCCACGGGCTGCGCGACCGGTCATTCAATCGGGAAGAAGATGTCAGCGCATTCTCCGAACTCTATCAGGAAGCATTCTGCGGGCGCTGGCAGGAACTAGCGGCCCTCATGCTCCAGCG
Organism: Candidatus Angelobacter sp.; assembly: GCA_035295685.1. Taxonomy (GTDB): domain Bacteria; phylum Acidobacteriota; class Terriglobia; order Terriglobales; family Acidobacteriaceae; genus Angelobacter. The sequence goes on from DATGIO010000169.1 coordinate 15,527, forward strand.
CAAGTTGCGGATGCCACAGAACGCCGCCGCCCTGGAGGTTGGGCGCGCTGCTGGCCGCATTGCGCTGTATCTGCGCCAGGCTGCGCAAATGAACTTTCCGTTCTATGCATTGAAACCTTCGCCCAACACCGCATGGCGCGAGCTGCCGGAACGGGAACGGTCAACCACGTATTCGTGGGAAGATCTGCCCTTTGCCCCTGACTCGCTGGACGCGATTGTTCTTACCAATGCGATTCACTGGCTGGACCCCGAACAGGCCCGGTCCATTTTGTCGCAGATGGCGCAGGCTCTTCGTCCCGGCGGCGCGCTTGCTGTGGTGGATATTTTTGTGGATACCACGCCCGAATCTTCACAGTTTCTTTTGGATTGGCTCACCCATGGCGGCGTGTACTTTCCCCGGCTACGGGACCTGCGGGATGCGCTTTCCGCAGTCGGTCTGCCCGAGATAGATGCCGACACCATTCGGGACTCGGCCGTGCAATTGGTAACTTGCCGTCGGCCAGGAACACAACCAGCGTTACAGAACTTAACTTTAGCGGAGAATACACAATGAATGACATAAAGACACAACTGCGTTCGATCATCGTACAGGCTCTCCATCTGAACCAAAGTCCGGAAACGATACCAGATACGAATCTGACCTCGGCTCTGGGCCTGGATTCCATCAATTCGCTCGAACTCCTCATCTGGGTCGAAAACCATTTCAAGATCTCGATCAACGATGAGGATCTGTCCGTCGCCCTGATTGATTCGCTGGACGTGCTGGCTGCATACGTCGAAAAACAACTCAATCTGAACGAACCGGCAGCCGTATAAGCGTCCGCTCGTCATGAGCGTGTGCAAAGGCGTGCAAGGGGGATATCGCGTGGAAGGTGCAACACAACTGGCGGCAGTAGTAACCGGCGGGGCGGGCGGCATAGGTAGCGCGCTTTCACAGCGGCTCGCCCAGGACGGCTTTTATGTGTACGTCTGCTGCAACGGCAATAGAGAAGGCGGCGCGGAGTTGGTAAGCCAAATCCGCTCCCAGGGAGGCGAAGCTGAGCTTCTGGCTTTCGATGTCAAAGATGCGGTGGCTGTTGGGCAAAGCCTGAAGCCCGTCTCCGAAGGCCGCCGGCCCATTGGCGCTTTGGTTCACGCTGCGGGTGTGGTCAGCCGCACCCTTTTTGCCACCACCTCTTCCGAATCCTGGGAAACCGTGGTTGCCGCAAATCTGAATGGCTTTTTTCACTGCGTTCGCCCCTTGCTGCGGCGCATGATTCGCGATGGCCAGGGCTCCGTGGTCGCGATCAGTTCGGTCATCGCCGATCGTGGCTTGGAAGGCCAGGGTGCTTATGCTGCCAGCAAGGCTGGACTGGTAGGGGCCGTGCGTTCTTTGGCGCGCGAAGTCGGCTCTTACAACATCCGCGCCAACATTGTCTCCCCAGGTTGGATTCGAGCGGGAATGAACACCGGAGATCCTCCTGAAGCAGTCAGGTGCCGCATACCGATGCGGCGCGCTGGAACTGCCGCGGAAGTTGCGGAAGCCGTCTCATTCCTGTGTTCGCCGCGCGCCTCATATATTTCCGGCGCGGTGATCCCTGTTTCCGGCGGGCTCGATATGTAGCCATGCGGCCATCTTCCTGGGTGACAAAGAGATGATTGGAATAGTGGTGATCTATGGACCTTCATGATTTCGATGCGGTTGTCTTTGACTTGGACGGTGTGCTGATTGACTCCCGTCCGCAAATGGAATTCGTGTTCCGCGAATGCTATCGGGAATTTGGCAGCGCAGGCGAGCCTCCTCTGCGGGAATTCTTTCAGCGCATGGGCATGCCCTTGCCGGAAATCCTGCGCGAGCTCGGTCTCCCCGCGGAAATGGCGACTAAGTATCGGGAGATGAGCCGCCTGCTCTATAAGGAGATACGGGTGGTTCCAGGTGCGGACTCTACCCTCAGCATGCTCCACGGAATCGGCATGCCCCTTGGGTTGATGACTGGTAAGGACCGCGCGCGAACTTTGGAAATCCTGGTCCACTTCGGCTTGAGGCGCTACTTTTCAGGAATTGTCTGTGGCGATGATCCTTATCCCGGCAAGCCTGCTCCTGAAGGTCTTTGGGCTCTGGCTGCTCAATTCGAGGTCTTGCCCGAGCGGACTGTCATCGTTGGCGACTCAGTCCTCGATGTCCTCTGTGGACTGCGCGCCGGAGCCATAGCGGCGGCGGTTACGTGGGGATTTGAATCGCCGCAAAGGATGCAGGCCAGCGGAGCCAATGTCTGCTGCGAATCTTTTAATGATCTTGACTCGTGGATTCTTGCCAGCCGCAGGCGTTTCCGTCCGGGTGCGGATCTGATTTATGGCGGCATATCGGCGGATGGAACACTGGAACAAAACCAATTCATTGATAGAAGGAGATAAATTCCATGGCGACTCTCAACGTCATTCAGCCATCATCGGCGCCGGCGCTGCCTGGCGGTGATTTCAAGTTTGATCTTCATCCGCTGGTCGCGGAACCGGCGGGATATCGCGTTGCTTTCGTGATTCTGCTGGATGGCGACTTGGTAATGTCTCCGGAACATCTGGGCGTTGCGCTGATGACCTCGGTGTTGCGGCGGGGTGGTTTTACCGTTCGCATTCTCGAAATAGAAACACACAAGCATGAGCAGGCTCTCCAGCAGTTAAAGGCTTACGATCCCAAATTGGTCTGCTTCACGCTCATGAGCCTCAACGTCGAAACCTGCAAGAGTTTTTGCGCCCTGCTCAGGCACGAGATGCCGGACGTGGTCTTGGCTTGCGGAGGGCCTGCCGGAACCTACGCCGGCGGTGAGGTTCTTGCTCATATTCCGGAAATAGACATCGTGGCTGTGGGCGAAGGCGAGCCGACGATCTGGGAACTGGTCCAGAAACTGTATCTTGGAGAATCGCTGGAGTCTTGTGCCGGCATCATCTATCGCAAGGAAGACGGAACCGTTTGCAAAGCGCCGCTCCGGCCTCTCATGCATAATTTGGACGCCCTGCCGTTTCCCGCTCGCGATCAGTTTGAGCAGCACGGCAATGATCTGGAATATATACGCTTGAGCACCAGCCGGGGCTGTGTGGCGCGCTGCACCTTTTGCAGCGCCCCCAATGTGAGCAACATGTTACAGAAGGGCAAGGCTTGGCGTGGACGCTCCGTGGAATCCGTGCTCGAAGAGTTAAAGGAGTTGGTAGGGCGTTACAACTACCGTACCTATGATTTCATTGACTCTACTTTCGAAGATCCGGATGGCGGCAAACTAGGCAAGGCGCGGATTCGCCAGATCGCCCAGGGGATTCTCGATGCCAAGCTCAACATTTACTACAACTGTTGCATGCGCGCGGAAAACTGGAGTGACGGCGATAATGAACTGCTCGACCTGCTCTTCCGCTCCGGATTGGAGAAGGTGAATGTTGGCATTGAGTCCGGCACGGCAGAGGAACTCGACCTTTGGGATAAGCGCGCCACCGTGGAAGACAATGTTCGCATAATCCGCCTGTTGCGGGAACATGGAATTTATCTGGCAATGGGGTTTATCCAGTTCCATCCTTATTCCACGGTGGATACGCTGCGCGCCAATGCCTTGTTTCTCAAGAATAACAATGGCCACAACCTTCGCCGCTTGACGGAGCGGCTGGAAATCTATCCCGGAACTGTGATTGTCTCCAGGCTTGAGAAAGACGGCCTGCTTGAGGATGGCTACAAGTCTACTCTCCATCACTTTGCCTACCGTTTCAAGGATGAACGGGTGTCGCTCCTGGCGAAGCATTTTGCCTCGCTCTACAACAATGAAAATTTTCACGAAAACGGAGTGATAACCGAACAGTCGTCGGTCTACAAATTTGAGACGTTCAATGTGGTGTTGGAAACCTACCTCTCCCGCACAAAGAGGGCTTTCGGAGATATTCCGGCGGTTCAAGAGGAGCTTCAGGCTTTCCGGTCGCGGGTGCTGGAAATTCGCCGCGAGTTGTCCGACTTCAACTACAACTTCTTCATGAGCAACCTGGAAGCGGTGTTGCAAGACCGCCTCTCCTCGGAAGACCGCGTGAAGCATATCCGCGAGATTGAAGCCATCTTTCCGGCGAGGATGAACGAAATTCGTGTGATGCAGCTTCGTATGGGCAAAAAGTTGAATCGCTGGGGAATTGACCTTAGCCAGATAGCATCGAGTATCCAGGTGCCGGATACATTGGGAGCGCAAAGGACCTATACCGGCAGCTCCCCCTGCTGGTAAGGGTGCTGCTGAAATTTACCTCGATCGCTGATTAGGAGATAGAGAGGTCTTTTGCTGCGGGCACCGTCGGCCTAACGAGGCAACTAGTATCTACACAAGGTCAATTCCCCATGGGGGACACTTTCTTTGGATCGAGAGTTGGATATTAAGTTTTCTCTATGAAGTATCCAAGCGCCAGAGGCACACCAACGGAAACAGCCTACGGCGAAGCCAGGGGTACAAGTACAGGGTAATCGCATGAAAAGCGTGTTGACCGTTTGTGCCGTTTGATTTTGCTATTGTCGGAACTCTCACGACCGATATGAGTGTTGGCAAGAAGCTGGTGTTAGACACATCAGACTGCTCCTTCGGCTCCAATAAGAAAATCCGAGGGTGACCAACCAAGCGTCTCATGTGATGCCCCGAGCGCCAGCGGCGCGGCATAGGAATCCCGGCCAATCCCAAGTATGAACTTATGGAACCATCAAAAGGCCACCCCATGGAATTTTCATGCGATTGCCCTGGGTACAAGTAGGATGGTTGTTCACGTAGACGTCCCAAGGCCTGCAAACATCCGGCGGTGTTCTCTGTCCCGCCCCCAATGCCTGCTAGAACGTGTCGACTCCACTGGGGTAGCACGCTACCAAGCTACGATTTCTTCGTAAGTACAAGTCGTTAACTGCGTCCGCAAAGTAGCGGCGTCCGGTTGCCCCTCCCCGGTGCCTTCGTGTCCGAGCGGAGTTGCATACGTGAAGGACCGTCCGAGAATTGGAGAAACAATCCTGCTGGATAGGCCCTCTTTGCCCATGGCCAGCATCAGATTTTGTTTCCTGCATTCCCATCCGGCCGTCATAAGCTGGTAAAGGGTATCGCTGCTTTCAGCGCGAACGGCAACCTTGATGATGTCGGCGGGAATCGATTCCAACTCGTGCATGATCGAGTCCAGCGGAGGACAGCCGCGGAAATTATGATAAGAAACGATTCTGGCGGCCCGATGCCCCATGGCTTCCATCCACTCGCATGCCTGCCGCGCGCTTTCGATCTCCACGTCAATCATGCGCGCGCCGGCCTCAATGCTGGCTTCCAGGATTGCTAGTTGCTCTTCTAGCGTCCCATAAAAATTGTGCTCTCCTCGGCGGCAGGTCACCACCACCCATGCGTCAGGCACGACAGCCAGGAATTGGCGAATAATACCTGGGCCTTCTTGTGGGTCGTCCAGGAATTCGAGGCAGAACTCGAAGAACACTTCACCTCGTTCTGCCTCTATCTCCGCTGATCTCAGCAAAGCCTCCGGCTCTTGATAGCCCAAAGAGATGCAAATCCTGGACGGTAGGGCTATCGCTTCTTGCGCTTTCGCGCCCGTCATTCAATCTTCTCGAATAGCATGGAGCGGGTCCAGGCTGGCCGCTCGTTTCGCCGGCAGATAGCATGCGCAGGCGCCCACAGCAAAAAGCAGCAAGGTAATGGATGCGTAGGTTGCCGGATCGAGAGACGAGATTCCAAATAGGAATGCTTGCACGGATTTGCCCAGAATGATGGAGCTTGCAATCCCAATCGCGCCGCCCACCAAGGTAAGTTGGAGGCCATGGGTCATGATCTGCTTGACCACATTTCCCCGTTGTGCGCCCAAGGCCATGCGTATTCCGATCTCGACCCTTCTTTGGGCGACAGAGTAAGCCATCACTCCGTAGGTGCCGATCGCGGTGAGAATAAGGGCTACAATTGCGAACACTGCCATGAGCAGCGCATTGAAGCGCGGCTGCTTGATGGCCTCTCCCATCAGGTCTTCCATGGTGGCAGGTTTCGAAACCGGGATCCCCCGGTCCTCTGAGTGAATGCGTTCCACTACCAGCTTGCCCAGGCTTTCCGGGTTGGCGGAACGCGCAATCACGTAGTTCCCGTAAGGAAAGATGAGTTGGTTGCTCGTGCGGTAGTAGGCGGGACTGATCTCATGATTCGCGCCTTGATAGTGCACGTCTCCAACGATGCCCACAATCTCCATCCACGGACGCGCTCCGGTATCGTCCGATGCATCGGACTCACGTAGCCTCTTGCCGAGGGGATCCTCATTCCCAAAATAGGCCTTGGCGAATGCCTGGCTGATAATCACGACCGGTGGAGAGGTGAGCGTATCTGTCTCTGCAAAGTCGCGGCCTCGAAGGAGTGGGATTTGCATGGTCTTAAAATATCCTGGACTACTGATGGGCACAGGCACGTCAGGCGTCTGCTGCGGTTTCTGCGTCTCTCGTCCTTCAATCTGGAACCCATTCGTAAAGTTGACCCGATTGGGTATGCAGAAGGAAATGGCTGCGTCCTCCACGCCGGGGAACCTCTTGATGTCGGCGATCAATTGCGTGTAAAACTGCGCCCGGCGTTCCTTGGTGTATTTGGGGCCGCTGGGATACGCTTCCACCACCAGAAGTTTTCCGGGATCGGCCTGGAACCCCATGTCTACGCGGTTTAGGTTCATGAAGCTGCGGGCCATGAGACCGCCGCCGATCAGCAGCGTGAAGCACATGGCAATCTCAGCCACCACCAAAATATTGCGGATTTTCAGGTTCTTGCGCAGATCGGTGCCTGCGCGTCCGCCGGCCTTGAGTGATTCGCTCAGATTCGGCCTCGAAACCCGAATTGCCGGAAACAGCCCGGAGGTGGCCGCGCCGATGATTCCAAGCACGATTGCAAATAGGGCGACGCGATAGTCGATCGCGACCTCTTGCAGTCGCGGCAGGTTCGCCGGATTCACGATCTTAAGGTAGTTGATTCCTTCTCTGGCGAGAACCAGCCCCAGGAAGCTGCTCAGGCTGGAGATCATGAGGCTCTCCAGCAGCAGCAGGCGCACAATGTGGCGGCGCTTGGCCCCCAGGCAGGTTTGCACCGCGATTTCACGTTCTTTTCCCAGGCCACGGGCAAAGGTAAGGTTGGCCACGTTCACAATAGCGATAAGCAGCACCACGAAAACTACCCCTTGCAGAATCCAGAGAGTGGTGCGGATGTTCCCCACTGTGTCTTCCGTCAGCGAAAAGGCTGGAAATTCCAGGCCCGAATACTGGTCCGGGTTGGCTTGTTCGATGTTCTTAGCGATCACGCTCAGTTCTGCCTGTGCCTGTTTGAGCGTGACCCCGGGGCGTAGCTTGGCGATGCTTCGCAGAAAAGCTGGAGAGCGCCGTGCGGGCGGATCAAGAGGAAGGGTGGCCCATAAGTCCACGTCGGCGCGAGGAAAGCGGAAGGATGTCGGAACCACGCCGATGATGGTGTAAGGCTTGTTATTCAAGGTGGCAATCTTCCCCAGCACGTCCGGCCTGCCGCTGAAGCGGCGCTGCCAGAAGCCTTCGCTCAACACCATCACAGCGTCGTGCCCAGGGTCGTCATCTCCTGGCTTGAAGGTTCGTCCAAGCACTGGACGCGCGCCTACGATCTCGAAGAGATCGGCGGTGGCGCGGCAGCCAATCAGATACTCCGCTGCGTCGCCTGTTTCCACTGTTCCAAAATTGAAATGCGAAACCTGAAATGCGGCAGCCTTTTCTAGTTGGCGGGCATTTTTCTTGATATCCAGAAAATCGGCCAGAGGCATGACTCCCTTGCTCTTCGTTTGGGCCGCTGAGTGGCTGTAGATCGTCGCAATGCGGTCAGGATCCGAGTAAGGCAAGGGGCGCAAAAGGATTTGGCTGACCAAGGTGAAAATCACCACGTTGGCTCCAATGCCCAGTGTGAGCGCGAGTACCGCGGGAACAGTGAATTGCGGTTGCCGCCGCAACGAACGAAAAGTCTGGCGAATCTCTTTGAATGTCATCTCTCTGCACCTTTCGAAGCCAGTATAAGCGCGTCTTTTCACTGTGGAATGCCCCCTGAGATTGATAGCGGTCTTTGGCGATGGATGGCGCACCGCCCGGCCGTGAGCATTGCAAAATACGCTGGTAAACTAGGACTGAATTGGCATGACGCAGGCGCGTTAGGCAAGGCGGCCTGCAAGCGAAATAAGAGAGTAAGAAGGAGGAGCAATGGAAAAGCGCCAACTAATTGATTTGGATGGAGTAGGGCCGGCAACGGTTGCGGACCTCCATTTATTGGGCGTTCGCTCTGTGACGGAACTCGCCGCCAAGGATGGCGATGAGCTTTATCAAAGGCTATGTAATGTTACAGGCGTACAGCATGATATCTGCTGTCTTGACGTGTTCCAGTGCGCGATTGCCCAGGCGCGTGACCCCGAATTGTCGGCAGAGCAGAGAAACTGGTGGTATTGGACCGAATTGCGGAAACGCAAGGCGGCTGAACTGGAAAAATCTGCATAACCAATCAAAGATCAAAGATTAGAGATCTTGAAGATCTAACGATTAAAGAGGGAGCATCCCCAATGCCGCTGTCAGGTTTCAAAGTTGAGAGTCCTAGTGTGGTCGGCTCCGAGCAGCCATGCTCCCTCGATCGCTCCATCTGGTCTTGGGTCAATGCCTATAAGGTCAGCTTCTCCATTTTTGCCTTGAATGAACTCGGCGTTCTGAATCTCGTCGCAAACGGCGCCTTGACTTCCGGGCAGATCGCCTCCCAACTTGATGTTAACGAAGAGATGCTCACTCCTTTGTTGGAACTCCTGGCCTCTGTGGGGGTACTGCAAAAAGAGGATTGCGGATTTCGCGCGCAACGCGGCATTGAAACGATATTGCCGCTCCTTGCCATGGAATCCCGTCTGAGCGCCAGCCATGTGACCGCCTCGCGTATTGCCCAGGTGGTTCGCACCGGCGAAGCTGCGGATATCTTCCAGTCCGCGAATGTCGAGGAATATATTCCCGTGTTCACGGCCGCCATGCGCTCCAGCGCTCGCACGCTGGCGCCTCATTTGTTGCGCTTCGGCAATATTCGCCAGTGCCGCCGCGTGCTCGATTTGGGCGGGGCCGATGGATCGCTGGCTCTCGCTTTGCGGCGCGTAGCTCCTCATTTGTCGATTACCGTGGTCGACCTTCCCCGAATGCAGGCGGCTTTTGAAAAGCAAGTGAATGAACAGGGCGCCTCAGCCGCCATCGATTTTTGCTCGGCGGACTTGCGCCATCCTGAGACTCTGCCTGGCATCATCGGGAGCGCCGAGGTTGTGATTATCTCCAACGTCGTTCATCTTCTGACCACAGAGCAGCGTTTAGCTTTGTATCGCACGGTCAGGCAAAGCATGTCCCCTGGCGCTCGCTTCCTGATCTATGATCAGTTCATTGACCAGGATGGGCCATTCAATGCCACTCACTTTATGGTGGTGGATTGGGTCATCAACGGAGTCCAGTTTCGAGAGACGCCGGGACAACTTTGTGACGTCCTTCGGGATCTGGGATATTCCGCTGCGGAATTCCGACGTTTTCCTGGCTTACCCGGCGCTGTGATTGTCGCTCAGTCGTCCTAAACATCGCGCAGACCGAATCCCTATCTGCAAAAACACCTCGGCAGCATTCTCACGAGTGCCAACCTTCCTTGAGCCGGATAGTTCGCGCTGCATCCGAAAAGTCTTAGGGCTCCCCGTCTTCCGCACTGAGTCCTTGGCGTAAGGTTGGTTGTTAGTCTTGATGGACTACGCCCGTTCTTGTTAGGCAATACTTCCCAAAAAATCATTCCATCGCCACAGCGTGCGGCAAAGGATGGCGCATCAGGATCATCTTCATTTCGGGCATACTCCTGATGGTGTACTTCAGAATGGTGTGATTCAGCGCATGCATACTTTGGGCCGAGATCTAAGCAAGAGAAATTCCGCGACAGACATGCGGATGCATAGTCCTGGTGGCGATTGCATCTTGGGCATTGATCTGGGTGCAACCTTCTTACGCATTGCTCGCGTGGATGCTGCCGGAGGCGAGTTCTTCTCCATCGCTACGCCCTCCTCGTCCGAAGCGGAAGAGGTCCTGTCTTCAGCCGTTCGCAAGGTTTCACGTGAACAACAGATCTGCTGTGTCGGCCTCTCTCGCGCTCCCGGTCTCGATGAGCACGGCCATGTAGCCGAGTGGCCCAGTAGGCCCGATTGGGCCCAACTGCCGCTGATCCCCTGGCTGCGTCGTGCCGCCAATGCTCCTGTGGTATCAGCCGACGATGGCGTCTGCGCAGTTGTTTCGGAACACCGTTTGCGCGGAGATGTGGCCGGAAGGGCCGTAACTGCTTGCATCAGTATCGGCACTGGACTGGCGGTAGGAATCGTAGACGGCAACCGGGTTTTACCCACTGGCGACGGGGCATCCACTCTCTCTCATGAACGGTTTGGATCACTGGATTTCCCCTGCCGCTGCGGCCGGCGAGGATGCCTGCAGACAGGCCTCTCCGTGCAGGGTTTGGAAAAGATCATGGCGGCAGGGAAGATTTTGGACCTGCAGATCGCATTTGAGGAATTCCTTGGTGTTCTGAAATCTCGCTACAACGTAGACACCGTGATTGTCACCGGTGGCGGAGTGGTCCGATTCGGAACTCAATTCCTCCTGCAGAACTTGGTGAATAGCAAGTGTGATGCTCTAACTCTCAGGATTTCGAATGCCCCGGAGTTCTCTGGCATCGGAGGCGCTTTGCTCTTAGCTACGGAACACGCTGCCAGAAACAAAGACGTGCGCAATGAATTCTGGGAGCGGAGAGTGGTTGGCGTTTTGGAACGCGAGGCAGGTAAGCAGACGTCCTCTCTCAGCTTTGCGCAAGCTGTGACCTCGTAATCGACCTTGGAATCTGAAACAAAAAGGAGATTGGAAAATGAGCGAATTGGCGTTGAACGGTGGCAAGCAGGCGTGTCCTCCTGGCACTATTCCTGCGTGGCCGGCTTATGGCGTGGAAGAACTTGCGGCAATGCAGCGCGTAGTTGAAAGTCGAAAATGGTGGCGGGGCACGGGCTCGGAAGTGGAGAGCTTCGAGCGCGAGTTTGCCGATTTTCACGGCTGCCGCTTTGCTCTGGCGGTTTCCAATGGAACGCAGGCATTGGAGATCGCTCTTGCGTGCTTGGGAATCGGCTTTGGCGATGAAGTAATTGTCCCGGCATTCACCTTTGTCGCCACGGCCACTGCTGTGCTTACCGTGGGAGCCATTCCTGTAACGGTGGATGTGGATCTGGATACCTATTGCATGAACGTGGAATCCGTGTGGCAGGCGATCACTCCCAAAACGAAAGCGATCATTCCTGTGCATCTAGCCGGCCATCCGGCCGATATGGATGGGCTGCTCGAGATATCCCGAAAAACCGGCGTCTTCATCGTTTCCGATTCCGCCCACGCTCATGGTGCACGATGGAAGGGCGTCAGCCTTCCCAAGCTTACCCCTGCCTCCATGTACAGCTTTCAAAATCTGAAGCTGCTCTCGGCCGGTGAAGGCGGAGCGTTGCTGACCGATGATGAAGAGATCGCACAGCGCGCTTGGCTGAGGCACACCTATGGACGCCCGAATCGCGACACAAAATATCAGCACTTGGAACTCGGCACCAACTGCCGGATGACTGAATTTCAAGGCGCCGTTTTGCGCCCTCAACTCACGCGCTTCCCGCAACTACTTCAGGAACGGGAAGAGGGAAGCCAGCGATTGGATGAATACTTGCATGACCTGGAAGGTCTGCACCTTGCTCAACGCCATCCTTCTGTTACCACCCACGCGCACTACATGTATATGTTGAGAATAGATCCGGAAAAAACCGGTTTCGATCGCAACTACCTGGTGCAGGCGCTCGTAGAAGAAGGTGTGCCTGCATACCGCACCTATCCTGCGATTCCTGATCTTGAGATGTTCGAAAGGTCGAGCTTGTGGAATGGCGATCTGCCTCCCGCGCTCGAAGCTAAGAACATTAGGGCTGCGTTGCAGCGCCATAAGGTGCCCAACTCCCGCGAGATTTCGCGCAATGCTGTCTGGCTGCATCATGCAGTATTGCTCGGTGGAGAGCCTGTGCAGCGTAAAGTAGCTGAAGCCTTCCGCAAGGTTTTTGAGCACCGAAAGGTCGCCGTCGCGGTCTAGAGGTGGATGGCTAGATGTGGAGTTGCAGATAAAGATTTAAAGACTAAAGACAAGAAAAGAAGACAAAGAAAAAGAAAAGAAGAGACAAGGGCGTAGCTCTGGGCAGATCGATAAACGGACAGACGGATAAATGGGCAAATGGATAAACGGACGAATGGACAAATGGATGTAGGCCAATGAGGCGCAGCCATATTGAAAAAACGGAGAGCGGTCTCAAAGATGGCGCCGCCATTCCAGTTCGCATCGGCGTCTTGGGTGCTGGCTGGATTGCGGAACACGTCTACCTGCCTTGTCTTCTGAAACACTCTGGGATCGAGGTGGTTGCTGCGCACGATTCTTCTCCCACAGTCTTGAGGAGGTTCGCCGACGCTGCCGGACTTTCTCAGGATGCTTTGGGTCTCGAAGCGTGCTTCAGCCCGGCAACGGATGCCCTGCTTCTCTGTACGCCTCCTTCCGCACACGCCGGGCAGATTGCTCACGCAGTGGCGCTGGATAAGTACGTATTGTGTGAGAAGCCGGTTGTCCGTCAGATCACGGAGATAGAAGAGATAGAGAAGCTCGGGAATGCGGATTGTGTCGCTGGCCGGCTCATGGGCAGCGCCACCATGAGATATCGAAAGGATGTTGCCCGTCTCTTGCATTGGGTGAAAAGTGGCATTCTTGGCCCTCTCGATCGGGTCCGCCTCTGCTGGTGGCGCGAACGAGGCGTTCCCAACGCTGGATCCTGGAGAACGGACCCCGGACAGAGCCCCATGGGCGTGATGGAAGATCTTGGCCCCCATCTCCTCGATCTTCTGGCCTCGCTGATTTCATCTGGAGTTTGGAATGAGCTTCGCGTGGTTGACGCATCCCTGCGTTGCCGCTATGGGCGAGAGGGCCGTCGCGGCGCAAGCTGGTTCAAGGCAGATGCCGGTGTCGATTGCGATTATGTTGTCCCGGACTACGGTTATGCCGCGTTTTTGTCCGACACCGGAACTCGAGCCGAAGTAGAAGTATGTTGGGCCAATGACTTGCCGGGGGATTTTTGCTCTTTGTCTTTCGAGGGCAAGAACGGTTCCGCCGGTTTCAGGGGATTGCTTGGGCTTTCAAATTCCAGGCGGTCGATGGAACAGCAATGTTTCCTGGAACTGAAAGGCGAACCCACCAAATTAGAGCAGTTTCCGGTTGGCCCCGGCCTTCAGATGCAAGCGTTCGCAGAATCCATCGATATCTTTTCCGGTTTCTGCCGTCAGCAACGCTCACCCGCGGCCAATTTTTTTGAGATTCAAACGGTAGCGCAATGGCTCACTGAAATTCAGAATGCTTCGCCCCTTGAACCGCCGGATCGATGGTCGGCCCTGCTTCCCAACAGATCGGCTCAAGTGATTGCGAAAGGAGAAATGAGATGACAAACGGCGCTGTGAAAATCACGCCTTTGGTGTATATGGACGAAATTGAAAAAAGCCTGCCATTCTGGCTCGAGGGGCTTGGCTTCGAAAAAGTCATGGATGTGCAGGACAATAACAAGCTCTTGTTCGCGCTGCTCCAGAAGGGGGAGCAGGAGTTGATGTTGAATGCGCGGGCTTTGATTCAGAACCAATTCCCGCCTGTAGTCGACTTTACCAGCCCTAGCGCTGCTCTCTATATGGATGTGGAGAGCCTCTCTCCAATCCGGAAGCTCGCAGAAAAGTACGGCGTGGTGGTTCCTGAGCACAAGACCAACTATGGAACTACTGAAATCATTCTGCGCGAACCGGGTGGCAACCTCGTATGGTTCGCCTCTCACGAGTAAGCTCGTAGATCGTGGCACTTTGGATGCTTGCGTGAAGCAGATTCCTGTAAAAATCGGCAGCCACCCGTACAACGTAGTTGTCGGAGCCGGGCTGCTGCGCCGAGTGGGGCGGGAACTGCGTCGTCTTATGCCGGCGCAGGGCTCTCGGGTATTTGTTGTTACCTCTTCCACTGTCCGCCGCCATTGGGGCCACGCGCTTGAGGAGTCCTTGGCCCTCGCAAAACTCTCCACTTGCTGGCTGGAGATGAACGATGGCGAGCCGGCCAAGCGCCTAGCCACGATTGAACAATTGGCGGAGCAACTGGTTAGGGCGGGGGCCGATCGTAAGTCGTTATTGGTGGCGTTTGGGGGAGGAGTAGTAGGAGACTGCGGTGGCTTTCTTGCGTCAGTCTTCATGCGGGGCATCCCGGTGGTCCAGGTGCCAACTACTCTCATCGCTCAGGCCGATGCCGCAATCGGCGGCAAGACTGGGGTCAATCTCAGCGTCGGCAAGAATCTCTTGGGAACATTCCATCAGCCCAAGGCGGTGCTGGTAGATCCACGAATTCTGGAAACTCTGGATGAGCGCGAGTTCCGCTCCGGATTATTCGAAGCGCTTCGGTGTGGCGTTATCCGTGATCGCGAATTATTCGACTTCATGACCGTCCACGCGCGCGAAATTCTCGCCCGTGATCGCAGATCTCTGGAGCGGTTGATCGTCGCATGTGTGCGAGTCAAGGCCGCGGTTGTGGCCGCGGATGAGCGCGAGGCCGGATTGCGGCGAATCTTGAATTTTGGCCACACGATTGGACATGCGCTTGAAGCTGCAACCGGTTATGCCCAACTCCTGCACGGCGAAGCTGTTGCTCTTGGCATGCTGGCGGCTACCGCGATTGCTCAAAATGCGGGCTTTTGTGGTCCTCGTACGGCCGCTCGAATCGTGCAGGGGATAACGGAATACCAGCCTCCTGCGAAAGCAAGAGTTCAGCATGGTGAGGTATCAGCCTATCTTGGTTCCGATAAAAAGAACGTGAACGGAAAAGTGCATTGGGTGCTGCCGGTGCGTCTGGGACGAGTCACGGTCTCTAGTGAAGTGCCGGATGAGGCTGTGCGATCCGCCATACGTGAAGTCTGTTGTTGAGATCCTCCTAAACCTCCCACGCCGAGCTCCGCTAACAAAATAACCTAAGTTTTCCTCTCATCGGCTACGATGGGGCCGGCATTCTTCGCACAAGCTCCAACATGGTTTGACTTGGAAGGAAATTTCTTCAGCCCGAGTCACTCTGCTTTCATAGGGCAATTTTTGCTGTAACTGAAATCGACCTCGAATCAATTGGAATCCGTCTCACCGGGAGAATACGGGGGGAAGCGGTCTTCCATCAGGCCATTCCGTATCAGCCCAACCTCCAATTGGTGAAGCGCATCAACACAGTTATCACCCAATTGGCATTTGACGAAATGAGAAACCCTGCTTGAAAAGGAGTTCGTATGAAGAATCTGCCATTCTTCGCCGCTATCTCCATACTGGCAACAGCGGCGTTGGCCCAAACCGGCGGCCAGCCGGTACAGCAGCCGCAAAGCAGTACAGGCGGCGGACAAGCGCCCGCGAGCAGCATCGTGGCTCAAACGTTGCATGTTTATGCCTATCCGAATAAACACCAGACGCAAGAGCTGCAATACAAAGACGAGAACGAGTGCTACCAGTCCGCCCAGGCGCAAGCCGGGCCTAACTCCTCAGGAGGCCAGCAGCAAGGGCAGCAGGCCAGTAATGCTGGGAAGGGCTCCACAGCCAAGGGCGCTGCCGGAGGCGCAGCTGGAGGGGCGGCCATTGGCGCGATCGCCGGAAATGCTGGTGAAGGAGCTGCTATTGGCGCGGTTGGCGGCACGGTAATTGGACACCACAAGAAGAAAAAGGCCCAGGAGCAAGCAAAAGAACAGCAGCAGACGCAGCAGAATCAGGCGCAGGACAACGTGAAGCGCGCTTACTCTGCCTGCATGGAGTCGCGCAGCTACACGGTCAAGTAGCCGCTCGAACTTGAGGGGACCAATACCGGTTTGCAACTGGTATTCGGGGGGCACGATGCGCGAGGACGCAATCTTGGAACGCTCGAAACATAGGGTCCTGCCCGGGAGCGTCATCGTGCCCCACTTCCTCTACGCTGCTAGGTACGGCCATTGCAGAACTCTGGCGGCTACTCCGCCCAAGATCAATACCCAGGAGCACAAACCATCATGAGCGCAACTGCTCCCCCAAGGGCCCTCGATACCCCTGCGCCTGACGCGGTCTCCCTGCCTGAGGGAGTCTCTCTAAAAGATATGGTCTGGATTCCAGGAGGTGCCTTCCTCATGGGTTCAGACCGGCACTATCCCGAGGAAGCTCCGGCCCACTCTGCTACGGTCGCTGGATTCTGGATGGACCGGTTTCTGGTGACGAACGCGGAGTTTGCCCGCTTCGCCGATGCCACCGGCCACATCACTCTGGCCGAAAAGATACCGGACGCGGCGCTCTACCCTGGGGCGCTGCCGCACATGCTGGTGGCCGGTTCGGTCGTCTTCCTGCCGCCGCGCAAAAACGTAGATCTGCGGAACCACTACAACTGGTGGACCTATGTTGCCGGCGCGGACTGGCGGCATCCGGAGGGACCCGCGAGTTCCCTGGATGGGCGGCAAGATCATCCCGTGGTGCATGTGGCTTATGAGGATGTGTTGGCTTACGCCAAGTGGGCTGGCAAAGAAGTTCCAACGGAATCGGAGTGGGAGTTTGCCGCGCGCGGCGGACTCGATGGCGCGGTCTACACATGGGGTAACGAGTTTGCTCCAGATGGCAAGATGATGGCGAATACCTGG
Source organism: Candidatus Angelobacter sp. (assembly GCA_035295685.1). GTDB lineage: Bacteria > Acidobacteriota > Terriglobia > Terriglobales > Acidobacteriaceae > Angelobacter. The sequence continues at coordinate 32,273 of DATGIO010000169.1, forward strand.
CAGGGCGAGTTCCCGATGCTAAACCTGCTGATCGATGGTTATGAGCGCACCTCGCCCGTGGGGGCCTTTCCAGCTAACGGATACGGTCTCCACGACATGGCGGGCAATGTATGGGAGTGGACCAGCGATTGGTTCCAATCCTATCGCGAAACTGCAAAGTCGTGTTGCACGGCGCAGTCAAAACGCAGCGCCGAGGACAAGAGCCTCGACCCAAGAACGCCAACTATTCAAATTCCACGAAAAGTCTTAAAAGGAGGATCGTTCCTTTGCGCGGCCAACTATTGCCTGCGCTATCGGCCGGCGGCCAGAATCCCGCAGCAAATCGACACGGGAACCTGTCATCAGGGCTTCCGCTGTATCGTGCGCGTTCCTCCGGCCAAATCCCCTTTAGCCCAGTCAGTGGACAAGCCGGGACCCAGCATTGTCCCACCCACAGGCCCCTCCTGACATGGAAGATCGCGCAAACAAGGCCAATTGGCCGTTGGCGTGGAGGCCACAAGAGCTCGTTACCGGTCAGGAGCGTCCGGCGACACGCTATCAGCGTTGGATCAGCCAGGCGGAGGCGATCCGTCGTGAGGTTAGGATCGTCTGGCTTATCTTCAAAGATCGGCGTACGCCATGGCATGCGCGGCTTATCGCGGCCTGCGCCGCGGGATACATCTTCAGCCCAATCCAGGTGATTCCAAGTTTCATTCCGGTGATTGGGTTCCTCGATGATTTCATCGTGCTCTCATTAGGAGTAAAGCTCATGAAGCGCCTGACGCCCGCGGCGGTGATCGACGAATGCTGTGAACGAGCAGCCGAGCCCTCCGTATCGAGTGCCCCCAGGACTCGCGAAACACGATTTTTCGGTGCCTGTGCCACGGTGTTGATTGTCGTGATCTGGCTGTTGGCGGCCGCGGTTGCCACAGTCTGGCTCTGGTGGCGGTAAGCCGCGAGGCCCTTGTGTGAGGCTGGCGAGAAAGTCATGAATTTCTTCAAGGCATTTGCTTCTGGTACGGCGGTAGCAGTGGAAGCCGCCGCGGCGCTCCTGATCGTGGTTGGCGTGCTCGAAGCTCTGATCCACGTATTGCGTCCCGAATTTTCGCGCCAACGATCTCCCGGAGTGCGAAGGGAGGCATGGGTCCGGTTCGCAGTATGGCTGCTGCTGGGCCTGGAGTTCGAATTGGGCGCAGATGTAATCCGCACTGCGATTTCGCCCACATGGACCGATATCGGACAACTTGGCTCCATCGCTGCGATCCGCACGGTGTTGAACTATTTCCTTACGAAGGATATCGAGAAGTACAGCATGGAGAAAAATGCTGAAAAGGCACTAGCCGAAGAAGACCATTCTTGAATTTAGAACAGGTGGCTTGCATGGCGCGTGATTCGATGCATAGCGTGATGTGAGCGAACCCTCGGAAAATCCACATCCACAAAACACCATGTCATGCGCTTTGACCTTCGCTGGAACTCGGCCCTAAGCGTGAGTCTCCAAGCTTGCGGTACTTGCTCTGGTATAGGATCGCCCGCAATTCCCGCAATCTTCCTTCAGGAAAAACGCTGGCTGCGTAGATCCCGCAGGCTATCGAAGCTGCTCTGTCCGGCAGCTTGCAACCTGGGAATCCCTGGGTGGGTTCTAAAAAAGTAGCGTGAGACTTCTTCTGTTGGCCACATGTCTTTCTCCCGCGTTCCCTTTGTGAAAGGAAAGCTACGATGAAATTCCGCATCTTTGCTCTGGCAGCAATCGTAATCGTCGCTACGCATGGCTTTGCACAGCGGTTTGAGGCAGGCGTTTTCGGAGGCTTCGGAAGAACGGACCTTCCGGGAATCGCCAAGTATACAGCCGGAATTGGAGGTAGGGTCGATCTACCTTTGCACAAGTATTTCAGGGTGGAGATGGAGGGAGGCTACGACTTCCGCGCCCCGAAGTTCGATCTTACCCAGGTAAACAGCACAACGAACGCCTCTGTGACCCTTACCGAGGCACGGCTCAAAGCCGTTCGCGCCAATGGCGGCTTGAAAATTCAGAGCCACGGCGGAAGCTATTTCTTTTTCCTCAAAGGCGGCGGCGACGTTTTCATGCCCGACGTGAAAGTGAAATCCATCAACGGCTTTCCTCCGACGATTACTCTAATTTCCGACCAGAGCACAAGTTTTACCAAAGGTGTGTTCTATCCGGGTGGTGGGATCTCGTTTTATGCAGGGCCGATTGGCATCAGGCTCGATGTTGGCGATGAGATTTTCTGGATCAACGGCGATACTCACAATAATTTGCGCATTAACCTGGGGCCGGTATTTAAGTTCTAGCTGTTAGCCGGGCTCAACGTATCGGCTCTAAAATGTTGATCGCGTGAGCCCCAGGGGCTTCCGGGCTGGCGTATCTCGCTGGCGCGAGGCGGTGGTCATAATCTGCAACACGAAAAATTTGGTTCTCACGGGAAACTGGGCGCCCCATCCTTTGTGGAGAGCGCGCTCTTGGTTTTTGCGCTCGGAGCAAAGGGTGGGTTTTCGTTAATCAGAGCAGGCAGCTTAAGTTTCAGGCTCTCCGCACACTCTTCAAGGCCACGTTAAGGGCGCGCAATAAATTGAATGCCTCGGCGTTTTCCACCCAGGCTTGCCTCTAACCTTCTCCCCCTCAAATAAGGAGGCTATCAAAAGTTTTCGTGCGTTTGCCCGGAATGCGACCCTGACAAGAGTGCCGTCTTCTTGCGCTTTCTGCTTGCCGCAATGTCAGGCCAGAATTCCTTTACGGTATTGAGGCCTGCTTCACCAAGATAGGAGAAGGCAACGCCGCTAAAAGTAAAGCCAACGCCCCGGTTGCTGTCGGGGTAATAGGCGTTGGAGAGAGCCGCAGAGTTGAGTGAGCCCAGCAACTTAGACCAATTGAAGCGGCTGCTTCCTGCGTCGGTGCGCGTCACAAAAACGCTGGAAAGGGAATAGCCGGCTCTGGACTTCTTGGCTCCTTCGCCCATTCGGAAATAGCGTGGGTCTTCGTGCAGCAGCACAGGATAAACGTAACCTCGAAAGAATCGCCCGGAGGCTCCGTCTGCAAGCGCCGCGCCGTATTTCTTGAAGAAACCCTCGGCCCCGCCTCCAAAACCTGAGTTGAGACCGGCCCCGCTATAAATCCCTGTCTTTACCGCTGGAACGATCAGGCTGAATGGGTCAATGGTGCTTCTCCAAACGATGTGAAACTTTTGCCCCGGCGTTAGCGGCGTATCGGTATCGAAGGTCGCGACGTTGAAAGCGGGCACCACTCCGACAACGCGCGTCGATGTATTCGACGGGTTGGGCGTGGGGGCCGCCGGCGGCGTGGGGGAGGGCTGTGGAGTTGGCGGCTGCGCCTGCCCATAAACTTGCGGAAGCACGCACAGCGTGGCCAGCGCGAGAAATACTTCAAAGGCGTGCAGCTTGATTCCGGACAGCCTCCTAGCCTGTTTCCCCGTCGATGAGGAGTAGTTCATGCCATCACCGTTCGATCAGGAACCTGCGGCCCGTGACATCATGTCGAAATAGGCGACGATTCCGGCGATGAGGAGCGCGGTGGCGACAACCAGGGTTGTGGACACCGGGAACGTGTCCTGTTTTTCAATCAAGCCCGCATCGGCCAACTCGTTGCGCGTCTTGCGCAGATGCCACATAAAATGCAGATGGTTCCATATTCCCAAAGCCAGGGTGCCCACGCCCAAAAGCACGAGCGTAATGCCGAAGGCGCGAGGCGATGCGCCTGCAACCTTCGGGGCCGTCTCTATCGACTGCTTCAGGGTGCGAAAAAACTGAAAGATGGTGAATCCAAAACCGATCAGGGAAAGTGAGGTCCGCACTACGGACATGAGCGTGCGGTCGGCGCTCATACGTGTGCGATGCAGCGAGAGTTGCGTCCGGCGCGAGGAAAGCAGGGCGGACGTCTGGTCTAGGTCCAATCCGCTAAAGTCCGGCTGCAATTTCGGCGGCTGTTTTTTTTCAGTCACGCCTCTGCTCCGGCGGTCTTCTGCTGTGGAGTCCGTAGTTATTCGATGAAGGGCCTGCGGCCACCCACGCACACGTCCCCATTGAAAAGTCCCTGGTTTAATATCCCTGGTTCAATAGATGAACCTTCGGGAAATGAAGAGGTCTAGTCGGGGCCCTGCGATGAGAGATTTAGGGGATACTCCTGGCTCGGCTTGCTTGATAGGTATGTAGATGTCGTTCGGATCACTGGCCTCTTCGAAAGAGCCAATAGGAAAAGATGAATAAACCTAGGATGGCCACGACGATGATCAACGAAACCCATCCTGAACCATCGGCACAGTCCTGGCTTCCAGCAATTCCGCATGCGTTGTATAGCAAGGTAGGTATCAGCAGAAGCCCGCCAAGAGCACACAAGGCAGCCAATCCTTTTGTGATTACTTTCTTCATCGAAGCGTGGATAAGCATACCTTAAGAGCCTCAAGAGGATCCTGAAATAACGGCTTAAGGCCCGCTCCTTAGTGACTTGCCCGAATTGCCAGAAGACATCCTGCCGGTGGAGCATCACATCTTGTTAAGTATTGTGAAAAAGATAACTATTGGAAAACTCACGTTCGTGGCCGTTGTTTGTCTGGTGGGTATGCTCAATGCTCAGCTTCGTGGGGGTTGGGAGCATCTGGGAAGTGCTCACGTTGATGGGAGAGGCGATCACGACAAGATCGAGGTGCCTGGAGGCTCATTCACTTCTCTTCAAATGGGCGTGACCAATGGCTCGATTGGTTTTGAGCGGATTGTCGTCCATTTCCGCAACGGAAATGAAGAGGTACTACCGGCCGCATTTGTCATCCGCTCTGGCAGGCGCACTCCGCCCATCCCGCTACGCGGCGGAGCGAGAGAAATTAGCAGCGTCGAACTCTGGTATGCGAAAGGGATGTATGCACAGGGCAAGCCCCGCGTAGATCTGTTCGGAAAACGCTGACCTTATAATTCGATCAAGACTTCTTTCGCAGTTTTGCCAAGCGCCTCAAGCGCGCATTCCAAAGCGCTGTAGAGGTACGACCCCGAGCGTCTGAAATTAAGCAACGGCTTTCGGAATGATGGGGCAGGACACCCCTATAGAAAGCCCGTAAAGCAATCAGTAAGTACAAAGACAATCGTGCAATTTGTCTGTGTTAAGGTCGCGGACTCGAATTTGCAGCCGATTGGGTCCGTCTGGCCGCGCCGCGTAGGTCGTGCCCCCGATGCTATACAAATTTGCCGCACATTCATAAGTAATTTGCTGCGCTTGGCCAGGAGTAGACTTGCGCGCTCCCAGCGATGCCGTTCCTGTTGTTTTGACAGCCGAAGCCGAAGCTTGCCGATCCGCTGAAAGGATCGTGAACAAGAGCGGCGAATCCTCTTCAATCATGGTCCGCTTTTTCAGATCAAACGCCTGGCCGGACGAAAGAGAGTAATAGGAAGAATTGTTGTGCATTTTGCCGTCGTGAATCAGAACTTGCCCGCCGACGACGAAGAAAGAATCGCCATGGACAACAATTGCAGCACTCTGGTTGATTCCTATTCCCAATAAGTCGGGATGCTTGGCGATGACCGGGTCTAAATCGGCTTCGCGCTTGCGCGCATCCACATGCTGGTCGATGGCGGAGCTAGTCAGCAACCCAAAGCCCGTTGTGTAGCCCGGAGCCATCATGATTCTGTTGTCGCCATCCGGATTCGAGGGCGTTCCGGCCGCGCCGCGAACTAGGAACGATCCCTGAATGGTTGCTCCCGCTGAACCGCCGCCGACTACGCCGCCTCGCGCGAGCAATGCTTTGATCTCTTTCTCCACGGCTGTGTCCAAGTAGGCATCTACCAAACGCCACTGGCGGCCCCCGTCGATCCATACGCCGTTTGCGTGCCGCAGCGCCTCGACAAAACTCGCTGAATCGGCGCGTGCGCGATCCCGCGTATGCAGCACCGTTACTGAGCGCACGCCAAAGCCCTGCATAAACCCAAGCCTGGTTCGCTCAACATCCACTTGATCGTCGGAGTTAGCGGTCGGAATTACCACGAACTCGGCATTCGGGCCGCCCGCAAGTGCCACAAAACGGTCCTTGACCTCGTGGGTAAGTGCGCCTCCACCTTGGATCACCAGCCAACCCTTCTCTGGCCCTATGGTGTTGGCGCGATTGTGATCGGCCGGAGCCATCGAAAACAGGGTCAGCACTCCAAACACGATTGCGGCGACGTAGTTCATTTGCGTTGCGATGCCTCGCTCTTTCGATGTGATCGGAGAATGATACTCCAGAGTAATTCTAAAAGGGCGATCGACCGCGATGATTTTGCGTGACCACAAGTCAGCAGGCCAGCATTTGGGACGGATTCTAGATTGAGGCTGTGGCTTGCGGTCTTTTGCGGAATAGCAGCATGCGTCACTTGACGCGCGTCGCAACCTGTTTGCCCTGTCGTCTCACCTCTGCCTCCAGATAGCTCTCCAGGTGCATTCTAGCTTCGCAAAGCGCATCGCGGTTCCGTTCCAGCCGGCTAATCATCAGCGCGCCCTCCAGTGAGCCAATAATCAGGTTCGCTAGCTTCTTGGGCTCCACACTGCTCTTGATCTCTTTGCGCTCGAGTCCTGCCTTCACGATGCTTCCGAGAATATCCTGCCACTGCTTGAGCGCCTTGTGGGCTCGCTCGCGTAATAGGGGATTGCCGTCGTCCGCGTCAACAGCGGTGTTCAAGAGCGGGCATCCGCCCGGCACCGAGGACCGCCGCTCCACAAAGTTTCCAACAAATCGCTTCAGCTTGTCGACGCTGTTGGCCACTGAGTCGAGGTCGTGAACGCGCGCCTCGGTTGAAGCCTGCCACGCGAAATCGAAGGCTTCCGCCGCCAGTTCCTCCTTGGTGGAGAAATGCCGGTAGATGCCGCCCTTTTCCAGGCCCGTGGCCTCCATGAGATGCGCCATGGTTCCGCCCTCAAAGCCGCGCTGGTTGAAGAGGGTTGCTGCTCGCTCCACAATATGCTGCCGGGTTTTTTCACCTTTGGACATGCGCCATGTCCTCCTTCTTGCGGCGGCCTTCGCTTTGACCGCTTACGGGATTGGATGCCCCGTCAAGACCGAATGGTCTCTTTTTTCGCTCCATAGTTTCACGGGGTGCCGTCTCTTCAATCTATCAGGATTGGCCGGATTTCCTCATCGGTTAAAATAATTTTGCGACCGATCGGTCTCTTGAAATATCTAAGCTCGTGAAAGGTCGGGAAACGGCAAAAATTGCGACCAACCGGTCTCAGTTCACATCCAATTTCCCAACCAGAGAAGAAGAGGGAAGGCGGTTCACAAATGTTCCCCAAAATTTTGAAGGCGGCTTTGGCGGTGCTGGCGGCGGGTGCGCTGATTTTGACGTGCGCGCCGGCGCTGGGCCAGACCTCCGATGCGCTTGGCTACTCGGTGTCCACGCCCCGCCCGATCAATCCAGCCGAAGGCACCACCAATCCCAGCGCACAGGCCACCCAGGCACAAAATCCATATCTCGGCAGCGTGCCCGCCAAGAATACAGGGACTCATATGGACCTGTCTTTAGAAGAGGCCATCGCCAGGGGGTTGCGTTACAACCTTGGCTTGATCGAGTCGACGCAAGGAAACGCCACCGTGCGTGCGGATCGTCTGCGCGCACTCGCAGCGCTTCTGCCGCAGATTTCAGCCGGTGGGCTGGCGGCTTACGAGGATCTTAGCTTGAAGGAGATCGGTCTGAAATTACCGGCAGCTCCCGGCATAGCACCATTGCCTCCAACCACCTCGGGCTTCGGATATCAGGATACGCGCGTGAGCATGACTCAAACCATCTACAGCGCGGAACTCCATAATCAGTATCGGTCGCGCAAGGCTGCGGAGGAGGCGTCGATACTCAACGTCCGCGACTCTCGTGATGTGGTTGTCTTCGCCGTTGGGACCGCCTACGTGCAGGCGATCGCCAGCGCTGCGAGGGTGGAGACCGCAAAGGCGCAGCTTGCATCAGCCGCGGAACTCGAGCGTCTGACCGAAGACCGTGTAAAGTCCGAAGTTTCCCCCGAGATCGACTCGATCCGCGCGGAAGTGGAGCGGCAATCGGCCGAGCAACGATTGACCAACGCCGTGAATCGACACGAAAAGGACAAGTTGGCCTTGGCTCGCATCATCGGTCTGGCCATCGATCAGGACTTTAGTATTAAAGATCCCCTTGCATACCGTCCTCTTCCTGGCCTCGCACCGGAAGAGACATTGGCTCAGGCGCTTCGCAACCGCTCCGACGTTCGCAGTGCCGAGGCCCAGGTACGTTCCGCTCAATTGGCTCTCCAGGCGGAAAAAGGCCAGCGTATTCCATCTGTATCCACGAGCGCTAATTATGGCGGAGCCGGTACCACCGTGGGAAACTTCAATCAGGTATTCAGCGTGGTGGGCAGGGTCTCCGTGCCTCTCTATACCGGAGGACGGATAAGCGCCGATATCGCTCAGGCGCAATCGGAGCTTTCCCGCCGCGAGGCCGAATATGAAGATCTGAAAGGCCGGGTAGGGTATGACATTCGTGTGGCCTCTTTGGATCTGAACGCCTCCGACTCCAGCGTGAAGGTCGCGGAGCATAACAAGGCGCTCGCCGAGCGTGCGCTCGCCCAATCAAAGGACCGCTATCTCAACGGCGTCACCAACTATTTGGAAGTCGTGCAGGCCCAGGAGGCGGTCACGGCCTCCGGCGAAAACTACATTCAAAGTTTGTTTTCTTTTAACGTCGCCACCATCTCTCTGGCGCGCGCCATGGGAGCAGCGGAAGCTCGGCTGCCCCAACTGCTTGGAGGCAAATAACTATGCCCGGAAAGAATGACAGAAGCAACGGCAAGATAGGCGGTAGTGAAATAAGCGGTAACAGCGGAAGCAACGGCAATAACGGAGTCAAAGGGAACCTCGCGGTCATCGACATGAAAAATTCAGCAAATGCAGTAAAAGAAGCAAAAGGTTTAGAAGATGTAAAAGAAGCGGCCAAGGCCGGCAATCATACCGAACCCGAAGGACAGGAACAGACTGTGTCCCGCGAATCGGGGACCAAGGTTGGAACGGACGTCGGAGCCTATCAAGAGAGCAAGGAGAAACCGGCGGCTCCCGTCTCCAGAAAAATGCCGCGCTGGGTGCTTCTGTCTGTGGTCGCGCTGGTAGTGATGGCAACCGGCGCATGGTGGCTGGCCGGACGGAACTATGAATCCACCGACGATGCCCAAGTCGAAGGCCGCCTCGATCTCGTGAGCAGCCGCATCAGTGGAACCGTCAGCTACATCAATCCCCGAGTGGAAAATAACCAATTTGTCGAAGCCGGTACGCTCCTGATGGAACTCGATCCGCGCGACTATCAAGCGGAACTCGAGCATGCCAAGGCCAACCTCGATACCTGGAACGCCGAGGCCCGTTCGGCCCAGGTCACGGTTCCCATTGTGAATGCTTCCTCCATGGGGCAGCTTCACGCTGCCGAGGCCGCGAAGGAGCAGGCGTTGGCCCAGGTGAAGTCCGAACAGGCAAATCTCACCGCCGCCCAGCACCAATTGCAGCGCGACGAAGCCCTCGCCGCCCGGGCCGAGCGCGATCGCTCCCGTTACAAGGCGCTAGTGGAAAAGCGCGAAATCTCCCGCTCCGAATATGACGCTCATGAGACCGATGCGTCCGCCGCCTTGCAGGCGGTAGAGGCCGACCGCGCCGAGATCGCTTCGCGCGAGGAGAAGATCGCGGAAGCTCGCAGCCTGGTCGCCCAGCGCGACGCTCAATTGGACTCCGCCCGCAGCGCCCCGCAGCAGATTGCCGATGCTCGTGCCAAGTCGGACTCCGCCTCCGGGCATCTGGAGCAGGCGCGTGCCGACTTGCATACCGCCGAACTGAACGTGGGATACACAAAAATCTATGCTCCGATCAGCGGGGTGATCGGCCGCAAGACCGTGGAGCTTGGCCATCGCGTGCAGCCTGGGCAGAGCCTCATGGCTATCGTTCCCATTGACGATATCTGGATCACCGCCAACTTCAAGGAAACGCAGCTTCGCCGCATGAAGGCGGGCCAGCCTGTAACTATCCACGTCGATACCTTTGGTCGCGACTATCGGGGAAAAGTGGAGAGCCTTCCCGGCGCCGCCGGTCCGCTCTTCAGCTTGTTCCCGCCTGAAAACTCTACCGGAAACTACGTTAAGGTAGTGCAGCGCTTCCCCGTAAGAATCCGGCTTGAGAAGGATCAGGATCCGGAGCACCTGCTGCGGCCTGGCATGTCAGTTGAGCCGACGGTTGGTGTCCAGTGAACTCCGCAGCGGCTGTAAGCGTGCCGGGAAAACCGGCCATTAATCCTTGGTTCATCGCCGGTACGGTCACGCTGGCAACCTTCATGGAACTGCTCGATACCTCCATTGCCAATGTGGCTCTGCCGAATATCGCTGGGGGCTTGAGCCGCAGCTTCGACGAAGTCACCTGGATTCTCACGACTTACCTGGTGGCGAACGCGGTCATCCTGCCGATGTCGGCGTGGTTAAGCCGTGTATTGGGCAGGAAGACCTACTATCTCGGCTGCGTGGCGCTCTTCACGCTAACCTCGCTCTTTTGTGGGCTCGCCCCGACCTTCGGCATCATGCTTTCCAGCCGTGTGCTGCAAGGGTTGGCCGGAGGCGGGCTCGCGCCGGTGTCGCAGGCGATTCTGGTGGATACCTTCCCCGCTGCGAAGCGCGCCTCTGCCTTTGCCCTTTATACAATCGTGGTAGTCACTGCACCTGCCGTGGGTCCGGTGTTGGGCGGCTGGATTACCGATAACTATAGTTGGCGATGGATCTTCTTCATTAATATCCCCATTGGCATTCTGGCTTTCTTCTTGAGCAGCCGTCTCTTGAAAGATCCGCCCGAGTTCGAGGCGGAACGGGCCTCCCTGCGCGCCAGTGGCAGGCTGGAAATCGATGGCATCGGCATTGCGCTCATCGCCATCGCCTCCGCCACTCTGGAAGTGGCCCTCGATCGTGGCCAGATTGAAGATTGGTTTGGAAGCAGCTTCATCACCTGGATGCTGACGATTGCCGTCGTTGGCTGGATAGCCACGGTGGCCTGGGAAATTCGCCATAAAGAACCGGTGATCGATTTCCGTCTGCTGGCCAGCCGTAACTTTGCGATTGCCGCCGCGCTCTTTCTTGTGTTCGGCATCGGCCTCTTTGGAAGCACCACGCTCATTCCCCAGCTCCTGCAAACCCTCTATGGCTATCGCGCCATCGACGCCGGCTTGGTTCTCGGCCCCGGAGCGCTGGTGATTACTTTCCTTGCTCCAGTGGCCGCGCAGTTGATCCAGCGGCAACTTGTCTCCGCGCGTGTGCTCCTGGCGTTTAGCCTCGCCACAGTCGGTGCGGCCATGTGGTACTACAGCACCTTTACACTGTCGACCGACTACAATCACTACGCTCTCGCCAGGGTTCTCCAAGGGCTTGGATATGGCTTCTTCTTTGTCCCCGTGAACGTGCTTGCCTACTCGCAGTTGCGTCCGGACCAGAACAATCGCGCCTCCAGCCTCACCAACCTTTTCCGCAACTGGGGAGGTAGCTTTGGAATTGCCTTTGTCACCACCATGGCGGAGCGCCGCCGCCAATTTCATCAGCACAGCCTTGAGGCTGCAATTGGCCAGACTCTAACTCAGATTGGCGGCAGGATCGAAGGGGTCGCCAACTATCTTGTGAGCAAGGGCTTTTCCTACGCGGACGCCTCAACTGCTGCGCCGGGATATTTCTATCGCCAGTTGGAGCGCCAGGTCAGCCTGCTCTCCTTTATGGATATTTTCCGTGCGTTTGCGTGGCTGTCGTTAGCCGCTCTTCCGTTGCTGTTGCTCGTGCGGAACGTAAAGTCATCCGGAAAGCCGCCTGCGGCCCACTGATAGAGAAAGATCGTCTAGAGAAACATCGTCAACTGACGAGGATTCGTTTCTAACGTTACTGAATATTTGTGCACCCCAAACCACAGGCTTGCAGATGATAAATGCCGGTTCCACCGCCCGGGAGTGCACAAATCGATTGTGGGTTGGTTTTTACATTTGACTGACGAAAAGGCTGGCACAACTGTGGAAGAGCCCAGCTTTAGCCGGGCGCTGGAGTTTCTACATTTGATCGGGCTCTTAGGAGGCAGGAATAGAGTCCCGAAGGGACGATTGACAATAGCCCACCATGGGTTCGGAGCCGTTTAGGCGACGAATCCTAATGGTGGGAACCGTTCCAATAGAAATAAAGTCCCGTTAGGGACGACTGAGGTTTATGTCTCATAGCCATGTCTGCTGCCTGGTTCACATCGTCTTCACTACCGCCGACCGCCGGCCTCGTATACAGGAAGAAATGCGAGACAGCGGCGAACCATGGTGGGCTATGGTGAATTGTCCCTTCGGAACTTCTATTACAGCTTTTAAAAAGGGTGGCACAAAGTGTAGAAAAATGTCGAAACTCCAAAGCCCGGCTTTTAGCCGGGCGCTGCGAGTGCCATAAATATTTGCGGTGCCTGTGGAATAGTTTTACAGCATGTCTGAATGCTTGATCCCGTCAACAATCGCAAAGGGCGGGTATCATAATGCGCCTTGGAGGATGTCATGCAACTTGAATCGGAGAAAAGAATGCAACTGACGATAGGTGAATGGCTCAAGAAATACGTCAACAAAACTCTCACCCCCGAGGACGAGACTTCGATGTCCTATCCTCCTGGAATCGGCAAGACCCTCGGTTTCGAGCTGGTGGAGATCGGTGAGGCCACAGCTACCATGGCGATGAAAACCGATCCCGCCATTCACGGAAACCCCATGGGCACAGTCCATGGCGGAGTGCTGTGTGACATCGCCGACGCCGCGATCGGAAGCGCGCACGTCACAACCTTGGCCGAGGGAGAGTCTTTCACCTCCATTGACCTTCGCATCAACTTCTTCCGCCCGCTCTGGAAAGACGAAATCCGCGCCACGGCCAAGGCCATCCAGCTTGGTAAAACCGTCAGCTTCTACACCTGCGAGATTACCCGCGCCGATGGAAAGCTGGTGGCCGTCGTCTCCAGCTCCGTCATGACCTTGCGTGGCGATAAGGCCAAGGGTCGTTAGAGCGTTTTCGATGTTGTCCTTTGAGTGTGCGTGAGAACCCGAAGTCGCCTCTCGCGGCGACAACAGCTTGCGCTTCAGGTTTGCGTTCCCAACGTTTGCGTTCAATGACCGCGGTCGTCACAACCTGCAACATAGAAATCTAGTGCTCACGGGGAAGTGAGGGTGCCCCATCCTTTGTGGAGAGCGCGCTCTTGTTTTGTGCGCTCGGAGCAAAGGGTGGGTTTCCATCATCTCGCCAGGCCACACCTACCCGCTTGTCCGCAATTTCTGATCCGTGCTCGTCGGTCACAATGAACCGGACACCTAAACAAAAGCAACTCCAGGGAATTGAAATCGTTGTGCGGGTTTTCCATCGCAGAAAGCCGCAATCGGCGCATGTCCAACTGAATTGGCGCAATGCTAGAAAGCCCGAGGTGCGGGCAGGGTAAAGGGGATTTGCGTCACCCCCGCTCAAACTTCTTTGCCGGGGCTGGGCGGTGCGTTAAGCTATCTGCACAGTGGACTCCGACATTACTGAACTGCTCGCGGCCTGGAGCGGTGGAGAGCACGGTGCAATGGACCGTTTGATTCCCCTGGTCTATCCGCAGCTGCTTTCGCTGGCGCGGCGGCGTATGTCCCACGAAGCCCAAGACCACACGCTTCGGCCGACCGAGCTCGTGCACGAAGCGTACCTGCGTTTGGTCCGTTCGGAGATCCCTGCCCGCAACCGCGCGCACTTCTATGCGCTTTGCGCTCAACTCATGCGCCGTATTCTTGTCGATCATGCGCGCGCCAACCTGCGGGACAAGCGTGGTGGTGGCGCCGAGGTGGTCCCTCTGGAAGAGATGGAGGTATCCTCTGGCTCGCCCGAAGGTGTGCTTGCCATTCATGAAGCCCTGGAGAAGCTTGCGGATCTGGATGCGCGCAAAGCTCAGGTTGTGGAGATGGTATTTTTTGGCGGCGTGGAGCAAGACATGGCGGCCCAAGCTCTGGACATCTCTCCGGCCACCTTGCGCCGCGATCTGAAGCTGGCGAAAGCTTGGCTCTACCAGGCCATCGGTCCCCGGGGTAAAGAGACAATTCGTTAAGGCATGCTCGCGTTGTCGAACCGCTTTAATTCCTGCTCTAGGTTTGAGATCGATTTAGAAATTGCAGGCGTGCCAGCCGCATGATTTCTACCACGTTGCACAGCGAACAATGTTTGCACAACTGTGGAAGAGCCCGGCTTTTAGCCGTGCGCTGGAGTTTCTACATTTGATCGGGCTCTTAGGAGGCAGGAATAAGAGTCCCGAAGGGACGATTGACAATAGTTGGCCATGACCGTGCCCGGTCACAACGAGGGATGAAAATATGCACTTGGGGTAAGGTAGTGTTGGACTGCGCCATGTCAAGGCCGTTGTTGGGAATGGTGCATTAGAGCCCGCACAAT
>DATGIO010000170.1:0-16659 GCA_035295685.1 Candidatus Angelobacter sp.
CGGATGTTACCCTATCGCCACGTCGCGGTTCATGTTCGGCGAAGAGCCTTCACGCGTGTTGGGATTGGTGGAGAGAGACCCGCACATGAAGATTGACCGTTTGACCTCGGCTATCCTTGATTTTCCTTCGGGTCAATCGACTTTCACTTGCAGCACGCAGCTCGTGCCCTACCAGCGGAGCCACTTCCTGGGAACACGGGGCCGTATCGAAATCGAAATCCCGTTTAACGCTCCCACAGACCGGCCGTGTCGCATCCTTGTAGACGACGGGCGCGACGTGTTCGGTAGCGGCATTAGTATCCAAGATTTCCCTATGTGCGACCAGTACACGATTCAAGGCGACCTCTTCTCCAGAGCAGTTCGCGGAGATGCTGACGTGCCGGTTTCGCTTGAGGATACACTCAAAAACATGGCGGTGATCGACGCCATTTTCCGTTCTGCGGATTCAGGCAAGTGGGAGACACCAAAAACGGAGTAGTCTGATCGAGGATTCCGGGAGAACCGGTCGGGCGCTGCGCACTTGGAACCTCACTTCACGTTGGAGACGGATAACGGAGGACTCTCATGAGCAACGATGATTCCAAGGCGTTTCGAGTTGCATTGGTGAATATGCCGTTTGCCAATCTTGCTTTGCCATCCATTGCTTTGACACAACTTAAGTCTGTCTTAGAATCTACTTTTGGCTCACACATCTCCATTGAGATTTTCTATTTGAATCATGATTTCGTCCGCTACTTGGATCTGGATTTCTACGCCTTTCTTTCGGATTCTATGGATTCTCTCAACAGCGGGCTTGGAGACTGGTTTTTTCGTCATACTGCATTTCCTGAGTTACCCGACAACAGCGAGAAATATTTCAATCGTTATTTTCCCCGCTACTATCCAGGCACACAACAACTCAGGGAACTACTATTGCAGAAAAGGCACGGCGTTGATCGCTTCATGGAAGAACTAATCGCCAAATACTCCCTTGATCAGGCAGACTTAATTGGTTTTACTTCCATGTTTATGCAAAACACCGCAAGCTTTAGCATGGCGAAGAAACTCAAGCGTCGCAATCCCGCTTTGATCACGATCATGGGCGGAGCAAATTGTGAATTTCCAATGGGAGGCGTGATTGCCCGGGAAGTCAAGGACATCGATTACGTATTTTCCGGACCGGCGCTCAAGAGCTTCCCGCAATTTGTCAGTCTTTGCATGAGTAGAGAGATGTGGAAGGCCTCTTCCATTCCAGGCGTCTTTCACCATGGAATGCCTATGCCGGAAACGGCCACGCCAATAACGGTGGGGGAGGAGTTGACCATTGATGCGCACGTCGAACTTGACTACACTTCCTTTATATCCCGCATGGGGGAGTATTTCACCGACAGAAAGATCAGCCCCACTCTTACTCTGGAAACTTCCCGCGGGTGCTGGTGGGGCCAGCGCGCTCATTGCACATTCTGCGGCCTTAATAGCGCATCCATGACCTATCGGGCTATGAAGCCCAATCTCGCGATTGACCTGTTCAATTCCCTATTCCAGTATTCAGGCACTGTTGTACACCTGATGGCGGTGGATAACATTCTGCCTAAGCAATACGTGGCTGAAGTGCTTCCCAAACTGAATACGCCTTCCAATATGGACATCTTCTATGAAGTCAAGGCCGATCTGAGCGAAGAGGAGATAGCGACATTAGCGCGGGCGAGAGTGAAGCACATCCAACCAGGAATAGAGGCATTGGCGACCAGCACGCTGAAACTGATGCGAAAAGGCACCACGGCCTACCAGAATGTGAGGTTTTTAAAACTGTGTGCTCTTTATGGACTGGAGCCAAACTGGAATCTGCTTGTAGGATTTCCCGGTGAAGGTGATGATGTCTATCGCCGATATATAAAGGTAATTCCGCTCCTTCTACATTTGTTCCCACCGGCTGGCGCTTTTCCCGTCCGCTTTGACCGATTCAGTCCCTACTTCAACCAACCTGCTCAATATGGGCTTGATTTGCGCCCTCTAGATTTTTATCCATTGATTTATCCCTTCAAAAAAGAAGCACTGGAGAATCTGGCCTATTATTTCATGGATCAAAATACAGAAAGCAATGAGCCGCAATATTTCACCACCATGGTGGAATGGATTGATAAGCTTCGTGTGGTTGTCAATCAATGGCTTGCCGCATGGAAGGACCGGCCAAATCCGCCCAGATTGTTCTTGCATCAGAATGACGCCGTCTACGACTCGCGCTCTGGCTCGGTAGTTGAACATCGTGTTGGCGAAATCGGAAAATTGCTGCTGGAGCATCTGGAGAAACCAGTGCGTCAAGCGGACCTGCAGAACGTGCTCCCGGAGATAGATGTTCAGAAGGAAATCGCGAAGCTGCAGGAAAAAGATCTTCTTTTCGTAGAAGATGATCGGTTGCTGAGCTTAGTCCTCGACCCTAATCATAAAAACCGGGCTTCAATAGCTGACCTCGACCGCTCTTAAGATATTTTGACGGCGAGGTAAGATGGGCTTCCTCTCCAGGTTGGGGGCAAGGTCCTAATGCATCACCGGCCTTCACGCCAGATTGGAAGGCTGCATATTTCACCTACAGCAATGGTGAGAAGTGGTCCATCATGGTTCCCGCCTGCGTCATGGAGTTTGATTCAGAGCAAATTTCCCAACCTACCGCGAATGCACTACCTATTTCAACCCATAAGATCAGATAGCCAGAGCCATCTAAATTGCTGAACCGTCGCCGTTGCAACATCGCGCTTACTTCTTGGCAGTTAATTCTTTTATATTGGATCCTTGTCCAATTGAACTGCTAATTGGCATTCTCGACCGTCAACTCCTAGCAGCCGTTGGACTTAGACCCGCTTTCGGGTCCAAGAGAATGCCCGCCGCAGGAATTCCACAAGGCGTGTAATGCTTAACAAAACCGTCCCTGGCCACCACATCCATTACACGCTCATCACTTCCAAAGAAATCTAAACATACAAAGACTGAAACATAAATGTGAAGGCTTTGCTTAGTATTTTGCGTTTTATAGGGCGAACAGATTAGCAAGTCAAGCTGGAGTAAGGACTCCGCGCCTTTCTTAAGAGTAAAGTGGCGTGCTTATTGGGTCTTTGCGACATTACCCGTAACCATGATCACAAAACTGGAGTTTTCAGGCTTCACAATTTTGTACGTTTTTTGTCAAAGAGGAAAGTATGTTCACTCATAAGTACACCTGCAATCAATGCCACAAGAACGTGACTCTCCGCGACAGCAACCCTATCAATCCGCTCTCGGGCCGCCTCGCCATTCACGATAGTGTCGCGAGTGGACGGGTGAATGTCGGGTGGGGCTGGATACCTCAGAACGTTACCGGCGCACAAGCTGGCTGCTACGGAAGCCTCGTTTATAAGGGCTGTGATGCCTATGAACCGGTGGCGGTCCCGCCCCCGCCGCCGCAAACGGCAGCAGACGTGAGTCTCGAATTCTCCGCGCATCCTGCCGATAAGAATACGATCTGCGGAGGAATTGATATCCAGAATCCGGCAACCAAGCGAAAGGGAGTCAATGCTCACGGCAAGGTGCGAGGTGTGCTGCACGCGAGCCTCCGGGCAGTTCTCGCCAATGTCGCCAAGTTGGAAGGCTGGTCAACGGACAACTGCGCGGAAATTGATTCTGTGGACCGATTGTTTTCGGCCGGTGTAGCAAAAGCCAATATACGGGTCCATTCGCGCGATCAGTTTGGCAGAAGCAAACCGCCGTGCGACAACTGTCAGGGTTGGTTAACCCCAGCCGAAGGCGAAGGGGAAAGACGTGTTTACAGGATTCGCTAAACGCTAAGGGCGAATAGGAGCGTTATTTGCTGGAGTGACGTTGTTCCAAGTTCCCAAATCGAGGAACTATGTCTTGCTTCCATGCCACTACCAAACAGCGTAAACGGAACAATCTGTCCAGCACGCCAAGAGAGAGAATTTTCTTTTCCAGCTACTGAGATGATGCCGGCGGACGAAGATCTACCGATTTCTGGCGCGGACCTGAAGATTAGCTTGCGCCATTGTTGGACTTCGGATTGCAGCTTGGCGTAGAACCCCGCAATGAAACAGATCCAGAAAGCGCTCTTAGCCACCTCTTCCTAACTGGAAGCAGATGGCGCAGGCTGCAGATCAGCGCCTCCGCCGAGGCCACACCTACCGCGCTTGACGCGGGAGTCTCCGCTCTATTGGCAACTTCCAATTGCTTGCCGTCCCCCGACCCAACTTCACTCAACGGTGTTTTCATTCCGGGTACGACCCCTCACCTGTGTCTTCCCGTTCCAAACAAATAGGAAATACGTTCATGATGAGGGCCGGATAATACCCCGACCTCCCACTCGTAGGACGTGAGTGCCTCCACGAGTGCTCGCATCTCCAGTTGTGTGTAGGAACGCAGCGAAGACACCAGTCCATCCCAGAAAATGATCACTGGCAGTATGGGAATCAAATAAGTTAGGACCAACCACGCAATACGGACCGGCCTTATCAGAGGCATCATGAATAGCACAAGAATGGGAATGAGAAAACAGACCGCAATTCCACGTACGGAGCGCTCTGTGCCTTCGAATACAGCAATCGGCTCATTTGCATGCACGGCACTTTCCAGGATCGCTTTGGCGTCATCCGGCCTGAAGTGATGAAAAGAACCAAAGAGGATCCTGGCGCCCTTGAGGTCAGCAGGTATATGCCGTGCATCAATTGGACGAGGATCATAAGTCACCGCCGATGAATCTCCAGTAAAGCGAAGATCAGGTACGAGATCGGTAAGCATGATTTTGGCTCCAGGCGAGAGGGTGTTCACCATATCCAGTATGCCGCCCCCCGATCCTGCGCATAGCACAACCATGCCTTTGTTCGTCGACAGACTACGCGCCCGCTCGACAATATCGATGGTTGGCAGGTAAATACGTGTGCGTGATCCCACAGTTGCCAGGAAAGCGGTCACAGCTCTGCGAATCAAAGGTGGGCACCAATTCTGATCCGCGATTTCAAACAGATGAAAACGCCTCATGTATGTATGACGAAGATTTTCTTTGAATCCCCATTTTAAATAAATTGTGGTAAACGGCGAGGGATCTATCAGAGGAGAGGCTTGGGCGGAGATTTGTGGTGCAGAGGAAAGGGGCGGCCAACCCCTTTATGCCCTGCTTCTCTTTAATTCCAATGGGGAAGGTCTGTTGCGCTCTCATTCATAGCGGAGCGCCACCAACGGGTCCACGGAAGTAGCGCGGCAGCGTAGGAAATCGTTCCGACGCCAAGCGCCCACAAGGATAAGACCGCACATAGCAGCAAAGCCGAATGGATCGCTGGGCGCAGTTTCGCAAAGCATGGACCGATCACTCTGGGATGACGCGCAAGGACGTTGACGTCCATGGAAAAGTCATTGCCACTCGATGGGTGCTGTGACAGGAGGGTCATACGACCTGCAAATTGCACAGGTAGGGGACGCTGGCTTTCATCAGCGGCAGGTCCATTTCGACGAAGTAGTTCTGGATGCCGCCTATCTTTGCCGCAGTGAAGATTCTGTGCCAGTCGAGTGTGCCCTGGCCTACGGGGACGATCTTGCGCGTCTTTTCCGACCAGCCCTGGACGTGCATGGAGATGAAGCGGCCGGGGTATTTCGTGAAGTACTCGGCTGCGTCGTATCCATCGCTGATGGTGGATACCTGGAACTGGAATTTGACAAGCTTTGGATCGAGGAGCTGAAAAAGCAGGTTGTAGGTTCGCTGGCCTTCGACTTTGCTGAGTTCGAAATCTTCGTTGTGCAGACCTTGCACGATGCCGGCTGCAGCGGCGCGTTCACCCATCTTGTTGTATTCGTCGGCGGCACGCTTTACGTCGTCGAGCGTGGGATTCTTCGGACCATCGAGGCTGGGCACCAGCATTTGTGTCAGGCCAACGTCTTTGGCCCATGCGATGCGGTCGTCCTGATTCTTGCGGAGTTCTTCCATGGAGAAGTGACTACTGACGCAGGTGAGTCCTTCCTCGTGGAGGATGCGGCGGAGTTCTGAGCCTTTGTATTTCGCGAGGACGGAGAAGCCGGAGTCGGTATAACCAACGGGAGAACAGAGCTCGATGGACTGAAAGCCGGCGGCGCGAAGTGCCTTCAGAGTGCCGCGGAAGTCTTTCGCGATCATGTCTCGCACCGGCCAGGCCTGACATCCGATGGGCATGCCGAGAGGGCTGGCATGCAACGTGCGGCCGGTGGTGGAAAGAAATGCAGCGACAATAGCGCTGGATGAAGTGGTGCGGATGAATTCTCTTCTTGATATGGGGGCCATTCTGTCTCCTCGGGCGATATGGACAATAGTTGCAATGGAAGAGCATGGAATCCTCAACCGCACGCGTTGACGTATGGAAGCCGCGCGGCAATGGAGGTGAAAGGATGCCGCAGGGACGATTCGGAGTGAATTCGACAAGCGGGATCCGGATGTTGGTCGCAAGCCACCCAGATTGAGGCAGGCGAACGAGATTTCGTCGAACCCAAATGCTCAAAGAGCGAACTTTCTGGCGGGAACGACGGGGCTCGAACCCACAGCCTCTGCCGTGGCAGGGGAATATTTCCAGCTAACTTATTGGGTCTTAACGGTACTGACAGCCTGTTAGTGATATTCAAAAAAAGGACACGGTGGCTCACTGATTGTGCCCTTACTGGACGCACATTTCGCCTCTGCAATAGTCCTTTGACCGTTCTCGCGAAACGCACGAGAAGGATTTAGTGTCCAGCCTTCGGGTTCGCCCGCGATAGCATTACCGTCGGTTGTCCGTGGTACGTGGTGCGGAGTATTTCGCGGTACCCGCACTTCCCCGCTACGCGGAACGAAGCCGTGTTGGCAGGAGCGATGATGCAAGCAGTGGGTGTTTTGAATTGGACGTCTCCCCATGCCGTGATCGCCCGTACTGCTTCGGTGGCGAAACCTTTGCCGTGCGCGTGCGACCTCAATACCCAGCCGATCTCTGGCAAGTCTCTCAGCGACGGTTCGATTTCCCGCTTGTAGTCAGCGAATCCTGCTTCTCCAACAAAACTACCTGTTTGTTTCTCAATCATGACCCAGTATCCGAAACCGAGCACCGCCCAATGCCCCACGTAGCGCAAGAATCGGCTCCAACACTCCTCTCCTGTCAAAGGGCGCTCCAGAATGTATTGCGTTACATTAGGATCAGCCCACATCGAAGAGGAGCCCGCAAAATCATCAATCTGAGGACCCCGAAGCAGAAGTCTCTCGGTATCCAGTGAAGGAACTGCAACGGATCGAATCACGGAAGTCGACATGCGAAAAGTGTAATGGGCTTCTGATTTGGTCGGCAACGCCCCTTGACAGCTTTAAAGCGGCGGCCGCCCTCCGGCGTTGTAAGCGGCTGCGCTTCGAATCGTCGCATCCGATCCGTCCAGCCAGTTGCCAAGGTTTCGGCTGATTGGGGGCCGCGGGGAGAAATTCAGGAACGGCAGAGGGATCGAAACTCGCAATCAAGGGTCCTGGCGAAACAGCCGTCAAGTTTTGTTTCTTTACTTAGCCGAGGCGGACTCTTCCTTCAGATACTTGTCGTACCAAGCCAGGATCTGACGCGCGACTTTGGTCCAAGCCGCAGCGGCGCGGTGGAGTCGGCTATACTGCATGCGCAGGCGTTGGACTCACGGAAGGCGCACATCACGCCCGAATCGAAGCGCGCGTCTCTCAAGCACGGCCGGTGCGCAGTCGAGGTGCCGCATACCTCGGGCCTGCAGGTGACCGTAAGGTAGATTTTTTCCATGCGGGAGGTCAACCGCGACAAATCACCCCTCGTATTGCGACGTGTCAGAATGAGGGCTCAGCGGCATCCAGAACCTGCAGAGTTCAGAGCAGCTTATATGCCGCTTTCATGATTAAGAGAAGAAGTGCAAATTCTATCTGGTTCAGGAGAATATTCCTCATAAGGGGCCGGGCACAAATACGCGTCTTTCCTACCTCGCCAGAAAAGCTGTCTTTCATTCGCGGATGACATATATGAACGTTGGAACGCCAGCCACTCGCGAGAACTCATTGGTTCCCATATGCAGGCTCAGCATTGGTGTAGAGAATATTGCATCCGCCAATTAATTCATCTATTTCTGTGAAAAAACACTAGCGGCAGGACACTCAGCTACAATCCTACATGCTTCAATTATGTCTGTGCTGAATAATGATTAAGTGAGGATTGGCGATATCTAGCGGTGTGCCGTCTCCGGTAAATTTCACTTCCACGACATACTTCTTGTCAGCATCTGCACCGAAACTCCCGATAAATTTATAGATATACTTGTCTTCGAATTTACATGCGCAACGATTGGGAATCGAGCCCTTATCAACCATCTGCTCGCCATCCCACACCGACCAGTCCGCCCGAAGAAGAGGATCATTGATGCTGCAATCCTCAGTGTGCCAATTCGGAGCAACCCCCATCATGCACTGCATTCGAACGAATGGCATAGGCTTCTCTACCTGAACCATGATGTCATACCATTCGGCTCGGGTTGAAAACTCTGGCGTTCGGACGACGCCAACCGCAAGCGATACCGGGATATCAACATCGGCATGCCTATATGGATGTTCTTTGTGACCGGCGAAAACGCCAGGCATCAGGAATAAAGCACCTATTGCTGCAGCTATGGTTCCAAGCCATAGTCGCCTGAAAATCCATTTCATTCATCAACTCCTCTTCGCTGCCCTTTGACCTAATCCATTTACTCTGTCCTATCGATCCATACTCGATTGCGGACAAACACGTTGGCATCGAGGACCTTTTGCCAAATGTCTTTGAGTGCCGTGCTGAAAGATTCGTGCCTCCGAGTCGCGTTACAAACTTGATTGGAAGCGCGCATGACCGGATTGCGTATGGCATCAGCAGGCCCCTCAACCGCTACACTGGCCCGGCCTTGTGGCTCCCTTACTCGCCGGAATAGGAATTTGAAACGCGGGGTTTAAGAAGGCTTTGCCGGCACGCTTACCTCAAAGTCGATCAGCCACCAGACTTGTCTAACATGCTGACAAAGATTCACTTCGACTCCACGTTTCTGAGACTCGACGATCTGAGCCCGATTGGAGAGTCCCAATCTGGCCATGGAAGCGATCACCGGTTTGCGAGATCTCGAAGCGGCCCACGACCGGGGCCGAGTTACTCTCGAAGCGCTCCCGCCCCGAGCGGCGAGCGTGTAGGCAATTCGCATTGCAGATCGACGCGCCTGCGCCGTTGCAGGCCTTGCCGAAATTTCCGCGCCACCCTGAGCAGATGTGCTCACATCAGACTTTGGATGCAGTCAGCTCTTGAGAACGCCTGGACCGCTTCGTCAAAGTTGGACGTTATTGTCATCAGCGATCCTTGATGGAGGGCCAGAAATAGGTCGCATTCGCGGAGTGTTCTCAACCTGTGGGCGATCACAAGGGTGGTGCGGCCTTCCGCCAGCCGTCTCATGGCCGTCATGATTTCATCTTCAGTGTCGACATCAACGGCGCTCGTGGGTTCGTCCATGATCATTACAGGAGCGTTCTTAAGAGAGGCGCGGGCTATGCCCAGACGCTGGCGTTCGCCGCCGGAGAGGCGGCACTCACCATCGCCAATCTTCGTGTCATAACCTTGAGGAAGAGCGGTGATGAAGTCATGCGCCCGAGCGCGGCGTGCGGCCTCAATGACTTCCTCTCGGCCGGCGCTTGGATCGCCGTAAGCAATGTTCTCGGCCACCGTCGCCGAGAACACGATCGTATCTTGAAGGACAATGGCCAATTGCCTGCGCAGATCGGTCAAGCGATAGTCACGCAAATCTCGCCCATCTAGAAGAATCTGGCCACAATCCGGATCGTAGAAACGCGCAATCAAGTTGATTAGTGAACTTTTTCCAGAACCACTGGGACCGATGACTCCCACCCGGGCACCCGCTGGAATCTCAAACGAGACACGGTCCAGCGCGGTCCTGGAGTTCGTGTAGGAGAAGCCGACGTTTCGAAAAGAGAGATGTCCCTCTACCCGCGCGATCAAGACGGGATGCCGGGGATCGGGAAGTTCCGGGACTTCGTCAAGAATAGCCAGTGACCGATTTACACTGACCATCCATCCTTGGAGTTCCGGCAGCTTGCTGCTGATCGTTCGCAACGGATCGTAAAGCTGCGACATATAAGCCATCGTCAGCAGTAAATCGCCCAAGGTCAGCTTGCCCGACTGTACGTGTCGCACTCCGATCCACAGGGCGCCGGCGCTACCCACTGCGATTGTCGTGGTAATCGATAAGTGAAACAGAGCCTGTTGCGACACAACCTTGATCTGCTCCGTCATTCGCTCCCGAGAGCGCAAATGGAACCGCTGGTTTTCGAACGACTCTCTACCAAAAGCTTTGACAACCCGTATCGATGCAAGCGTTTCATAGAGAACCAGCATGGCTCCACTGTCCAGTTTCTTGATGCCCTCCCACCCGTCGCGTGCCCTATAGCTCGATGCTCGCGCCAATAGAAGCAGCAACGGCGACAGCGCTAGCGCAACCACAGCCAGCTTCCAATCCATCCGAATAGTTACGTAGAAAAGGGCGATGAAGCTCAAACAAGAAGTGACGAGAGGGACCATTCCCTGAATAAAGACGTATTGGATAGCGGCTGCGTCATGCTGGATACGATAGGCGATGTCATTCGTCCCACGCCTGTCATGGAAAGCCAAGTCCATTTTCTGTGCGTGCCAGAATAGCTTTGCCCGGAAATCAAGCACCAGTCTTTCTCCGGTGTACGCCTGTAGCATCCACCATACAAAGGACTGGAGATTCATCAGCAGGTTCAGAAACAGCAGCATTCCGACTGCCAGGATTAAGTAGGCTGCCTTCGAGCCGAGTAATGTTTTGGGCAAGAGGGCATCGAGAACGCGAGGTAATGGAAGGCTGCCGATGACATTGTCCACGACGATCTTGAGAGGAAACACAAGCAGCAATCCAATGGGAGCTGCGACCGCCCCAAGCAGGAATATGGCAGCCAGATGCGGCAAATATGGGCGCACCAGAGGCGCAAGTCGCCAATAAATAGGAGGCTTATTTTGGACGTGGTTGTCCATGAAATGGGAAACTCTCCACAGTTGGTCTAATCACGTTTCTGCGCTCAGAACAGAGGGGAATGTGCCACAGCATTGTGACGTTGCGTGGATTCTAGCAACGACTCCGCGATCAAAAACATGGCTTAGGGGAATTTTGGGGGAAAGTAAGGCTTTTTATATGGAGTTCTGAAATCCACGCTCAAGGCCTCGAAAATCGATTCTTCCCTTACGAAGTCATTATGGAATGTTGATGGAAATCTTATTCCCGCCGCGATATGAATCAAAGAAGCTGGACTCTGCTTAACACATGCTTCTTTTTCTGGAGGAGCAAGTGAGCGACATCATCACATGGATAGGGTTTTTGGCGTTATTGGCACTACTCGCTGCACAACTCCGTTGAGGGGATGGACCATTCCGTGTACAGCCGCGGGCTCAACAGCTTTCAACAAACGGCTGCAATAAATTCAATATCGAACAGCTACAAACAACAGAATTCCAAAGAGTAGGCACCAAGAGAAGGCCGCTCCCCTCCCTCCGGAATCCATAAGCCGATCTCTGGACATCGGGGTTGCGCCTGTCGAACGGTCTTGCAGTCGCGAGGGGCGCTATCCACCTTCACACTCACCTCCCGCAGTGCGCTGAGGACTGCAAAACCGTAATGTAGTAGCTGTTCGTTCTCATTGCACCGGAACGGTGGGCAGATCGATGAAACTGGATGCGTTCGTCACGTGGTAAATCCGCTGAACAGCTTTGGTGTAATCCTGCCGTACGGCGAAGAAGATATTCGGCACAAACGTCTGCGGATTTCGATCATATAGAGGAAACCAACTCGACTGCACCTGCACCATTACCCTGTGACCCGGTAGAAATACGTGGTTGACCGTGGGCAGAATGAACTTGTAAGGCAGCGGCACGTTCGGCGTAATCGCTTGGGGGACCTCGAAGCTTGTACGGTACCGCCCACGAAAAATATCCATCGCAATCCCCAGTTGATAGCCACCCATCTCTGGGCGGCTCGCCACCTCATCTGGATATACATCAATGAGCTTCACCACCCAATCACTATCTGTGCCGCTTGTCGAAGCGACCAGATTCACCACTGGCGCGCCGCTGACCCGCAAAGTCTCGGTTAAGACGGGCGTCATGTAGGAAAGTACATCGGGTCGATCGGCTACAAAACGTTGATCCACCAGCAGCCATCGCCTCCAGGCATCGCCATCAGAGAAAGCGATTGGGCGCGGCAGGTAGGGCACAGGCTTGCTGGGATCGGAGACGTACTCGTCATAACTGTCAGCCGACTTGGCATCGCGCCCTATTGGAGGAGCGAATGACAAACCGAGGCCCGCTGTGAGATAGAGTGGCTTCGATTTTGCGGGACAACCAGTCGCACACGCGAGTGGCCAGGATTTGAGCCGATCCCAATGGTTCTCGCCGGTGTTGTAGATGAGCACTGGTGGAGTATCGGCTCTCGGCGAACCGTCTTTGAGATATTGATCGAAGAATGGCTTGAGTACATCGCGGCGAAACTGAAGAGCGGTATCGCCCTCCCACTTCATCGGCCCCAGAGCAAAACCCTCATAGTTGACTCCGCTATGGCGCCAGGGTCCCATTACCAGAAAGTTCATATCATTGTGGGTGTCTTTCGGTTCCATTGCCAGATAGCAGTGGATTGCGCCCCACATATCTTCCTGATCCCACAGGCCTTGAATCCACATCGTCGGAATCTTTAGCGGTTGTGCGGCCATCGTTTTGTCAAGCGCCTGTTCCTGCCAGAAAGCATCATACGCGGGGTGCTCAGCAGTCTTGTGCCACCACGGCAGTTGGTCTAAACCAGCAGCCTTTGCGAAATCTCCTGCCGAGCCAGCGCGCAAGAAATTGTCGTAATCTTCATATCCCTGGCGGATGACAGGATGTCCTTCCCCTCTCGCAGTGGTCTGTCCGGTGAAATAATCGAAGTTCGTCTGGCGAAACGCACCGAAATGAAACCAGTCGTCGCCCATCCAACCATCGACCATGGGGCTCATCGGCGCCGCGACTTTCAGAGCCGGGTGCGGATTGACTAGAGCCATAACGACCGTGAAGCCTTCGTAAGAGCTTCCAAGCATTCCAACCTTGCCGTTGCTCTCCGGAACATTCTTTACCAGCCAATCGATTGTGTCGTAGGAGTCGGTGGAGTGATCGGTGGCGCTCGAATTCAGCGGCCCCCGCAATGGTCGGGTCATCACATAGTCGCCTTCGGAGCCGTACTTGCCCCGGACATCCTGAAAGACGCGGATATAGCCATCGGCGACGAACACTTCGTCGCCCTGGGGAAGGGCCGAGAGTATGTGCTGAGATTGGGTGCGCTCCGCCCGCTTGGCAGCATTGTAGGGAGTGCGGGTGAGGATGATCGGTGCATTCTTGGCGCCCCGAGGCAAGACAATCACAGTATAGAGACGAACTCCGTCTCGCATCGGAATCATTACTTCCCGTTTAATATAGTCGTAGGAGGCCGTCGGAGCCTGATATTTAGCGGGTATGTCCGGGGTTAGGGGCGCGGTCTGACCACGAGCGGCTAGGCTGAGCAAGCAAAGAGTGGTCGCAATCAATACGTGCCGGTGACATTCACTAGATCGGAATAAAGAAGGCATCTTGGTCATCAATGGTTCCCCCGGTTTGAACATGGCTGCTTGGAAAGACTTTAGCAGAAACCAATCTGGGTTCAGCTTTGCCGGCCCGATTGTTTTTCATATGCAGAATGTTGCTCCGAATCAGCCGGTGCGCATGAACGGAGAAACACATGAGCCAGAACTTGGCCAGGCAAAGTTTAGTGGTGTGGTGGTGGCGTGGAATGCAATTAAGTAGGATTTGTGTCCGAACAAGTTAGAGATGCTGAAAGTGAAGAGCAAGTCCTGATGATGCGGAGGCTGGGGGTGGGCCTCAACCTGATTGTTGAGGGCTGGCTCAAAGCCTTGGGCATGAGCATGAATGGCGTGATTTATTGGAGCATTCTTTCGATGAAGACGGGCTTATCGAAGCCCGAGGGTAACGCGCTTCCGCCAGATTTGCATGCCGGGCTATGGGCGCGTCGGGAACTTGATTTTTGAAGTACAGTACCAGCAGCCTTGCCATCAATCCATGGGCAGCTGCTAAAGGGAGAGGATCGATGAGAAAAAATGTACTCGCGGCCATCGTGATCATAAGCGTTCTTGCATTCCCAACGGCAATGTTACCTGCAGATGATTCAAAGGCGGCAACCGACCCCGCTACGGTCTGGCCAACCCATGGCTGGTATATGGGAACGCCGACAAGCGTTGGAATCGATGCCTCCGTGCTTGCGAGTATTGATTCCGATATCGCGCAAGGTAAATATATGCTGGTGGATAGTTTTCAGGTGTTCCGCTGCGGCCAGGAGGTCTTCAAGCGCAAATATATGCATAATTACGGCCAGATTTACGGAAAGGAGGCCAAAACAAGGGGACCGCTGAATGCACGCCTGACCGGTCCGTACAACTACTTCGATCCCAAGTGGCACCCGTACTATCACGGTACTGAGATGCACACGATGCAATCCATCAGTAAGACCGTCACTTCCGTTGTCTTCGGTGTAGCCATCAATCGAGGCGATTTCAAGGCCGGTCTAGCCACGCCTGTGTTGAAGTTTTTTGACGTCTCAAAAGTAAAGAACGTTGACGACCGAAAAAGACGTTTGACGCTCAAAGACGTTCTCACCATGACGGCCGGGTTGGACTGGAACGAAGAGGTTCCATACGATGATCCGCACAGCGATGCTAGCCTCATGGAGAGTGCCGATGACTGGGTGCAATACGTGATCGACAAGCCGATGGCGGAGGAGCCTGGCAAGATTTTCAATTACAACAGCGGGGCCACCGAGCTCCTTGCTTACATCTTCCGGAAAGAAACCGGGCAGGATCTTGATGTTTATAGCGAGAAGTACCTTTTTGCGCCGCTCGGAATCAGGCATCGCTGGAAACGCAGTCCTCTCGGAGTAGTGGACACCGAGGGCGGTCTTTATCTCAGCGGCGAGGATCTGGCAAAGATCGGCTATCTCTATCTGCACGAGGGAAATTGGAATGGGAAGCAAATCGTATCCAAGGAGTGGGTAAAGGAGTCTCTGACGCCTTATGTCAATACCGGCCGCCTCGACAACGATTTTAAGTACGGATTCAAGTGGTGGTTGTATCCTCGCGATGAGAAGTTTGTCTGGATGGGCCGAGGATTCGGCGGGCAAAGGCTGATGATCTTCCCACAGGAAGACTTGATCGCTGTTTTCACCGGTTGGGAGATCCTCAAGGACCCAGCGCCAACAAAGGAATTGGTGGATAGGCTGCTCTCAGCAGTGAAACAGCCGGCGTGCCGCAAGGTGGCACATTAATCCTGAGTGATTCTGTCCTGGGCCCACCTGGTGCAGAGGGAATTGCGAGCCTCGTTGGGGAATTTTGAACTCAGCGCGGTCAAACGATGCAGGTTGAAGAGTGGTTGAACTCCCTTCGACTAGCGCCAAGCTCCCAAGCAAAACTTAAATCTATATTGTCCGTACTTTATAATCACGCCATTCGACATGAATGGCTCACTTTCAATCCCATCAGCAAGGCGAGGGCATCTCAAAAAGCGATTGCGAGACAAAGATGTTCTTAACCCAGAAGAGTTTCAAAATCTCGTACAGCAACTATGGGTACGTGATCGAGCAATGGTTCTGCTGATCGGCAGCACTGGGCTACGTCGCTCAGAAATGATCGCTTTAACATAGTCTCCGAAACATGGTCCGATCTGAACCTGCGAACGATGGAAGTCAACGTTCTGCGGTCTTGCGTCCGAACCGTTTTGGAACGACGAAACTGAGTCATCACACTGTCCCACTCCAATTCATCCGCTCATACTGAATGCTCTCTTGGAGTGGCGTGCGCAATCGCCCTACGCAACCGATTTGGATTTCCTGTTTCCCTCGCCTCGGTTTACGGGCAACAAGCCCCTAAGCCCCGACAGCATTCTGGAGAGGAGCATTCGACCCGCACTCGCGAGGAATGGAATCGTCGACAAGCAGATCGGCTGGCACAGTTTTCGTCATTCGCTGGCGACGGATCTCCGGTGGCTCAGTGTGGATATCAAGGTCGCCCAAGAATTGATGCGGCACTCCAGCTGTCGCACGGACATTCTGCAAGCTCTTAGCGACAGTGAAGGGTGCCAGCATTGTTCGAAGTTGTGAATTCTCAACCCCACCAGCTAGTCGAGGAACTCGCTCTCCTTCAATCGGGCGGGTACGTATTCTTCCGTAACATAGCTGATGTCTTTGCTTATTAGGGCTTCGACTTCGAGCTTGAAGCCGTTCTTCAACATCAGCTCGATTTCCTTTTGCCAGGGCTTTTTGTTGGCGAACCAGGGATACTGCGCGATTTGCCGAGCGCGTTTGATGTCTTGATCGTTCAATTTGATTTGCACGCTGGGGCTCAGCTGGCAGCGGCCATAATCCAAGCTGCGCAATCCCAGGAAACGCGCATCGGGGATCGCCATGCGACGCGATTCGTAGGCAAGATTGATCGATCCCTGTTTGATCACGCTGTAGATGTAATACCCCCAAGGGTCGTTATCCAGCAGGCAATACACCGGCAGTTTCAGCTCGTGATGCAGGCGGTGCAGTATACGGCGA